>JAXLTH010000034.1:0-35916 GCA_046330155.1 Fimbriimonadales bacterium | reverse complement strand
CCTCTCCGAGAGTGAAGCCTTGGTCCGAAGCTGGGTGAGTGAGCAGATCGCCGCCGGCGCCCAACAGGTCGGCCATTACGACCACCCGGTTCTCTATCTTCAGCACATGGTGTGGCACGAGGGCTGGCACTACGGGCTGATGATGCTTGCCCTGCGCCTTGCCGGCCACGAGCCCACCGAAGAGTGGGAATGCGAGAACGTTTGGGACCTCTGGCGCCTGCCCGACTAAGGCTTGCCCGAGACGATCAGCTGGGGCGCCCCCGTTTCCACCGAGTCCATTCCGCCCGGAATCTCCCAAACGTCGGCGAATCCCGCCCGGCGCAGAATCGAATAGGCGATCGGCGATCTGCCGCCCGAAGCGCAATGCACCACGATCCGCCGGTCCCTCGGCAACTCGCCGACCCGGTTGGCGAGGTACCCGTACGGGATGTGCACGGACCCTTGGATGTACGATTCGTTGCGCTCGTTGATGCCCCGCACGTCGAGAACGAGGTCGTCCCCGCGGATCTCGTCTGCCTCCAACGTCTGGAAGGGGGCAAACCCGTTGGGATCGAGATCGGAAGGATGGACCCACCCCGCCACTTCGTCCAATCCGATGAGCGACAAATCCCGCGCCGCACGGTCGGCATCGGCTTGGCACTCCGCAATGAGGGTCATCGGCTCGTCGTAGCGGCACATCCACCCCGCGTATCCCGTGAAGGAACTCTCGTACGGCACCACCACGGCGGCGCCGTAGCTAGACTCCCGGATGACGTCGGAATCGCGAACGTCGATGAGCTGCCCCACCGGAGAACCAATCCTTCTTTCGGCGGGGTCGGCGCTGAGCAACGGCGGACCTTGTTTGTTCAGCCGCTTCATCTCCTTGAAGTAGAACGGAGGCTCCGGCTGTCCCGAGAGGATCTCGTCGACGAACTTGTCCTCGTCCGAAATGCGGAGCGCCCAGTTCGTGGCGCGCTCGTACCCGAGGGTGCTGACCGGACTGCCGCCGAGCGACTTTCCACATGCCGAGCCCGCGCCGTGCCCCGGCCAAACCAAGAGGGAATCGGGAAGGTCGGCAAGCTTCTTCAGCGACCGGAACAGATTGCGGGCCCCTTGCTCCATCGTGCCGGCGATGTTCGCCGCCCGCTCCAAAAGGTCGGGCCGTCCCACGTCGCCCACGAACACGAAATCGCCCGAGAACAGCGAGTGGGGCATCGCGCTCACCGGGTGGTCCACCAGCAGAAAGGCAAGGTGCTCCGGCGTGTGCCCGGGCGTGTGGATCGCCTTCAGGCTCACGTTTCCGATTCGCACGACGTCGCCATCGTGCAAGAGCACCACGCCGGGATCGTTCCGGAACGCATAGCGCCAGTCTTCGCCGCCTTCGTCGCTCAGGTACATCGTGGCGCCGGTGGCGGCGGCAAGCTGCCGGGTCCCCGAGAGGTAGTCGGCGTGGATGTGGGTCTCGGTCACCGCGACGATCCGCAAACCGAGCGACTTCGCCATCGCGAGATACGGCTGGACCTCGCGCATCGGGTCGACGACGATCGCCTCCCCCGTGGCAGAGCACCCAACCAGGTAGCTGGCTTGGGCGAGTTTGGGCTCGTAGAAGTTGCGGATGATCATGGGGTTTCGGGAGGCGCCTACTCGAATCAGGCGATTATGATCGTACCGCCGTCAGCGCATAGCAGGAGAGCGGACGATTGCCCGACGGCAGCGCCGTCGCCCTCAGAAGCTCGCCTTGGGTCGTAAGCCAAGACAGGCTTCCCGATGGCAGTCCGAGGCCTGGGGCCTCGTCGAGCGCGGAGTAGGCGGCGGCGATCTCCCAATCCGCGTCCTGCAAGTCCCGCGAATCGATCGACTCTTCGACTACCAACTTCCAACCCGTCTCGACATGCAACGCCTTGACTTCGCCGGCGGCGAGCGGCGTTCGAACGTTGGCGATGCTCTCGCCCTTATGAGCCTCGACCTGGGCTTGGATGGAGACGGCGAGCAGGTGGGGCAGTTGCTCAACGTGCCTTGGCTGCAGGTCCCACTCGGCAAAGCAAAGCCGCTGTGCCCACCGGCGAGCCCCCGTGAGGGTCGCGGCAAGCTGACCCCGGCTGGCGAAGTACCACGAAGAGTGGGCGAGGATCACGTCGTCGAACGCGTCCTGACCCCAGTCGTTGGCGGGGTCCAGCGCATCGAACTCGAATCTGAATTCCACGCGCGAGCCCACGGGAGATGCCTTGATGGCATCCGTGGCTTCCCGCAACGTTTGCGGCGCCCCGTAGTTCGGCGATGCGATGTCCACGGCGACGACACGGCCGTTCGGGCCGACCGCCGCCGCCAGCACCGCCGTCATGTCGCCTTGGCCGCAACCTAGCTCAAGCAGGGCGGAGCCAGGCTTGATATTCCAGATCTGCGCGAGCCGCTGGCGGTGCGCCGTTTGGATCCGTTGGACGTTTTGGACGCGTTCCGAACTCAATCTGTGTTCTTCCGCCCGCGTCAGATGCCGCGTCGGGCGGCTTCGATGGCGGCGATGTCGATCTTCTGCATCGTCATCATCGCCTCGAAAGCACGCTTGGAGGCGGCGCGGTCGGGGTCGCCCAGGGCGTCGGTCATCGCTCGCGGCGTGATCTGCCAGGAGATGCCCCACTTGTCCTTGCACCATCCGCACATGCCTTCCTCGCCGCCGCTGCCCACGATCGCGTTCCAGTAGCGGTCGGTCTCCTCTTGGTCGTCGGTGGCGACTTGGAACGAGAACGCCTCGCTGTGCTTGAACGCCGGCCCGCCGTTCAGCCCCATGCAAGGGATGCCCATGACCGTGAAGTAGACGACGATCACGTCGTCCTCCTTGCCGCTCGGGAAGTCGCTGGGGGCGCGGTGGATCTCGCCGACGTGGGAATCCGGAAACGTCGCGGCGTAGAACCGCGCGGCTTCCTCGGCATCCTTGTCGAACCAAAGGCAAATGGTGTTCTTGGGGGCGCTCATATCACTCTCCGGAAGGAGAGAAGCCTACCCGTCGAGAGGCCGCCTAACGCCATTCCTTGGAGATAAAGTCGTCGAGTGTCCTCGAGCCCTAACGGCGCGACATCTCTTGGACAACCGCCGGGGGTTCCGAAGCCCCAACGGGGCGAATGCCTTACAACCCAGGACCACTTTGGACAAACCGCCTGGGGATCCGAAGCCCCAACGGGGCGAAGATAGCTACAGCCCAGGGCAACGCCCTGGGCTACCGGACGCCGCCTCCCCGCGCCCCAGGGGGGCGCGATTCCGACCCGGAGAACTGGCGACGGATCCGGACCGCCGCTGGTATCCCGATGCCCTAACCGCACGAAAATGAAATGAACTCGGGCTTTGGACAACTGCCGGGGTTCCGTAGCCCCAACGGGGCGACAACAATGCAACCCAGGGCAACGCCCTGGGCTACCGGGCGCCGCCTCCCCGCGCCCCAAAGGGGCGCGATTCCCAACCCTGGACAACGCCTGGGGTTCCGCCATCGCGATAGAATCTCGACCGTGCCGCAATCCCTATCGAACGTCCTGGTGCACCTCGTCTTCAGCACGAAGAACCGATCGCCATGGCTCACGCCGGAGGTTCGGGACGAGCTTTTCCCCTACCTCGCCGGCATTCTTCGAAACTCAGATTGCCCGGTCCTGCAAGTCGGCGGAGTCGAAGATCATGTCCACCTCCTCTTCAACCTCTCCCGCACCTTGACGATGGCACAAGCGGTCGAGAAGTTGAAGGTGGCTTCCTCGAAGTGGCTGAAGGTCCGGTGGCCCGCCATGTCGGAGTTTTCTTGGCAAGGAGGATACGGAGCATTTTCCGTTGGTCAGGGAGACGTCGAAAGGGTCGTTCTCTACATCCAGAGCCAAGCGGAGCATCATCGGAAGCGGTCGTTTCAGGATGAGTTCCGACAGTTGTGCCTGGAGCAAGAGGTGGCATTGGATGAGCGCTACGTTTGGGATTGACCCGCGGTATCGCGCCCCTTCAGGGCGCTGCCAAACGCCCACGGAATGCCCGGGGCTACGCCCCCGGGCTGCAACATGCCGTCCCTTTGGGCCGGACAACTCGTTAGCGAGATCGCCGGGTATTCCGGAGCTCCGGCTGGACCACACAAAAACACCCGGGCATGGGAGGAAGTGCAGCGCTTTCCGAAGCCCCAACGGGGCGACATAAAACAGCCCAGGGCAACGCCCTGGGGTTCAGCGACCGCACAATGCGTCCTGGAAGGGCGCGATCGAACGCAGACCCTCAGCCCGCTGGGATGGTGGCGGTTCTACCGAGCCTTGCGGCGGGTTATCGGCTTCTCGAGCCGTCAGTACTTGGTCCGCTCGAATATGGGTCGCACGTAGCCTCAACTGGCGGCTTCAGATCCTTGTAGAACGGATCGCCAGGCTCCTTCGGCCACCCGGGCCAGTGCCCGATCAGTTCTCGATCGAAGCTGCCCTTCCATGACCGAACGAGGATTCGATCAGATTCGCTCGGCGGAAACGGCTCGCGATCGACCGCTTCGGTGCCGGCACTTGTAAGACGATCTCCTAGCATAGCTCGATAGGCCGCCGTTTCCTCTGAGATGAATCGGCGGAGGAACTCGACGATGCCTTCGAGATGCTCTTCGGGATCGAACTCGGTCAAGAGCGGATCTCCGTTCCAGATAGCCCAGTTGAGTTCCGTCGCCGGCGGGTATTTACCTTCTGCGTGATGATAGGTCTCGATGATCAATGGTTCAGCGATTGTCGGGTGAGCTGACGGCACTTCGATCCGCAGGTCCGTCACATTATCGCCGGGCTCAGGATTCTGAACGATACATCTCTCGACCCACGGAAGCTCTCTTACGAGACGGTCTCGGACGAGATGCGCATAGTTCCTTGGGTATTCGTCGAGGTTGGACACTGCTATCCAACACTACCCTCCAAACTGACTTCCAGCAACTCCACCGCGAGCTCCCGAAACACGTCCTTGCAGAAGCCGCTCACGATCATATTCACCGATTTGTGGCATGGCCGTCCCGGCCATGGTCTGCAGGCGCGTCCCGCGCCTGCTCGGTTACCCGACCGAACCCTCCAAACTGACCCCCAGCAACTTCTGCGCCTCCACCGCGAACTCCATCGGGAGCTCCCGAAACACGTCCTTGCAGAAGCCGCTCACGATCATATTCACCGCGTCTTCCGTCGGAATGCCGCGCTGGTTGCAGTAGAAGATCTGGTCCTCGCCAATCTTGGAGGTCGACGCCTCGTGCTCCACGGTCGCCGTCGGGTTCTTGACCTCGATGTACGGGAACGTGTGCGCGCCGCACCGGTCGCCCATCAGCATGGAGTCGCACTGCGAGTAGTTTCGGGCGTTGTCGGCGCCCGCGTTCACCTTCACCAGGCCTCGGTACGTGTTCTGGCCGTTGCCCGCCGAGATGCCCTTCGACACGATCGTCGACCGCGTGTTCTTGCCGATGTGGATCATCTTGGTGCCGGTGTCGGCCTGCTGCTTGTTGGCGGTCAGCGCCACGCTGTAGAACTCGCCGATGGAGTTGTCGCCCTTCAAGATGACGCTGGGGTACTTCCAGGTGATGGCGGAGCCGGTCTCCACCTGCGTCCAGGTGATCTTCGCGTTCTCCTGCGCGATGCCGCGCTTGGTGACGAAGTTGAAGATGCCGCCCTTGCCGTCCTTGTCGCCCGGGTACCAGTTCTGAACCGTGCTGTACTTGATGGTGGAGTTCTTCAGCGCCACCAACTCGACCACCGCCGCGTGAAGCTGGTTCTCGTCGCGCATCGGCGCGGTGCAGCCTTCGAGGTAGCTGACATAGGCGCCTTCGTCCGCTACGATGAGCGTCCGCTCGAACTGGCCCGTGTTCTTGGCGTTGATGCGGAAGTAGGTTGAGAGCTCCATCGGGCAGCGCACGCCCTGGGGAACGTACGCGAACGAGCCGTCGCTGAACACCGCGCTGTTGAGCGTGGCGTAGTAGTTGTCGCTGTAAGGAACGACGCTGCCCAGGTACTGGCGCACCAGCTCGGGATGCTCCTTCACCGCTTCGCTCATCGAGCAGAAGATGATTCCCAACTCGGCGAGCTTGGCTTTGAACGTGGTCGCCACCGAAACGGAGTCGAACACGGCGTCCACCGCCACGTTCGACATCGAACTCGCGCGGCCCTCCGCCGCCGTCTCCGCGGCGCCTTCCACGTTCAGCAGCACCTTCTGCTCTTCGATCGGAATGCCGAGCTTGGTGAACGTCGCCAGGATTTCGGGGTCCGCCTCCTCCAGCGAGCCGAGCTTCGGCTTCTTCCGGGGTGCGGCGTAGTAGATGACGTCCTGCAGGTTCACCGGCTGGTAGGTCACGTTCGGCCAGGTCGGCTCCTTCAGGGTGAGCAGGTGACGATAGGCCTTCAATCGCCATTCCAGCAGCCACTCGGGCTCCTCCTTGATGGCGCTCAGGCGGCGAATGACGTCTTCGTTGAGTCCGGGCTCGAAGCTCTCGGTCTCGATTTCGGTAACGAAGCCCTCTTTGTACTCGCGGTTGGCAAACTTCTCGAGGATGGCGTCGCCGTCCTCACGCTCGATCACTTGCTGCTGTTTCTCGTTCATCGGTTCGTTCGGCTCGCACCCACCCGGGAGACCCGGCATCGCACGCTCCGCTCAATCTTTACTACGTTGTAAAGTTTACCGTGCTCACAGCTCTCGCCTCAACTTGATCGGAGTGGCAACGTTCTCCTCCGACGGAAGCCACAAGGTAGGGCAACGCCAACGACGACGAAGAGGACCTTAGATCCTACGCGGCCGCGACCAAGCTCTCCAACGGAATCCCCCACTGGACGTGTAGCGCCCTGATCATGGCGATGGAGAGGCCCCGCTTGCCGCTCAGTACTTCGTAAGCTCGGGGCGTAGAGCCAAGAATCTTCCCCAAATCAACCGGACGCAGCCCCTTCTGTTCCATCGCGAACCGAATCGCATCGACCGGTGTGGGAGGAAATACGACGGGATGACGCCGATCATAGGCTTCGACCAAGTCCATGAGAATATCCAGACGGTCACCCTCGGGGGTACCCGGCGCAGAACCCCACAGTCGTTCGACCTCTGCCACCGCCTCAAGGTAGTCGGCTTCGGTACGAATCGGATGAATATCGTTCGTCATAGCTCGTTCACCTTCAACTTGTCGTATTCCGCGTGCGTTCCGATCCATTTGACGAGCAAGCCGTGCCTCCCGTAATCCACCGCCACGATCAGCCGGTACTTGTTCCCACCGATGTTGAAGATTAACTTGTCGCCAACCTGATCGGTCATCGGCAGTTCGGCCCGCACCTCGGCAAAGCTTTGCCACTCGGCCCGATCTGAAACCGCGTACCAAGCCCTGAGCGGACCTTCCGCTTCCGCGTGTCCCGCTTCCCAAAAGTCGCGCAGTCGCCGCAACGCGATCACCCGCATTAGCGAAAGTATACCATATTGGTATCCCAAAATGGGATCGTCCACGAGTTCAAGTGGCACCGCTGTCGCACTCGTCGTCCTTCACCTTGCGGGCGACGGCACCCGCCGCCGTCAGAACGCAAAGACGACTTTCAACTGGGCTTGGCGCACGAACCGGCGAGCGTTCGGATCGCCGATGATGAAATAGAACTCGGTCCCCTTCGCCCCGGAACTGCGGAACGACACGTACCAGTTCGTGTCCGCGTTCTGGGTGACCACCCGGCCGCCAATCGAGCGCGTGGGCGACAGTTCGTAGCTCGCCGTCATCACGTGCTGGTTCGTTTGGCCCTGAAGGTTCAAGATCGAGCCGCCGTAGGAGACGTCGAGCTTCTTCAGCAGCCGCAGGCTCGCGCTCGGGCTGACGAAGGTCGCTGGCTCGCTCTGCAGCCGCCCGGTCGTGACCGCAACGCCGAACTGCCGGAACCGGTTGGTCGCGCCGGTGCGCAGGCTGAGGCGATACGTGGAGTCGATGGTGCCGTCCGTTTCGGAGTACTCGACCTCGCCGCCCACCCGCCAATCGTTGGTGTGGGTGATCGAGCCGAACGCTCCCGTGCCGTGGCTGTACGCCGAGCCGTCCTGGTGGTCCATGTACAGCCCCCAGAATCCAAAGTCGGTGTTGCGCCACTTGGACTTGCGGTACTGGCTGAACCAGTCCGTGAACCCGAAGAAGCCCTTTTGGTTCGTGTAGGGCACGAAGCCGTTCGCCACCCGGAAGTCGTCGGAAATCGACTGGTATTGCAGGATGCTGGAGTTCGACTTGTCTTCGTACGTGGTGCTGAGCACGGTCAAGCCGCCGCCGGCGTCTTGCCCCCACGTCTTGCCCAACTGTCCCTCGATTCCCCAAGCGCCCTTGCGCCGATGGAAATCCACGACGGCGGTGGAGTTGTCGTCGTCGGTCGCCGTTCGGTTCGAAAGGAAGACTCCCGCCGAGGTGCTGGCGTCCAGGTCGCGCTTGTAGCGGATCACCGTGTCGGTGCGTTCGCCAAAGGTGGTCGCGTTCAAATAGCCGATCGAGTCGACCGGCGACAGCTTGCCGTAGAGCTTGGTCCCCACGTCGAACGAGCCGATGCGTCGTGCGTAGAACAGCGCGCCGATATCGTTGAAGCGGGTTGAGGAGACGAAGAAGTCCTCGCCCTCCAGGAAGAACGGCCGCTTCTCGGGCACAAACCGCTCCCGTCGCGAGAACTGGATGCCCTCGACGGCGCCCTCGATGGTGTTGAAGTCCGGGTTTAGCGAACCGACCGCCGTGAGTTCGGGGGTTAGGGCCAGTCGGGCGTCCACGCCCGACCGAAACGTCCCTCGCTCGTCTTTGACTCCCGGCAGAACGTAGGGCAGAAGCGAGAGCTTGGGCCGAAAGGCGCGGCTGGGCACGACGACGCCGGTCCACTGGCCCGCGTCCTCATAGAATCCCTTGGTGCCGACGTTGCTCCAAGCCGACTCCACCTTGTTGCGGTTCTGAAATCGAAAGAAGTCGATGCCCATGGTGCAGGGGCTCGCGCCTGAAGGATGGGTGACGATGTCCCACGGGATGCGCATTTCGACGGTGTAGCCGTCGGGCTGCCGCTTGGCAGCGGCGTCCCAATCTCCCTTCCACTCGACCTTGCCGCCTCGTCCGCCCGCAATGGCGGCGGAGCGCGTGCCGATCGCGTTCACCGAGAAGACGCTCACCTCCGTCGCCTTCTGGGTGAAGAAGGGGTCGATGGAGAACGTGACGTTGTCTTCCTTGTTCGGGCTGTCGTCGCTGTTTCGGTTCGCGTACTTGTGGTCGCGAATCGTCTCGCGCGCCATGATGCGGTCCGGTTGGGAGTCGCGGCAGCGAAAGGCGACGTAGATGTACTTCTCGTCGAAGGCGATGTAGGCCGTGGTTTGGTCGTCGACCGGCGCGCCCGTAACGCGGTCGACAAAGGTGTCCGCCTTGGCGCTCGCGTTCCAGGCTTCGTCCGAAAGATCTCCGTCGATTACCGGCGGAGTGGTAATCCGCACGCCTTCAATGGGGCGCTTCTTGTACTCTGCCGGAGCTTGGGCGCTTGCCCCGGCGGCAAGTGCCGCGCACGCCCCGATCCCCGCCCATCGCCAACCGTTCGCCCAACGCATGTCTTCACTGGTACGCAAGCGGCGCCGGTTTGGTTAAGTACAAGTCGAGAATGGGTCAAAAGTCCTTGGCGAACCCCTATTCCCCAATGGGTATGGTTATGCCATGTTGGGTCTCCTGCTTCTCCTCGCGGGCTCGTCGGCCAAAGCCGACTATCCCATTTCCCCGGTTCCCTTTACTCAGGTGAGGCTAGAGGGCGGCTTGTTGGGAGACCGCCAAAAGATCAACCGCTCGGCAACGCTTCGCCACCTGCTCAAGCAGAACGAAGCCACCGGCCGTAACGAGAACTTCAAGGCCGCGGCGGGGGTGCCGGGCGCCAAGTACGAGGGCTATTTCTTCAACGACAGCGACGTCTACAAGTCGCTCGAAGCCATCGGCTACTCCCTCGCCCAATACAAAGACCCCGAACTCGAGCGGGAAGCCGACGCCGTCATCGACCTCATCGGCAAGGCTCAGGAACCCGATGGTTGGCTCTTCACCTCCACTACCTGCGCCAACCGGGGCATCAAGTCGGCAGGGCCGAGCAAGAAGTGGGACGAGGACGGCGGCGAGCACCAGACCTACTGCGCCGGCCACCTCTACGAGGCGGCGGTCGCGTACTTCAAGGGCACGGGCAAGCGAAAGCTGCTCGACATCGCCCTGAAGAACGCGAACCTGCTCTGCGCCGCGTTCGGTCCGAACGGCTCCGCCAAGCACACCAGCGGCCACGAGGAAGTCGAAATCGGCCTCGTCAAGCTGTACCGGCTCACCGGCAACCGCACCTACCTGGACACCGCCAAGCGCTTCCTTGAGCGACGAGGCCGCATCGCAGGCCGAAAGTTCCTGTTTGGCGACTACTCGCAAGACCACAAGCCCGTGCGCGAGCAGACCGAAGCCGTCGGCCACGCCGTCCGCGCCGCCTACCTGTACATGGGCATGGCAGACGTTGCCGCCCTCACGGACGACGCCGGGTACCGAAAAGCGCTCGACAACCTCTGGGACAGCGCCGTCGGCAAGAAGTCCTACATCACAGGCGCCATCGGTGCCACCGGCGCGGGCGAGGCGTTCGGCGCCGAGTACGAGATGCCGAACTTGACCGCCTACGCGGAAACGTGCTCCAGCATCGCCTTTATGATGTGGAACCACCGCATGTTCCTGCTCCACGGCGACGCCAAGTACATGGACATGTTCGAGCAGACCCTGTTCAACGCGTTCATGTCGGGCTACGCCGAGGACGGCTGCCACTTCTTCTATCCGAACCCGCTCCAGTCGCGCGGCGCCCAGCGTCCCGAATGGTTTGGCTGCGCCTGCTGCCCGCCCAACGTCTCCCGCTTCATTGCCTCCCTGGGCGGCTACGCCTACGCTGTGAAGGGCAACGCCGTCTATGCGAACCTATTTCTTAACGGGACCGGCACGGTGAAGGTGGGCGGACAAGACGTCACCCTGGCGTGCAAAACCAACTACCCGTGGGACGGCAAGGTGACCTACACCGTCAAGGCCGCCAAGCCGGTGAAGTTCGACTTCCTGGTCCGCCGGCCCGCTTGGGCGGAAGGGAAAGCCCACCCGATGAACCTGTACACGTTCGATCGTACGATCTCGAACTATCGCAGATCGAACAGTGTTACGGGCCTCAAGAAGACGGCGGAAGTCCCCGGCTACACCCGCATCTCGGGCACCTGGCGCAACGGCGACACCGTCACCGTGTCGTACACCATGCAGCCCGAGATCGTGAAGGCGCACCCCAACGTCAAGGCGGACCGCGACCGCATCGCCGTGCAACGAGGCCCCGTCGTCTACTGCGCCGAGTTCGCCGACCAGCCCGACCAGCGCGTGCTCAGCCTGATCGCCGACCCCAAGGCGCCGCTGACCCTGGGCAAGCGCACCGGCGTCTACGGAACGGTGCCCGTGATCACCACCACCATGCGCCGCGCCGTCCGCGACCGCAACGGCACCCCCATCGTGGGCGGCGAGACGGTGAAAGCCACCCTCACGCCCTACTTCACCTGGGCGAACCGCGGACGCGGCGAGATGACCGTCTGGCTCCCCACCGCGGCCAGCGCCGCCTGGCCCGACCCGGCTCCCACCCTGGCTTACCGCGCCAAGGTGACCACCTCCTTCAACGGAGGCGCCCAAGGCATGGTCGACCAGCTCTTGCCGAACTCGTCCATCGACCACGGCGTGCCCTTCTTCCACTACTGGCCCCACAAAGGCACCACCGAGTGGGCTGATTTCGAGTGGACTACGCCCCAAACCGTGAAGGGAATGGACGTCTACTGGTTCCAAGACGAGGGCATCGGCGAGTGTCGAACGCCCGAGTCGTGGCGCGTGCTCGCCTGGATCGACGGCGCCTGGGTCCCCGTCCAAGGAGCCGGCGCCTACGGCACGGCTAAGGACAAGTTCAACTCGGTCTCCTTCGAGCCCGTCACCACGACGAAGATCCGTCTCGAGGTCACCCAGAAGAAGGATTGGGCTTCGGGCATGCACGAGGTGGTAATCCGATGATCCTGCTGCTCACTACCCTTGCCCTCTCCGCCCCGACCATGAAGACCCCCTGGACCGACCTCGTCGACCGCAAGCTCCCGCACGCCGAATATCCCCGCCCCACCATGGTGCGCAAGGAGTGGCTCAACCTGAACGGGCCGTGGGACTACGCGATCCGCCCGGCGGGCGAGGCCGCGCCCGCGTCCTTCGACGGCAAGATCCTCGTTCCGTTCCCCGTCGAGTCGCAGCTTAGCGGCGTCCAGAAGCCGTTGAAGCCCGATCAAACCCTGTGGTACGAGCGGACGATCACGCTTCCCGAAAGCTGGAAGGGGCAGCGCGTCCTGCTTCACTTCGGCGCGGTCGACCACAACGCCGAGGTCTTCGTGAACGGCAAGTCGGTCGCCAAGCACGTTGGCGGCTACGATCCGTTCTCGGTCGACGTGACCGATCGCCTCGCCAAAGGCAAGCAGACCCTCGCCGTGGCGGTGCAAGACGGCACCGACAGCGCCGGCCAACCGCGGGGTAAGCAGGTCCTGAACCCGGGCGGCATCTTCTACACGCCCACCTCGGGCATCTGGCAAACGGTGTGGATGGAGCCCGTGCCGAAATCCAGCATCGCCTCGTACCGCGCCGTGCCCGACCTCAAGGCGGGCGGCGTTCGGGTCACGGTCGACGCCCCCAAGGGCACGGTCGTCGAAGCCCAAGTGCGCCTCAAAGGCAAGACGGTTGCCAAGGCGGGCTTCTCCGCCAACGCCCCGTACCTGATCCCGGTCCCCGACGCCAAGCTCTGGAGCCCCGAGTCGCCCACGCTCTACGACCTCAAACTGACTCTGCTCGAAAAGGGCAAGAAGGCCGACTCCGTCGACGCCTACTTCGGCATGCGCGAGATGAAACTCGGCAAGGACAAGGCGGGCGTCACGCGCCTCTTCCTGAACGGCAAACCCTACTTCCAATACGGTCCCCTCGACCAGGGCTTCTGGCCCGACGGGCTGTACACCGCGCCCACCGACGATGCGCTGAAGTTCGACATCGAAGCATCGAAGAAGATGGGCTGCAACATGCTGCGCAAGCACGTGAAGGTCGAGCCCGAGCGCCTTTACTACTGGTGCGACAAGCTGGGCCTTCTCGTGTGGCAAGACATGCCCAGCGGCAACTACGGCACGCCCGAAGCGCAGGCGAACTACGAGAAGGAGTGGGCGAGCATCATCCGCGCCCGCGGAAACCACCCCAGCATCGTCATGTGGATCCCCTTCAACGAGGGCTGGGGCCAGTTCGACACCGAGCGCATCGTCGCCTTCACCAAGAAGGCCGACCCCAGCCGCCTCGTGAACAACGCCTCGGGCTGGACCGACAAGGGCGTGGGCGACGTGCTGGACATCCACAGCTACCCCGGCCCCAGCGCCCCGCAGTGGGAGCCGAAACGCGCCGCCGTCCTCGGCGAGTTCGGCGGACTCGGGCTCCCCGTCGAAGGCCACACCTGGGTCGACAAGAACAACTGGGGCTACGTCACCTACAAGAACCAGAAGGAGCTCACCGACGCCTACGTCACGCTCCTCGAACGCACCCGCGATCTCATCCCGACCGGCCTCTCGGCGGCGGTCTACACCCAAACCACCGACGTCGAGGTCGAGTGCAACGGCTGGCTCACCTACGATCGCAAGGTCTGGAAGATCGACCCGACGCGGGCTTCCAAAGCCGCCAAGGCGCTCTACGGACCTGTGGGCACCATCGAAACCGTGGTCCCCACCCGGCAGTCTTGGCGCTACACCACGTCCGACCCCGGCAAGGGCTGGGAAGCGGCAACCTTCGACGACTCCGCCTGGAACCAGGGCAAGGCGTCCTTCGGAACGCCGCAAACCCCGAACGCCCAGGTCGGCACCGAGTGGACCACGAACGACATTTGGATTCGCCGCACGGTTGCGCTGCCCGCCGGAGCGGGCAAGAACCTGCGCCTTTGGATCTTCCACGACGAGGACGCCGAGGTGTTTATCAACGGCGTGCTGGCGGCTTCGCCGCGAGGCTACACGACCAGCTTCGTGATCGTGCCAATCTCGCCCGAAGCGGCCAAGGCGATCCGCGCCGGCAACAACGTCGTCGCCGTCCACTGCCGCCAAACCCGGGGCGGCCAAAACCTGGACTGCGGCTTGGTCCGCGTCGTTCGCTGAGTTAAACTCGGCGAATGGCGGAGAGGCTGGGCGAGTACGAAGCCAAACGGGCGTTCGGCCAAACGCCGGAACCTCGCGGTTCCGGCGTCGGCGAGCGCCGCGGCCCCCTCGCCTTCAGCATCCAAAAGCACGACGCCACGCGCCTCCACTACGACCTCCGCCTTGAGCTGAACGGCGTCCTGCGCTCCTGGGCGCTGCCCAAGGGCTTCACGCTCACCTACGGCGAGAAGCACCTGGCGGTCGCCACGGAGGACCACCCGCTCGAATACCTCACCTGGGAGGGCGTGATCCCCGCCGGCCAGTACGGCGCGGGCGAGATGATCGTGTGGGATTGCGGCGTCTACTCGCCCGACGAGGGCGGCGTCTACTCGTGGCACGACCGCGAAGAGGCAGAAGCGCGGCTGAACCAAGAGCTCGAAGCCGGCAAAACGTCCTTCTTTCTGCGCGGAACCAAGCTCAAGGGCTCGTTCGCCCTCGTCCGCATGAAGGATGGCGAGAACTGGCTGCTCCTGAAGCACCGAGACCGCTGGGTGCGCGAGGAAGGCGACCCCATGGCGGGCGACGAATCGCCCCTCACCGGCGTGTCCATCGACGACCTCAAGCAGGGCGTGTCCGTCCACCCGGTCCGCATCGAGCGCGCCGCGCCCCACGGTCCCGAAGCCAAGCGGGTCGAGGCGGCGGGTCCCATGCTGGCAACCCTCGCCGACAACGCCTTCGACGACCCCGACTGGCTGTTCGAGCCCAAGCTGGACGGCTACCGCACGATGGCGGTAGTCGAAAACGGGGCGGTGAAACTCCTCTCGCGCCGCGGGCTGGACGTCACCAGCCAGTACCCCGACCTCACGGCGAGGTTCGGAGCCCAAAACGTGCGCCACATGGTGGTGGATGGCGAAATCGTCGCGTTCGGAGCCGACGGCAAGCCGTCGTTCAACGCCATGCAAAAGCGCGCCCAGCTCAAGGATCCCGCCCTTCTCGCGGCGGTCGACCGGGAGTCGCCGTGCGTGTTCTACGCGTTCGACCTCCTCGCGTTCGAGGGTTGCGATCTCCGCGCCGCGACGCTGGAAGACCGGCGTCGCTGGTTGCGCCAGTGCTTGCTTGCCGATGAGCGCCTCCTCACCGTGGACGGCATCGTGGGCGAGGGCAACATGATGTACGACGTCGCCATCGCCACGGGCTTCGAAGGCGTCGTGGCAAAGAAGCTGGATTCGCGGTACGAGTCGGGCAGGCGCTCGCGCCAGTGGCTCAAGGTCAAGCACGTCCAGTCGGGCGAGTTCGTGGTGGCGGGCTACGCCCAGGGGCAGGGCAGCCGCGGCGGAACGTTCGGCTCTTTGGTGCTCGGCGTGTGGCACGAGGGCGAGCTGGTCTACGCCGGCAACGTCGGCTCGGGGTTCGACGAGGCGAAGCTGGAAGAGCTCAAGCCCCGGCTGGAGGCGCTGCAAACGCCGGACTGCCCGTTCAAAACCAAGCCGCCCACCCTCATGCCCACGACGTGGGTGAAGCCCGAGCTGGTCGTGGAGGTCAAGTTCCACGAGTGGACGCCGGACGGCAACCTGCGCGCCCCCGTCTTCTTGCGTGAGCGCGATGAGGTGGACCCCCGGGCGGTGGAGCGCGTGGGCGCGGTCCACGTGGGCCCGCCCACCGACCGGTTCCCCGGCGGCGTCACCCAAAAGGATGTCGACGCCGTGTTGGCGCAACTGGAGGGCAACGCCAAAGAGGCGCTCATCGAGGTCGGTCCCGACTCGTTCGTCGCCACCAACCTGGGCAAGAAATATTGGGACGACCACACCAAGCGCGACCACTTGCGGTACCTCGCCAAGGTCAGCAAGTTCATGTTGCGGCACCTGATCGACAAGCCGCTCACGCTCATCCGGTTCCCCGAGGGCATCCACGGCGAGCGCTTCTACCAAAAGCACTGGGATGCCGCGCTGCCTTCGTTCGTGGAGACCGTCACGCTGTTCAGCGGCACCAAGGGGGTCAACCACACCTACATCGCCTGCAACAACCTCGCCACGCTGCTTTGGCTGGGCCACCTGGGAACCCTGGAGTTCCACGTGCCGCACATGCGGGCGGCAAGGCATCCCGACGGCGACGCGTTGTCGTTCGAGTTCACCGACAACGAGGAGAACCTCGACCGATCCATCCTCAACTATCCCGACTACCTGGCGTTCGACCTCGATCCCTACATCTACGCTGGGCACGAGAAGGCGGGCGACGAGCCCGAGTTCAGCGAGGCGGGCTTCGCCAAGGGCAAGGAGGTCGCGTTCTGGCTGAAGGAACTGCTCGACTCGCTCGGGCTCAAGTCGTTCGTCAAGCTAAGCGGCAAGACGGGCTTGCACATCTTCGCCCCCATCGTGCGAAACCTCACGTTCGACGAGGTCCGCGCCATCTGCGAGACGTTCTCGCGCTCCCTGCTGGTGGCGCACCCGAACGACATCACCATCGAGTGGAGCACCCAAAAGCGCACGGGCAAGATCTTCATGGACTACAACATGAACGTGCGGGGCAAAACGCTGAACTGCGCCTACTCGCCCCGGGCGCTCCCCGGCTGCCCGGTCTCCACCCCGGTCACCTGGGAGGAGCTTCCCGACGCCGACCCGCGAAACTTCACGCTGGACACCGCCCCCGCGCGCCTGGAGAAGGTGGGCGACCTGTGGGCGGGACTTCTGGATGTGAAAGTCGACCTGATGGGTCTACTGGGATAGTCGAAGGGCTGGAAAGGAACTTCGACCTGTTTGTATTCTACTGTTCGTTGCTATCATGCACTCGCGCATCGTGCTCAGCGTGCAGAAGAATAGCTGTGAAAGTTATCCTGGAACTCGCTCATCTCTCGTTGACGATTTTAAAAATCGTCTCATGCCTATGATGTGCCCAGTGTCAAAATCGATTAGAGTCTGTCGAACCCTCCCTTAAGCACGGTTCGCTTATCCATGTGCTATTCGATCTCTCAATACCGTTTTAGCTTCATGCGCGACAAAAGCTGAAGTGCAGTCAATATCATACTTGCGAATCAAAATGGCAACGATTACTGGGACAAGCGCCGTCCAGCCACCCATTATGCCCACCACAAACATCAAAACAAGTACTTGGTAGTTCGGTATCGACGTAAAGCAAATAGCTGTAGTGCCGCCTTTGTAACTGATTTGAATTCGATTATTGAGATCGTCCTGCGTTCCCCACAGGAAGATGCCGTTGTGCGTGCGTCGTACGAGAAGTGGGTCAGTCATACGAACTAAATTCGTGCTCGGGCAAAGCAATGTTGCCCTATCCAGGTAACTACGTATTATCGCCTCCACATCGTCCGATAACAATTCCACGCGACCCGGTATGATAAGCTCCTTTCTGTTGAGTAGCGGCTCTTTGTCGCCATTCGCTTTCAGGAATGCACGCCATGGGCCCGTTTGGCGCCATCTGGTCACGAAGATTAAGGAAACCACCGCAAGAGTGATAATTAGTGGAATAATGTGCATCTTGAAATGACGCCCTCCAAATCCGTCTCCACACCGACTATATCGGCTGAATAGATCGCAAATAGCACGAAGCAAATGAGGGTGGTCAAGCCGAGCGCAGCACGGACCGAACTCACTTTCCTTCCCGTGCCATCAGCTTGTCGGGGACCTCTCTGTTGACTACGCGCTCCGCAGGAGGCAAGGGCATACGCGAACCCTGCCGCAACCGCAAAGGCGTTGACGTGCTTCGTGCGGTGGTTGACGTCACGTCCTCCTCGCAGCGGAAGGGGTGCGCCTCCCGCGAAGACATACAGTCCCTGGCGCGTTTGCTGAAATGTTGCGTTCTAAGACCCGAAAACCGCTTGCGCCGGCCAAGCCCAGACTCAAAACAAGAGTTGCTGATGCCGAAATTGGCTCGGTGCGACCCCCCGTCGGCAACAAATGCCGCGTCTTCCGAAACGCCTTGCCCAGGCTTAAGGAGCGTGCTTGAAACCGCCACCCGATTCCTCCGAGGGGCATGTTACCAGTCGCTCGCGTTCTGGTAAACGCATGGGGAAAACGCCCTGCCATAATCCTTCCGGCGGTACGCCGCCACGGAGAGAGAATCCCGCAATGGTCAGACACCTCCTCGGCATTCGCCACCTCGAAACCGCCCAGATCGAAGAGCTAATCGACTTGGGGCGGGAGTTCAAGCATCGCGTGATCCACCAGGAGGCGCTTCCCTCCATGGGCGGCTTGGTCGTGGGCATGCTCTTCTTCGAGAACTCGACGCGCACCCGCGTCTCGTTCGAGCAGGCAGCGCACTATCTGGGCTTGCACACCGCCAACTTCTCTGCGGGCACCAGCAGCATGAGCAAGGGCGAGACCCTGAAGGACACTATCCTCACCCTTCGCTATGAGCGCCTGAACGGCTTGGTCATGCGGCACCGCATGAGCGGAACTCCCTCGCTGGCGGCGCGGTACTTCGGCGGCCCGATCCTTAACGCGGGCGACGGCCAACACGAGCACCCCACCCAGGCGCTAGGCGACGCGGTAACGATTATTGAGCGCAAGGGCCAGATCAAAGGCGTCAAGGTGGCGATCGTCGGCGACGTCGAGCACAGCCGGGTCGCCCGGTCCAACGCTTGGCTTCTCAGCAAGCTGGGCGCCGAAGTGCGGCTGGTAGGGCCGAGAACCCTGATGCCCAAGCACACCGCCATGCTCCCCGGCGAAGTGTTCTACGACCTCGAAGCCGGCATCGCCGACGCCGACGTGGTGCTCTGTCTGCGGCTCCAGCGCGAGCGCATGGACGACGGCTTGATCAGCTCGGTCGGCGAGTACGCGAAGATGTACCAAATCAACCGCGAGACCATTCGGTACGCCGCTCCCGACTGCTTGGTGATGCACCCCGGCCCCATCAACCGCGGCGTGGAACTGGACGACGCGGCGGCGGATTCCGAACAGTCGGTCATCACCGCTCAAATCGAAAACGGCATCTTCGTGCGGATGGCGGCGCTGTACTGGTGCTTCGGGGGCACGATGCGGAAGCCGGAAAGCGCCAAACCCGCCAAATCGGCAAAGCCGGCTCCCAAGACCGCAAAGACCAAGGTGAAGGCATGAGAGTACTCCTCCAAAACGGGCGCATCCTCGATCCCTCGCAGGATCTCGACATCGTCGGCAGCGTGCTCATCGAGGACGATCAGATCGTCCAGATCGGCAAGAAAGTCGATGGCCGCAACGTGGACGACATCTACGATTGCAAAGGCCTGTGGATCACGCCCGGGCTCGTCGATCCCCACGTCCACCTGCGCGAACCGGGGCAGGAGAACCAAGAAACGATCGTGAGCGGCACCCAAGCAGCCGCGGCGGGCGGGTTCACCACCATCTGCTGCATGCCGAACACCAACCCGCCGCTGGACAACCCGGCGCTCATCGACTTCATCCTCGACCGGGCGGCAAGCCCGGAAGCGGGCGGCGTGTTCGTCGCCCCCGTCGGAGCCCTCACGGTCGGAATGCAGGGCGAGCAGTTGGCGAACCTCTCGGCGATGAAGCGGGCGGGCATCGTTGCCGCCAGCGACGAGGAGTTTCCCATCCAGAACTCGGTCGTGATGACCAAGGCGATGGAGACCTGCGTCCAGCTCGATCTGCCGATCATGGCGCACTGCGAAGACACCTTGCTGACCAAGGGAGCCAGCATGAACGAGGGCGTGATGAGCGCCATGCTCGGCTTGAAGGGCATCCCGCGCTCGGCCGAGGAGATCATGGTGAGCCGCAACTGCCTGCTCTCCCTCCAGACGGGCTGCCAAATCCACATCATGCGCGTGAGCACCTGGGGTGCGGTGGAGATCATCCGCCAGTTCAAGTACCTCGGCGCGCCGGTCACCTGCGAAATCGCTCCGCCCCACTTCTGCTTTACCGAAGAAGCCGTGGGCGAGTTCGACACGATGTACAAGATGCTTCCGCCCCTGCGGACCCACGTAGACATCGAAATCCTTCTGCAAGCGCTCAACGACGGCACCATCGACTGCATCGCCAGCGACCACTCGCCCCACGCCAGCCACGACACCCAGGCGCCTTTCGAGGAAGCCCCGTTCGGTAGCGTCGGCTTGGAGTCGGTGGTGGGCGCCACGCTCACGCACCTCACGCACAAGGGCATCCTGAGCCCACTGGAAACCATCCGAAAGCTCAGCACGGCGCCGGCGAGAATCCTGCGCTTGGATGCGGGAACGCTCAAGCCGGGCGAAACCCCGGTGGCGCAGGTCACGGTCATCGACCCCGACCTGGAGTGGACCTTCGACGTGAAGCAGACCTTCAGCAAGTCCAAGAACTCGCCGTTCAACGGGATGGCGATGAAGGGCAAGTCGGTGCTGACCTTCTCGGGCGGCGAAATCTACCGCGATCGGTACTTCGACCAGTCGCGCATCCAGTCGCCGACGGCTGTGTAAGTCACGATGAAGCGCGTCGGTTGCCTTCCGGTGTTTGCGGTGGTGGCGTTTATGGGCGCCCTCCTCGCAGTCCGGGTGGCAGCGACGCACCAAGAGCCCGATCCCAATGACCCGCGGCAGGCGGGCATCTTGGTCCCCGATGTGCTCGCCGCCAATCTGCAGGCGGCATCGGATGTGGTGAACGACCGGGTCGCCCGAGGCGAGATCTCGGACTCTGACGGCCAACGGATGCTCGCCGAGTACGCCGACTCGCTCTCGTCTACCATTGTCCTTAAGGAAATCGACCAGAAGGACGCCTGGCGTTACGCCGAGGTCTTC
Source organism: Fimbriimonadales bacterium (assembly GCA_046330155.1). Lineage (GTDB taxonomy): Bacteria > Armatimonadota > Fimbriimonadia > Fimbriimonadales > Fimbriimonadaceae > CALMEF01. The sequence goes on along the minus strand of JAXLTH010000034.1, from coordinate 15,101 downwards.
CGTACCGCCCGGCGCTGGGACCTTGCCAAGGCGGCGTATGAGTACGCCCTCTCGAAGCCTCGAGGCGAGGGCCGGCGGGTGACCGACACCCTGCGGCTTGCCCAGTGCTTTGCCGAACTCGGAGATGTGCCCACCGCCATTGCCACCGCCCGCAAGGTCTTCGACGCAAAGCCCGCCGACGGGGCGCCCATCCTGCCTGGCGTGTATTTGGAGATCATCCCCTCCGCTAAGGGCAAGGGCAACGAAAGAGAACTCGCGAAACTGGTGGAAGATGCCGTGGAAATCCACGCCAAGGTGAGCGTGGACCGCTCAACTAAAGAAGGCATCACCTTCCTGTATGCCCGGCCGTACCACGTCCGCAAAGCTTTGCAGCTTGCCGCCCAGCTGTACCGCTCGGCGGGGGATGAAGAGGCGGCAAAACGTGCGCTCGACCGCCTTTCACAACTGGTCGTAGGCAACCGCATGGCAGGCTAGCGGTATCGTCTGGGTGTGAGCCCGGTCCTCGTTGCTTCCCTCGCCATTCTCGGTGCCCTGCCTGGTCGCGAAAGGACCCTTTTCGACGGCGATTGGCGCTTCGCCTTCGGAAACGCCGCCGACGTCGCCCAAGACTTCGGCTTCGGCTCGGGCTACGGTTTTCTCAAGGCAGGCGACGGCGAGGGCGCTCTCAGCCCCTCGTTCGACGACTCGGCTTGGCGCACCGTCGATCTTCCCCACGATTGGGCGGTCGAAGTCCCCTTCGACGGCGAAAACAAAGGCTTCCTTCATGTGGCGCACGGCTGCCGCGAGGTCGGCGCGGACTATCCAGCAACCTCCATCGGTTGGTACCGCAAGCGGTTCTCCATCGCCAAGGAAGACGTTGGCCGCCGCTTGTCCCTTGAGTTCGACGGCGTGTTCCGCGACTGCCAGGTGTGGCTGAACGGCCACTATCTGGGCCGCAACCTCAGCGGGTACGCCCCCTTCCGACTGGACTTCACGGACTACGCCAACTACGGCGGCGAGAACGTCCTGGCGGTGCGCGTCGATGCCACCCACGGCGAAGGCTGGTTCTACGAAGGCGCCGGCATCTACCGTCACACGTGGCTCGTGAAAACCCATCCGGTCCACGTTCCCCAGTGGGGCATTCACGTCATGCCCTCGGTTCAGGGCAACACGGGCACCATCAAGATGGGCGTCGAGATTCGGAACGACGGTCCCGCTGCCGACAACGTCGACGTCAAGGCGAAGATCATCGACGAGGGTTCGGGCGAGGAAGTCGCGGCGATTTCCGTGGCGGGCATGAAGCTCGACCCTTGGGCGGATACATCCCTCCAGCCCACTATCAAGATCGCCCGCCCCAAGCTGTGGTCGCTTGAGTCGCGCCACCTTTACCGTTGCGAGGTCGAGATTCGGGTCGGCGGCAAGCTTGTGGACTCTTCCAGCACGCGCTTCGGCTTCCGAACCGTCACCTTCGACAAGGACAAAGGATTCTTCTTGAACGGCAAGCCGATCAAGATTCGCGGCGCCTGCAACCACCAAGACCACGCGGGCGTGGGAAGCGCTTTGACCGATGGCCTGCAAGAGTTCCGCATCGCCCGCCTCAAGGAGTTCGGCTTCAACGCGTACCGAACCTCGCACAACCCGCCGACGCCCGAGCTCTTGGACGCCTGCGACCGCATGGGCATGCTGGTACTGGACGAGAACCGCCTGCTCTCCTCCAGCGAGGAGGGCATCAGCCAGCTTGAACGGTTGATCCGCCGCGACCGCAACCACCCTTGCGTGATCGCGTGGTCCATCTCCAACGAAGAACCGGAGCAGAACACCGACCGGGGCGGCCGAATCGCCGCCACGATGATCCGCTCCATCCGCGCCTTGGACCCAACCCGTCTGATCACTGCAGCGAGCAACGCGGGTAACGCCGAGGCGGGGCTCCACCCGCTCATCGATCTGCGCGGGTTCAACTACAAGAACATCGCGAACATCGACGAGTACCGCAAAAAGCATCCGAACCAGATTCTGTGGGGCACGGAGGAGGCTTCCACCGTCACAACGCGTGGCGAGTACGCCGCCGACCCGAAGCGGGGCTATTTAAGCGCATACGACCTCAACAAGCCGGGATGGGGCGAGTTGGCGGAGGATTGGCAGACGTTCTACGCGAATCGCGAATGGCTCGCGGGCGCGTTCGTATGGACGGGCTTCGATTATCGCGGAGAGCCGACGCCCTACCAGTGGCCCTGCATCAGCTCCCACTTCGGCGTGCTGGACACGTGCGGCTTCCCCAAAGATGTAGCGTTCTATTACCAGGCGTGGTGGACCGACCAGCCGGTGCTTCACCTGCTTCCCCATTGGAACTGGGCAGGTAAGGAAGGCAAGCCGATCGACGTGTGGTGCTTTAGCAACCACGACGAGGTCGAACTGTTCCTGAACGGCGTCAGTCAGGGGCGTAAGGAGATGCCGCGCAACGGGCACCTGGAGTGGAAGGTGAACTACGCACCCGGAGAGCTGAAAGCGGTGGGATATCGCAAGGGCAGCTCGGTGCAGACGGAAATCGTGCAGACCACCGGTGCGCCCGCCAAGCTGGCGGTGAAGGCAACCCGCCACGGGGATACGGTCGTAGTCGACGTCTCGGCTCACGATGCCGACGGACGATTGGTACCGACGGCCAACCTTCCGATCACGTTTGCGGCTGCCGGAGGCGAGTTGCTTGGCGTGGGCAATGGCGACCCGAGTTGCCACGAGGCCGACCGGTTCTTCGCCCAGCCTTCCCGTCTGGCGATCGAGGGCTGGAAAATGAAGGAAATCGACTCCATCTCGAACGTTCCCGCCGGCGACGAGGGCTTCAAGAAGGTCTCCCTGGGGCAAGCGAACCAGGTGCGCCCGAACCACGCCGCCGTCTTCCGCGCCAGTTTCTCGCTCGACAATGTTCCCGATCGGGCTCGCCTGGCGGTCGGCCGAATCGACGACCACGGCACGATCATGCTGAACGGCGTGGCCGTCGGCGAAGTGAAGCAATGGGATGAGCCGTTCTCGGCTGACGTCTCGAAGATCCTCAAGCCCGGCGCCAACACGATCCAGATCGTGATGGAAAACGGAGCCGGTGAGGGGGGCGTGGCGAGTGTCGCCATCTCCTCGCCGGGCGTAGCCCCGGTGTGGACCCGATCGCTGTTCAACGGCCTTGCCCAAGCGATCGTCCAAGCCCCGTCTCATGGCAAGGTGACGATCACCGTTTCGGCGCCCGGCGTGGCTTCGGCAACGGCAGTAGTTGGGGGCTGAGCTTGGAGGCCCTAGTCCGAGCCATAGGGTTCGTCCAGTCGCCCCGTCGAGTGGCGATCGACGACGATTGGGGCAACATCGAAGCGACGATCACGCTTGTTGAGGGCTTCGGGCCCGAGGCGCTCCGGGGTCTGGAGAGTTTCTCGCACGTCGAGGTGCTGTTCCTGTTCCATCAGGTCGATCCCGGGGTGGTGGAAACCGGCGCGAGACGTCCACGGAACAACCCGGCCTGGCCCCAGGTGGGCATTTTTACCCAGCGGGGCAAGGACCGCCCAAACCGGATCGGAAGCACTATTTGCGAAATCGTCCGCGTGGAAGGAACCTCGGTTGTGATCCGGGGCCTCGACGCCATCGATGGCACGCCGGTGCTCGATCTCAAGCCGGTGATGCGCGAGTTTCTGCCTCGCAAGGCGGTTGTGCAGCCTGAATGGGCTTCCGAGTTGATGAGCCACTACTGGTAGCACACTCTGGCCGAGCCAGCAAGCATACTAACGAGGAGGATCCATGTTCACCTTGATTCTTGCCTCCGCCCTCGCCGACGCACCGGACTGGAATGGAGACTGGATTGCCCCCAGCCAGGAAGCAACCGCCAAAGCTCCCATGCATCCGCCGCGAATGCGGCACGAGTTCGAACTCGCCGCTCCCGTGAAGGACGCCAAGTTGCGCGTGGTCGGGCTCGGGCACTTCCGGATTTGGGTGAACGGCAAGCCCTTGGGCGATGCCGCCTTCGAGCAACCGTGGAGCCAGTTCGACAAGCGCATCTATTGGACCGAACTCGACGCAAAGGACGCTTTGCGTGCGGGCAAGAACGTGATTGCGGTCCAACTCGGCGCCTCGTACTACAGCGTGCCCAAACCTCCTCCCGGACGCTACCACAAGGGCGACGCCATGCCCGACTTCGCCCACGGCCGACCGTATCTTCTCAGCATCGACGGCATCGCGCGGCTGGCAAACGGTGCCACGGTGCCCCTCCGGACAACCGCCGACTGGAAGTGGATTCCCAGCCCGATCACCATGAGCCACGTGCAGGCGGGCGAGGACGTGGATGCCCGCTTGGATCAGCCGGGCTGGAGCCAGCCCGGCTTTGCCGAAGCGGGATGGATGCCGGTTGACAAGGTGGCACCCCCGGCTGCCCAACTCAGCCCTTCGACCATCCCCAAGATGAGGGTCAAGAACGTCTTTGCGCCCACGCGGGTGCTTGAGCGGGGCAAGGGCGTTTGGTCGTACTTGTTCCCCCAAAACTGTATGGGCATGGTGAGGTTCACCGTGTCGGGCAAGCCGGGAGCGAAGGTTTCGTTCGTCCCGTCCGAGGTCGTGACTCCCGAGGGGGACGTCCAGCAGCTCAACCTGTGGGGAGCGCGAGCCGCTTACGAATACACGCTTCGCGGTGGAGCCAAGGAGAGCCGGCAGGCGGAGTTCTTCTACCATGGCATGCAGTTCATCAAGGTCGAAGGTGCCGTGCCGGAAGGGCAGCCCAACCCCGAAGGCCTTCCTGTCTTGCACAAGCTCGAGCTCATCCACGTGAGGGTGGACAACCCCGTGACCGGTTCCTTCGAATCGTCTTCCGACCTTTACAACCGTACCGAGAAGCTCATTGACTGGGCGGTGAAGTCGAACATGAGCTTCGTGCTGTCGGACTGCCCCCACCGCGAGAAACTGGGTTGGTTAGAGTGCGCGTACCTGCTGGCGCCCACGATCTTGTACGGCTACGATTGCGCGCCTTGGTATGCCAAGATCGACGCCGACATTCGGGATGCCCAGTTGCCGGACGGCGTGGTGCGAACCCTGGCACCTTTCTATCTTCAGCGGGGCGTGGACGATGCGTTTGCGTTCACCGTGGAGTGGGGCGCCGCCAGCGTCTTGGTGCCTTGGGAAGCCTATCGCTGGACCGGAGACAGAGCCCAGTTGGCGACATCCTACGCTTCGATGCGCGCCTATGTCGATGCGATCCGCGCCCGGGCGAAAGACGGCATCGCGCCGCAAGGGCTTGGCGACTGGTACGACTACGGCCATGGCGAGGGGCCCGGCCCGAGCCGATTTACGCCCACCGACCTGACCTCGACCGCCTGCTACGCCATGTGCGCCTCTGCGGTGGCGGACGCCGCCGCGGCGCTGGGCAAGGCCGAGGAAGCTAAGGCCTATCGGGCGCTTCATGCCGAGATCGGCAAGGCGTTTTGGAAGCGCTTTTGGCGGTCAGATTCGGAAACCCTTGAGAACACGGGCAGCGTGCAGACCGCGAACGCGATGGCTTTGGAAGCCGATGTTGTTCCGGCGGACCTTCGAGCCAAGCTCGTGGGACAGATTGTCGCCGAGCTCGAGAAACGAAAGTACCAGCAGACCTCGGGCGACGTCGGCCACGTGTATCTGATCCGTGCTCTCGCGCACGCCGGAAGGTCCGATGTGTTGCACAGGGTTTATTCGCGGACCGGCCTGGGAAGCTACGGCGGGATTCTCGCCAAGGGACTCACCACCATGCCGGAGACCTGGGATGCCATGACGGCGGGCAGCAACTCGCTGAACCATGCGATGCTCGGACATGTGGTGGAGTGGATCTACGGCTATGCCGCCGGCTTACGCCAGGCTAAGGGCTCCGTGGGCTGGCAAACCATCGAGATTGGTCCCGAACCTGGAGCCCAAACCCACGCGTCCGCCCGCACCAAGATTCCGGGCGGCTTTGCCGAGGTGTCGTGGAAGATTCGCGGCTCAACGCTTGGCATCGAGGCGAAGGCGCCGAAGTCGAGCACGGTGCGTTTCGTGTTGCCCGCCGGCGCCAAGAGCGCCAAGCTAGCGGGTAAGCCGGTGAAGACGGTGGAGCGCGACGGGCGGTTGAGCTTCGAAGCCAAGGGCAAGTCGTCGTACATCGTCACCGTCGAGATGGGGTGATCGGGGTATCTTAACCCTCCCATGGACGGGCACATTGGCGTCGACGAGAGCGGAAAGGGCGACTATTTCGGACCCCTGGTCATCGCCGCGTGCTACGTGGGACCGGAGCATCTTGCCGAGCTTGACGGCGTGAAGGACAGCAAGAAGCTGACCGATCCTTTGGCGCTGAAACTCGCCGACCGCATCAAGCGCGTGTGCCCGAACTCGGTAATCGCCATCGGCCCCGCCAAGTACAACGAGCTGTACGCCAAGTTCAACAACCTGAACCGGCTCTTGGCTTGGGGGCATGCGCGCGCCATCGAGAATGTGCTGGAGTTGCGTCCGACCAACCTGGTGATCTCGGACCAGTTTGCCGACCCCTCCGGCCTCCGACGTCAACTGTTCGAGAAGGGCAAGCAGGTCGAACTCCGGTCGATGGTCCGCGCCGAGTCGGACATCGCGGTGGCGGCGGCAAGCATTCTCGCCCGGGCGGAGTTCCTACGCCGCTTGATGCGACTAGGCGAAGAAGCGGAGATGACCCTGCCCAAAGGCGCCTCGAATCTGGTCGTCGAGGCGGGTCGGCGATACGTGGCGAAGCACGGCGTCGAAGCGCTCGCCAACGTGGCGAAGCTCCACTTCAAGACGACTCAGGTCGTCACCCGCTGAGACGAAACTCCGAACCAAGCCGTAGAAAGCGAGGCAACACCATGGACCACGCCCATACGCTTCCCGATATTCAAAAGACCCAGGACGATCGCAAGATCGCGATCGACAAGGTGGGCGTCCGCGGCGTCAAATATCCCATCGCCGTATTGGACCGGACCAACGAGCGCCAGCACACGATCGGCGACTTCACCCTGACGGTGGACCTGCCCCACGAGTTCAAGGGCACCCACATGAGCCGGTTCCTCGAAGTGCTCGGCGAGCAGGACGGCGAGATCAGCGTCCACGCTATCCCGAAGATTCTCAAGGCGCTCAAGGAGCGCCTCAACGCCGAGAAGGCGCATCTGGACGTCGAGTTCCCGTTCTTTGTCGAGCGCGCCGCTCCCGTGACTGGCAAGAAAGGCATGCAGCAATACGTCTGCGGATTCAGCGCGGTGAGCAACCACGTCGACACCTTCGACATGATCCTCAAGGTGCCGGTCGCGACGCTATGCCCATGCTCCAAGGAGATCAGCAAGTACGGAGCTCACAACCAGCGCGGCATGGTTTCCGTTCAGCTTCGGTTCACCGGACACCTCTGGCTCGAAGAGGTCATCGAGATGATCGAGTCGTGCGCTTCCACCCCGCTGTTCCCCGTCCTCAAACGGCCAGACGAGAAGTACGTGACCGAGCACGCCTACGAGAATCCGCGCTTCGTGGAAGACATGGTGCGCGAGGTGGCGGTGCGGTTCGACGCCGACGAGCGGATCACGCAGTACGAGATCGAAGTCGAGAACTTCGAGTCGATCCACATGCACAACGCCTACGCTTACTTGAAGCGCGCTAAAGCCTAGAAAAGCCTCAGCAACCCGCGAAGCAACTCTTGCCCCGCCGGGTTGCGCGGCAGCCCGGCGGGCTGGATTCCCAGCCCGCCGAAGGGGCGTAGGGTGGTGGTAATCAAGCTTCCGACCTGCGCCAACATGGGCGACTCGGCGTACGTCCGCGTGTCGATCCGGTTCAGAAGCACCCTCGCCTCGCCAAACGCGGCCAGGAACGCAGGGTCGACCGACCGGTCGGGCGACACCGCCAGTAGCCGCTCCCACGCCTCGTTGAAGCCCAGCGGGCTCCAAAAGGAGGATTCGAACTCGTACGCCGCCTCGCGCCAGAAGGGCATCGGCTTGGTGCCTTCGTCGACCAAAAACAGGAGCACGTTTTGGCCGCGGGCAAGGCGCTCGCCAAGATCGTGGGGAATGCGGGTAGCGATGAGTCCCTTTGCTCCGCTGCCGCTGGCGAGGGGCGCCACCGGGTCGAGTAGCGACGCGGGATCGTAGATCTCCCATTCTGCCAACTCCTCCTTCGTCCACGGCGCGGTGACCCAGAGGGGCCAAGCGTTGGTCTGGCCGGCAAAGTTCACCCGAAGCAAATAGCCGCCAGGCTCCTCGGCGCGCCAATAGACCTCGCCGATTTGGGTGGAAGTCAGCGGCGCGACGTCGATCGGCAGCGACTCGCCGATGGCGATCCGTCCCTTTCTCCCGCCCTCCCATGAGAAGCGGATGATGTCCCATTCCAGAACCCCGTGGAGTCCGCGCTCGGAGTGGGCGCCGATCTTAAGGTGGACCGGACCGCAAGCGTGGTTGAACGGGTCCACCCAGCCCGGTCGATTGCCTCCGTTCACCCAGGGCGGACGTCGGTTGGGGATCACGAACAGACTGTCCGGCCCGTTCCAGCGCCGCACCTCCATGGCGGGATAGCGCGGCTCGCCGTGTTCGTCTACAAAACCGGCGGTCGAGATGGGCGTGTCGATCCAGCCGGTGATGACGTACCCGGCGATATCGGAATGCGAGCGGACGGCCTCCTGAACCGTCTTGCGAATGAACTCGGCTTTGCGCTTGCTGCCCTCCATGAGCTTGTGGTGGGCGGCTTCGTTTTCGGGCCGGGTGAACCGGTTGCCTGGCAAGACGGTCGGGAAGTCCAGTTGCCAACGGACGCCTTGGTCGTTCAGGGCGGGGTCCGGGCTGACCCAGTAGGGGTTCTCGGCAATCATCCGGGCGGTGTCGCGGTGCACGTCGATGTCGTTGAACTCGCCCAGCAGGATGGGCATGGGGGTTCGGGGACCCGGCTGAAGGCTGTCCAGCACCACCGGATAGAACGGCGTGTCGCAGTAAGGGTGGAAGTCGTAGAACTCGCCGTACTCTTGGGGATCCCCGCCGTACATTTCCGCGCCTCCGGAGTTGTCCTTAACCAAACCGTGAACGCCGACGGCGTCCTTAACCATTTGGACAAGGCGCTGGCGGTATTCGGCAGGCGTGGTGGTGGACAGCTCGCAGCCCACGGTCCAGAACGGCACGTTGGGGTGGTGTTTGTACTGCTCAACGATGCGTTCCAGCTCTGCCGCCATTTGGGCTTGGAGGGCAGGGTCGGGCGTGGGATCCCACAACGGCAGCTCGATCCAGCCGTACATCCCCTGTCTGGCGAGTTCCTCAAGGTAGGCGTGGGGCGGCACCCACAGGCAGAACTTGATGAGGTTGAAGCCGTACTCCTTGGCGATCTTGATCTCGCGGCGGATCGTCTCCAGGTCGGGGTTGACGTGCCCGAGTTCGGGGTACCAACCCCAGGTCAGCGCACCGCGGGCGTAGAACGGGCGGCTGTCGATCCAAACTCGGCTACCGTCGACCTCCACCACGGGCTTACTCACGACCTTCGGGTTCGGCTCGCTTCCGTCGATCAGCTCGACCTCTTTGAAGATGCCGCCAAACGTGTGGTAGACGAAGGGCAGGAAGCCGCTGGCGACATCGCGCACCGGGTAGGTCGGCCCGCCGTTCTTGACGACGCTGACCGCGACCTCGATGGTCTGGCCACGATAGGCTTCGAGAGGCACGTCGAACGCGTCCCAGATGCCTTGGTGCCGGCACACGATCTCGCCGTCGAAAGCGACTTCCGCCGCGTAGCTGATGCCGTGGAACCGCAGGCAGACCGCATCGTCGGGAATCCGGACGCGCTTGCCGTACACCGCCGGCCCCTCCCAGCGAACGTCGACGTCTTGCCGCCAGGCGTGGGGCACCTTGCAGGGCTTGGGCCCGTCGCCGTAATCGACCGTCCATTCGGAGAGGCGCATGGGTTCGATTTTGGCGCGTTGCCCTCCGCCAAGTACAATTGAGCCTTGATCCGCTTCGCACTCCAACGCATCGTTCAACTCGCCGTCGACGGCCTTGGCTTGCCTCCCGCCGATTACGATCCGGTCGAGATCGTGGACACCAAGCAGCCCGAGCACGGCGACTACGCGTGCAACTTCGCGCTCATCGCCGCCAAGAAAGCAGCCATGAACCCGCGCGAACTGGGCGAAAGGCTGAAGGACGCGCTCCACCCGAACACGGAGGTGTTCACCGGCGTGGAAGTGGCGGGACCGGGATTTGTGAACCTCAGGCTTCAGCCTGCGTGGGTCGCGAGCTTCGTGTCCGAGGTGCTGGCGGCAGGAGACCGGCTGGCGGGGGCGGGCCACGGGCGGGACGCCCGTGCCACGATCAATGTGGAGTTCGTCTCGGTGAACCCAAACGGGCCGATCACCATCGGCTCGGGCCGCGGCGCGGCGTACGGCTCGACGCTGGCGAACGTACTGGAGGCGGCGGGCAACCGGGTCCAGCGGGAGTACTACATCAACGACGGCGTGAACAGCGAGCAGATGCGGCTGTTTGCAGAGAGCGTCAAGGCTCTGGGCGAAGGTCGCGACGTTCCCGAGGGTGGCTACCGGGGCGACTATGTTCAAGATGTCGCCAGCGAACTCGGAGCCGGCCCCAACGACCTAGGTTGGTGGCAAAGTCGGGCTCAAGAGGTGATGCTGGATCGTCAACGGGGTGCGTTGCATATTTTCGGCGTCGAGTTCGACACCTGGTTCTCGGAGCAATCCCTCCACGATGCCGGCAAAGTCGAAGAGTGTATTAACCATCTGGTGAGGAACGGCGCCGCCGACGAAACTCCCATCCGTCACAAGCTCAAATTGGCGAAGGGCGGCAAGATCGAGGACGTGGAGGTCGAAGCCCAAGCGGCGGGCGACGAAGAGGATGCTGCCCAAGGCGACCAGCCCACCCTTTGGCTCCGCTCCACCAAGTTCGGCGACGATATGGACCGCGTCCTCCGACGGCGCGACGGACGGCTGACCTACATCGCCAGCGACGTCGCCTATCACAAGGACAAGCTGGAGCGCACCGCCGCTCTCGGGGCAAACCCTCGCCTCATCACCATCCTTGGCCCGGACCACCACGGCTACATCGGCCGGCTCCAGGCCGTGCTGGCGGCGCAGCTTCGCACCGAGGGAGAAGTTCAAGCGAGCGCCGAGCCGTTGTCCGACGTCGAAGGCAAACTCTACGCAAGCCCCGCCGACCGGGACGCTTGCCGCGCCGCCTTGGACGAGGCAAAGCAGAAACTGGAGGTGCAGATCTACCAGTTGGTGCGATTCCTCAAGGACGGTAAGCCGGCGCCTATGCGCAAGCGGGACGGCAACATCTACGCCCTCATCGACCTCATCGACGAGATCGGCAAGAAGGTCAAGCCTAACGAGAGCCAAGAAGAGCAGCGCAAGGTCGGCAAGGACGTGGCGCGGTTCTTCTATCTCATGCGCTCGCACGACACCACGTTCGACTTCGACCTCGACCTTGCCGAACGGCAGAGCGACGAGAACCCGGTGTTCTACGTGCAGTACGCCCATGCCCGAATCTGCTCAATCCTGGCGAAGGCGCGAGAAGCCGGACTGAAAACCGTGCCGGGCGACTTGAGCCACCCGAAGGAACTGGAGCTGATCAAGAAGATCGCCGACCTGTCCTGGGAAGTTCAGCGCTGCGCGGCGGATTACGGTGTGCACCGGCTGACCACGTATGCCATCGAACTGGCGCGGACCTTCCACCACTTTTACGATGCCTGCCGCGTGATCCAAGAAGACCAGCCCCAGCTGACGGCCGCCCGTTTGGCGCTTTGCGAGGCGACCAAGACCGGTTTGCAAGGCGTGTTCCGGCTTCTGGGCATCGAAGCGCCCGAGCGCATGGATCGCGCCGCCGCCGAAACACCGTAGTAGGTGATGTGAGTCTGTCGTATGCCGACATTCCCAGCCCGGTGCGGGAAGAGGCGATCAAACTGGGAAGGAGGCGCATCCGTGCCCTCGGCTGGCAAGTCTCCAGTTGGCTCCTGCGGCGGCTCGACGGGTCTCGCGTCGTGGAGATTCTGATGGAAGAGGGCGTCTCCCGAGAGCTCTCCGAATGGCTGGTCGAAAGGGCGTCTCGGCGGCGCGAGGAAGCCCCCGACGTGGACACCGAGCAGATCTTGCGCGACGAAATCCGGTCGATCATGCAGCCTCGAACCCTCGCGGATGTGTTCGCAAAGGGCGCCTTGCGCGGGGCGATCCTCCTGTTGCTCATCGCCGTCTACGTCGCGCTGGGCACCAAGGACGGGTTTGCCTACCGGTTCTTTGCCACCCTCGTTGTGTGGACGATGGCGTTCCTCGCCATGAGCATGTTGAGCTGGTTTCGCGAGCTTCGGGAAGAGATCGAGGACCGACAAGCTCGCCGCCGGATCGGCAAGGGCTAGGACTCTCATAATAAGGGTCCATGGTTCGTAAGCCCCGCGCGCTCCGAACGGGCGATCTCATCGAGATCGTCTCGCCGGCGTCGCCGATCCGCCCCGAGAAGGCTGAATCGGCGGTGGCGATGTTGCACGCTGCGGGATATCGAACCCGCTTCGCCCCCCACGCTTTCGACGCCAACGCCCATCTGGCGGGCACGGATGCCGACCGTGCCGCCGACCTCATGGCGGCGTTTCGAGACCCCGAAGTCGCGGCGGTCTATTGCTCGCGGGGCGGCTACGGATGCGGCCGGCTGATGCCGCTCCTCGATTTCGATCTCATTGCCGAGAGCGGAAAGATGCTCATCGGCTTCTCGGATATCACGGTGATCCACCTGGCGCTCCAGCGAAGAGGCGTCGTTTCCATGTACGCGCCCATGGCGCTCACGCTTTCGGTGGAACGGGAACCCTGGGTTCGAGAGTCATTCCTAAGCATGATCTCCGGCGGCAATCCCATCGTGTCCAGCGCGCCAACGGGCGAGTGTGTCGTCGGCGGAGTGGCAGAGGGAGCCCTGGTGGGCGGCTGCCTCTGCCTGCTTACCGACAGCATCGGCACGCCTGAGCCGCTAGAAACCGAGGGCAAGGTATTGCTGATCGAGGATGTGGACGAGCATCCGCACCGGGTGGACGCGATGCTGACCCACCTGCTCAACTCCGGATTGGCGCAAGCGGCCGCGGGATTCGTGGTCGGCGAGATGACGGGAACCGACGAGCGGGTCGATCCCGGTATCGGAGGCAAAGGGTGGCGCGAAATCGTGACCGAGCGGTTGGCGCCCTTGGGCAAGCCGATGATCGTGAACTTCCCGTGTGGGCATATGAAAGGCATGTTGTCGCTTCCGCTTGGAGTGCGCGTGCGCCTGGATGCCGATGCGGGACGCCTGTCCTATGTGGAGGCTCACCTTGCGTAGGTCATTGGCTTTGCTGGGCGTGCTCTTGAGCGCTGTCGCCCACGGACAGGTGTGGGAGAAGACGGTCGCCCCTGGTTTGACCTATCGGATGGAGGTCGACACGCAGACCCCGCGGCAAATCCACGCACTGCGGTTCAGCCTGAAGAGCGGCACGGTGAAGGCGATGCCCGAGCTGGGCCAGGGGAAGGTGTACAACGACGACCCGACCAAGGGGCGAGAGTCCGTGTCGGAACTGGCTCGCCGAGCCGGCGCCATCGCGGCGATCAATGGTGATTACTTCCCATACACCGGCGATCCGCTGGGCTTGATGGTTCGGGGTGGCGAGTTGATCAGCGTGCCTTACCCGGGTCGAGCATCCCTCGGCTGGGGCGAGAAAGTCGCAACGACGGGCATCGCCCAATACCAGGGCACCATGACCCCCGATGGGCAGCCTGCGGCGCCGTTGCGCGGCGTGAACATGGAGTGCGGCATGAACGAGCTGGTGCTGAACTTGCCCGTCGCCGGCAACGCCGTATGCCGCCAGGCGAACCGCATCTATGTGGTGTTGAAGCTATCGGGGGCGACGGTCGCGCCCGTCACCCAGTTGGAGGCGGAGGTGGCTTATCTCCTCGACGGTACCGAGTCGGTACCCATCCAAGAGGGCAACGCCATCTTAGCTGCCAGCGGTACCCAAGCCGATCTGGCGAAGACCTTGAAGCCGGGCCAAAAGGTGGTCTTTGATATCCGGGTGACGGGATTCGACTGGTCGAAAGTGACCCAAGTGGTCGGAGGGGGCCCGTTCTTGGTTCGCGGCGGCCAGATCGCCGTGGACGCCGACGCGGAAGGATTCCCCGCCAGCTTCTCGCAGAGGCGGCACCCGCGGACTGCGGTGGGCATTACGGCCGACGGCGATCTCTGGTGGGTTGCCATCGACGGCAAACAAGCCATTAGCGACGGCGCGACTCTAGGCGAAACGGCGGCGATCATGCGTCGGCTTGGCTGCGTGGAGGCCATCAACCTTGATGGCGGCGGCAGTACCACGCTAAACGTGATGGGCCTTACCGTGAACCGCCCGTCGGATGGCGTCGAGCGCACGGTGGCGAACGGCGTCGTGTGGATTCCCGAGACCAAGCCCCTCACCGAGGTCGCCAAGATCGGAATCGTCGCCCCGCCAAGCCTCTTCGTTGGAGATCAACTCACCCTGAGTGCGGTCCGCGACAGTGGCGAGAAGTTGCCCAACGCGGAGGTGCTTTGGAACGCGCGCGGCCAAGGATGGATCGATCAGGGCGGCCGACTACGGGCGGTCGAGAAGGGCACCGTCACCGTGGGACTGAGCGCCCGCGGCCAAGTGGTGACCGTGGACATTCCCATCTTGCCTCGCCCGCGCGAAGAGACGAAGGCGTCGCGCGGCGGACCCAATGCAAACCGCAAGAAGGTCGGCTAGTCCGGCTTCCAGTACCGCCGGCAGTCCCGCGTGCGAAGTAGGATTCCGCGTTCGAACATCTCTCGCCGCAACAGGGCGGCATCGCCAAACGTGTGTCGCTCGTTGAGGATCTTGTTGACTTCCGCCTCGGAGTAGTCGCGTCCGGACTCGAAAGCCTGGGCAAGCCAGCGGAGGGCAATCTCTTGAAGGCGCGCCTTGTTACGCTTGGACGGCCAAGTGTGAAGCCGTCCTTCGGCGTCCAGATAGGTACTGGGCAGTTCCTCTTCCACGCTATTGGATCGCGCTGACGTGGTTGAACTGCTGCCCCAGCACGACGCCGGAATCCCCGCCCATCCACTCGTCGAGAGCCGCCGCGTAGACTTCGCGGAAGTCGATTTTGAAGCGGATATCGCCGTCTTGAAGGTCGTTCA
>JAXLTH010000033.1:0-36038 GCA_046330155.1 Fimbriimonadales bacterium | reverse complement strand
CGCCGCCGCGCGTGTTTTGCCAGTTCTGCTTGCGCTGCTGTTGCCAAGCCCGCTGGCGGCGCGCTTCTTCGGCTTGCTTGCGGCGGAACTCGGCTTCCTTCGCCTTGAACAGCTTCATTTGTTCCTGCGGAACCGCCAGCAGCGCGGTCTGCGAGGACGGAATCTGATACTGCAGGCTGAACTTCAGCACGTCGCTGGCCTTTCGCCACTGCCCTTGCACCAGCTTCTGATGCGCCCACAGCTTGGCGGTGTCGGTGCCGCGCTCGTTCGCCTTCACCCTTTGCGCCACGGCGGCTTTGGCCTTGGTCTGGGGGTCGTTCGAGGCGATGCTCACGGAGCCGCTTCCCTTGCGGCGGCCGATGAACAGCTTGACGCTGCCGTCGGCATCTCCCTGTTGGGGGCGGGTCCAGAGAACGTTGTGCAGACCCTTCACCTGGAGCGCCGCGTTCGGCGTGTCGGTGCGGAGCATGCCCGCCACGTAGGTGTAGCCGTCCCGGTGGCGCTGGGCGTACAGTTGCAGGTCGAGCTTGTCCTTCTTCGGCAAGACCACATGGGTCTGCTGGGTTTTGGCTTCGCCCACCGTCGCCAAGGTCTCCGGCTTGGCGGAACGGACGTTGCGCTCGTAGGGCACTTCGCCGCCGAACGACGCCTGCGGCACGACCAGCTCGCCCTGGTGCGCCTGCAAGAAGCCCACGGAGTCGAGTTCGACGCGAAGGTCGTGGCCCACGGCCAGCGGATAGATTTGCGCGTGGTAGCTGCTTGGCGAGGTTTGCACCATGATGCCCGGGTCCTCGTTTCGGCTGGTGATGGCGGTGTAGATGAACCACGCCTTGTTCTTGTCCATCAGCACGCCGGGCACGTACTCGTCCTTGTACCAATAGGCGAACCCGCTGAGCACCGCCGCCCAGTCCAGGCTGAACCAAACCGACGCTTCGGTGAGCTTGGTGAACGGGTTGTCGAACGTGAAGAAGGTCTTCTGTTTCACGATCGGGCCCTTCACCAGGGTGTCGGTTTGGACCTTCTTCAGGTTGAAGCCCTGGTGCGTGTCCCGGTTGTAGACGCGCTCGAGGTGTTGGGCGGATGCCGTGGCGGCAAGGGCGAGGAGTGCGAGGCAGGGGGTGGTTCTCATAGTGTCCTCCGCAGGTCTGACGCCTTGGTTGCGCGAGGATTACGAGAAGGAAATCGAGCCAGGTCGCCGCTTCCCTTCGCGGAAATGTTGCCGACGGGGGGTCGCACCGACCCGTTTTCGCCGTCAGCAACCCGCTCTTTGAACCTGGGGATGGTCGGATTTCGGTCTTTTCGGGTCTTGGAATGCAACATTATCAGCAGGCGCGCCGCCTGAGTCCGCCGCGGGTTGCGGCGGCTTTCGGGCGCACCTGATCCGTCACGAGAGGCGCGGTTGGTCAACCTTGGGCTCGCAGGATGGGCGAGTGGATACCCGCTGCTGTGGCAACAGGATGCCGAAGGATTACGAGTCAGGGATCGGGTAAGTTGGGACCGGAAGGGGAGCCGGAGGTGTCAAGTTGCATCAGTTTATGGGGACATGGGTTGCGGGGCTGTCTTTAGCCTTGGCGGCACAGGGCACCGGGCAACCGGGGCCCGACTGGAAAGTCAAGGTGAACGCGGTGTGCGCGGCGGTCGATTTGCCCGCCCAATCCAAGATCGGCAAGCCGGAAACCACCGAATCGGGGACTCTGATCACGACCGATTTCGGACTGGTGAGTTTCGATGCCAAAGGCGCCTTTCGAACCATCGACGTCTTTCAGAGCAAGTACCTGAAGGACCATCCGGTCGGTAAGGCAAGCGACGCCCTCCAACTCGCCATCGGGTACGGCGAACGCCTTGGCCTCGGCAAACAGATTCGCCAGAAGCTGGGCTCGGCGATCTGCCGCGTTGAGCTCCGCGCCCGCTACTGGGAATTGACCTATCAAGACCGCTTCCGCGGTTATCCGTGCGACGATGGCGACCGCTTGCAGGTACGGCTCAAGGGAAACGGCAACCTCCTGAAGTTCTCGGCAATGCTGGGCCACACCTACGTCGCGCCTCGGGTTTCGATCTCCCTTGACCGGGCAGCCAGGATCGCCCAACAGGTGTTTCGCCAAAACAGCCGGTGGTTCGACGATGCCGACCGAAAGGCGATTGACGATCTCGCCATCCTTCGCAAGAACGCTTCTCTGCGATACAAACGGGGCGACGGCACTTTCGGCGGGGGCAAACCGGAGCCGGGAGGCACCGGCTCGCCGCTTCGCCTCCGCTACGTCGTTGCCGCCAGGCCCTGCACCGTCGTCATCGATGCGGAGACCGGACAAGTAGTGGGGGGCTCGATAAGGAAGTAAGCCTTTGACACGATCAGTTCTTGGTTGTGCCCTTGTTGTGGGCACGGCCCTGATCGGCGTGGAGTGCGGACAGAACGGACGGACCAGACTCGAGGAGCTTTCCGCAAAACTCAACGAGCATTGTCAACCGCGGGCATGATTCGGTCTATCAAGGTAGAGGATATGAATGGCTAGACTCATCCCAGGATTGGCCCTGCAGGTTTGGCTCGTCCTGGAGTTCCTATCGACAATCGGCAGTACGTCGCAGGGCGCAACCGTTTGGGAAGTTCTTCCGGGGGTTGTCCTCTTGGTCGCGGTAGCGATCGCACCTATCCGTGAACGTAGGCATTTGCTTCTCGCCGTATTCCTCAATGCCGTGGTCGCGGCGGTCATCGCAGGCTCAAGATATGCGCTTTACCAAGACCCTCACGTCGAGATGGAACCGAGCAAGGCCCTAGTTGGCCAGGTTGCCTCCATTGTTGGCGTTTCCAGTTGGTTCATGGTCGCTTTGGTTCAGGCCGTGGCATTCTCAATCGGTTCACGATGGCGCAAGGGTCGTGGCGCGAACGTCGTCCACAATGAGCGTTGGGACACAGAGGACCATACGTAACTAGACCTTTCGAGATGCGATGCTCCCAAACCTTAGCGAGATCATGACTAAGCCTCCGCCCATCGACGTCTTTCCGTTTCGGCACGCCTATCAGCTTTCCGAGGATGGCAAGATCATCTACAAGGGCCAGCTCATCCACCGGACTTTCAGGCTTGACGTCGAGGCTACGGACCGACTTACCGTGGAGATTGTGAGGAGGACCGAAAGCCCTGAGCAGGCGCTACACCTGTTCGGGACGAACTGCCGCATCAAGATCCGGCGTGGCATCTCCGCCCGTGGCGTGGTCTGGATATCGCTGTGGCACGAACCCATTGAGATCGAGTTTGAGGGTGTTAAGCCAGGAGCCCGTTTCACCATGTGGAACGCGCTTGGCGAAACCGTAGGAGGACCGACGAACGACGCTTGGGGAAATTTCGGCGTGATCATCGAAGAGAAGGTGCCCCAGAGGGAGTGGACACTCCGGTTTTGCCAGTCCCCCAATCGAATCCCTCCCGACTTCAACGCTCTTGTCCTTCTCGTCACGAGAACAGGGGAGTCCGGACCGTAACAGAGGCACCTCGAAGCCGCCAGAATCGTCGGCAAGCATTGGAATGAACCTTGTAGCAACCATCTTTCTCGTTCTGGGAAGCTTGGCGGTTCTCGTGAATCTCCTGGCTTGGCGGCAGAGCCTGACGTCGGGCCGGTACGTCAGCGGCTTGCCCTTCGTGGGCGGGATACTGCTTGGCGTCGGGCTGTTCCTCACGTTCTGGGCGAGTCCATACGCGGCCCTTGGATTGCTGCCTGTACTTTTGGACCCTTGGGGAGCGGCGGGGATTTTCTATAGCTTTACGTTGGAGCGAAGGGCCCGCAAGCGGACATGAATTCCCATATCACCTCTTCCCAAGGCGGGACGGCGAACATCGAGACGTAGCGGTCGTAAGGTATCACGAACCGAGCAACCTCATGAAAGTACGATTCGTTAACAGGACCCTTCCGCAATGAACCCGTCCAGAACTGTTCGGGAACAGGTCGGGAGGACGATCGCCCAGATGGGTTTTCAAAGAACTGGGCGAGGGCGATGGTCAAAGGTAATCAACGGTGACATCACCCTGGGAATTGATTTCGACATCGTCAACAATTCGTGCGATCGATTCACTTCTGCCCAAGTGACCGTGTCCTCCACCAAGTTGCAGTCCTTACATGACCCGGGGGGAAGCGTGGGAATGAGCATCACTTACGCCTGTATATCAGTCGCTCAGCACCTGTCGAATGAGGGTCATCTTGCCTACCCTGACAGTGAAGAAACGGCACTCAACCTTGTTCGGACCATAACCGACGCACTTAAGACCATCCTGAGTGGCTTGGAGCCGATCACCGATGGAGAGCAGCTGCTCAGCTACATCTACGAACATCCGGCCACGTCGATGGTGTCTGCGAAGGTCTTGTCTTATTTCCGCGCATTGCTCGCGGGCGAAATTGACCACAAACAATTCCCCAACTGGAGGGCATACGCCAACCATCTGGAAAAGTCACGCGACCGTTAGGAAAGGACGGTCCTAACCCTTGAACGTTCCCAGCGTGTCGGACAGCTTCGGGTCGCGCTTCTGGTCGGAGTAGATCGCCCAACCCGTCTTGCCCTCGCGCTTCCACTCGAAGCCGACCAGGCTCTTGAGGTCGGGGGAGAGGAGGAACCGAACGTCGGAGCCTTGCCCCCCGGACTTGATGGTGATCTTCAGCTCCTTCGCGTCCATCTCGTGCCAGCGCGTTTGGGCGCCGAGTTCGTATCCAACCTCGAAGCCCTTGGGCGGGTTGAACAGCATGTCGGCGTTCGGGCTCTTGAGCAGCCAAGAGACGATCATGCCGCCGGCGACCTCGTAGCCCGGCAGGATGTTGGGGTCGCGGTTGAGTTCTCGGGTCGACGTATTGCCGGTGATCTGGCGAGAGACCACATCCTTGCCGTCGCAGAAGTAATCCGGCGCTAGCGAGCCGGGTTTGCCCGCCTCCGGCTTGGCGTCGCTCGTCTTGGTCACCCTCAGCTCGAACCTGCCCTTGCTCCAGGCGAACGACTGCTTGTAGTTGCCGGGGAACAAGCCGGAGCTCTCGTGGTGCTCGATGTTCATGCTGAACGACGAGAGTTTTTGATACTCGTCCCGCAGGTTCTTCAGGACGGCGACGCCGTCGTTGCCTTGGGATACGGCGAGAAACACGAGCGCGGAAACCATACCGTAGGTACGGGCTCGGACCCCGGTTAGTTCGGGCCAGTTGCCAAGATGGGAGGGATCGCCGCGCGATCCCTCCGAGTTGCGAGCCTAGAAAATGGCGTCGATGCGCGCCATCGTCTCGGCGTCCAGCTTCTCCAGCACCGCCAGTGCGCCCAGGTTCTCCTCCAACTGCGACTTTCGGCTGGCGCCGGTGATCACGGTGGTCACGCGCGGGTTCTTGGCGCACCACGCCAGGGCGAGCTGGGTGGTGGAGCAACCCATTTCCTCGGCAATCGCGCTCAGCTGGCGCACCTTCTCGATGCGCTCGGGCGTGACGGCGGACTGCAGCCACTCCATGCCGCTGAGCGAGAGGCGGCTGCCCTCGGGGATGCCGTCGTTGTACTTGCCGGTGAGAACGCCGCTGGCGAGCGGGCTCCACGTGGTGGTTCCGATACCGCAATGGTCAATCGCCACGGAGAGGTCGCCCTCGAAGCGCTCGCGCTCGAAAAGGTTGTACTGCGGCTGCTCGACCACGGGGCGGTGCAAACCGTGCTTGTCCGCGTAGCGCCAGGCGGCGATGATGCGGTTCGAGGACCACTCCGACGTGCCCCAGTAGTGCGCCTTGCCCGCCACGATCATGTCGTGGAAGGCGTGGACGATCTCTTCGACGGGCGTGTCCGGCTCGTCCCGGTGGCAGTAAACGAGGTCGATCTCGTCAAGCTGGATTCGCTCCAAAGAGCCGTCGATGGCTTCCATGAGCCGCTTGCGGTTCAGGGTGTTCTTCTCGTTCGGGCCGTCGTTCAAGCCCCAGAAGAACTTCGTGCTCACCACGTAGCTTCCGCGACGCCAACCGAGCTTCTTGAGCGCCTCGCCCATGACCACTTCGCTCTGGCCGAGCGCGTAGACCTCGGCGTTGTCGAAGAAGTTCACGCCGCCGTCGTAGGCGGCTTGCATGATTTCGACCGCGGCGTCGACATCCACCTGTTTGTGGAAGCTAACCCAAGAGCCGAGAGAAAGAACGCTGAGCTTGAGGCCCGACCGGCCCATCCTGCGATATTCCATGGATAGATGAGTCTACTGTCCGAGTTGGGCGATAATCGGCGTCATGATTGCACTCCTCGCCTTTACCGCAATGGCGCAAGCCCAACAGCCCAAGTACACGATGGTGACCTGGCAACTCGTGGTGCTGAAGGACGGCCCCGACAAGACGCCGGTTTCTGCCGAGGCGGGCGCCAAGATGCAGCGCGACCATCTGGGCAACCTCAAGTGGCTCATGGACAAGGGTTATGCCGCCGCTCTCGGTCCGCTGGAAGGCGAGGGCGACTGGCGCGGCCTGGTGCTGATGAACGTACAGTCCAGCGACGAGGCGAAGGCGTTGATGGCGGACGACCCTTACGTCAAAGCGGGCAAGATGGCGATCGAGGTCTACCCGTGGTTCTTCGGCAAGTACGACGGCTTGTTCGACCAGCGTTCGGCAGGCTTTCTGGACATCGAACCCCACAAGATCGTCTTTTTGATGCGCCCCGCGAACGCCCCCACCGTGACCAAGGAGGAGGGCGAGAAGTTGCAGTCCGGGCATATGGCGAACATCCAGGCAATGGCGGACACCGGCTGGCTAGCCGCCGCCGGCCCCATGGCGGTGGATACGCCGTTTAGGGGCATCTTCCTTTTCAGGACCAACGACGAGAAGCTCGTGCGGAAGCTGATGGCGCCGGACCCCGCCATCAAGCGCGGGCGCCTCGCGCCCAGGGTGATGACCTGGTACGTGGCGAAGGGCTTGATCCCGCCTAAGCAGTAGCCGGCTTTCGCCTTTCGGGCCAAACGAGAACCAAGCCGATGGCGGCAAGCCCCGCGATGCCCAAAGGCGCCAGTGCGGGCGGTTCATTCTCGGCTTCGCCACCTTCGCGCCTGCCTCGATTGCCCTCTTCCCCGCCCTCGTCGCCATCGTCCGCCTTCGCGACAATGACCTCGGCGGTCAGCATTTGCATGATCGCCATGGGTTTGCCCTCGGTGTGCCTGAACACCCCGAACAGGCCCGCCGCGATGCCCAGCGCGAACCCGGCGCAAGCGATCATGCGGAAGGGTGCCAAACGGACGGCGGCAAGCACGGAAACCACCGCTGCGGCGACCGAGTACACGACGGGAATCCAAGCCTGCCACTCCTCGCGCAGAACATCGCGGTGAAGCCAGCGGACTTCGATGGCGGTCGTGAGAAACCCGGCGGCGAGAATGAGAAGGACGATCGCGATGCGATCCAGTTTCTTCATGGCTCTGGCTCGAAGGCTACCCGCTAGCTACGGCGACTTAGGGCGTGACCTGCAGAACCTGCGACGCCACCCCGCTTTTCGTTCCGGAGATCGTGACCGATTTTGCGCTGGACTGGACCAGAGTTGCGATGGAGTACGACGCCGAGGTTTGCCCGGCGTCCACTTTCACGCTGACCGGTACCGTTGCCACGCCAAGGTCCGAGCTGAGCAGGTAGACGACGACCCCGCCGGTCGGCGCGACCCCGCTCAGGACCACGGTTCCCGTTAGCGAGTTGCCGCCGACGATCGAGCTGGTCGAAAGCTGGACGGCGGTGATCACCGGCCTCAACACGGTCAACGTTACGGAACGGGTGATTCCGGCTCGCGTCGCGGTGATGGATACCGGGCTATCGCAAGCCACGGCGTGGGCGGTTACCGTGAAGGTGCCGCTCGTTTGCCCAGCGTTCACCTTGGCAAGGGACGGGACAGAGGCGATTGCGGGGCTGCTGCTTGAGAGAGCCACGTTTGCCCCGCCCGCGGGAGCGGCACTGGTGATCTCGACGGTTCCCACGACGGAGCCTCCCGATGCCACCGTTGGCGAGTTCAAGGAAGCCGCCTTGAGCGGCACGAGCTTCGAAACCGTGAGCACGACCGTTCGAACCACGCCTGCCCGCGAGGCGGTCACGGTGATCGCCGTCGTGGCGGAAACCGCGCTCGTGGTCACCGCGAAGTTCGCCGAAGCCGCACCGGCTGCCACGTTGACGGATGAGGGAACTTGGACCACGGAAGGGTTGCTGCTCGAAAGGAGCACGTTGGCTCCCCCAGCGGGCGTCGCCGCCGCCATGGTGACGGTTCCGACCGCCGGATTACCGCCCGCCACCGATTCGACGTTCATCGAAACCCCGGTGAGAGGGACGATCTTGGTTACAGTCAGCGATTGCGTGACGCTGGTTCCGGCTCGCGTTGCCGTGATGGTGACGCTTTGGGTGGCGGAGACCGCGAACGTAGTGGCGACGAAAGTGCCCGTGTACTGGCCGACCGGAACCTTTACAAGCGACGGAACCGTGACGACGGCGGGATTGGCGCTGGATAGCAGGACGTTGGCGCCTCCGGTGGGTGCGGGAACGTTCAACCTTACGGTTCCGAGAGCAGCGGTGCCCCCCGCCACGGCGGGAGGATTGAACTCAAGTGCCGCCACCGTGGCTTTCTTCGAGACGGCGAACATCACCATGTTGTTGACCAGGTAGGCGGTGCCATCGGTTCCCACGGCGGTGGGTGTATAGGCTTCGCCGACCCCGTTGGTCAGGCGCACCGCCTCGGTGAGGGTGTTCGTGACGAGGTCCCAGCGGTAGCAGACGCCGTCTTCGTTGTTCACCACCGCCGACTTGGTGGCGGGATCGACCGCCGCGGTGTTGATGCACCATTCCGTCACGGCGTTGGCGCCGCCTCGGGGGTCGTGGGTGGGACCGAGCACGGTCAAGACCTCCTTCATGACGGTCGCACCCGAGATCGGGTCGATTTCGGTTGCATTGGGGTCCAAGATCGCCAAGGCGTTCTCGCCGCTGCCGCCTCCCTCAAGATAGTCGTTGTACTTCGTCAGCACGAGGTAAGAGGACGTGCCGGTGTACGAAGGAACGCAGGACCGAGGCACGATCGACGCCGTATCGTCCCAGCCGAAAGCGCCCGGCGTCTTGGTCACGGTGAGGGTCGCGTCGTAGTGGTTCAGGAAGCCGCGATAGCGATTGTCCGCCCAACCGCCGTAGTACACGTCGCCATCGGGGCCCACGGTGGGAGATTGCGTACCGTAGGGATGCAGGATGATGTCGCCACCATTCCGCGGGTCTTTGCAGCGGACTTTGTAAAGGGGTTGAAGGTCGCACGCGTTCAAACCAAGGAGGTAGCCGTGCCAGTTGCCGTCCATGGCGGCAATGTAGAGAACGGTGCCGTCGTTGCTCAATGCCGGCGCGCAGTTCGTGGGCACGCGTTGCATCGAGGCGTCGTCTGCCGCCACCGTGACCGGAATCGAGGTTGCAAACCCCTCGGGCGTGACCCGGGCAATGCCCGCTTGAAGGTTGATCGGAGTTGCGCCAAGAACCTGATAGCCGAAGTAGACGTTGCCCTCGCAATCGCTGGTGATGGGGGTGCAGATCTTGACGTTTTGATTGTAGGCAGCGGGGTTCGCCTGGTAGTTGTCCATGCCGAAGAACGCCACCTGGGTGATCGAAGCGCTCGGGCTGTCTCCGTTCGACCTGATGTAGATTGTTCCGCCAGCCCCGGGAATGACCAACGTGCCTTGCGGGGTTAGCGTGCTGCCGCACGTCGCAATCCACCCTTCCGTCGGGACCGAATAGTCCGTGACAAAGGTCCAGAGCAGCGCACCATCTCTGCCCCGATGCCCTTCCAACTTGAAGGAGTCGCTTTGACCGGTCTTGATGGTGGCGACGACCGTGTTGTTCGGGGTGACCAGCATGGTGCCGTAATGGATCTCGGTCGCCGGAGGGCTGAGGTCGAGATTGACCGACCAGAGAATGTCCTTCATCGGCTGAACCGCCACCTTGGAGATCGCGGTGTGCTGGGGGTCGCCTCCGTAACCGAGCCAGCCCTGAGCTTGGCAAAGGGCGGGAAGGAGCGACAAGGCAGTCAACGTCGATCGCAGCAGGCGGTTCATAACGTCCGCCTATTGTCAATCAAATTTTCAGGGAATCCACGGCCTTTCGTGAGATTGCCCTACTTTTTGCTCCAATCCCACAGTCCGTAGCTCGCCGCGTCTTCAAGCTCGTGGCCCCCAATGCGCAGGGCGATCTCGATCTGCGACCGGTGGTGCGCCTCGTGGGCGATGACGTAGGCAAAGAACTTCAGGAGCGAGAACCGGTTCGGTTTGGTCGAGTCCGCCATTTTGCGGAACACGTCGCCCATGAGATCGTGGGTCTGGTTCAGAGCGTCGCGAATCTCGGAACGCGTCGCAGCCTTCCAATCGAGTTTCGGCACTATCTTGGCGGCGGCCGCCGTGCGCTCCTCCATCCACATCCTGCGCACTCCAACCAGATGGACGAAGTTGCTGCGGATGGTCTTGCCCTTCCCCGGCTTGAGTTCGAACGTCTCGTCCGGACAGAGGTCCAGCAACTCCAGCGTGATCGCGTTGTTGGCGCGCCAAGCCTCCAGGAGGTCTTCGATCACGGCTAGCCGATCCCGTGCCGCGCTGCTTCCAGCATCGCCTCGCGGAACCTGTCGATTTCGCCCAGAGTGGTGTACACGTTGGGCGTCACGCGGATGCCTTTGTAGGTTGGGGCGCCGACGGTCGTCACGAAGATCCCCTTCTTGTCCAGCAGCCAGCCCGCGAGTTTCTCGGGTTCGATGCCCTGAATCTCCACGTTCGTGAGGGCGCACGAATGATCGGGATTGAGGTTCGTGTGAAACACCACGTTCTTCTCTTCCTGCAGGGCGTTCGCCCAGCGCGACCGGAGGTAGCGGAAGCGCGCCGCCTTCCGTTCGACGCCGATCATCTCGTGGAACGTCAGGGCCTCGCCGATGGCGTTGTGGTTCGCCGCGGGGTGGGTGCCGATCTCCTCGAACTTCCGGATGTCCTTGTTCTGGGTGTCCGCCGCCGCCATGAGCGGCCACAGCCCTTCGATCTTCTCCTTGCGGACGACCAGCATGCCGGTTCCGATGGGCGCCATCAGCCACTTGTGGAGCGAGGTGCCGTAATAGTCGCAACCGAGCGCATCCCGGCTCATCGGGAACTGGCAGAACGCGTGGGCGCCGTCGACCACGACGGGAATGCCGTGCTTCCGGCCCAAATCGGTGAGGGCGCGGATCGGGAAGATCTGCCCGTTCATGAAACTGACTTGGCTCACCAGGATCAGCTTCGTCTTGTCGGTGATGCCGCCTTCCACCGCGTGGACCAGTTCGCGCGGCGATTGGGGAACCGTCGGCACCGGAACCTGCACGAGCTTGATGCCGTCGCGGCGCTCGCGCTGTTTGAGCGTGGTGATCATGCGCGGGTAGTCGGCGAGGGTCGTCAGCGCTTCGTCGCCCGCGCTCATGGGCAAGCCGAAGAGCACGTTTTCCAGCGCCTCGCTGGCATTTCGGGTGATCGCGACTTCTTCCGGGTCGGCGCCGAAGGTCTGGGCGAGGCGGCGGCGCACATTCTCCACTTCGGGCTCCAAGTTGCGCCACATGAAGTAGCTGGGCGCCTGGTTGCTGTACTCGAGATAGCGGCGGAGGGCGTCTTGCACGACGCGCGGCGAGGGCGCGACGCCGCCGTTGTTGAAGTTCACGATGTTCCGGTCGAGCGTGAACGCCTGCTGGATCTGGTTCCAAAACGCTTCGTCTTCCGCGTCGATCCGCGTGGAGACCGAGTTGACGGCGCGCTCGACCAGGTTAAGCGTTTCGTTACGAAACGCGACGGCGGTCGCCATTCCGGCGAGCATTTCACGACGCGAGAGCATGGTGAGGCGCATTTTACGCGCGAATCCGCTCAGCGACCACAATAGTTGTTGCCGATGTTGCTCGATTTCTCTACGGGACGATTCGACGGTGCCCGGCCGCAGACGCGCCGAACGGTGGGCGATCTGGCGTCTATCTTCGCCGATTCCCGCGGTGTCGACCCCGAAACCCTCGTGTACGAGACGTTCGGCTCTGCGCCGGAGATCGAGGGACCGCCGAGCCTTCTCTACGCAACCACCGTCATCCAACCCGGCGACGTCAACGGAGAGTTCTTCATGACGCGCGGGCACTTTCACACGAAGCCCGAGCGCGGCGAGTTCATGACCACGCTGCAAGGCGAGGGCGCGCTCCTTCTGATGGACCGCGAGCGGAACACGTGGACGGAACCCATGTCCGCCGGCAGCGTGCACCACATCGACGGCAGATACGCGCATCGGGTGGCAAACACCGGCGACGTGCCCTTGGTCTTTCTCGTGGTGTGGATGAGCGATTGCGGGCACGACTACGAAGCGATCCGCCAGCACGGGTTCGGCAAGCGCCTGCGGCGCGATCCGGCTTAGATTGTCGCGACCGACGGGTCGAAAACGCCGGTGTCCAAGTAGCGCCGCAACCGCGCTTCGGTAACGCCGACGTACTTTTGGGCGATCGGAATCCAGTCCGCCGTGTTCATCGCCAGAAGTTCGTTGGCAAGGAACGCGCTACGTCCCGCGATGAGCGCTTCGAGTTGATTCCGGTCCATGCCGAGTTGTTCGGGCGTTGTCGCCATGCCTTCCCAGTACGCTTCTTCCAACGCAGGGTCGGTTGCGCCGCGCCGCATGTAGAACAGCGACACGCCCGCGTCGAGCCCCGGCCAGCCGAGCAGCGAATCGTCGAAATCGAACACCGAGAGGCGTCCCCCGTGCCATTTGAGATTCCCCGCGTGGAGGTCGAAATGGATGGGAAACGCGGGCTGAAGGCGCAAATGGTCGAGCGCCGCGTTGGCGCGCGCGATCGCTTCGCCGAACACGCCGTGGTCGGCGTCGGCGGGAATCCGCACGGGCGCGCCGAACAGAATGTCGGGATAGCCGTACAATGCCGCGCCGTTAGGCATTTGGAAAGCCTTGCCGTGGCGGTGGAGCGTTGCGGTCGCTTTGCCCAGCGCCCTAGCGATCTCGGGCGTGGCGCGGTTACCGACGTTCGCGCCGCTTAGCCAAGAGTACAAGACCGCCCGAATCGGCTTGCCCAAATCGGGGCAATCCACCACGGTGACGTACTCGCCCGCCCGGTTGGCGATGGGATGCGGCACGTCCAACTCGGTCTCTTCCCCGAGAGCCCGGACCCAAGCGACTTCCGCCGCGAGTTGCTCTGGCTTTCGGTTGGAGTTGATGTTCAGCCGCAAAGCGAAGCGCGACCCGCGCGAAGTCCGCACCTCGAACGTGGTGTTGAACCCGTGGTTCACGCAACGCAGCCCGTAGGCGCCCAGGTCGTAGCCTTCCAGCACCTGCCGGGCGTAGGGGCGCAGCCGGTCGATCTGGCTGCGGTTGGCGAGTTTCGCGTACTCCTTTCTCAACGCTCCGCCTCGGCGAGAAGATCGTCGAGGTCGAGCGGATCGGTGACCATGCGGAGTTCGCCGTTCACGCGGGGCCACTCCGATTCGGGCCGATCCCAGTACAGCTCGAGCCCGTTCTGGTCGGGGTCGTGAAGGTACAGCGCTTCGCTGACGCCGTGGTCGGCGGCGCCGTCCAGCCGGAAGCCGTGATCCAGCACGCGGCGGAACGCCTGGGCGAGCGCCTTGCGCGTGGGATACAGAATCGCCACATGGAACAAGCCGGTCGTGCCGCGCGCGGGCGGCGGACCGCCCCGGCTTTCCCAAATGTTCAAACCGAGATGGTGGTGGTAGCCGCCGTAGGACATAAACGCGGCGGAGTTGCCGAAGAGCTGCTGCAACTCCATGCCGAGCACGTCGCGGTAGAACGCCACCGAGCGGTCAAGGTCGGAGACCTTGAGATGCACGTGGCCGATGCGTGGGGAATCCGTCACGCCGGGTGCGCCCCGATGCCGCCGTCCGGCTTGGGAAACCAGCGCTCGTACTGCTCATCGCTCGCCAAACCGTGTTGGGCAAGGATCTCGCCCGCCAAGGCGTAGCGCCGCGTGAAGACGTGACGAAGCCACGTGTGGGCTCCGATTTCACCGCCCTCGACCTTGGCGAGGATCTCCCGAAGCGTGTAGGACCCTTCCTCCACGCCGGCGCGATCGATCGCCCAGCGTCCCCACCAGTCGCGAAACGTCCAAAAGAAGCTCTTCACACTTCTATATTACGTCCGCGCGGCGGGGCAAGCGTTACTTGCCCTTCGAGGCGTCCACAATCTGCTTCAAAACCGCTTCGGTGAGTGGGTCTTCCGGACTACCGGGGAAGCCCTGCCACCGCACGATGCCGTCCGGCGAGACCACCATGACGTGCGGAATGCCCTTTACGCCCAGCACGTTCATCATGCGCTTCTGCGGGTCCACCGCCACGTTGTAGTTCATCGGCGTTTTGCCCATGAACTCCTTCACCACTTCGGCTTTCTCGTCGCTGATGCCGACGAAAACCACGTCGTCGCCGAACTTCTCCGCCCACTCGTTCATTTCTGGAATGAGTTTGCGGCACGGCCCGCACCAGGTTGCCCAAAAGTCGACGACCAGCACCTTGCCCTTGGTGGAGGGCGCCAAGCCCGTCAGCCATTGCTCCGCGGCCAGGGCGGGCGCCTTCTTGCCGCGCAAGTCGGTCTTGGCGTACAGTTCGTTCTTCGTCACGAAGTTCGGATACTGCGCTTTCTGAACCCCGAACGCGAACGATGCGACAACGGCGAGCCCTACGAATGTCATGGCCTTCATAGGGTCCATTATGCGCCGAGTTCTCGGGCGCTACTTCGTTTTCTTGAACACCGTGGCGATGTTCACCTCGGTTTCCGAGCTTCCCTTCTGCCGGGTGGCGGTCACGGTGATCTCGCCGCCCGACTCGGTCTTGCCGTGCACCAGCTGCATCTCTTGCTGCTCCATGGCCATGCTGGAAACCTTGGCGTCCTTGACCTTGCCTTTGTAGAACTCCGCAACCTTGGCGGGGTCGTCCGAAGTCGTCCGCACCGAAAGGCGCGACTGCTCGGTGGGGGTGTCGGCTTTGAACGCCGTGTTCGGCTTCTCGGCGGAGCCGGGATAGAACGGCACGCCCAGTTCTTCCTCGGTCAGCGTGGTGCCGCCTTCGTAAGAGCTCTTGCCGTCGTCCGCCTTGATCGAAACGGAACCGTCGGGCTTCGCCTCAACCGTGGACGATTTGCCCTGCGAGTCGGTGTAGGTGGTCTTGGTGCCGTCTGCCGAAACGGTCGCCCGGTTTCCCTCGCCGTCGGTCACGGTCATTCCGGGCTTGCTGCAGCCGGAGCCGACGAGAAGCGCCGCAAACGCGGCGGCGAGAAGCGCGTTCCCTCTCATACCGTGCAGTGTAGCCCGGTTTTTCGGGGATAGGCTTGCGATTTGGGGCTTCGGGTTGTTGTATCGTAGCGGGTGGGTGAGATATGGGAGGAACGTCAGCGAGCGCATCGGCGAACGGGTGGAAGATCGACGCGGGGCTCCGCGCCGACACCTCCTCGCCTGAGGAGCTTGACGAAGTTCTCCACCTCCTCCTGTTCCGAAGCCTGCCCACGTTTGCCGTTCGGGAACTGAGCAAGCGGAACCGCCTGCGCGCGGCGAGTGCGGGCACCCTTGCCGACCTGTGCCGACTCCGCTACGACATGGAGTTCGGCACCGCAGGGACCGCACAGCTTGCAGAACTCTCCGACGCCCTTGCCCGGCGCGGCCATCCGCACGTGGAACCTTGCGACGTGGTCCTCCGCATCCAGCACGTCCGCGGGACAATCTTTGAGCGCAATCTTGTGGATGGGCTGGACGACGCGGCAGGCTTTGGGGTTCAAGATGCTTACGAGGTGGCCCTGGCCGTACTGGAAACCCTGATCCGCGCGGGTAGGTACTCGCAGGCGGCTCCGTTGTTCCGAACGTGGGCCGGGGAGATCTACCACAGTCCCTATTACTATCTCCTGCTTAGCCGCGGGCTCGCCGACCTAGGGCAGCAAGAGGAAGCCGCCGGCAGCTTGGCCCGGGCGATCCGCATCGAACCGGCGCTTCGCGCTCGTTGGTCGGGAGAACCCCCAGCGGCGGCCTCGCCGCCTTCCCTCCTCGACTACGCCCTGGACTTTCTTGGAGGCCACCGGCAATGAGGTGGGTTAGCGCGATCTCCGTCATCCTCTTCGCCGGCATGTTCGCCTGGCTGGGGCTGTCTGCGCGGTGTGCCCGCGCAAGCGCACCGCGCCCCGAGCAGCTGCACCACGAGGTTGTTTCTCAAGCAATTCGGTTGCTGAGCAAAGCGGCGGCGACGACGGAGGCGCGAACGGTTCTCGTCGTTCGCGTTTACGGACTGGAAGCGGGCGTCGACCAAGTCCGTTGGCAGGCGGGGAGCGCCCCCATCGAGGTGACGCTGTACGACGGCGGCTACTTCTACGGCAGCCGTGCGCTGGGCAAGGTGCTCGAACTCGTTTATGCCGGCAGCGGTTCCCCGCTCCCCTCGGTGAGCGTCAACGGGCTCCCGGTGCTTTTCGAGACGTCTCGGGGCGAGAACCTGTCCTATGCGGATAACTGGTCGACGTCGCACGAGGTCGCCGCGGATACAAAGTCGCCGGCGGGACCTTTTCGGTGGCGCCTATCCCACTCCGCGCCAGAAGCGGACACCTTGCTCTCCGACTGCGTGCTCAAGCGGTGGAAACGAGCGGGGGAAACTTGGACCTGTGTCGAGTTGAGAAGGCAATGAAATGAGCGTTCCCATGCTGTACGTGTTCTTTGCTTTGCTGGCGGTATGGGGTCCCTATTCGGCCTGGTTGTTCGCCAAGCCGATGCACCCGGTGCGCCTGAAGGCCCTCCGGCTGAGCCAGCAGATCATCGCTAGCCTGCCCAAGGTGGCCAACCCGTTTGGCGCAGGAATCGTCGACCTCTACGGCGCGGGAGTGGTCGCGATGTTCTGGAGCCTTCCTGGGATAGCCGTCTTGTTCACGATCGTCGCCCGTTGGCCGAGTAGTGAGGCCACAAGCGCCGCCCTCATTGCCGTGCCGGTCCATTGGCTGGGCACGTGGATCGTGATGATGGTTCTGGTGCGCCGAGACCAGTCCGAGCAACCGAAGGCCTAAACCATGAAGACCGTTCTCATGCAACTCCTGGCCTCGGTGGTGTTTGGCGGCATGCTCTATTGGTTCTGCTTCGTCTGGTTCAAGCCCAATGCCGGCGCGGATCGGGAAACCCGGCTGAATCAACACGAGCACCAGTTCACTGCCATTGGAAAAGGGATCGCCTTCTGGCTTCTCATCTGGGTTCTGCCTTGGCTGCCCGACGACGCCTGGCCGTGGGTCTTCCTTCTGGCTATGCTGGGAGGGCATTTCGTATCGCTCTCCTACTGGCACCATCGGGTTCGCGACCGACTTCTTGGGGAGCTTCCGCGCGCGCCGATGGAAACGGAGGAAGACTACTTGGGTGGTGCCGAACTGGATGGTAAAGGTGCATAGCATGGAGCAGTGGAAATCAACGCACTCGATCTTCACCGTGAACGTGGCCGCCCACGGCTCCCGGCTAACCCTCGAGCTGTATGGCCAATACGCTTTCAAGCCCTTCTGCGAGTACCGGCGGACGATCGTCTATCCGTTGCTCCGATTGTTAACCCTCGGCTCGCCGCACTATCACCTGCTGGCGACAGATACTAAGAGAAACTCCTCGATCATCCAACTCCTCGGTGATCCCATACGAACATACGGGCTGTACATGATCGAATCCGAGATCGGCGAGCATCCCAACCCTGAGATAAGCGGGTACTACCGCAAACCCGTGATTCCCGACGAGCACGCTTGGGACGCCTTGTTTGTGCACGGAAGCTTCCTCGGGTGGACGGGAGACGGCGAGCCGGAGACGCTCGTTGAGTATCTCCGCACCGCCGAGGGATCAACGCACTGGCTCAAAGATGTCTGCCGGTATGCCCTGCCCGACGCCAACGTCTTGTTCTACGCTCTGCACGACGGGCACGATCTGGGAATCCAGATCCCGGTAGAGCGTTGGACCACCTTGGAGGCGATCCTGAACGGATTCGACGGGCCGCTGTTCGAGTTTCTCCAGAGACATGAGGGAGGCCGGCCATGAGCGTGAACTATGGGCCAGACGGCGCCTTCGCTATGCGGTTCATGGGGATAGCCCTCTTTGTCGTCATCGCTCTTGGCATCACTTCGCGAAAGAGCGTGTATAACGTTGTCACTTTCTCGTTTCGAAGATTCACGAGCAGAAGCGAGCAGGATATCCACGCTATTTATGACGGATTTCGCGGAGCTATCCCAGCGTCCTTCGTCGTGCTCTTTGCAGATTTTGTGAAGCCTGTGCCTTTCTTGGGAATTCTCTTCGCTGCAGCCGCCGTCGGGTACCTGATCGGGAGTTGGAAGTCGCCGCGGAGGCTTTACTGAAAGCCAGCGCCGTGGACGGGGTTATGATGATTGGGATCAGGGGGCGTTAGGCGATGTTCGATCTCAACGTAGAAGCCGCGATCGGGCAGGGCGACGTCTCGACCGCCCTGGAGCTCATCCTGAGCATGGGCGGGGAGCCGTTTGCCGAGCACGCCATCCTGGCGGTGGAGTTGCTTGCGCTTCGGGGGCGCGCATCCCACGCCATCGAGTTGATCCAGCGGCACGGCCTTGCCAAGCGGTTGCCATCCGGACTCTTCGCCAGCATCGGCAAGCTGTGCGAGGCGTTCGGCGCTTCCCCGCCCTCCGCCCCGGACCGGTGGGAATCTGCAGGGTATGCCGCGCCGCCCAGGCTCAGGGATTTGGAGCGTATCGTGGAACGCTCCACGCGGGACGGCGTCGCCGCCATTGCCAAAGCCGTGGAAGCCGAGGGATTCTCGGGCACTTACGACGCGGACCTTGCCCTCACCCGCGGCTATCGCCGGGACCGGGATTGGCCGCAGGTCACCCGGCTTCTCAACGCGCATCGGGACGCCAAGTGGCACAGCCCGGTTTTTTGGCTTTTCAGCGCCGATTCGGCGGCGGCCGCCGGCATGCAAGACCTCGCCCGCGTCTTTGTCCACGAGGCTCTCGCCATCGAGCCCGGCTGGTCTCAGCCGAAAGAACTGCTACAGTGGATGACAGACAACCCGCCCGGTCGGCGGGCCGAATAGTCACGTAGCGCTGGGAGGAACTATGAAAAAGCGGATGGTCATCGGAGGACTTCTGATCGCGAGCGCGATCGTCTGCTTCATCCTGTTTCGTCCGGCGAAGGTCCCGGCCGCCATTAAGCTCTCTGCGATAGGGTGCGTCTACAACCGAGTCGCAAAATTCGAAAAGGAGCACGGTCGACTGCCCTCGCAGGTCGACGACCCCGAGCGTACGGAGATGGTTGCTCCGTGCAAGGAGCAGTTCGAATGGGCAAGACCTCTCTACTTCGGTTGGGAACTTGAGCCAGGGCCGGAGGGCCGCCTCGTCGTCTGGGCGGTCGGATCGAATGGAGAGATCGTTCTTGCCTTGTCGTATACCCACGACCCCGTTAACAAGGACGCCGCCGGAAAGCGACCGTAGGAGGCATGCGAAGCACCAGGCCGGAGCGAGGAATATGCAGAGCCAACCCCTGAACCAAATCTCTAGTCTGGAAGCCCTGCTTCGTTGCCTCAGTTTCCTGACCAGCCAAGTTCTCGCACGCTCGGACGTGATTGGGGAGAGAGCGGCCGCCTACGGTCCCGATTGGCGAGCGGGACAGGCCTGGGTCGAAGCTCTGTTTGAGATCGCATCCGAGTTGGAACTGGGAGAACTCGTCCAAGGGGATGAACTGCTCCACCGTTTGGGACACTGTGCGCCCAGCGAGTCGTTCCTGATCTTGGACCTTGAGAAAGCAACCGTCGAGATCGTAGACCAGCAGAGCCTTCTTTCGGGGACGCCCCAACGTTGGCTGAGCACGGCCATCGTCAGGGTTGGAGAACCGGCGTGGATCTACTGGCGTCCGGTCGGAACGCCTCATGGCAGCACCCGGTTGTTAGAGATCCCCCGCTGGCAGAGCAACGTCTACTCCATGTAAGGCGACGCCACCTAGGGCGAATCGTGCCGTGACCGCCGTAAGCCCCGAGCGCAGGGCTGTGCTATTCTTCCCTGTCGCTGAACCCAAGGCGCAGCGGCGGGGAGGAACGAAGGTGGCTTCGGGACCAGCGTTTAAGGGTGTTATCGAGTCGTTTCGAGCGGAGCAGAAGCTCCTCGAAATCTATGTTCGGGGCGACGACGACGGCGACTTCTCGGTCGGACACATTGCCGCAACCGGCGAGTCGTCCTTCATCTATGCGGTCTATCGGCGGGATGGCACCTTTGCCGACTTTCGTTGGCTGGAGTACTCCAACGTCGAGCAACTTCGCATCGACACCGTCTACCTGCGTCAGTACGAACGATCGGCTCACCCCGATCTCCCGCCTTCGATGGGAGACTGCTCGCTCTTGGCTCTGCTCACCCACTTGAGCGAATCGCACGAGGTTTGCTCGATTCACGATCTGGAGGGCAGTGAAGTCCTTGGCATCGTCCGAAAGATCGAGGGCGATATCGTGTTTGTGTGGGAAATCGTCGACGGCGCTCCGAACGGCGAAGTGCTCCTCACCGCGGACAATATCGGCGAAGTCCGCTTTGGCGGGAGCGTGCATTCGCATCTGGGCAATCTGGTGCGGTGAGGGTGAACCCTGTGAGCCTCTTGAACCTCGCATCCAATCTGCTAAAAGTGAGCCTTGTCACGAAGGCGTCGCTCAGGCCCAAGCGAGCTTCTGGAGATCAGGCGAGAGCCTTGTTCCCCAACCGACCATGATCATCCTCTTGCTGCTTGCGGAGTTGGTCTTTGCGGTCTTTGAGGGAGGCTGGTTTTGGGTTGCGCTCACCGTTGGAAGTCTCGCCGCCGTCGCCGTCTCGTTCGCCAGCGGCGAGTCGGCGCTTAGGGCTATCCAACGGCGCATTGCCACCAACAAAGAGAGAGCGGTAACGGGTTGGCGCGTCATCCTCGCCCCCGACGCAAAGGCTCCCACGCTGCTCGACCGGGAACTCTGGGAGGCGGTCGTGCATTTGCACGTCGTGTACATTCCTCCGTGGTACGGATTCCTTCTCGTGGACGGGTACTTCATGGTCGGCCTTTACCTTGTGGCCCTTCTGGCTCTACTGCTCCGAAGGAAACCCACGGCAGGAAGATGGGCGACTCGTGCTATCAGCTCCTTTGGCTCGGGCAGCATAGCTGAACCCGAGGGTGAAAGGCGGTGAAGCTAATGATCTGGGCTGCCATCGCTTCCGCATCGCTGCTGACGTTGTCCTGCTCGTCGGGCTTCGGCAATCCCGACTTCAAGCTGGTCCGAACCATCGATCTCCCCGGCATTCGCAAACTTGAACTTCAGAAAGCAGGCCACGAGAGCGGCCAACGGCAACTCTTCCGACTGGTGGTGCCCGACCCGAAGCCGTACGTGCTACTCGAGTGTTTCGGAAGGGAACCCATGGTTACATCCGAAGGTGCCCAACTGATCGTGACATGTTCTCGCTATTCGACCATTTGGCGTCTAGACTCGGGCACAGATCATCTCAACGGCAAACTCCTCGTTCTGAGGTGGAAGTAGGGTGAGCACGATCCGGTTCTTACTTGTCCTTCTTGTCGCCGTTGTTATCGACGCGGCGCTAACCTCCGCCAGCCGGTCCCGCGGGCTGATGCGGCGCGCCGCGCAGGTCTTTCCCGACGGCGAACAGGACCCCACCATGAGGGCGACGCGGGCTCTGGGCACAACGTGGAAGATGCGTCTGCCGCGCACCCTTGCCCTGTTCTGGTGGCCGTGCCTGATTCTGTTCAAGGATCTGGACGATCGTATCGTCCTGCCCATCGCCGCAGGTTCGGTACTGGCGGCTTCGGTGCCGCTCGCCTTGGCTTGGCGGGAAGCAAGTTCCGGGCGTGGCGAAGGCAAGTTGCCGGAGAGCACCAAGGAGGGCGCCTCGCGCTGAAGCCGTAAGGCAGATGTTGGTTGAGATTACTGATGGAGTTTGTCTACGCGGCCAGTTGCACTCTCGCCCTCACCGGGGTCGTGCGCCTGACGGGCGGAAGGGTCGCCCGCCGCGCGGCGTCGCTCTTTCCCGATGGCGAAGGAGACCCGCGTTACAGGCGAGACCGCGAGCTCGACGGCTCTTGGAAAGCCCTCGTGCCGTGGTTATGGATGCTGTTCTTTGGATTTCTGATGGCATTCAACCCCGCTCGCGCGACGCCCGGGTTCCTCGGAGTCGCGTTCCTTGGTGCGCTGTTGTTGTCCATTCCGCGATACCTTCATGCTAAGGGACAAGAGGTGAAATGACCGCGTACCTCCTTCTCCTTGCCCTCTACGGCTTCGTCGCCTTGGCGGGTTGGGGCAAGGGGCCCGAACCGTCCGCCCCGAGAGTTCTGTCCCAAGGCCTTTCTCTGGCTCCGTTGCTCTTCCTCTGCTTCGCTCAGGTGGCGCAGATTCGCTCCACCCTCGCCGGCGTAGGCTCGCCCTATCTACGAGACTTCGTCGAGGTTCCGCAGTTCGTTCTGCTATTGGCCGCGGGCATCGCGCTACCCAGCGTGTTCCTGCCCAGGGGAAGACCCCTGACCCGCGCCGCCATCGGGGTCCGGTCGCTTCAAGTCGCCCAAGTCCTGGTGATCGCGTTCCTGGGGAGCACCCTCGGGTGGCTCGCGTCGAGGATGCAATGACGCCTAAGCGCCCAGCGGCGTAACCTGGATCACCCGCTCGGCCGTCGCATCCACCCGAAGGATGTAACGCCCCTTCCGGACTTCGGAGCGGATGATCCCCTCGTGGAACAGGTGCCCGGTGCGGCTCTTCCCTTCCTTCACCAAGTCGGCGGGAACGAGTACCAGATCGCTGCGGCGCGGCTTTGCCACGCCCACCACAAGCTCGAGCGGTTCATCGAAACGCCAAGCAGCAATGCCGATCCCGTTCAGAGCCTTGGTGGCGAGGCCCACCGCCCGGTCTCGGGAGACCGTTGCCCGCTGAACCCGCGGCGGGATGGGCAGATTGGGTACGTGGACGTAGCGCAAGGCGGCACACTCGGCGTCCACGTCCACTTGCACGTCAAAGTCCCGACTGTATTTCAGCCCGTCCCGCTGGCGGAACAAGGTGACGGTCACGTTTCGCGTGCCGGAATCGGTGAACGCCGAGCTTGCCCCGCGGGCAGTTACGTCTTCGCCTGGGCACACGGCGGCAAGGTATCGCGCGGCTTCGTCGTCCAGTTGGGCGGGCGTGGGCGTCCGCACCGGCTCCAAGCGAGCTGGGCGACGATCCTCATAAGTGAGGAGCCTGCCCGTGCGCTCCCCCAGGGTCATCTGCACTCCATCGCGGAAGTCCAGAAGAACGTTCGGCTCGCCTTCGACCGAGGCGATCAGGCGGCCCTGCTCGCCGGTCACGCGTTCCAGCTTGACCACCACGGGGTCGACCCGGTCGAAGATGGGCTGAAGTCGAGACGCCGCCCCTAAGGCGCGGCGCACGTCCAGCGCCTTGGCCTTTAGAGCTTCATCCGACAGACCCGACTGCGGCGGACAGACCGCCGCGCAGAACAAAACGGCCAGCAGACTTGGTCCCATCCCTAATGCCTTAGACGAGGCAACGCCTGCCCCGACACGAACTAGCCGAACGGGTACGGCGGCAGCAGGTGCTTCAGCGGCTTATCGGTGCGGTAGCCCAGTTCGTATTCCGCCTGGACCAGCGTGTGGATCTCGTGGGTGCCTTCGTAGATGATGGCGCCGCGCGAGTTGCGGAAGTAGCGCTCCACGGGGAACTCGTCGCAGAAGCCGTAGGCGCCGTGGATTTCGATGGCCTTGTTCGCGGCGTCGAAGGCGGCTTCGCAGTTCACCCACTTCGCCATGCTGCACTCCTTGGTGTGGCGCTGGCCGGTGTTCTTCATCCAGCCCACCTTGTAGTACAGCAGCCGGCCGATCTCGCGGCCCTTCACCATGGAGGCGATCATCTGCTGGACGAGCTGCTTCTTGCCGATGGGCTCGCCCTGCACCATGCGCTCGTTGGCGTACTTCACGCAGGCGTCCAAACAGGCGTCGATGACGCCCACGGAGCCGCTTGCCACGGTGTAGCGCCCGTGGTCCAGCGCGCACATGGCGATCTTGAACCCGTCGCCCTCTTCGCCCAGCATGCAGTCCTTATGGACGCGCATATCGTGGAAGAACAGCTCGCCCGTGTTTCCGGCGCGGACGCCCAGCTTGCCGTGGATGGGCCGCGACGAGAACCCGGGAGTGTTGCGGTCGACGATGAACGCCGCGTAGGGCGCCTTGGCGCTGGTCTCGGCCAGGCGAACCACCACAAGGAACTGGTCGGCGTAGTCGGCGAGGGAGATCCACGACTTTTGCCCGTTGATGACGTAGTGGTCGCCGTCGCGCCGCGCCGTGGTCTTGATGTTCACCGCGTCGGAGCCCGCGTTGGGCTCGGTGAGGGCAAAGCCCGCCAGCCGCTTTCCGGTGGCAAGGTCGGGCAGCCACTTTCGCTTTTGGTCCTCGGTTCCCCACTGCAGCAGGGTCATGCTGTGCAGGCCCACGTGCACGCTCATGGCGACGCGGGCGCTGGTGTCGGCGCGCTCGAGTTCCTCGCAAACGATGCCGAGGCTGATGTAGTCGGCGCCCATGCCACCGTACTCCTGGGGAATGCAGACGCCCAAAAAGCCCGCCGCGCCCATCTTTTCAAGCATCGATCGGTCCGATTTCGCCTCGCGGTCGCGCTCCCTCAAACCGGGAACGATCTCGGTTTGGCCGAACTTGTAGGCGGATTCTCGGATGAGTTCGTGCTCTTGCGTCAGGGCGAAGTCCATAGGCTAGAGTTTACCGGGCGGGCACCCCCCTCCGGGGTAGCCTCAGCCCTCGCGAGCAGCCTATGCGGATCCTTCAAATCGGGAGTGCCCTGCACGACTGGGGCGGAATCGAACGCTACCTCGTCTATCTGGGCGGGGCGCTTGCCGAGCGTGGCCACGAGGTGTGGGCGACTGTTCCTCCAGGGTCCCCGCTTAACGAACGCCTGGTCGGCGTTCAGAAGGTCCAGCTTTCGCTGAAAGGCCAGTTCCGCTTCGACGCCCTTCCCCGCTACGTGCGATTCTTGCGGCGGCACCGTTTCGACGTGGTCAACGCCCACTTCAGCCCCGACTATATCGTGCCGGCGCTCGCCGCCAAGCTGACCAAGCAGCCGTGCCGCGTTTTGACGCGCCACGTGGTGCTGCCGTGGTCGGCCTCGAAGGTGAAGCGCTACACCGGGCTTTTCACCCACTTTGTCGGCGTCTCGGACGCCGTCGCCAAG
The DNA here is from genome assembly GCA_046330155.1 of Fimbriimonadales bacterium. Taxonomy (GTDB): domain Bacteria; phylum Armatimonadota; class Fimbriimonadia; order Fimbriimonadales; family Fimbriimonadaceae; genus CALMEF01. The sequence goes on along the minus strand of JAXLTH010000033.1, from coordinate 10,890 downwards.
GTGCTGGTGGAGAGCGGGGTGCCTGCCGAGCGGGTGCGCTCGGTCCACGCGGGGGTGCCTGATCTTGAGCCTGTTCGGCCCCGCGAGGACGTGCGCCGCGAGCTGGGCATTGAGGGGTTTGCGCTCGGATTTTTCGGGCGAATCGTGGACGACAAGGGCGTCGATACGCTGGTCGAAGCCGCGCGGTCGCTGCCCGCGAACACGGTGCACGTCTTTGGCGACGGTACCGGAGCGTTCGCGCCTGGAATCGCTGGGGGGCGACGTGCGCTTCCACGACCGGATTGCCGACGTGGCGGACGCCATGGCGGCGATGGACGCCGTTGCCGTCCCCAGCAAGTGGGACGAGGCGTTCCCCTACTCCGCGCTCGAGGCCATGTCGCTGGGCAAGCCGGTTCTGGCAACCCGCTCCGGAGGGCTGCCGGAGCAGGTCGTCGACGGCGAGACGGGATTCCTCTTCCCGAAGGGCGATGCCGCCGCCTTGGCATCGTTAACGCGGCGACTGATGGACGACCCCGCGCTGTCGGCACGGCTCGGCGAAGCCGGCCGTTCCAGGCAACGGGCGGAGTTCACGATTCCGAAGTTCGGCGAGCGGATGGAAGCCGCCTACCGTTGGGCAAGCGGTCAGGACACGTAAGCCAGAGCCTCAGGCCTTAGCCCGCTTTGGTTCGCCCGGTGTCGGCTTGCCCAGAGGGCGAATGCGGATTGGGCCGCAGGGCAAACATCTCCGTGTTCTCGCCCCGCTCCAGACAGGCGGCTTCAAGCCTTGCGATCACCTCGTCGAGGAGCTCTCGCACCGCCGCCTCGCCGACCGCGCTGAACTTGAGCCCCGCCGGGGTCGCGTACGTCTTTGATTCCAAATCGGTAAACATTGCCTGATTGGGCTTATACAATTCGTGCGACCCAAGCCGATCAATGATCGACCGGACCGCCTTCGCCAAGACGTCCTCGCCTGCCCCAAAGAGAGCCAGGCTCAGCGTGACGAACGAGGACTTGGCAAGGATGCGGAAGTCGGGGGTGTAGCCGAACTCAAGGAGTAACCGAGTCCCCACCGCCTCTGCCGCCGCGGCGCGCAGGAACATCTGCCGCTCCCAGTAGATCAAGCCGAGGTTCTGAAGAACCTCGGCCGTCGCCCGTCGGTCGCCGCGCTGGGTGGCGTGGGCCAATGTGGCCTCCAAAATGAGGCTGGCCGCCACCAAGTCGTTCTCGACGCGGTAGCGCAATCGCCCCAGGCACGTGTTCACCAAGGTCTCGACCCGGGGGTCCGTGTCTTCGGAGAAATGCTCGGCGGCGGATTCCTGGGCTTGCAGCGCTTCGGCTAGCCTTTCTTGCGATTCGAGCAAGGTTCCGAGGTTGTAGTAACACTTAACCAAAGTGGAATCGGGCACCGTGCGATCGGCAAGCGCGACGGCTTCGTGGTAACGCTCGATGGCTCTCTCGACCTCGCCCAGGGCTCGCTTGGCAAGTCCTGCCTGCATCGTCAGTTGGCACCGAAAGTCGACGCTTAGATTCGGAAAAGCCGTAGCGCGTCTCGCCGACTCGACCGTGGCTGCCATCCGATCGAACGCTCCCGAATGAAAATAGGCTGCCGAGAGGGCGAGAACGGCGCTCGCCCAAACGGTGGCGTCCTGAGCCTCGTCGCCTGCCACGACTTCGTCCAACGGTTCGAGGATGGACACCGGCAAGGGGCTGGAGCCTAACCACGGCCGAAAACTGGCGAGAAGGCGCATCGCGCCCTCGCGATCACCCGACCCAACCATTTTCTTGGCAATGGAAGCGGCAAGGGGAAGCGAGTCGGCGATATCCAGATCGAGCGGCAAGTCGCGAGCCCGCTCCAGGAACCAGTCGATCGTCCGTCGGCAGAAGGCTTCGAAGGACTCCGCCTCGCAGGGCGAGTTTGCCTCGACGTACAGCGCCGTGGACTGCGGCACGCGCACATAAGACCGGCCAGGTTCTCTGACGATCAAGCCCGATAGGATCGCCTCTTCCAGATCAACGGGCAGGCATTGCGATGCCGTAATCAGGTGGTCCGCATGGCACCGGGCATTCAGCCGCGCAAGCAACCGCACGGGCGTTCGGCTGTGTTCGCTGAGGCAGGAGAAGCTGCTGGCGATCGCGCTTTGAAGCGAGTTGCCCCGGCCGGATTCGTCGCGCGTGGCGCCGACCCCTTCCAGGTTGCGTTCGAAGGTTCGCAGGGTCGCCTGCAAGCCAATGGTGCCGCCAAGCCGGCCGGCGATTTCGAGGGCCAGAGGAATGCCCTCGCAAAGGCGCGCAAGCTGGAACAGAATCCTGGAATCTCGCTCAGTTGGATCATCGGCCGAGGAGGTCACCAGAGCGAGGCTCGCCCTGAGCATCTCGGCCGCGGGACCTGGGTCAGACTCGGTGCCAACCTCCAGAGGTCCCAAGATCACGACGTGCTCGTCCGCCGCCCCCAAGCGGGTGTGCCCGGCACGCACGACCTTCGCGTCGGGCAGGTCTCGCAAGAGCCGGTGAACGACCTCGATGTCCATGCTCTGGGCATGGTCGAGCAAGATCACCTCCGGCGACCGGCCGGCCAGGTAGCGGTGCGCGACGTCGGCGGGCATCGATTCGAGGTCGACGTACTCCTTCTGCGATGAAGGCCAGCGCCAGTAGAGCTCGCGCAAGAGGTGGGACTTGCCGATGCCACTCTGCCCCGTAACCGTGACCACGCGAGGGCCGGCAGACTGCAGGCGCTGGAGAATGAACTCGATGACGCCTTCCCGACCGATCGTGTGATCCGGACGTTCGGGCGCGTTTCGCGTTGGAGAGGCGGCCTTGGGCCCATCGAGTTGGGCCAGGATCGAGTTGAACAGCTGGATGATCGAGTGGTGGGGCGCCTCGCCGTACTCAAAATCCATGTAGGACTCAAACTCGGTGAAGACGCGAACCAACTCGTCCTTCAAACCGAGTTCGCCGTAGATGCGCATGAGGCGCTCGACCGACAGCGAACTTCGACTGCTCTCGAAGTCGAACGATTTCAGGAGTGCCAGGATCGTCGAGGTGGAAGACCCCGCCAAGGGCCCCCGCGCAAGTTCGAGTAGTCCCTCGAGCACTTTGTGTCTCAGGTTTTCGACGTGGTCGGTGAGCAACGGGTGGTCCAAGTCTCGCAGCGGCTCGCCTTTGACCACCTCGATGGCTTCGAGCCATGCGACCGCGGCGCGAAACGGGTCGCTTTCAAGGCGCGCCTTGGCGGCTTTCGCTTCGAACTCCTGCACATCGGTGACGTAGTTGTCCTCGATGAGGTGGAGATGATCTCCGTGGGACGCGAGCAACGGCAGCTTGTCGATCTGGGCGAGGGCGGTCTGGGAGCGGGTCAGCAAGAGTGACAGGTTTGGCGAACCAGGCAGTTCGTCGGCGGAAAACAGTTGGTTTGCCAGGGTGCGCCGGCTCGCCCGCCCCCCCGGTTGCAGGGCCAGGTAAGCCAAGAGCACCTTCAACTTGACGCTCTTGGACTTGAGTAGAGCCCCGCTAGGACCGACTAGCTGGAACTCGCCAAACAGGTCCATCTGCCACTTCATGCGCGATACGCCACATCATATCACGCATCCCGCGGAAGTGAAAGGCATGTGAAATGCAGGCTACGGAACCCTGACACCAGGGTTCTATGAAATCGCTCTTCTGCTTGCTCGCTCTCTTCTCGTCGTTCGCCTTCGCATCCCCGGAGGCCCGCTCCGTCGCAAACGCCCCGAAGCTGGCTCTCGTTGCGGAAGCCACCACGTGGTCTCAGACCGAGAGCTTCATCCGAAGCCATGCCGTTCGGTGTGACGACGCCACGCTGACCATGTTGCGCGCCGAGGCAAGCCTCGGAGTCCGCACGTGGGTGCTTACGGGTTCTGCCGCCAACACAAACAACTCGATCTTCGACGGGCCGGGCATCGGATGGCCGGCAGCAGGTTCCGTCATCACCTTTGCCTGCGTCGACGATGCGTTGACGGCTGCCGCCATGGTTCAGGCCGCCACCATCGTCACCGAAGCGCCGGCACGAAACTAAGCGACTATCGACCCCAAGGATTGGGAGGCAACCGTGCTCGAGAAAACAGAACGAACAGACATCTTAGTTGTGGCAGCGGAGGCGCTGGGCCCCCTCCGGGGCGCCGTCGTCTTCGTGGGTGGGCCTATTGTGCAGCGGCTGTTCACGCGCGCTGTCCGGCCCAGTCCACGACCGATCGCGGGTGACGACTCGGTCATCGAGGTCGTGAGCCGGGTTGAGGGCGAGGCATTCGATGCCTCGCTCCGATCCAACGGCTTTGTCGAGGATCGACGCGAGGACTTCGTCCGACGGTGGCGACAAGACTACGTTGTCATGGACGTCTTGCCCATCTGCGAAGGCAATCCCGGGATGCTGAATCCCTGGTACCGGTTGTCGGTGCCTTACGCTCGGGCGGTCAAGCTGACGCCTCAGATCTTCGTGGACATGATCGACGCCCCGCACTACCTAGCCGCCAAGTTGCAAACCATCCGCGATTGGGGGACGGGAGATATCCGAACCAGCCGCAATGTGCGCGACATCGTCCTGTTGCTGGCCGGTCGGGAGGAAATTCGCAAGGAACTCGCAGAGGCACAGCCAGAACTTCGGGAGTTTGTGGGATCGAACCTGCGAAGCCTTTCGCAAGTCCGCCCCTTCGAGGATGCCTGCCGGAACCATCTGGAGCGAGCGGGGATGCCCGACCGCATGGCGGACGTGGTGGCAAGGCAAGTGGAGGCGATCCTCTCGCTAGCGGACTAGGGCACGGCAAGTTTGCCGAATTGGTTGACGTTAGGTTTCTTCGGCTGTATCTTAAAGACCGGGGGACACTCTTTCTAATTAGGGTCCGTTCGGGCCTTGGTGAGGAAAAATGAAACTGCTCTGCGTAGCCGCTACGCTGGCGGCTATGGCCACTCAGGCCATGGCCCAGCGCGTGCTCTTCTCGTTTGACGAGCTCAACCCGTATCGGTCGTTGCCCGTCGATTCTTCGGTCGGGGGAATCAACGCCCATCTGTCGGCTACTGGCCAAGGATTTTCGATTCAGCTTTACGGGAGCGTCGGATTGGCTCCGAGAGGCATGAGCGGGAACTACATTTTCCCGAACAGCGTCTACGCCGCCGACCTTTTGATCAGCTATTCGGTACCGCTTCGATACGTGTCCATCATGTATGCGCCGGAGGAGTACGGTTGCGACACTTCGGCCCGGATGCGGATCACGGCCTACGACGGCAACACCCTGGTAGGCACCGCCACCACCACCACCTATGCGGGCACGTGGCCCACGGGCGTCTTGGTCTTCTCGTCGCCCACGCCGTTCACCAGAGTAGTCGTCCACTACGACGCACCGCCTCCCACCGGCGGCGACTGGGGGCCGATCTTCATCGCGGACAACATGGTGGTCTCGCCCAACCAAGCCGACACCATCGTGCCCTCGAGTTACAGCCTGATCCAGGGCGACGAGTACAACGGCGGCATCGATGCCTTCAAGTACTCGGACGACGTGAAGGAGCAGGTTTTCAACGATCCCGCCAGCCTACAAGCTGAGGTCGAAGTGGTTGGAGTCACCACGTTCAAGACCCCCGCGTCGATCACGATCAACGCGGAAACCTGCGCGGCCCGCTACGGCCTTGCCGAAGTTTGGCGAGCGTACGACTACAGCCTGGGCCAGTGGCGAACGGTCTTTGGGCAGGTGGCCGAGGTGACCGACCTTCAGAACTCCGTCACTTGGACAACCAACGCCGCGCACTTCGTGAACGGAGCCGGACAGACCAAGATGAGGTTCAAGTGGAGTCCGATCAACGATGAGGCGCCCACGCAGGACGGGTGGCTTCATGAGATCGACTTCATGGAGTGGCAACTCGACGGCTAGTCGGGTTGTGAGTCCAAGCCGGGTCCGAAGTATCGGGCCCGGCTTTTCTTTTGCCTACGAGGGTTTCCAGTAGGTGCTGACCAAGAACAGCACAACCGCGACGAAAGCGATGATCACGAAGAATCGGGCAAACGCCTTGAAGGTCTCGAAGCTCTTGCCCCGCTTCATTTCATCTTCCTTCAAGACCCGCTTAAATTCGTCTTGCTGGAACTTCTGGGGAGTTGAGGCAATGGCCGGGAAGAGCCGCAGCGCGGCCGCGATGTCGCCCGGACCGGGATCCCTCTCCATCGCCACCTTGAGTTTGCGAACCTGCTCGCGCCCGGCGGAAACTTGGAGCGCGAACCAGTAGACGACTGCGGCGCCGATCACCGAAGCGATGCCCACGATCAACGAGATCGGCCTTAGAACGTTAAGTACTTCCTGCATGGTTCCCCGCTGGAGTTGTTACCCCAAGCGGAGCGCCATGTGCCCCCTAAGGGGCAACAACGTAGGAAACGCGGTCAAGAAGGTGCTCCCAACCGTCGAAGGCGGGGGCCTCGTCATTGATGGGAGCCCACGCTACGGCGAGCACCACCCGACCGTTGCCGATGTACTTCGGGTCGCTTGCCTGAATCATCGTCGACGTGTCCGTGGTCGGAGCGGTGTTGCCGTAGAAGAGGTCGAACAAACCGCTGGCGTTGTTCTTCAGGTACAGCCTGACCAGGAGTCCGTTCCTCGCCGCCGAATGCTCGCATTCGACCCGAATATCGTGCGAACCCACGTTGAAAGTCGGCTCCGACGTGATTTCCACTCGCGTGCCCAAGGTGACTTCGTTGTTGAAGAAGGTCAGGCGGTTGTCGTCGCTGTCGAAAAGCGAGGCGAGGTCTCCTTGCGAGTCGTAGCCCTCGGTGACCGACCAAGAGGCTGGGCGGAGCGTCTCCACGATTGAGTTTGAGCTGACTTCGACGTCATCGAAGTTCACCTTGGAAGTGCTGGGCGAGCCGAGCGTGTTTCCGCGCACCCCGACTACCCATGCGTCGCCAGATACGAGCGAGGTGAAGTTGTTCAGCGTGAACTTCGTCGTTCCGTTTAGCCGAAAGGTCGCCGTGCCCAGAAATCGGTCTTGCAACAGTTCCAGCTTGTTCCAGACCGTGGAATCAAAGCCGGTTAGAGCCCCCGTCTGGGAGAACAGGACGTTGTTCGACCCGTCCATCACCTGCATTAGCCATTGGCCTGTGCTGCTCAGGAAGCCGCACTGGACGATGCGGATCGGCCCCGCCTGGTTGAACTGTCCGTGGATCAGCACAGTGCCCCCCGCAGAGGTCTTGCCCCACGCCGAAATGGTCAGAAATCGGCCCGTCGGGGCGCTAAACGTGTGAACGCCGTTCACGTACTGCTGCAGCGTCGGGTGGGTAACGCTTTCAAACGACAGAGTCCCCGCGTGGAACGTCGTCCGGCTTATCACGCCCGTCGTACTGAGCCATCCATTGGAGGGCGGCTGCCCGGCCGTGTGGGGAGGCGATTCGAAGCCATCGGCGAAAAGCACTGCCGCCGAGGCGGCACCTGCGGCAAGCAGTGCGCCAAAGAAAACGACGACGCGACAAAGGAATCCTGACATGACGATCCAACCCAGCCCGTTTACTATGCGCGAAGTTCAGGGATCGGACAACCCCTTTTTGCTTCCGTAAGCCAACTCCTGGCACTTTCCTCGTATCTTCCGGCTTGCTGAGGCACTCCTCTAAGATATGGTGCAACGCTCCACGTCTTTCGCCTTTCGCATGCTTGCCGTGACGGCGCTGGGGCTTGCCTTCGGGGCAGCGCAGGCGCAGTACAAAGCCCGCCTCATCAACCCGATCGGAGCGACTTCCAGCCGAGCCTGGGCCGCCTACAACGGACGCCAGTTCGGCAGCGCGGGTTCATATCCGCCGCGGATGGCGTGCCTTTGGAGCGGAACCTCGCAGAGCGCCCTTCCGATGACCCCGACCGGATGGTCCGTGAGCTTCGGCTTCGGCATCGGCGGCAACCAGCAGGTTGGCGCGGCGAACAGCGTCGGCACGGGTTACGCCTACCACGCCCTGATGTGGCTGGGTTCGGCGGACAACTTTGTGGACCTCCACCCGGCGAACTACTCCACCTCTGCCGCCTACGGTTCGGACGGGTTCCAGCAGACCGGCCAAGCCACCACGTTCGACTCGATTATCCACGCCGTGGCCTGGAACGGATCCGCGGCGTCGGTGGTGGACCTGCACCCGGCGGGGTATGACGAGTCGCACAGCTACAACGTTTGGGCGGGCCGGCAAGCCGGCTACGCCGTGACCGGCGGCGTCTCCCACGCGATGGTGTGGAGCAGTTCCGCCGCTTCCGCGGTGGACCTGAACGGCGCCCTAAGCTTCAGCCAAGCCCAGGCTTTGGACGCCACGCGCCAGGCGGGGTTCGGCGCTGGAGCGCTGACGGGCGGCGCGACGCACGCCTTGGCGTGGTACGGCAGCGCGAGCTCGGTGGTCGATTTGAACCCGGCGGGCTACTCCGAATCGTACGCCTACGGCGCGGGAAAGGGCGTCATCGTCGGCTACGGGCGAAACGCGAGCCTGAAGGTCCACGCCTTGGTGTGGCGCGGGCCGAACCTGGCGCCGCTCGACCTGCACCCGCTTCTGCCGGCGGGCTACAGCGCCAGCTACGCTTACGGCGTCGATCCCATCACGGGCGACGTGGTGGGCGAGGCGATCAACTCGCTGGGCCGGTACGTGGCGTTCATCTGGATCGCCCCGCGGACGCTGGGCAACCCGGTGCCGATCGGCTAGTTCGCCGAATTGTTGCCGACGGGGGGTCGCACCGACCCGAATTTCCGTCAGCAACCGGTCGATTTGAACCTGGACGGGTGGCGAAATCGCGAGATTTCGCCGCCCGTTCGCAACAATTCAGCAAAGCCGATGGAGCGGGTTCGGGCGTTCTGGCGGGCATGGTTAGTCCGGCGGGAGCAGGAGGCAACGTCAACCAAGCCGGGCAGAGTACGCCGGTAACGTTGGACCGGGCGACCCCCGTCGTATCTGTGGAGGCGAAATATCCCATGGGATGGTCCACAGTTCTCGTTTTGGCATGGAGCACGTTTTCGACGGTACAGCAGGGCGGCGTGCAAGGCACTTATCAGCGCTCGTCGCTTCAACTTCTCGACAACGCGCTAGGGACGTATATGAACGGCGAGGAGCAGAAGAGCCTGCTGACGCCCGGCGAGTTTGTGGAGTGGAAGCTCAACCTGAAGGCGGGCGAAGCCGTGGTGGCGGACGCCCGGAGCGACGCCTTCGACCCCGGCCTTGAGGTGGTCGACGCCCAGGGCAAGGTCTTCGCCAACAACGACGACCGCTACCCCGGCGACCAACGGCCCCTGCTGTTTTGGCGATGCCCCAAGGAAGGCGCTTACTCGCTACGCGCACGGTCGTTCCAAAACCGGGCGGGCGGCCAGGTGTTCGTGCGATTCCGAACCTATCCGACGATGGACGTGCCGGGCGAAGAGATGGTGGAGGGCACGTTCAACGCCACCGAGCCGTTCATGGTCCGCGTGCCGATGAGAGGCGGGCAGATCAAGCAGATGGTGGCGGAGCGGCGCGGCGAGGGCAACTACCTTACGTTCCGGTTCGACACCGTGATCTACCCCGGCGGCTTGCCCGAGCACTCGCCCAGCCTTTCGGAGCGGCTTCAGCCCGCTATCGACGCCATCGTGGCCCCGCTCGACGGCGACTACTACGTTCTGGTGAACCCTTACGGCTACGTGGGTGGAGCCGGGCGGGTGCGCATCGGGGCGCGAACCTTGACGCCGCTCAAGCCGGGCTCGCAGGGGGGCGCGTGGACGGCATCCGCGCCGAACGACCGTCCGGCGCTGCTCGAGTTCCCCGTGAAGAAGGGAGATATCCTCGAGGCCTCGGTCGCCGACCTGAACATCGACTGCCGCCTGACCTTGGCGGCGGCGCCCGACTTTTCGAAGTACAGCGTGGCGAAGGCGGAGACCAACCCCTTCTTTCCGCTTCCGCGCAACCAGGCGCCCGAACCGGAGGCGATCACCCAACTGCCCGCGCGGGCGAGGGACCAGCGGATGCTCGTTTTTCGGGCGGAGCGCGACGCCACGCTGTGGCTTTCTACCGACGGCTCGGGGCCGGACGGCAAGAACTTCGCGTTTCGGGTGCGCCCGGCGGCGGCCGACTTCGCCGAAGACAAGACCTCGGGGGGCAAGCTCCGCATCGCCAACCACGACTATTGGGCGTTCGACGCGAACGCGGGCGACGTGATGGCGTTCACCTCGTCTACGGCCGGGTTCAACCAGGTGACCGTGGTGCGCGACCCCGACCTGGTAGAGGTGCGGCACGTGGACGCGGGCCCCGACCAGACGGCGGACGCCTGGCGGATGGTGGTGCAGAAGCCGGGGCGCTACCTGCTCTCGATGGGCTGTTTTGGGGATGGCGGGGGCGGCGATTACACGCTGACACGCAAGGTTTACCGTCCGGTCGAGTTCTCGAAGGCGAGCCCCGCCAAAGGGGAGATCAACGAGGGCGAGATCCAGATTTGGAAGTTCACCGCCAAGCCCGGCGAGCCGCTGCTGGTGCGGTGGACCGCCTCGGCGTGGAGCACGGACGTCGCCATCTACGACGACAAGGGGCAGCCGACGGACTTCCAGCGGCAGGATATCGACGCGAACACGAGGCTGGGGATTTTGAAGGTGGACCAGCCGCGCACGTTCGTGATCGTGCTCACGGGCAGGGGCGCGAAGACCAGTTACCAGATCGGGCTGACCGACGTGCCGAAGGGATGAGAGACCGGTTCCCCGCCCGAACGGTCCGGGCGGGGGACTTCATGTGGGCACTTTCCAGAACTCTGCACCCACGCTCAACAGACATCGCAGGGCACGAGATTCGGATTCCGGTGGCCAAGGTACAGTGCCGGTATCGCGCTCGCATATCATGCCTTAAGGAGATCAACGATGCATCAACATCCCTATGAAGGCAAGTTCGCTAATCACTTTGTTACATTGCCCTCAGTTGAACAACTCCGGTTCGAAGAACTGCTTCGG
>JAXLTH010000032.1:0-36066 GCA_046330155.1 Fimbriimonadales bacterium | reverse complement strand
ACCAGACTGGTCACGCCGGGCAAGATGGCCTTGACGGCGCTCGGGCCCGGGTAGCCGACCTGATACGGAATGTCGGGGATGAACACAAGGTAGCCCCGGCTCGCAAACCACGTCGGGTTGATCGTGGAAGCGCTGGGCGCCGGCGGCGTGTAGCGGTGCAGGTTGTCGGAGTCCCGCTCGTAGAAGTACACGATCATCGGATACTTCTTGCCGGGGTCGAAACCTTCGGGTTTGTAGAGCAAGCCCTCGAGGTTGATGCCGTCAAGCGAGGTCCAGTTGACCATCTCGACGGTACACCAGTTATAGTCCTTTTGTTGGGGGTTCGTATCCGAAACCTTACGCATATCGGCAAGGTTCGGACCCGAGACGTACAGGTCGCGCGGGTCGGCAAAGTCCTCCCGCGTGAAGGCGTAGACCTCGGCATTCTTGGCCTTGCTCAGCGCTCCGAATGACTTCGGCATCACGACCAGACGCTCGAGGCCGTTCGGATTCAACCGGTAGTAGCCAGAGTCCCGGGTGCCTTCGTGAAACGCCGAAAGGTAGACCGGCTTCGAGAGATCGACACCGTTGGCGTCAGGATCTCGAAGGCCGATGCGCAGGCGGGTAGATCGGGCTCGTCCCGTCCCCTGGGTGAGACATTTGGGTTGGTCCGCTCCGCGCGGGTCGCAGAGCCAGATGTCGAATCGGTCGTAGACCAGGACCTTGCTGCCGTCTGCCGTCCAACCGCCGATACCGTGGGGGGGAGCCGGAGCTGGATGGTCGTCCATCTCATCGTAGAGAGGAAACTTGATTCCTTGGGTGAAGGTGACCGCCTTCAACGTCGCCAACTCGAGCGACTTGTATTGGCGGGTCTCCGTGTCGTACCAAACGCCGAACTTGCCGCTCGGGCTGGCGCCAGGAACATCATCCACCTTGGTAAGCGCCATGCGCGCAGAACCGGTCTTCATGTCGACGACATAGACGTCGCTGTAATCCGTGTCCCACGAGGCGAGCTGTCGATAGGGCCGATTGTCGGTTCCGATTCCGTACTCGCCGTCGCCCTTGCTGGTCACGGTCACGTTCTGGAGCGCCTTAGACTCGTACTGGACGAGCTTGCCGGTCGCTAGGTCGCAATAGGCCTCATAGGTGCGGTTACGTTCCTGGGCTACGCGCAAGAGCTGCATGGGCTGGAGCTCGGGGTCTGTCCAACTCCATACGTCCAAGGTTGACTTCTCGTCATCGGGAGTCTCGTCCTTCTTCTCCTCAACGGGCTTGGGCACGGTGGCGAAGAAGACGCGCTTTCCGCTGTCGGAGAATCGGACGCCTCCGTTCGATAGAATCCAGTCCTTTGGCAAGCCTTCGGAACCCGACTTGGCGACGAGAGTCGCTTCCTTGGCGCCCGGCTTCCAAACGTAAAGCTCAAGGAGCGGCTTATCAGACTTGTAATCGTTCTTATCGGTCAAAAATGCGATGGCGTTGGTTGCGGTGTGGGCATCGACCGAGCGGTAGTTCGCCATGCCTTGCATGACGGTGGTGGTCTCGCCGGTCTTCAGGTTCCGAAAGAACACGCCGTCGCCCTCTCCGGTCTTCGTGGAGACCGTATAGACGAACTGGTCGTCATCGTCGGAGAAGGAGAAGTCCGACACGTCGGCGATCTTGGTTTCTTTGCCGGTCGCTAGGTCTCGAAGTACGATCTCGCCGCCCACGGCGTGGTCCTTCTTCTTTTGAGGCTTGTCGTCCTTGGGTTTCTCCGCCGGTTTCTCGGCAGGCGGCGTGCCCGCGGCAGGCGGCGTTGCGGGTTTCTCGGGCAAGGGCTCCGGCTTGTACGCCACCCAGTTGCCGCCGTCGGCGGCCATGGTATAGCTTGTTGCACGCTCCAAGGTCGTCGTCTGGCCTGTGCGAAGGTCCAGCACAACCACCGAGGACTTGGGCATCTCGTTGGGCCTCTTCTTCTCCTTCTTGGCTTTGTCGACGTCGGCCTTGGCGGGAGAGACGATGGCGACGAGGAAGTTTCCGTCCTTGCTGAACTTCGCCTGGCCGGCTCGCGGCACCTTGTACTGGGGAGTGCCTTGCACGCCCTCCACAAAGAACTCGCCGTCTCCGACGGCGGGACCGACGGAGTACGAAATCCACTTGCCGTCGTCGGAGAGCGACTGGCCTCTGAGAGCCCGCCAGATGTCGTAAACGTCGTGGTCGAGGGGTTTCTTTGCCGTTTGCGACACGGCGGTGAGAGCGAAGCCAAGGAGGCCGCCGAACACCAGAGAACGCATAAGTCCAGTGCGCATCATTAAGTTGGGAATCTACCTTAACCGGGTTGCACCGTAGCTTTGGCGAGCACCGAGGCGTCCAAAGTGCAGTAAGGAGGATTTCAACCCATGTTTCTTCTCTCGCTCATTGCCGGCCTTGCTTCTGCGCAAGCCGGTGCGGTGGAGATCACCGTTTACAACCAAGGATTCGCCTTGGTCAAGGAGAACCGAACGCTCCAGCTGCGCCAAGGGCGTCAATCCGTCGCCATTGAGAACGTCGCGGCGGCCATCGAGCCCCAAAGTGTGGGCGTCCGTTCGCTCACGGACCCCACGTCGTTCGAAGTGCTCGAGCAGAACTACCAGTACGACCTGATCAGCCCAACGGCGATTCTCGCCAAGGCGGTCGGCCAGAAGATCAGGTTCCTGCGGGTCCTTCCCAATGGCAGCCGGGAAACGTTGGAAGGGAAGTTGGTTAGCTCGCCGACCGCGATCGTAAACACGGGCGGCGGAGGGCAGCAAACCTACAACGGCATGGTTATCCAAACCGACGAGGGCCGCGTGATCCTAAACCCCACCGGTGAAATCGAGGTTGCCTCGATCCCGGAAGGCCTGATCAGCAAGCCGACGCTGTTGTGGGACTTGGATGTGACGAAGCCCGGACCGAACGAGGTCGAGTTGAGCTACATCACGCAACAGATGAGCTGGAACGCCAGTTACGTCCTCACTTTGGATGGCGCGGGAAGCGGCGACATTCGCGGCTGGGTGTCGATGAACAACAGCTCAGGAGCGACCTACAAGGATGCGAAGTTGAAACTCCTTGCGGGCGACGTGCAGCGTGCCCAAACTCGCGCGCAGGAGTTCGGCCGCCGGGGAGGTGCCGGCGGAGCGGTCGCAGACAAGGGCTTTGCCGAGGAGGCGTTCTTCGAGTACCACCTGTACACCCTGCAACGGCCCGCCACCCTTCGAAACAACGAGATGAAGCAGTTGTCGCTTCTAGAGGCGAGCGGACTCAAGGTGGAGAAGAAGCTCATCCTCGATTCGATGCAGGACTTCGGCCGTTACATTCCCGGGGAAGGAGAGATCGGCACGGGCAACATCAAGCCGATGGTTCGGGTTGAGTTCGTCAACTCAAAGGCCAACCAGATGGGAATGCCCTTGCCACAGGGCACCGTCAAGGTCTTCCAACGCGACAAGTCGGGTTCGGTGCAACTGTTGGGCGAAGACCAGATTCAGCACACTCCTCGCGATGAGAGGGTGTCGTTGTTCGTCGGCCGCTCCTTTGACATTGTGGGCACCCGTAAGCGGACGAACTGGCGATGGGCAGACAACTCGCGCCGCAATATCGAAGAGACCTTCGAAATCGAGGTTCGAAATCGGAAGGAGACCGCGGACACAGTCATCGTCCTCGAGCGACACTTTGGAGATTGGACCGTCACTTCGTCGAATATGACGGGAACGAAACCGGATTCTGAGACCCTGCAGTTCATCGTGCCCCTCAAGGCGGGCGAGGTGAAGAAGATTCTCTACACCGTCGTCACGAAGTGGTAGGCGAAAACAAAGAGGCCCCGATCGCAGGATCGGGGCCTCTTCTATTTTCGGAGTGAGAAGATTGCCTTACTTCTTGCCTTGGTTCTGAAGCTGCTGCCCGTATCGGCGCATGAACTTTTCGACGCGGCCTGCGGTGTCGACCAATCGCTTTTGGCCCGTGTAGAACGGGTGGGAGAACGCGCTGATTTCGACGTTGACCACGTAGTGCTCGATCCCGTCGATCGTTCGGGTCTCGTTCGTCTTCATCGTCGAAATGCCGGTCCACGAGTGGGAGCCGTCGACGTAGACGACCGGATAGACGTTCGGGTGAGTGTCCTGCTTCATGCTTCAAACCTCGAAAGGCCTGATATTGTAGCCCCTACGCGCCGGAAGATTCAAGGCCTTGCCAGGTTCCGTTGAAGGCATACGTCGCAGGACCCTTCATCGTGAAGCCATCTTCATGGTGCTCGATATGAAGCGTTCCGCCGGGTAAGTCGACCGTAACACTCGGTCCAGTACGGCCCGTAAGCATCGCGGCGCCAATTGCGGCGCAGGATCCGGAACCGCAGGCCAGCGTCGCGCCCGCCCCTCTCTCCCAGGTGCAGATCTTCACATGGCTTGGCGAAAGAACCTCGACAAACTGGACGTTGGTTCGGTTGAGGAACCATGGGTTGTGCTCCAGTCTTGGCCCGTCCACGTGGGGATCAACGATTCCAAGGTCGTCCACGAAGACGATCCAGTGCGGATTGGCCATCGACATGGCGACGCTAGGGAAGTCTCGTCCCCCAACCGACACCGGCACCTCGATGAAAGGGTCAGGCGCGCCCGGCGCCAAGCCGATTTCATCCCGGTCGTTGGACGACTCTCCCATTTGGACCGTCACGTAGGCACCTGCCACGTCTACCGACACGGTCTGTCGCCCGATCTCGATATCGAACCGCGGGATGTCGACCAATCCGTGTTCGAAGGCGTAGCGGGCGCAGCAACGCAGGCCGTTACCGCACATGCCTCCGTTCGAGCCGTCGGCGTTGATCATGTCCATGCGCAGCGGCGCATGATCACCCTTGGTGAGAATCAGAAGCCCGTCGGCGCCGATGCCGAACTTGGTTCGGCACATGGAGATCGCCAGATCTTCCCACGGCACGCCAACGGGTGCTCTGGTTTCATCGATCAGAACGAAATCGTTGCCGATTCCGTGCATTTTGCTGAAAGGGATCAATCTTCGTGGTGGCTGTCGTGGTTGTGGTTGCCGTCGCTCTCGCGTCCGTTTATGGCTCGGGCGGGCACGACGCTCGCCATGGCGTGCTTGTAAACGAGCTGAGTCGGCTTGCCGGGCGCATCCAGCAGCACCGTGAAGGCGTCGAATCCCCGAACAAATCCTTTGAGCTGCACGCTGTTCGTGAGATAGATCGTGACCTGAATGCCTTCCTTGCGGACCTGATTCAGGAACATGTCCTGCAAATTGATTGATTTAGCCATCGCCGATTCTTCCTTCGCCAGTCAAGATTAGTTGCCGCGCCATCGTCAGGGCATCATCCATCGAGTGGGGAAGGTCGATCAGGTACGGCTCAGAACGCAACCAAGTGCGCTGTCGCTTCGCGTACCGACGTGTCCTCCGCACGATTTCCGATGCCAAACCCTCTAACGGGGCTTCTCCCTGAAGGTAGCGGGCGATCTCTAGGTAGCCGATCGCTCGCATACTTGGCGCTGCGACGTGTATACCCCGTGCCAGAAGCGATCGGACCTCGTCGATCCATCCTTGCGCCATCATTGTTTGGACTCGCAACTCAATTCGAGCGTCGAGGTCCTGCACCGAAGGTGACAACGCGCATTTGAAGCGACGGAAGGGGGGAAGTTTGAGAGCGAGCCGCCGTGGTCCGAGCCGGGCCCGTTCCAGCGCCCGCCGCACTCTTTGAGGGTTCAGGCGATCCACAGCCTCCGCGGCTTTCGGGTCCAGCTTGGCGAGCTCAGCGAGTACTGCTTCAAGACCTTGCGCGTTTTGAAGCTCCTCGATCTCCGATCTGAGATTTGCGTCGGGTTTCGGACCCAGCTCCGCATACTCTTCGAAGAGGGCCCTCACGTAGAGCCCGGTGCCGCCTACCACGATTGCGGATCGTTGTTCGGTCCAAACCCGAGTGAGCACTTGATGGGCGTCCGATAGATATTCGCCCAGCCCGTAGTCCTGATCTGGTTCCTTCAGGTCGAGGAGCTCGTATTTGGCACGCTCCTCGGGTTTAGCGGTTCCGATGTCCAGGTCACGGTAAACCTGAAATGCGTCGGCGTTGACCAACTGCGCACCGGTGCTTTCGGCAAGCGCTTCGGCCAACGCCGTTTTGCCCGACGCGGTCGGGCCCATAATCGCGAGAAGAAACGGAAGGCTACTTATCGAGGACCTTCACGCCCGGCTTCGAGTCTTTGTCCTTTCCGGAGACGTCGATCTCGTTCTTGATGGTGAAGGTCGAGACGGTCTTTTCTTTGGCGAACTTGCCGGTGACCTCAACCTTGGCCTTTTCCTTCAGGGCGGGCTCGAGCGTGCCGTGGCCGTAGACGTTGAACGCGTTCGCCTTGTCCTTGGTGGCCAACTTGAAGACGAAGTAGGGATTGCCCTTCTTCGAGGTCTTCTGCTTGAAGTCGAGGACCTGGCCGCGGACCGTAATGGTCTTGCCGTCGTATTTGGCGGCGTCCTTGACCACGGCATCCGGCGAAAGGACGCTGTTCTGGGCGACGGCGGTGCCGACAACCAAGAGGGCGAGCAAGGGAATCGTGTGGAGCTTCATTTCAATACTCGATCAATGCGTGGATGGGGTAGCCGAGCAGATTCTCGCGGCCACCGAGGAAAGAGAGTTCGACGAGGAAGCCAAAACCGCAAACGGAGCCGCCCAAGCGCTCTACGAGCCGAGCCGCCGCAGCAGCCGTGCCACCTGTTGCGAGTAGGTCGTCAACGATATACACCCGTTGGCCGGGGTTAATCGCGTCGGTGTGCATCTCAACGGTGTTCGTGCCGTATTCGAGAGCATATTCCTCGGAAATCTTGTCGTAGGGAAGCTTCCCCAGTTTGCGGGCCATGGAAAAGGGAAGTCCCAGCTTCAGGGCGATCGGTACGCCGAAAACAAAGCCGCGGCTCTCGATGCCGACGATAATCTCCGCCCCTTTCGATCGCGCATCGTCAGCCAAAAGGCTGATGGACTCTTCCATAGCCGCCGGACTGTGAAGGACGGGCGTAATGTCCTTGAACATGATTCCGGGCTTCGGAAAGTCCGGAACGTCGCGAATGTAGCCCTTCGCCAAAACTTCTGCCATGCCAGCGCAGACTATACCTTTTGAACCTGAAGGGTCGCCTTGTTGCTTCGCCGGGCGCAAATCTTCGCCAATGTTCCGGATATTGGAAACTCCGGGCCCCGGAGTGTAGTCAGTTCTAATGGATCAGTCTTCTGATCCTCCCTCCCAAGGCCCCGTTTCCCTCCTCTTCCTCCAACGGGGCCACTTTCTTTTGAGACCATCTCGCCAGAAGTGCCCGTGGAGTGTCCTTTGGACATAATAATGATTATCAGAAATGTATGATCTTCGCGCGATGACCCTTAGACCCCTTCTCGCCCGCAACATTAGGCAGGCATCGAGGAGTCTAGGCGGCGGTCGAGTTCTTGGGCCGCACGGGCGCAGTCGCTGAGAAGGTGCGCAGGGTCGCCCTCGACGCCACCTTCGTGAGCGCGACGGATCCAGAGCGCGGCGGCGGCGATGCCGACGGCGGTTCCGAGGATCAGCCAAGCGGTGCGGCTTGAGGCCTCTCGGGCGTATGGGCAGGATGGCGTGGTTTCGGCCATGAGCGTTGGTCTCCACTCATTGCTTCGGCACAATTCGTGCCAAGCCTCATCCCTGGCCGCCGGTAAAATGCACATCCAATGCTAGATGGGTTGACCAGGCGGCTCTCGGGGATCTTTTCGGGGCTACGCGGAAAGGGACGGCTTACCGAGGCCGACGTCAACGAAATGCTGCGCGAAGTGCGGATTGCGCTTCTCGAAGCGGACGTCAATTTCAAAGTCGCCAAGGACTTTGTCGCCCGCATCAAAGAGCAGGCGGTCGGCGAGGACGTCTTTGCCAGCCTGAGTGCCGACCAAACGATCATCAAGATCGTCCGCGACGAGTTGACGGCGCTCCTTGGGGGCTCCTCGGAACGGTTCAACTGGTCCCCCGCTCCACCCACGGTCGTGCTTATGTGCGGCCTCCAAGGCTCCGGTAAGACGACGACCACCGCGAAACTGGCTCGCTGGCTCTTGAAGGAAGGCAAGAAGCCGATGTTGGCGGCGTGCGATATCCAACGCCCTGCCGCCGTCAAGCAGCTGGAAGTCTTGGGCGAACAGGTGGGCGTGCCTGTCTTCACGAAGCTAGACGGCACTTCCCCTCCGCAGATCGCCAAGGAAGCCTTAGATCGTTGTCGTCACCTGATGAACGACGTGCTCATCGTGGATACGGCGGGCCGGCTTACGATCGACGACGGCCTGATGGACGAGCTTGGCCGGATCCACAAAGCGGTCAATCCTTCGGAAGTTCTTCTAGTCCTTGATGCCACCACCGGCCAAGAGGCGGTAAACGTGGCTCAGGCGTTCCACGAACGCGTCCCCCTGACCGGGGCGATCTTTACCAAGCTGGACGGAGACACCCGAGGCGGCGCGGTGCTTAGTGTGCGGTCGGCAACCCAAGTTCCCGTTCGGTTCATCGGCGTGGGTGAGCAAACGGATGCCCTTGAGCCCTTCTTTCCCGATCGCATGGCCCAGCGGATTCTGGGTTTTGGCGACATTCTTGGCATCATCGAGAAGGCCGAGCTGGCCATCGACAAGCGGGAGGCGAAAGACCTTGAGTCCAAACTCAAAGGCGGCAATCTCGACTTCCACGACATGCTCAGCCAGTTCCGCACGATGCGCAAGATGGGGCCTATCAAGAATGTGCTCAAGATGATTCCGGGCCTTGGGGCGCAGATTCCCGAGGACGCTCTGGACAAGGTCAACGACAAGCAAGTGAACCGGATCGAGGCGGTAATCCTGAGCATGACGCCCAAGGAGCGTTCAAATCCGGATATAATCAACGGTTCGCGCCGAAAGCGCATTGCGGCTGGGTCGGGCACTTCGGTTGAAGAAGTGAACAACCTGATCCGCCAGCTTTACGAGATGCGCAAGCAAATGAAGCAGTTCTCGAAGCTGCAAGACCGATTTGCGAAGCGACGACGGCGCTAGCACCAAGAGACGAGGAGATTACGAGCGAGTGGTAAAGATTCGATTGCGACGTATTGGAACGAAGGGACGCCCCTTCTACCGAGTGGTGGTTGCGCCCAGCATGGCGGGCCGAAACGGCCGATTTGTGGAAGTGATCGGCACCTACGATCCGGTCTCGGTTCCGAAGGTCATCAACATCAAGACCGACCGTGCCCTTCATTGGCTGCTGCAAGGCGCGCAGCCCAGCGAGACCACCGCGTATCTGCTGAACAAGACCGGTGTTCTCGACCAGTATTTCGCGCAGCGGCCTGCCGCCAAGAAAGACTATGGGTTCCTCGATAAGCGCACTGCCGCCTTGTCGGTGAAGTCGGTCATCGAAGCGCCTGTGGTCGAAGCCGCTCCCGCTCCTGCACCGGCGCCGGAACCCGAGCCTGAGGTTGTTGCCGAGCCCGTGGTTGAAGAAGTCGTCGCCGAAGAAGCGCCGGCCGAGGTTCAGCCCGAGGCGGCGGCATCTGAAGAAGAGACTTCCGCATGAGCTACCGGCCATTCGTCGAAGAGCTTGTGAAAGCGGTCGTCGACCAGCCGGAGCAAGTCGGCATTGAAGAAGACTTCTCGAACGGGGCCCGAACCTTCTACGTGACGGTGGCTCCTGAAGATGTCGGCAAGGTCATCGGCAAAAGTGGGCGCGTCGTCTCTGCGCTTCGCTTCGTCGTCTCTGCCGTTGCCGCCAAGTCTCGCGAAAAGGCGTTCGTCAAGATCGTCACGGAGTAGTCTCAAATCTCATGGCCTCCGACGATTGGGTCTCTATTGGTCAAATCGTCGGAGCGTTCGGCCTAAAGGGGCAGGTCAAGGTCAAACCCCTTACCGACTTCCCTTCCCGATTCGAGCCCGGCACGCGATTGCGCATCGATGGTGAGTGGTACGAGGTCGAGAAGGTCACCTGGAACAACGATCGGCCGCTTGTCAAACTCGATCGCGTAAAGAAGCGCGAACAAGCCGAGGCACTTCAGTGGAAGTACCTTGAGGTGCCCGCCTCTTCCCTTCCCGAACTCGAAGAAGACGAGTTTCTTGTGGAAGACCTCCTTGGAATGAAGGTGATCTCCACGGACGGCAACGAACTCGGCGTCGTGGACGATATCCTCAACATGCCCGCCCAGGACATTCTCGTCGTCGGGAAGTTGATGATTCCCGTCGTGAAGGAGTTCGTAAAAGACATCGACCTTGACGGCGAAACCATCAAGGTCGAGCTGATCCCTGGAATGCTGGAGACCTAGGCGGCGGCACGAGATAAGAACTCGTGCAGGTAATACCGGGCTCCCCCAACGAAATCCAGGAACTCGATCCCAAACCCGGGACGGTTTTGGTTCGCCCAGGCGACGATGCCCAGCAGGCGGATCTTCTCCTGCGAGCTGAGATCGGCTTCAATCTGTACAAGCGACCCGGCGGCGACGGGAGCGGGCGAGTCCACCCATGTGCCTCCCAGGCTGAGGTCCGTAGTCACCCCTTCAAACGTTTGGAACCGAGTGCCGGTCACATCGTCCACGATCGATCGGATCGAAACGTGGATGGCAACTTCGTGGCGCGGGTATCGACGACGGTCGATGTTGTCCCAATTCACGTTTGACAAGGTCACCCGGTTGTTTTGGGCTGTTGCGATCTCCGCGTTGGCCTTGGAGAAATCGGTCTCGTTCTGGTGGACGATGAGCACCTTTTGGCCGACCGCAAGGCGGCCCGAGACGTTCTGATCCGCTTCCAAGATGAAGGGATGGCTGGACACGACCTTGGTCGTCAGGAAGTGTGGGAAACCGTCGGTGTAGTACACGAGCGCGAATCCGGTCCCGACCGGCACCTTGGCGAGGTTAGCGAAAACGCTGTCCATATCAACCAAATCGGCATCTTCTTCGCTGTTCCTCACCCCGCATAATTCCGAGAGGTGAACACAGCTTCGGTCTTTGATACGATCGTCGCCCCCATCACGGGGCGTACGCGAGCACCGGTGGCCGTGCTTCGGGTTTCTGGACCTGATTCTTGGAAGGTCGCCCGCGAAGTCTTTCGTAGCCTTCCGTCCGAGGCGTTGCCAAATCGATCGTACTTCGGCGTGTTCGCCAACGGGGATCACGGCTATCTGACGCTGTTCGAGGCAGGTAGGAGTTTCACCGGCGAGGCGAGCGCAGAGATGTCGATCCATGGGTCGCCCATTTCGGTGGCGCAGCTTCTCCAGGCGTGTCGCGAAGCCGGTTCCCGCGATGCCGAGCCGGGCGAGTTCACTCAGCGCGCATTCCTTACCGGGCGAATCGACCTTACGCAAGCTGAAGCCGTCGCCGATGTCGTAAACGCCGAAACCGCTGCTCAACTGCGTAACGCGCTCTGGCAGGAGAGCGGGCACCTGAAGGAAGACGTCCGAACGCTAAGGGAGGAGGCGATCAAGCTACTCGCCGCGGTCAACGCGGCAACCGACTTCTCGGAGGAAATCGGCGATTTAGACCGGCTGGCCATGGCTGGTGCGGTCCAGGCGCTGATCGAGGGCCAAGATCGTTTGCTCAGCCTCGCTCGTCAGGGCCGACTGCTAAGACACGGGCTTCGCGTCTTGATCGTGGGCCGCCCTAACGTGGGCAAGTCGTCGCTCTTCAACGCTCTACTGGGCTCGGAACGCGCCATCGTGACAGAAGTGGCGGGAACCACCCGAGACTATCTTGAAGAGCGGTTCGATTTGGACGGTGTTCCGTGCGTTCTCATCGACACCGCCGGATTGCGTGAATCGAGCGATCAGGTTGAACAGATAGGCGTGGCAAGGACGCGCGGACTGCTGGAATCCGCCGACGTGGTGCTCCACGTCATGGACGCTTCGGTGGGTGTAAGAGCGGACGACGACGTGGGTGCTCCTCCGCAAGCGCTGAAGATCGCGAACAAAGCCGACCTTCCCGGCCCCGGCATTCCTGGCGCTTTGAGCGTTTCCGCCGCCACCGGGGTCGGGCTGGGAGAACTGAGGTCTTCCCTGCTTTCCTTCGTGGGTTCCATCGACTTTGATGCTCCCATGCCCAACGAACGCCATGCCGCGTTGCTCGAAGAGTCTAGGCATACTCTGGTGGAGCTCGGGCGAGCCGTATCCGGCGATGAGCCAGAGGACCTCCTTGCCGTACTTCTGGGCAATGTGGTCGATTCGCTGGGGCGGATAACGGGCGAAACCTTCGGTTCCGATATGCTGGAGACGATCTTCCGCGATTTTTGTATCGGAAAGTAGGATTTGCCTGGCACCCGGAAGATGCTTGGTGCGTTACTATTATTAGGTCACTTGAGCCTATTAGACTCATAACATGAGATTGGACAAACTTACCGTTAAAGCCCAGCAAGCGGTTTCCGCTTCAACCCAGGTTGCCGAACGCTTCCAGCACCAGAACGTGGACGTCGAACACCTCCTTCTCGCTATGCTCGAGCAGGATGACGGCATTGCACGTCCCCTACTGGATAGGGTGGGTGTCCAGACTGCCGCCGTGAAGGCGGAGATCGAATCCGAGCTAGAGCGGGCGCCCAAGGTCAAGGGAGCCGAGGCGTATGGGCAAAACTTGGCGACCCGAGCTCAAAAGGTGCTGCAAGAAGCCTTTAAGGAAGCGGACGCGATGCATGACGACTACGTCTCCGCGGACCACCTGCTTCTGGCGATCGTCGGCGAAGCGGGGTACTCCGGTCGAGTCTTGCGAGCGGCAGGCGCGACCCGCGCCAACCTGCTGGCGGCCATTGAGAGCTTGCGGGGTGGACGTCAGGTGAACGACGCAAACGCCGAGGACCGTTATCAGGCGCTGGAGAAGTACGGCATCGATCTGACGGCGAAGGCCCGGAACGGCGAGCTGGACCCGGTCATCGGCCGTGATGAGGAGATTCGACGCGTTATTCAAGTGCTCAGCCGTCGAACCAAGAACAACCCGGTGTTGATCGGCGAGCCGGGAGTCGGCAAGACCGCGGTGCTCGAAGGCCTCGCGCAGCGAATCGTGAATGGCGACGTTCCTGAGGGACTTCGAGGCAAATCGGTGATCTCACTGGACCTGGGCGCCTTGATTGCGGGCGCGAAGTACCGAGGCGAGTTCGAAGACCGGCTCAAGGCCGTCCTTGAAGATATCAAGAATAGCGATGGACGCGTCGTCTTGTTTATCGACGAGCTGCATACGCTCGTCGGTGCAGGCAAAGCGGAAGGCTCGATGGACGCGGCGAACATGCTCAAGCCCATGCTGGCTCGCGGCGAACTGCGATGCGTGGGCGCGACGACGCTCAACGAATATCGCCAGTACGTGGAGAAGGACAAAGCGCTGGAGCGACGGTTCCAGACCGTTTTGGTCGGCGAACCGAGCGTTGAGGAGACGATTAGCATCCTGCGAGGCCTCAAGCCGCGTTATGAGATCCACCACGGTGTCCGGATTACGGACTCGGCACTGGTCGCCGCGGCGTCTCTGAGCAACCGGTACATCACGGACCGGTACCTGCCGGACAAGGCGATCGACCTTATGGACGAGGCGGCAAGCCGACTGAAGATGGAGATCGACTCCGTTCCGGCGGAAATCGACGAAGTCGAGCGTCAAAAGGCACAACTGGAAATCGACCGTGAAGCCCTTAAGAAGGAGGACGACCCGGCGAGCCGGGAGCGTCTGGCTTCGACCGAGCGCCGTCTTGCCGAGCTGGGCGAGAAGGCATCGTCTCTCCGCGCCGCATGGCAAACCGAGAAGGAGAAGATCGAGTCGGTCCGATCGCTGAAGAAGGAGATCGAAGATCTGCAGAACCAGTTGGCGCAAGCTGAGCGCGACAGCGACTGGGGGCGTGCCGCTGAAATCCAGCATGGCCTCTTGCCCAAACGGCAAGAGCAGGTTGCCAAGGAATCGGAGGAGCTCACCGAGCTCCAGAGGCAGGGCAAGCTTCTGAAAGAAGAGGTCGACAGCGAGGACATCGCCGAAGTGGTGAGCAAATGGACCGGTGTGCCGGTTAGCAAGTTGCTGGAAGGCGAGCTCCAGAAGCTCCTATCCATGGAACAGTTCCTTGGCCAGCGGGTCGTGGGCCAAGACGAAGCCCTGCGAATCCTCTCCGACGCCGTTCGGCGCGCCCGTTCGGGCATCGCCGATCCGAACCGTCCTGTGGGCAGTTTTCTCTTCCTGGGTCCGACCGGCGTGGGCAAAACCGAGACGGCGAAGGCCCTTGCCGAGTTCCTGTTCAACGACGACCGCAACATCGTCCGCATCGACATGAGCGAGTACGGCGAGAAACACAGCGTTGCCCGGCTCATCGGTGCGCCTCCCGGTTATGTCGGCTACGAAGAGGGCGGGCAGTTGACGGAAGCGGTACGCAGGCGGCCTTATAGCGTCATCTTGCTCGACGAGGTCGAGAAGGCACACCCAGAGGTCTTCAACGTTCTCCTGCAGTTGCTGGATGACGGGCGACTCACCGACGGACAAGGCCGTACGGTCGACTTCAGAAACACGGTCGTGATCATGACCAGCAACCTTGGATCGCAGTACTATGCGGATCCATTCGGCACGGATGAGGAAGCGCCGAAGTCGTTTGAGGAGACGAAGCAGCTGGTTCTCTCGGCGGTTCGCGCCCATTTCCGTCCGGAGTTCATCAACCGTATCGACGACATCATCGTTTTCCACTCGCTCGGCGTGTCCGAGATCAAAAAGATCGTGCAGATCCAGTTCGCCCAGTTAGCAAAGCGGCTTGCTGATCGGCGGATCGAGCTCGCGTTGTCGGAGGACGCTAGCCGCGAGATCGCGACGGCGGGATTCGATCCGATCTACGGGGCAAGGCCGCTTAAGCGGGCACTGCAATCTCAGGTCATGAATCCGCTCGCCCAAGCCATCTTGGCGGGCGTAATCAAGGACGGCAGCCACGTCGACATCGACTATCGGAACGGTGAGTTCGTCTTCGACTCTAAGGCGATGGCGACTTCATGACCGATGGTCTAAGATAGAGCTTCCATGAAGACGCTTGTAAGTGTCCTGATCATCGCCGTCGCCGCAGTTGCTTCGGCGGACGACAAAGCCGTTCGCAAGGAGCTTGAGGCCGGCTACGCCAAGTTCACGAAGGCTATGATGGCCAAGGATGTAAAGGGCCTAATGGCGATCGCGGGTCCGAACTTCCAGTACGTGTCGAAGAGCGGCAAGATGAACCGGGCGCAAATCGAGGCGATGTTGACGCAACAGTTCGCCATGACCGACCGGTTCACTTCGGCGACCGTCAAGATCAACTCGCTGACCGTGAAGGGCGACACTGCGGTTGCCGCGGTTTCAAACTACGGCGCAGCGCTCCTCAAGGGCGGCGAGAAAGGCAAGACGATGAAGATGGAGACCAAGGGGACCTCCAGCGACACCTGGAAGAAGGTCAAGGGCAAATGGCTGATCAGCAAGGTCGAGACCCTGACCGAGAACACCCTGATCGACGGCAAACCGATCAAGATGTAGCGGTAGCCAAGGCGAAAGCCCCTCGCGGACTTGCCGCGAGGGGCTTTCGTCGTTCTGGGTGGAGTGGATCATGCCCTATAATCGGAGGGTGCGATTGGCCATCAGCCACATCCTGTTCGTTGCCGGGTCTTGCTCATTGTTGGGCGGCCTCAAGGCCGCGTCCGCCCAAGGAACCGTCAACAAGCCCGAATTCACCGCTGACGTCCTCCCCATCGTAAAGGCCCACTGCTCGCCTTGCCACGTGGGAGCAACGCCTTCGGCTGGCATCGCCTTGGACAAGTTCGAGAGCGTGGCGCAAACGATCAAGCCGGGTGATCCGGCAAGCAGCCTGCTGCTGGATCGGATTCTGGGAAAGGGCGGCTTGCCTCGCATGCCCATGGGCTTCAAGCCGCTGAGCGACGCTGACACCGATACCATTCGCCGTTGGATTGCGAGCGGTGCATCACGGGGAGCCGGAGCCAAGCGGCATTGGGCGTTTGTTGTTCCTGTCCGCCCGAGACTGCCTAAGGTGCGGGACGGGAAGTGGGTGCGAAATCCTATCGATGCCTTCGTTCTGGCGAAGCTCGAAGCCTCTCACTTGCGGCCGTCGCCTCCCGCCGACAAGGTCACCCTGCTTCGCCGCGTGACGCTCGACCTTACCGGCCTGCCTCCGACACCCGCGGAGGTCGATGCGTTCCTCGCCGACCGTTCCCCCAAAGCCTATGAGGAGGTGGTCGATCGGCTGCTTGCGAGTCCCCACTATGGCGAGCGAATGGCCTGGCCCTGGCTTGAAGCGGCTCGCTATGCAGGGATGGCGGCGGCTTTCAACAGGACGGCGACACCTACCAGTACGTGTGGCGCGACTGGTTGGTACGGGCGCTCAACGCCAACATGCCGTTCGACGAGTTTACGATCGAGCAACTCGCGGGAGACCTCTTGCCCAAGCCCACCGTGGACCAACTCGTGGCAACGGCTTTCAACCGCAACCACATGCGCACGAACGGCGAGGGCGGCGCGATTCCCGAAGAACAGCGAAACGTGAACCTGAGCCGGGTGGATACGACCTCAACCGCTTGGCTAGGGCTCACCATGGCGTGCACACGATGCCACGACCACAAGTACGACCCGCTGACCCAGAAGGACTACTACGCCATGATGGCGTTCTTCAACAACGTGCCCGAGACCGGGGTGCCTTCCGGTAGCGGCCAGCCTGGGAAAATCGCCGACCCCATGGGATCCCCGTGGGCCGCCAGCGCAAATGGTCGAGCTGCGGAAGGTCAAATGGCGGAGGCCGCTGCGAAGAGGCCGGCCAAGTACAAGCAGGGGGCGGAGTTCCAAGCGGTGCTAACGGGTCAGATCGCGGCGTGGAAAACCGATCTAGCGGCGCCCGATCCGCCAAGTTCGACCTCGGCGAGTGGTCGATGCTGGAAGGTTTGTAGGGCCGACGTTCGATGCGACCTTCGGACCCGATTCAGCCTGAAGACAAGAGTGCGGAGGGGATTCGGCACCCGAATGGATCAGCGGTGTGGCGCACTCTCGGCGGCGACTTGACGTTCTCTTGTCGCGAACGATCCGCGCGGACAAAGCGATCGCAATCCTCCTGTCGTTCGGCGGCGACGATGCGATCAAGGTCTGACGATGGGAAGAGATCGTTTCCCGAAAGGTCATGGCGGCGTTTACCCCGTGATCAGGGGGTGGTTGGTGTCTGGGCTTTGTCCTAGGCGAACACGTCTTGCTGATGAAGATCGTCAATGGGGGCGAGGTCGGCGGCTTCTATTTCCGCGCCTTTCGGGGCTCGGGGGACGATACGGCGAAGTTGGTCGAAAGCTTGATCCGCCCGATCGCGCCAAGCTCGCCGAGTATCTCGCCGCAGCCAATGCGCCGAAGCGGCTGCGTGAACTCAAACTGCGGTCGATGAGCGACGGATGATTACCAAGCAGACGATGGGCCTTCCAAGGGTGATGGTGATGTCCGACGCCCAGCCGCGCGAAGACCTCCATGCACCGCGGCAACTACACCGAACCGCTCGACCTGGTCAAACCGGCGACGCCGGAGAGCCGAAGCTGGAAGGAGGTTACAAGAACAGGCTCGACCTTGCCCAGTGGATCGTCTCCGCCAAAAAACCCGCTGACGGCCCCGTTTTCAGGTCAATCGAGCCTGGCAGACGTTTTTCGGGCGCGGCATCGTCCGCACCGAGGAGAACTTTGGCGTGAAGGGCGAGCCTCCCACGCACCCAGAACTGCTTGATTGGCTCGCCGTCGAGTTCAGGGAAAGCGGTTGGAACGTGAAGCGGCTCCATAAGCTGATCGTCACGAGCTCGACGTATCGTCAGTCGTCCAAGGCGACGCCTCAAATGCTTGAGCGAGATCCCGCGAATCGGCTTTACGCCCGTGCTCCCAGGTTCAGGCTGCCCTCTCCAACCCTGCGCGACGTCGCCCTCGCGGCGAGCGGGCTCTTGGTGCCCACGGTTGGCGGGAAGCCTGTCTATCCTTATCAGCCGAAAGGAATCTGGGACGGCCTTGCGATTACCCTTGAACGCGATTTCACCTATCCCCAGTCGAAGGGCTCGGACAACCATCGGCGGAGCATCTACAGTTTCTGGAGGCGAACCGTGGCTCCCAGCAACATGTTCGATGCGTCTACGCGTCAGGTTTGCACGGTGAAACCGTCGCTGACGTCCTCGCCGCTCCATGCGCTGACCATGTTGAACGACGTCACCTGGGTGGAAGCCGGGCGTGCCCTTGCCGAGCGTGCCCTGAGGCAACCCGAGAAGGACCGGTTGACATACGCATTCCGCCTTGTGTGCGCGCGACGACCCGACGCCGACGAGCAGAAGATCCTTCAGCGAGCTCTGAAGCGGTCCCTCGACGCTTTTCATCGCGACCCCGCCGCCGCGTCCAAGTTCATCTCCGTCGGCGATTCGCAGCCCGCCGCCCCGACCCAGCAAGCCAAAGTACAACTTGCTGCGTACGCAAGCGTCTGCCTGGCGATCTTCAACCTCGACGAGGCGATGACCCGAGAGTAGCCATGAACCCATTCTTCGAACGCGACCTCCGGCTCACGCGCCGCCAGTTCTTCGGCAAGGCGGCGCAAGGCGTCGGTTCTCTGGCGCTGATGTCTCTGCTTGCTCAGGATGGCTACGCCAGCTCGATGTTGCAGGGCAAGAAGGGTCTTCCCGGTCTCAAGGGTCTTCCCCACTTCCCGCCTCAAGCGAAGCGCGTGATCGTTCTTTGGCAAGGAGGAGCCCCGTCCCAGGTCGACCTATTCGACCCCAAGCCAAACCTTGAGAAGATGCGTCTGCAGGAGTTGCCCGACTCGGTCCGCTCAAGGTCCCGGCTTTCGACGATGACCAGCTCTCAAGGCAGGTATCCGATCCTCCCTGCGATCCGCCCGTTCAAAGCCTATGGACAAAGCGGAATGGAGCTCTCGGAACTCATCCCCCACATCGGAAGCATCGCGGACGACATTTGCCTGATCCGCACCATGCACACCGACGCGGTGAACCATGCCCCCGGCGTCACCCTATTCCTCACGGGGTCGCAGATACCGGGAAGGCCCAGCATGGGCGCCTGGGCTGCCTATGGCCTTGGTTGCGCCACCGACGAACTTCCTGCGTTCGTCGTGATGACCTCGAGCGACGAGAAGAAGACCTGCGGCCAGCTGTTTTACGACTACTACTGGGGGAGCGGCTTCCTGCCCTCCGTCTATCAAGGCGTTCGGTTCCGTAGCGAGGGCGACCCGGTGCTCTATCTCACCAATCCGCCTGGCATGTCCCCCGAACTACGCAGAGGCATCCTTGATGACATCGCTGCCCTGGACCGCAAACGCCATGACGACTACGGCGACCCCGAGATCGAATCTCGGATCGCCCAGTACGAAATGGCCTTCAAGATGCAGACAAGCGTGCCCGAGTTGACCGACATCTCCAAAGAGCCCGAGAGCGTGCTGGCGATGTACGGTCCCGACGTCCGGAAGAAGGGCACGTATGCCCATAACTGCTTACTCGCGCGGCGGCTCATCGAGCGCGGCGTGCGCTTCGTGCAACTCATGCATTCAGGCTGGGACCAGCACCAAAACCTCGACACCCAACTCGCCCTCCAGTGCCGGGACACCGACCAGCCCTCCGCCGGACTGGTTCAAGACCTCAAGCAGCGCGGCTTACTTGAGGACACCGTCGTATTGTGGGCGGGCGAGTTCGGACGCACGGTGTTCGTTCAGGGGGATGTCACGCGCCCCGATGCCCATGGTCGCGACCACTTCGGCTCCTGCTACTCGCTATGGCTGGCGGGAGGAGGATTCAAGGGCGGCCACGTTCATGGCAAGACCGACGAGTTCTGCTACGGAATCGAAGAGGGTCCGGTCAGCGGGAACGACCTGCAAGCCACGATACTTCGGCAGCTTGGCATCGACCACGAGCGCCTGACGTACCGCTATCAGGGCCGCGACTTTCGACTCACCGACGTTGCCGGTGAAGTTCAGCACGACCTGATCGGCTAACGACGGACTGTCCGGCGCAAAAAAGCCCCTCCCGGTCTGCCGTGAGGGGCTTTCATGGCAATCGGTTCTTACTTCTCTTCCTTGAACTCGGCGTCGATCACGTCCTCATCTGAGCCGCCTCGCCCACCGGTGCCGGCGGGTTCGCGAACCTCTTCCGAAGCAGTGCTCGCCGAAGCCTCTTGGTAGAGCTGCTCGGCAAGCTTGTGGCTCTCGGCCTCAAGCTCCGCAAACTTCTCGCGGATGGCGTCTTCGTCGTCCGAAGCCACCGCCTTTCGGAGGTCGGCTACCTTCTCCTCGATTCGGGATTTCTCGTCCGCGCCCAGCTTTTCGCCCATGTCGCGAACGGTCTTTTCCACGGAGTAGGAGAGCTGGTCGGACTTGTTCTTCAGTTCGGCGAACTCCTGAGCCTGTCGGTCGGCCTCGGCGTTCACTTCCGCTTCCTGAACCATGCGCTCGATGTCATCCTTCTTGAGGTTGCCCGAGCCGGTAATGGTCAGGCTCTGGCGAGTGCCCGTCGCTTTGTCCTGAGCGCTGACGTTCAGGATGCCGTTGGCATCGATGTCGAACGTGACCTCGATCTGCGGAACCCGTGCCGGCGCCGGCGGAATGCCCGCCAGGTGGAACCGGCCAAGGCTCTTGTTGTCCTTGGCAAGCGGTCGTTCGCCCTGAAGGATGTGGATTTCCACCTCGGGCTGATTGTCCTGCGCGGTCGTATAGACGCGGCTCTTCTTCGTCGGAATGGTTGTGTTCCGCTCGATGAGCTTGTCGAAGATGCCGCCTTGGGTCTCAACGCCCAAGCTGAGCGGAGTCACGTCGAGCAAAACGATGTCCTTGACTTCGCCGCCGAGAACGCCCGCTTGGATGGCAGCGCCGACCGCAACCACTTCGTCCGGGTTCACCGAACGGTTCGGCTCCTTGCCGGTCAGCTTCTTGACGAGGTCTTGGACCATGGGCATGCGGGTGGAACCGCCGACCAGGATCACCTCGTCGATCTGGCTCGAGCCCAACTTCGCGTCCTCAAGCGCCTGCTGGAACGGCTTCTTGACTCGCTCGATCAAATCGGCGCAGAGCTCTTCGAACTTGGCGCGGGTCAGGTTGTAGTCCAGGTGCTTGGGCTGGTTGTCGACCGCCGTGATATACGGCAGGTTGATCTGGGTGCTGACCTGGCTGGAAAGCTCGATTTTGGCTCGCTCTGCCGCTTCGCGCAATCGCTGGAGGGCGTCGCGCTGCTGGGCGAGGTCGATCCCGTTATCTCGCTTGAACTCGGCAACAAGCCAGTCCACGATCTTCTGATCGAAGTCGTCTCCGCCCAAGTGGCTGTCTCCCGCGGTGGACTTGACTTCGAAGACGCCTTCGCCGACGTCCAACACCGAGACGTCGAAGGTACCGCCGCCAAGGTCGAAAACAAGAATCGTCTCGTTGGCTTTCTTGTCGAGGCCATAGGCGAGCGAAGCGGCCGTGGGCTCATTGATGATGCGAAGGACCTTGAGGCCGGCAATTTCGCCCGCGTTCTTGGTTGCCGTGCGCTGGCTGTCGTTGAAGTACGCCGGAACGGTGATTACCGCCTGATCGACGGTCTCGCCGAGATACGCTTCCGCATCTGCCTTCAGCTTCTGAAGGATCATCGCGCTGATCTCTTCCGGGGTGAAGTCCTTGTCGACCGCAGGCACGTGGGCGATCACGTTGTTCGCCTTGCCCGACTTCACCTTGTAGCCGACGCGCTTGGTCTCGTTCAAGACCTCGCTCATGGCATGCCCCATGAACCGCTTGATGGAGTAGATCGTGTTGTCCGGGTTGACCACCGCTTGGCGCTTGGCGGTCACACCCACGAGGCGCTCGCCGTTGGGCTTGAATGCGACCACGCTAGGCATGGTGCGCGCACCTTCGGCGGTGCTGATTACGGTCGGCTCACCGCCTTCCATGACGGCAACCACCGAGTTGGTGGTGCCCAAGTCGATTCCAACAGTTTTTCCCATGTCTACTCGTTCACTCCTGTGTGCCTATTGTACCCAGCTATAAAAGACTTGAGTCTCATACACTCATACGAGGAAACACCGCGCGAGGTTTCGGGGTTCCCGACGAGGACCCTTTACAGGGTGATGAAGGCGTCTTCGGCCTCGTGCAGAAGTTCGGCAGTCGAGGCGGGGACCAGCTTCGCTTCGGTTGCCAGAATGATCGCTTGCCGGCTCTCCGCCACGATGCCGACGTTGCGCAGCCGCTTCGCCAAGGGCTTGACCTCGGCGACGCTGGCAGCGAACACGGGGATAAGAGGTGTCTTCACCCGCGGCTTCAGTTCGGCTAGGAACGCTTCCGCGTGGGCGACCGGAAGATCGAGGAGCCAAATGGCCTTCGCCCATTTGGCTTTGTGGATTGCGTCCACCGTGGAGAGGACCGCAAAGCGGAACGCGTCGGGGTTGGAGAGGTCGACGGCGCCATCGGCAGCCCAACTGGTTTGAGTTGCGGGGACGGGCAACCCGAGCGTCGCCGAAAGCCAGCCCTCGTTATCCAGGCTAGCGCGGGAAGCCATTTTCAAAGCCCACGAGGTCTCTTCCCGAACGTTCCAAGCGATTCCGTCGCAACCCAGCCGGATTGCTTCGGCGATCGCCCAGGCACCTTCTTCGACGGTAGCTCGCAGGGTTCTCACGGGCGAGAGTCTACCGGTCTAGAGTCCACGTGCCGTGAGATCTTGCCAAACCTGGTCGATCGGGTGGGTTCGCTCGGCATCCCGAAAGGCGTTGAGTCGCTCTGGGTTGGCGGCTTCCTTCATCCACCGGTCGGCAAACGCCCCAGACCGGATATCGGCGAGCAGCGAGCGCATCGCTTCCCTGCTCTCCGCATTGACCACGCGCGGTCCCGCGAGGTAGCCGCCCCACTCTGCGGTGTCGGAAATCGCCGAGCGCATGCCAGCCAGCCCCTTCGAGAGCAGAAGGTCGACGATGAGCTTGGCTTCGAAGACACACTCAAAGAACGCCGCCTCGGGTTGGTAGCCGGCTTCGACCAACGTTTCGAACGCGGCCTTCAGCATCTCCATAATGCCGCCGCAGAGAACCGCTTGTTCGCCGAACAGGTCCGTCTCGGTCTCCTCGGCCGCCGTCGTCTCCACCATGAGGTGGCCGCATCCGATGCCCCAGGCGTAGGCAAGGACGGTTTGGAGCGCTTTGCCCGAACGGTTCTCGCAGGTAGCAACGAGCGACGGAAGCGTCTTGCCCGCCATGTAGGCGGTGCGCAGGCTGTGCCCAGATCCTTTCGGGGACACGATGCCCACATCGACCATGTCGGGCGGCACGATTAGCCCGTAACGAAGGTTGAAACCGTGGCAGAAAAGGAGGGTTTGCCCTTTTCGGAGGTGAGGAAGCACTGAACTGGCGACGATGCCCGCCATGGGCACATCGGGAAGCGCGATCATCAGGATATCGGCGTTAGCCGCGGCGTGAGGCGGCGAAACCGGCTGGAATCCGTCGTCGATCGCCGTCTGCCAGCTCTTTCCCTCCGCGTGTGCCGCAACGAGGACGGAAGCCCCCGAATCGCGCAAATTCAAGGCGTGCGCTCGGCCCTGGTTTCCGTAGCCGACGACCGCCACCGTTCGTTCCAAAAGGGCGGATCGATCGACGTCCGATTCCGAGAAAAACCGGGCCATAACGAGGGAAAGTGTACTTAGAATTTGCCTAGCAACTTCCCTTCTCTTAGATCGTCGTTATGGCTAGACCATGAGTCCGTTTGTATTGCCCGGCATCGCCGTCTTTCTCGCCGTTCTGAGCCTGTTTGTCCCGTTCTCCAAGCGGGATGACGCCGGCTCGGTCCGGCCCTCCCCTGGTGCCTTCTTAATGCTGGCCGTGATTGCGGCGGCAGGGGTCTTGCTGGGCCTTCGTTTCGGCGCCGCCTACCCAAGCTTAACCGGCGGTTCGCTCGGTTTTGGTCTGGGCATTCTTCTCAGCGCCATTACGGGAGGACTGGGCTTCACCGTTCTGCGTGGAAAGGCCGATTCGGTTCCCGCCGCCCTCGGCTTGGTTGCCGTGTCGCTCACTCCGTGGTTGGGCGAAGGGGGTCCGTTGGGAATGGTCGTGGGCGCGGGCATTGGTGCCTGGCTTGCCGGCATGGGAGCGGGCGAAGGTGAAAGCCCATCGGCGGCTAGGGCGGCGGCTCTCGCCGCCGTGCTGGTTGCGGCTAATCTCCTTGGGGCGAACTGGCCGGGCGAGTTCGGGGGTTCGGCTGGAACGGTTTTCGGGCTTGTGGCGGTCGGCGGCTGGGTCGTTCCCTCCCTTTTCCTGCGCGGGACCGCCCGCATCGTATCAGCACTGGTTCTTTGGATTGCGGGTGGATATCTGGTCAGCACTCGCGTTTTGAACGCTACGGACCTTTGGCCCCTATTCGGCGGCGGCGCGCTTGCCGGCTTGCTTGTGGCGTGGTTTTTGAACGATGAACCGCAAGCTTCGAGCTTTCCCTCGGTCCTTGGCGCGGTGCTCTGGCTGGCCGCCGCAACGACGGCGTTCGGCATGTACAAGGGGCTCGGCATGGCCGTCCTTGGCATTGCCGGCGTGGCCGCTACGATCGTGTTGGATCGCAAGCGCGCCTTGCTTGCCTTGGGGCCGCTCGTCGCTCTGGTCTTTTACCGGGTGTTCCGCGAGGCGGTTACGGACGCAACCCGAGCCCTCGACATCGGCCAGCACTACGCGATGATAGGGCTTGCGCTGGGCGCGATGACCCCTGTATTGGCTTACGAGTGGCGCGAGGGACCCGGAATGCGCGCCGCAGGAAGGTCGCTTGCCGGAGCAGCGTGGGGAGTCCTCCTTATGGCAATCCCCCTCGCTGGGGCGGTTCTGCTGGGTCCGAAGGGCGTTATCGGCGTGTTGGTTGGGTTCGGGTTTGGATCTCTCATCGAAGCGCTACGAGGCGCTAAATCGGGCCATTGCCTGACGCTTGGCGCCGCTCTGGCGGCCATGACGGTGCTGGGCTACAAATGGGTCGAACCCTACCTTGATCTCGCCCGTAACGAGAAGCTGACCGCGCTCGTCTGGATTGGCGGAGCCATCGCCGCGTTGGCTCTTCTCATCGCCTTCTTGTCGATCAATCCGAAGGCCAAGTCCGAAGCTGTGAAGTCATGAAGTCGTCGTCCATCTTGTCGAGGTTCGCCGCCTTAGGGGCGGGCGTGATCGCGTGCGGCGCGCTGCTCGCGAACGGCGTGACGCAAGAGGTTCCCCGGGGAAGCATGCGCGGGACCATCACCTTCGCTGAAAACGGCAAGGTGTTCCCCGGCGCTTTGGTTACCCTTTCGCCGATGTTCGCCACCCAAGACCAGAACGCGCGCACGCGCGTCGTTGCCTGCGATAAGGAAGGCCGGTTCGAGATCCGAAACCTGGTGGCAGGCGCCTACACGGTTTCCGTTTCTGCCCAAGCCCACACGGCGCCCGATCGGCATTTCTTGATCGAGGAGGGCAAGACTCTCGACACTCCGATTCCGTTGGCGCCGATGTCGCATTACGTCGACATCTACGCCGAGCAGCGGGTGTTCACCAGCTCCGAGCAGGCGGAAATGAAGGTCAAGGGCTTTGTCGAGGCGGACAAGCTCGAACTCAAAGTCTTCAAGCTTGACTTCGATAAGGTCGTCAAGGAAGGGAGCCTCTTCGATGCTCTGGCCCCGCTTCGCGGTTATTACAACAGGCCCGCCAAAGACCCGCGGAAACTGGGAGTTCAGACCTCTTCGGAGGAGCATTCGCTTGCCAATCGAGACGCCGAGGGCGTATTTATCGAGAACCTGAAGTTCCCGGCGCTGAAGCCTGGCTTCTATTGGGTGAAGTGCTCAGCCGGAGACATCGGCAGCGGGACTTGGCTCAACGTGACCGATATCGCCTTGGTAACGAAGGAGGTCGGTGGAAATGTGACCGCCTTTGTGACCGATCTGAAGACCGGGCAACCGATCGCCAACGCCGAGTTGGGCTACGCCCTCAAAGGCAACTTCAAAGATCTCGGCAAAGCTTCCCAAAACGGGTTGGCGCAAGTCTCGCTGCCGGACGACACGAAGGGCAAGGGCGTGGTCTTGTTCGCCCGGTCGGGCGAGTCGCGCGGAATGGTCGACTTCCAGCGTTCGGAAGACGAGGAAGGGCCGCAGAGTTCTATCTTCATCTACACGGACCGACCCATCTATCGCCCTGGCGACACCGTGGAGTTCAAAGCGATCAGCCGATCGCTCGTAGGCACTCGCTACCAGGTTCCACCCCCAGGCACGGCCACGATCAAGATTCGAGACGCCGACGATAGCCCCCTGGAAGAACAGCAGATCCCGGCCGGAACCAACGGCTCACTGCACGGCTCCTTTACCGTGAACCCGGAAGCGAAGCCGGGCGTCTTCAGCCTCGAGGTCAACTACAACGGCCGCCGAGAGATTCACCCGGTGTCCGTGGCGGCTTACCGCAAGCCCCAATACTCGATCAAGGTTGCGCCCGAGCAGCCCTCCTACATTCGAGGGCAGATGATTCGGATGAATGTCGACGTCGAATACTATTTTGGCGGACCGGTCATCGGTGCCCAGGTTTCGGCGGCGGTGTACCGTAGTCCGAAGTGGTTCTACTCGGACCCTGAAGACGACTACGGGTGGGAAGACGGCTACTCTTCGGGCGGCGAATACGTGACGACGGTCGAGGTCAAGACGGATTCCAGCGGCAGAGCCGTCGTCGAGTTCCCGAGCGTCGGCAAGGACGACGACTCAAGTGCCGAAAACGACTACGAGTTCACGGTGTCTGCGTCGGTCACGGACGACGCCGGGCAGTACTTCGATGGCGAAGGCAAGGTGACGGTGGCTCGCGGCGAGTTCGGTCTTGGAGTGCTCTCGAGCAAGTGGATTGCGGAGCCGAACGATAGCGTTCCCGTCACTATCGAAGCAAAGAAGAACGGAACGGACGATCCGGTGGCTGGGCTTTCGGTGGACGTCTACACTTCGTACGAGGTGTGGGGGCGAGCCGGCAGTGCGGAACTCCCCGTCGACAAGCAGACGGTGACGACCGACGCTCAAGGCAAAGCCACGATCAACGTCAAAGGCGACAAGCCCGGTTACTTCGTCATCAAGGCGATCGCTCGAGATGCGGCGGGCAACCGAATCCAGGGACGAGACTCCGTTTATCTTGAAGGCGGTGCCGTGGCGGGGCCGCCGTCCAAGAACGTGTCCGTCAAGTTGGACAAGAGATCCTACAACGCGGGAGAAACGGCAAAGGTTCTGGTTCAGACCGACGCTCCGGGCGGAAGCGCCCTTGTAACCGTGGAGGGAGAGCGGGTCTACGCCGCGCAAGTGGTGCCGTTGAGCGGGCCGACGACCGTGGTTGAGTTCCAGGTGGTCGATGAATATGCGCCGAACGTGACCGTGGCGGTGGCGTATGTGCGCGAGAAGCAGTTCTACGAGGCGAATCGCAACCTGAACGCCTCTTTGGGCAAACGTCTGCTTCAGGTCTCGGTGGAAGCCGACAAGCAGGTTTACAAACCGGGCGAGACGGCGACGTACACCATCCGCACCAAGGATAGTTCGGGAAATCCCGTCATCGCCGATGTGTCGCTCGGCGTCGTCGACGAATCGATCTACGCTTTGGCGCAAGACAACACGGACATCGCGCGGGATTTCTATCCTCGCCGGTACAACCGTGTCCAGACTCAGTATTCCTTCCCCGAGATCTTCCTCGACGGTGGCGACAAGGCGCCAACCGAAATCCAGATCCGACGGAAGTTCAAGGACACGGCTTACTGGAATCCAACGATCCAAACGGACGCTTCGGGAACCGCGGTGCTCCAAGTTCCGTTGCCGGACAACCTGACGCAATGGCGGGCGACGGTGGTGGCGTGCACGAGCGATACACAGGTCGGCCAAGTCACGGGGACGGTTCGGGCAAGAAAGGACCTGATGGTGCGCCTCCAGGGTCCGGCGTTCCTCGTTCGCGGCGATCGGCAACAGGTGACGGCTTTGGTGACCAACGACACTGAGTCCGCGGTCGACGTCGACCTGAACCTTCGTCTGACCGATTCGGCCGTCGAGGGTCAACCATCTAGCCGGGTTCGGGTTGGACCAGGGGCGACGGAAAGCGTGGACTGGCCTCTCTCAGTGGCGGATGGCGCAGACCGTGAAGTCACAGTGGTCGCGACTGCACAGGCGGGCAACTTGAACGACGGCGTTGAGCTCAAGATTCCGGTCGCGCCTGCTGGCGGATTGCGAATGGAGCGAAAGGCTGGGCTTGTGAAGGACCGCGCGACCGAAAACCTGGTCGTCGATGCCGATGCCGACGCTACGGCAGGTTCCCTGAACGTCCAGATCATGCCATCACCCTTGTCGACCATGGTCCAGAGTCTGGACGATCTTATCGACTTCCCTTACGGCTGCACGGAGCAGACGATGAGTCGCTTCCTGCCGTCGGTGGTGGTATCGAAGCTGGTCGTCGAGTTGGGACTACCCGCTCCGACCCGGTTGGCGCAGGTTCCCAAGATCGCGAGAGATAGCCTGAGCCGCCTGAAGAAGATGCAGTTGGCAGAAGGCGGTTGGGGGTGGTGGGAATACGACACCCCAAGCCCGTTCATGACGGCATACGTTCTCGAAGGGCTCTATTTGGCGTCGAACGCGGGCTACCCTGCCCCGAAGAACATGGTTCAGCGAGGTGTGGACTGGGCAACCAAGTACCTCAAGGATACGAAGGCGTTCGAGCCAACTGCCACGGAGAGCGCAAAGTGGGAGCGTGAAGACTTGGTCTACTTGGCGTACGCCACTTGCCTGTGGACGAAGTCGGATTCGGCTATCGCAGTCTTGAAGGCTGGGAAGGACCTCGGGTCTGCCAAGTCGCTTGCGTACCGCGCCATGGCTTGGCGCCGGCTTGG
Organism: Fimbriimonadales bacterium; assembly: GCA_046330155.1. Taxonomy (GTDB): domain Bacteria; phylum Armatimonadota; class Fimbriimonadia; order Fimbriimonadales; family Fimbriimonadaceae; genus CALMEF01. The sequence goes on along the minus strand of JAXLTH010000032.1, from coordinate 7,347 downwards.
CAACCAGGATGAAGCGAGTGCGGCGCTCGCCAAACTCAAGGCGACGGCCAAGAGAAACGGTGAGTTGGTATCTTGGGAAACCACCTCGTGGGGGGTTGAGGACACTGCTCGTGCTCTCCTTGCCCTTGCCCAGGCTGGCGATACCTCGTTGTCGCCGGGAGTGGCACGGTACTTGGGATCGACGCATTGGTGGAGCACGCGCGACACGACCTTCGCAATCCTCGGCCTCGCCAGCTACCTCAAGCAAAGCCAGGAACTGAACCCCAACGCGACGGTTCAAGTGAGCGTGAACGGAAGGTCGATCGCAAGTTTGAGGCTAACCAAGGAGTCTCTCACCGACCCGGCGCTACGCATCACCGTGCCGATGAAGGAACTTACGAAGGGTGAGAACCGACTGGAGTTCAAGATGAGCGGCCAGGGGACGGTGTACTACTCGGCGGAACTCCGTCAGTTCACTTCAAATCCCGGCGTTACGGCGAGTGGCTTGACGATCAGTCGAAGCTACCACCGACTGGAGCCCCAACCGCTGGAGGATGGCAGCGTCCGCTTGCTGCCCAGCAAGGCGCCCGTACAGGACTTCAAGGCGGGCGATCTGGTGTCGGTAGAACTGAAAATCCTCTCCGATCAGGATCGCGAGTACCTGCTTCTCGAAGATCCAATCCCCTCGGGCTTCCGGGTGACGGAGCGAGAGGACCCCGACGAGTACGAAACGTGGGGTTGGTGGTTCTCTCGGCTGCAGATCTACGACGACCGGGTGGCGATCTTCGCGAGGAGCCTTTCCAAGGGTGAAAACGTGGTGCGCTACGTGATGCGGGCGGAAGGCAAAGGCGAAAGCCTTTGCCGACCAACGACGGCGTACAACATGTACGCGCCCGACGAGCGAGCGTTTACGCCGGCGACGAAGGTGACGGTGCGATGAGGGTCATGGCTATCGTCGGAGTTGGCGCGGCGGGTGTCGCCTTTGCGGGTTTGGCTCTTCAGCCTCCCGCTGAACACGACCTTGCCAAGTTCGCCACTTCTCTCGTTGGGCGCACGCCGAACCAAAGGCACAATGCGGACCTCTCGGTGCGCGCCCTCAGTGGCGCGGTGGTTCCGCCTGGCGGCACGTTCTCGTTCAACGCGCGGGTTGGCACCTTCTCGCGAGACGTAGGTTATCGGCGGGCACCGGTGAGCTACAACGGAACGTTGATCGAGAGTTGGGGAGGAGGCGTCTGCCAGACCTCGACCACGCTGTACAACGCCGCCTTGCTGGCGGGAATGGGCATCGAGGAGAGGCATCGCCACCGCTTCTGCCCCGGTTACGTGACCCCAGGCCGAGACGCGGCGGTGGCTTTCGATACGGTTGACCTGAGATTTCGGAATCCGTACCCGACTCCTGTGCGCATCGAGGGGCGGATTGTGGGCGACCGACTCGAAATCAGCATTATCGGACGCGCCAAACCACCTTCGGTTGAGATTGTCTCCGAGGTTCGCCGCGCCGACGCCCCCAGGGAGTATCGAATCCTGACGGACGGCGCTCCTCGGGTGCGGAATCAGGGTAAGGCGGGTTTCGAAGTCGCAACCTATCGCTTGGTTCAAGGAAGACGCGAACTGCTCTCGGTGGACAGTTACTCGACGATGAACCGCGTGGTCGAGCAGAATCCGGTGCCGTAGGTACTATCAACCTGCCCATGACCGATTCGACCCGAAACGACGCGAAACGACGCTTGGCAAGGATTGCGGGCCAAGTGAACGGGTTGAGCAAGATGATCGACGAGGAGCGCTATTGCGTCGACGTGCTCACGCAAGTGGCCGCCTTGCGCGCCGCTTTGGACCAGTTCGGCGTCTTGATGTTGTCACAACACCTTGAGGACTGCGTCTACGGATCCGAAGAGCACGACGGCAAGCCCTGGACCCATCAGGAGCGCCTTGAGGAGATCAAGGTCACGCTGAACCGGTTTCTAAAATAGGCTTCTTCGGCGAGGCGATGAGACACGCTGCAGCGAGTGCGGCTGCACCTGCCACAAGGTAAGGCAGTTCCGCGCGAAGGTCGAACAAGGTTCCCCCCAGGATGGGCCCAACGATGAACCCGAACGAACGGGCACCCTGTAACAGCCCGAACATCTCGCCTTGGCGCGATGCGGGTGTCGCTTGGCTGCACAAAGAGTTGATGGTGGGATTGGCGACGCCCGATCCCAGAGCGTAGAGGGTGCTTGCCAAGAACAGGAATCCCAAGGCGGGTGCGAAGGGGGTGATCGCCAACCCGATGCCTTGGAGAACGTATCCGCCCCTTAAGAGAGGAGCTTCGCTGAACTTGCGGGTGATCCAATCGAGGAGAAACCAAGATACAAAGGCCCCAAGGAGCGATTCGTAACCGAAAATCCAGCCGAACTCTTGCGGGCCGAGCCCGAGTTTGAGCTTGATGAGTCTCCCGAAGGTGCCTTCAAGGCAAGCCAGAGCCAGCCAGCCAACCGAGGAGATCAGGAACAAGCGCCTTAGCGAGGGTAGCTCTTTGAGGAGGGTTAGGTCGAAGGCTTTCCGCGCCCCGGGACGGCGGGCCTCCGATGGCGGAAGATGAGGGACTCCGAAGAAAATCCACAGGCACGCGAACGCGGACGCCGAGGCTGCAACGATGCCCATGAGGAAGTTGCCCGAGCGGAAATTTGCGTCGCCAAGAGTCGCAAGCCATCCTCCGATTGCCGGACCGCCGACCAGTCCAAGAGAAATCGCCGCCCCGATTCTTCCCATCGCCCGGGGCCGTTCCTCGTCGTTGGAGGTGTCCGCAATGTAAGCCTGGGCGACCACGACGTTGGCTGCCGCCAAGCCGGCGAGAATACGGCTGGCGAGAATCCCCTCCCAAGAGGACACGAGCGCGTAGGCAACCATGGAAAGGCTGCTCATGGCTGTGCAGGTGAGCAGGACGGGCTTGCGTCCGATACGATCGCTGAGAGCTCCCCACTTTGGCGAGGCAAGGATTTGGGTTACGAAGTACGCCGAAAGCAGGATGCCGATGATCGTGCCGGGAAAGGCTACGCCGGCGTTGCGCAGATAGAGTTCCGCGCGCGTTTGAATGTCCGGAAACGCCATTCCAAACCCGACAAGGTCTAGAAAGATGGCGAACAGCAACGGCCACTCGTGCTTGCGCATCGGTTTGATAGCTTAGAAGAAAAAAGAGCCTCGGCGTGACGCCGAGGCTCTCAAGTGTGTTGGGTAGGTCGCCTTACTTAAGGTCGACCTTACCGCCAGCCGCTTCGACGGCAGCCTTGATCTTCTCGGCTTCGTCCTTCGGGGCACCCTGCTTGATGGGCTGGGGAGCGCCGTCGACGAGGTCCTTGGCTTCCTTGAGGCCGAGGCCGGTGATCTCGCGGACAACCTTGATGACTTCGAGCTTCTTGTCGCCCGCGGCGGAGAGAATGACGTCGAAATCGGTCTTCTCTTCCTCTTGCGGCTTGGCGTCGCCGCCACCGCCCATCATCATCGGCATGCCCATCATGGGAGCCGCGGCGGTCACGCCGAACTTGTCTTCGAGCGCCTTTTTGAGCTCGCTGAGCTCAAGGGCGGTCATTCCGCTGATCTGTTCAACAATGGTTTCAACTGCATTGGCCATGGTGATTCTTACTCCGTAGGTTCTGTTGATTCGGTCGGGGCGTCGGCTTCGGCAGCCTCGGCGGCAGGGGCTTCTTCGGTGACGGTTTCGGCAGGAGCTTCTTCGACCGGTGCGCTAGGCGCCTCCTCGACGACGGCAGCCGCTTCAACCGCAGGGGCAGGAGCGGGCGCGCCTTCGGCGACCTTGTCGGCAACGGCTCCGATCACGCGGATCGGGTCGGCGTACAGGGCTTCGATGACTCCAACCAAACTGGTCAGCGGTGCCGCAATGGCGCCGATAACCTGGGCGATGAGCACGTCTCGCGGAGGAAGCTTCGAGAGGGCCTCGACTTCCTTGGCGCTCATTGCCTTGCCCCCAAAGAAACCGCCCTTTACGGCGAGTTTCTTGCTGGACTGCGCGAAATCGAGCAGAGTCTTGGTGCACTCCGATTCATTGCTGAAGATGAACGCAACGGCAGTGGGGCCGTTGTGCATCTCTTCCGGCATCTTGGAGACGTCCTCGCCAGCGGCAAGTCGGAAAAGGGTGTTCTTGAGAACGTGGATCTCTCCACCGCTCGCACGGAGCTTCTTTCGGAGCTCCTGAATCTCCTTAACCTTCAGGCCGCGGTAGTCCGCAAACACGACACCGGAAGAACGGGCGTACCAGTCCTTCGCTTGCTCGATGACTTGCGCTTTTTCTGCGGTAGGCATAGATTAGCAACCTTTCCGGAGACTTGGGGTTGCCAAAAGCGCGAACTCAGACCGTGACGGTCTGGAGGTGAGAACCACCATTTCGTACCCTCGGCAGGCCGCCTTTCGGCGATTACGGCTCTAAGAGCCACCGGCTGTCTCTGGATTGACGCTGATTATGGCACATTTCTCCCGTCTATACTCATTCGCATGCGCCGACTGGCTCCTCTCGCGTTGCTCCTTCCCTGCCTTGCCGCCGCTCAAAGCGACCTGGTCGGAAAGGACCGTTTCCCAGAGTTTCGGACCTTCTCCGCCTTGCCCGGATGCACGTTTGGCATCGATGAGTCAGGCAGGATCACGCACCTCGGAGCGATGGGCATCAGCACGCCCGTGGCTCACTCGCTTGGCCGTGACCAATGGGCGTTCGGAGTGGGCAACACCAGCCTTCGCGGTTCCTTGCGCTTCTTCAAGGACCGCAATGGCTTGGCCGATGGTACGGGTTGGGGCATGACGGGCTTTACAACCCCTTACGGCAACTTCACGGTCGGCGGGATGATCCTCAGTACGAAGCGGGACAGTGTGCTAAACCTCCAGTTCACGCCCAAGACCGAGTGGGACAACGTTGAAGTGGCGGTTGGCGTGCAGGATGCCTTCAGCACGGGCGGTTCCTCCGGCGAAGCGATCGACCTGCCGAACGGGGGCGGAAACAGCCGATCCTTTTATGCGGCGGCAACCGTCAAGCTGTGGGAAGGCGCCTACGGCACCTTGGGAGCGGGCACCCGCCGGTTTGAAGGCGTCTTTGGGAACTTCTCGTTCAACGTGCACCCGAGGGTGAAACTCGTCGTCGAGAACGACACGTTCAACTGGAACTACGGGGCCTCGCTCCGCTTGGGAGAGGCCAAAGTTGCGGGGCGCACCGTGACCGGCAACCTGTTTCTCGGACAGATCCGCGGCAAGTATTGGACCTGGGCGGTGAACCTTGGCTTCTAACGTCTGAGAACGTTAAAGAGCATCAGCGCCGATCCAATCGCCTGCTGCGCGCCTTCCATCGTGAGACCCTTCGGGGTGCCAACCAGCACCACGTCGCCGGGCAACACCTCCGGATTCGCGCTGACGTCGCCATCCTTGAGAAAGCGATCGAGGTGAATCAGCGTGACCTGCATTCGCCCGTCTTTCCCGGGCCGACCGTGGTAAACGCGATACAGGCTTCCCCGCTCACTGGCTCCGCCCGCCAACGCGACGGCATCGGCAAGTCGATAGGTCTTCCCTTCTTGGAGAGGAAGAATGCCGGCTCGTTGCACCTCGCCGATCGCGAGGATGGTCCGCTCGTTTCGCTGAACGAAGAGCTGGTCGCCATCCTGGAGAGCCTCGGAGTCCGGTTTTGCCTGAACCGTGCGGACTTCACCGGAGCGGATGAGCAGTACGGAACTCGGTGAACCCTCGGGCGTTACGCCTCCCGCAAGAGTGAGCGCTTGGAGGATGTTGTTCTCGGTTCTCAGACTCACGGTGCCGGGTGCCTTGACCTCTCCGCCGACGATGACCCGAACGAGCGGCGGCAACTGGACGGCGATGGTATCGCCAGGTTCAAGTTTCGTTCGGTCGCCAGAGGGACGGCCCGGTAGGCGGAGCGTGTTCGGACCACGTCGGACAAGGATCTCGGCTTCGCTGAGGCGCGTCACGTCGATGGCGTATCCGCCGGCTTCGGCGATGGCCTGGTAGACGTCGGCATCCGCCGGGAGCTTTACTTGGCCCGGCTTGGCCACCAGGCCGGTCACCCATACGCGGACAAAATCTGAAGGCAGGATGGTGACGACGTCCCCCGGTTGGAGGAGGAAGTTCTCGCTACTGGCGGCCATCGCTCGGGCGACGTTCACGGTCTTAACGAGAGATCCGCTGCGGAACACGCGGGCGTCAAGTCGGTCGGCTTCGTCCGGGAGTTCGACGGTGGACAGGATTTGCCTTAGATCAAGCCCGGTCCGATACAACGACGCGGCTCCCGCTCCTCCCTTCGTGCCAGAAACGTAAACAAGAAGCGGTTGCTCGGAAGTGATGAGCACCGTAACGCGGGGGTTCTTCATGAACCGGCGAAATCGCGCGGTGATCGCACTCGTAGCCTCGTCAAGGGTCTTCCCCTCCAGCACAAGGCGCCCAAAGCCCGTCCCGGTTATCGATCCGTCGCTCAGAACGCCGTACTCGCCGTCATAGCCCTGCACGCCGAAAACTGCGACGGAGATGCGGTCGCCAACCTTCAGCTTGAGGGGGGTTCTCTGGGCGCCGACGAGGGAGGCGATCAGGGCGATCAGCAGGGTAACGGCCAGCCGCGACATGCAGGCGAGTTTACCGGCACAAATGCAGTTTGCAAAGGACAAGCAGAACCCTGCCCCGAACGTCTATAGTAGAGGAGGAGAGAACGATGATGTCATGGCGTAGCCAAGAAGACCTGGGAACCCAGATCGTCGCTCATGTTCACCAAGCGCTCAAGGTAACCGAGGGCTGGTCGACCGACTTTGATCGCGGCTTTACATGGTGGCCGCAAGACTTTAGCCAAACCATTTGGGCGGATGTTGGCCTGTTTCAAAACGCCCAAAACATGTTTCGGGTTCATGCCGAGACCGACCTCATCGTCGGACGCGGGCACGCTCAAGACTTCGAACTTGCCCTAACGGAAGCGATGCACGACGCCTCGATGAGCTCCGTCGTTTACGATAGCGTCAAGGACACCTACAAGCTGTCCTGTAGCGTTTACGCCTCGGCGGACAACGAGCACTTCATGGACCGCCTTTTCATGGCGGCGTCTGCTATCCAGCTTGCGGAGGCTCAACGCATCGGGCACAAACTGGCCCAGTCCACCGGCGCCTCGCCTGCGGTTTCCGGACATCCGAAGTTCGGCCTTCGGGGCCAACCGGATCCGATGGTGCACTGTATCGAGACGTTCTTTGCTCCCAACGGCGTCCAACCCAGTCGGTGGATCGGGCAACCCGAGTGGAAGCATATGGAGTGGGCCATGGAGCGGCAAGCTTCCAGCTTTGTCTGCGACCACCACTCGAAGCTGTCTGCCGAGCTGCACTGGGGCATCACGGCACCAGACGGTTC
>JAXLTH010000031.1:0-39139 GCA_046330155.1 Fimbriimonadales bacterium | reverse complement strand
GCCTTCTCGAACGCGGCAAGGGCGCCGTCGGCGAAAGTTGCAAGCGCTTTCGCCTTGGGATCGACGACGACCAGACGCGGAACCGACCTTTCGGCGGTAAATCCCTCTCCGGCGACCTTGAACGATTCGACCTTGAGGCGCACCGCGCCCTGGGAAGCCATGAGGGACGAAACGGGGACGAGAACAGCCAAGGCGGCGAGCATTTCGACCGTTATGACGCGCCGTCCGGCACGACCGCTTCACCAAGTTTGGAGCTGTTTTCCAACTGGACCCGCCGCACGGGATACGGCATGACGATTCCGTGTTCTTGGAGCCGGCGGTGGATGAGCTTGATGCACTCCGACGAGAGCCGGTACTGCGTCTCCGGATCGTTGGTCCGCAGGAAGACCCGGAACTGGACGCCCGAATCCAGAAACGCGCGCCAACGGACGTAAGGCTCCAAATCCTCGTCGGGCGACACCAGTTCCATCGCCTCCTTGGCGGCGCCCAAAAGAACTCCTTCCGCCTTGTCCAAATCGGTGTCGAAAGCAACTTGTCCTTCGACGTGGACCGTGATTTCGGGCAACGGGCGATGGAAGTTGATGAGCCAACTGGACGCGAACTTGCTGTTCGGCACCACCAGCAGGGCGTTCGACCACAGTCGGATCTTCGTGTAGCGCCAGCTCACGTCCTCGATGAAGCCCTCCTGCCCCGATTCCAGGCGGACCAGGTCGCCGATTCGTGCCGGACGATCAAGGTTGAGGGCGATGCCGGCGAAGACGTTGCCCAGAGTCTCTTGAAGCGCCAAACCCAGAACCAAGCCGCCGATGGCGGATCCGGCGATGAGCGGGGTCAGATCTACCCGCCCGATTTGAAGCAGGAAGACCGCCGCGGTGCCGAAGATAAGCACCCCGCTCAGCTTGCGGATCAGGTTGGCGCGAGACTTAATGTCGCGATCCAGGATGGGGTCGCCTTCGTGCCGCAGTTCCTGGGCTTTCAGGATGGCGTTCACAATTCGCATCGCCACCAGAGCCGCCATCGTCGTCCATGCGATTTGGAGCCCGAAGTCCACCCATCGCTCGACATCCGGGTTGCGCGCTTCAAGGTTGAGCGACTCCAACCCGGTTGCCACACCCAGGAGCACCAGCGTCCAGAAGATCAGTCCGCGCAAAGCACGCAAGACGATGCCCAATGCGGGCGAACGGCGCGACGCCGGAGCCACGACCAAGCGACCGTAGACGAGTCGGAAGAGAATTGCCAAACCGACGCAAATCGCGAAAAGGATGGCGGCACGGGCCAACGCCTGACCTTCAACCAGAATCTGCTCGGGTACCTGCATTTTGGAGAAACCGTGCCGCGCGGTCCGGCTGTTATGTAAAGTTACCAAAAGTGGTCTTGAATGCGCCGCTGATCCTCCGATTAATGGGCCCGCCGGAAGTTTCGGTGAATGGCCGTGCCTTGCCGCGCCTCCGAACCAAGAAGGGCGTGTACCTCCTAGCCCTCTTGGCGCTCCGCAAAGGAAGAGAGGTAGACCGGACCTGGCTGGCGACCACCCTTTGGCCCGACAGCACGGAGGCCCAAGCCTTAAGTTCCCTTCGGCGCACCCTCACGGACTTGCGAACTGCCCTGGGCAACCAGGAGTACCGCCTGCGATCGCCTTCGCCGACGACTCTGGCGCTCGACGTCGAAGGCGCTTGGATCGACGTCTTGGAGTTTGAAAAGCAGAAGGGCGAGCCCGATGCCGCCGTCACCCTGATCCGGGGCCCGTTCTTGGAGGGCTGCTCGGAAGAATGGGTGTTCGCGGAACGCGAGCGGCTTCACCAGGACGCACTCTCCCTGCTCGAGTCCTTGGCCGAACGACGCGAATCGGAGGATAAGCCCGCCGAAGCAGCAAGCCTGTACTACCGGCTCTTGGCCCTGGACCCTATCCGCGAGTCGGCGCTTCGAGGCGCCCTTCGGTCCGAGGGCAAAAGGGGCGACTACGCCGCCGCGCTCAGGGCCTATCGTCAGTTCCGGGAGCGCCTTCACTACGAGTTGAACTGGGAGCCGTCTGCCGAGACCAAGGCTCTGATGCGTTCGTTGCGGGATAGCTCTCAGGTTCCGGCCTTCGCCGGAGAGACCATAACGCCCCGGAACTCCGTGGGTCCGACGTTGCCGCAAAACCACTTCCCGCGTCCCCTAACCGCGTTGATCGGCAGAGACGAAGACCTTCTCGCGCTCGACGAGCGACTTCAAGTGGCGCGCTTGGTTACCTTGGTCGGCATGGGGGGAATGGGCAAAACCCGGCTTTGTCTCGCCGTCGCCGATCGAATCGGCGACCGATTCGAAGACGGCGCTGCCTTCGTCGACCTGGCAGGTGCGGCAACCGATGCCAACGTTCTGTCGACTCTTGCCGAGTCTCTGGGGTTGAGCGGCCAAACAGGCGAGACGTCTTTGAGCACCGTTTGCCGCGAGCTTAGCGGTAGGAGTCTTCTGCTTCTCCTCGACAACTGCGAGCACGTCATTCTGGGTACGGCGGAAGCGGCGAAAGCCATCCTGAGCGCCGCTCCAAAGCTGAGAATCTTGGCAACGAGCCGGCAAGCTTTGGGCGTTCCTGGCGAGGAACTCTGGCGGGTCGAATCGATGCCCTGCCCCGACGATGACGACATCCCCGCCTTGGTCGAGTCGCCGGCGATCCAGCTGTTTGTCGACCGTGCCCGCGCCAGTGCCCCGAACTTCTCGCCCGACGACGACGACATCCGGACGATCGCGGAAATCTGCCGCCGCCTGGACTCGTCGCCGCTGGCGATCGAGCTCGCCGCCAGCCGGGTACGCCTTTTCACGGTCCAGCAACTTCTGGCGCGGCTGAAGGATCGCTTCCAGATACTCAAGGGCGCGGATCGCACAAACGCGCCGAGGCAGCAGACCCTTTACGATCTGATCGATTGGAGCTACCGGTTGCTCAATCCTGCCGAGCAGAGTTTGCTACGGCGGCTGACGGCCTTCGCGGGCGCCTTCGAGCTTGAAGCCGCCGAAGCGGTCTGCGCCGAAAGCGACGCAGACGACGCCGATATCCTCGACAACTTCTCCCAGTTGGTTGAGAAATCGCTCGTCAGCCCGTCCCTGGACGGGAAGGTCATGACCTACCGCCTCCTGGAATCGACGCGCGAGTTCGCCAAGGGACAGTTGGCGACGAAAGAGGAAGGCGAGATGGCGCAACGACTGGTCGCCTACCTTATCGAGCGGGGCGAGGCGGCCAAGCCGACGCTACACGGACCGCACCTTGCGGACGCCCTTCGGTTCTTCGAACTTCACCACGACGATATTCGCGCGGCTTTGGCTTGGAGCATCGCCAGCCGGGACTCCGAAACCGCCGGCAGGCTGCTCATCGTCGCCGACGCCTTCTGGGATCTGCGCGGCTTCTTCGCCGAATCTTGCCGTTGGTTCAAGCAGGTCGAGCCGTTGTTCACTGCCCCGAACGCAACCTCGATCGAGTTGGGCATCCGGCTCACCTGGGCTCAGTTGGGCGCAGGGAACTTCGAGGAGGCGCGAAAGGAAGCCGAGTCTTGCCTGGGGCAAGCCGCAAAGTTGGACGACCCCGCGCTGATGTCGCGGGCGCGAAACAACCTCGCAAAGATCTTGGACGCGACCGGCGAGTACGAAGTCGCCCTGCCCCTCTACGAGGAGAACTTGCGGTTCGCCGAAGAACGGGGAGACGAAAAGGCGAGGCACATCGCCTATCACAACCTCGGATTGGTCTGCCAGAACCTGAAGCAGTTCGACCGGGCGGTCGATTGCACCCAGCGGTGTCTCGAGCACGCCAACAAGATCGACGACGTGCCTTGGCAAGCCTGGGCGATGGGCAATCTGGGCGAGATCTACCGCGACATGGGGCGGCTCGACGAAGCGCGGCAACTGCTGGTGCAAAGCACGGAGATCATGCGCCTGATCGGCAACCGGCCCGGCATCGTCAGCAACCTCGTCAGCCTCGGAGCCATCGAGGCGGCAAAACTACCGCAGGGTAGCGCCCAACGCGCCGCGAGCCTCCTCGCGGCGTTCAGCGGGCTCCGGCACCGCTTGGGGTTCGCCTATCGCTCGCAAGAGCAGGCGATCTTCGAGGCGGCAATGCCGAAGATTCGCGAGTGCCTCACCGAAAGCGAGTTCCTAAGCGCCTGGAATGCGGGACACAACCTGGACCTAGAGGACGCCGTCGAGTTCGTGCTCGCCGCCGACGCCGACAGCCCGTTGCTCCGCATCATCCACGGCTCGGCTTAGGACAAGATTCGGGGCGTGAAGTCCGTGTTCGGCTTTACCCGGCGGCAATACGCCGCCATGAGCTTCGCGCAGTTCTCCACGTCCGTAATCGAGAGCACTTCGCACGGCGTGTGCATGTACCGCAAGGGTACGCCGAGAATGCCGACCGCCATGCCGCCTTGGTTGAGCTGCATCGCGTTGCCGTCGGTTCCGGTGCCGCCCGGCGCCACGTCCACCTGGAAGGGGATTCCATCCTCGGCTCCCGCTTCGGCGATCATCTTGAACACGATGGGGTTGGTGTTCGCGCCGCGCATCACCGAGGGTCCCTTGCCGATGTCGAGTTGCCCGTAGCGGGTCTTCGAGACGCTCGGGTAGTCGATGGCGTGGTTCACGTCGACCGCGAGGCCACTCTGCGGAGCGATGCCGAACGAGGCGGTGCGGGCTCCCCGCAAACCGATCTCTTCTTGAACCGTGGCGACGGCGTAGACGCCGACGCCCGCATCTAAGCCGCCTTCCTGCTTGAGCAGTCGAAGGGCCTCGGCGACCACGAAGGTGCCCATTTTGTTGTCGAAACCGCGCGCAGTGGCGCGGTCGCCCATCAGGTGCTGGAATTCGTATTGGAACGTCACGACGTCGCCCAGGGAGACCACCGATGCCGCCTCTTCGCGGGTCGAGGCGCCGATGTCGATCCAGAGATCTTTGATCTCGGGCTTCTTCTTTCGCTCGTCGTCGTCCAGCAAGTGGATCGCCTTGCGCCCGATGACGCCGCAAACCTGTTCTTTGCCGTGGACCCACACCCTTTGGCCGACCGGAATCACGCTATCGTGTCCGCCGATGCCGCTGAAATACAGCAGCCCCGAATCGTCGATGTAGTGGATGATGAAGCCGATTTCGTCCACGTGGCCGGCGAGCATGATCTTCATCTCGGCGTCGGGGTTGGCGATTGCCCACACGTTGCCGTGAACGTCCGTGTGGACCTTGTCGGCGAAGTCCTTCGTATAGCCGCGGTAGACCTCGGCCGCCCTCTCCTCGTAACCGGAGGGCGACGGCACGTTGACGATGGCTTTGAAAAAGTCCAGGGACTCGGAACGCATGGACCCTAGTTTGGCACCTTGCGTCGGGTCTATTCGACTTCTTTGGATCGGGCGAACCCGGCGATCTCGGCGGGGGAGACGGTCACCAAGTTCGGCTGTGCCATCCGCACGAACTCATCGAACGTGACCTCATGGACCTCCCCGTTCTCGATGAACTCGTCGTACATCGCGCGAAGCGCTTGTACCGGCGTGGGCTCGAACGGGAACGCGTCCACCCAGATGCCCGGCGTGGCGTCCACGCTCTTGTAGGCGATTGCCACAGCGTGCAGCTCTTCCGCCGCCGCCAATGCCTCGAGCAGGTCCCCGTCGCCGCACCACGCCGTCAATGAACGACCAACCCGGCAGCCTTGAGCACGTCGCGCGTTCCTCTACCAGAATAAGTTCGCCTCGGCGACCGCGACGATGTGTGCGCGGTAGCCAGCCCGCCGGTCACCACCGTACCAGCGGACGTCGCCCGAACGTAGGCGGTCGAGTGCCCAAGCTCACGGCGAATCGCCTCGGGAAAGTCGGCAAAGTCAACGCGAAGGAGCATGGCTTTGGCTAAAATCGCCTTTCCCCGAGGTCTGCCTTGTCGAAACCTTCGAAACCCTGCTCGAAGAAAACCGGCGCACCACTCCTCTCGAGGAGTTTGTTGCAGAGCGAACGTCTCGAATCCCGAGATCTACCGGCAAGCGGCGGCTGATCCAGCAACGCTACAAGGAAGGCTGGAGCGCCCGAAAGCTGGACTGGATGCTGAACGCCAGCACGGCGATGACGTGGAACTCTCCATTCGCCCAGCCGGTTCGTGGGCGAGCTGAACCGCCTGTTCGCTGCGTCGACCGACACGTTCTCGGCGGTAGGGCGACCGGCTGGCAGTCATCGCGAGAACCAGGCGACGTTCGCAAGTACTACACGCCCAGGTTCTTGACGAGGTCAGCCGGACCCGCGGGCAACGGCTCAAGGAACTGGGCGTGAAGAAGGGCGACCGAGTCTGCATCTACATGCCGATGGTCCCGAAGAGCTTGAGTTCGCCATGCTGGCGTGTGCCCGTATCGGCGCCGCCCACAGCGTCTTCGGAGGATTAACGACTCGGTGCACGAGCGCATTAACGACGCCGAGGCGAAGGTTGTCGTTACCGCCGACGGCGGTTGGCGACGGGGCCACATCGTGCCGCTCAAAGCCATCACCGACGAAGCCCTGGAGATGGGCTGCCCCATCGAGAAAGTCTACAATTGCGGAGCGAGCGGGGTTCCGGCTTCGACCACAACGGAACTCAACTCCTGCGTACGATCAGGGACGCTGCGTGAGGTCACGACATCTGGTGGCGACCTTGTGCCGAACCAGTCCGCCGACTGTCCGTGCGAATGGAAATGGACAGCGAAGACCTGCTGTACATCCTTTACACCAGCGGCTCGACCGGCAAGCCCAAGGGCATCATGCACACCACGGGCGGTTACCTGACCGGCGTGTATGCCACCACCCAACTCGTTTTCGACCTTAAGGACGAAGACATCTTTTGGTGCACCGCCGACTGCGGCTGGGTGACGGGGCACAGCTATGTGGTTTACGGCCCCATGGCGAACGCGGCGACCGTCGTGATGTACGAAGGCGCCCCCGACACGCCCGACAAGGACCGGTTCTGGCGGATCATCGAGAAGCACAAGATCACGATCCTGTACACGGCTCCCACCGCGATCCGCACGTTTATGAAGTGGGGTGTCGAATATCCGAACCGCTGCGATCTGAATTCCCTGCGCCTCTTGGGCAGCGTCGGCGAGCCCATCAACCCCGAAGCCTGGATTTGGTACCACCGGTACATCGGGCGCGACCATTGCCCCATCGTGGACACTTGGTGGCAAACCGAGACGGGCGCGATCATGGTCACGCCCTTGCCGGGAATCACCGCCACCAAACCGGGAAGCGCCACTCAGCCATTCCCCGGCATCGTGGCGTGCGTCATGGATGAGCACGGAAACGAGCTGTACCACTGGCCGGATTTGGAGCGAGAAGACGACCACCTGCCGAACTTGGTCAAAGAGATCGGAGGCATCCTCACCATCAAGTCGATCTGGCCCGCCATTACGCGGGGCATCTACGGCGATCCAGAGCGCTTCCATCGCACCTATTGGTCGAGATTCCCCGGCTACTACTTCCCCGGCGACGGCACCAAGGTCGACGAGGAGGGCTACTTCTGGCTTCTCGGGCGAGTCGACGACATCATGCTCGTCGCGGGTCATAACATCTCGACCATGGAGGTGGAATCCGCGCTGGTGGATCACCCGGTGGTCGCGGAGGCCGCGGTCATTGGCAAGACCCACGAGGTGAAAGGGCAAGCCATTTCCGCGTTCGTCATCTTGCGGTCGGACCATCCCCTTGCCCATGTGGGCACGGGCGAAGCCCACGATGCGCTGGTGGACGAGCTCAAGGCGCACGTTGCCCACAAGATCGGGCCCATCGCAAGACCGGACGATCTCATCATTTCAGCCGAGTTGCCCAAGACCCGGTCGGGCAAAATCATGCGGCGTTTGTTGCGAGACGTCGCCGAGGGGACAGCCCGCGGCGACGCGACGACCCTTGCCGATCCAAACGTGGTGCACGCACTGAGGGACAAGTACGAATCGATTGAGTCCTAACGCTTTCTTAATCTTCTCTTAACATCGCCCCGGTAGCTTCTCGAACTGAGAGAGGCTTGTTATGAAGTCAAAAGACCTGTTCGGTATGTTATCGTTTGCCTTGGGTTCCGTTATCCTCGCCGGCTTGGCAGGATGCGGTTCCAAGGAGACCGCTTCGGAGACTACGGGAGGCAGCGCTCCCGCTGCTCAGGGCGGCGCCGCTTTGGCCGGGGACATCAAGATCGACGGCTCCAGCACCGTCTTCCCGATCTCGCAGGCTTACGCCGAGGAGTTCATGAAGAAGAACTCCGGCGTGAAAGTCAGCGTGGGAGAGAGCGGTTCCACCGCTGGCTTCCAAAAGTTCGTCGAGGGTGCGATCGACATCGCCGATGCCTCTCGCCCGATCGACAACAAGGAGATCGAAGCCGCCAAGGCCAAGGGCATCGAGTTTGTTGAACTGCCCATCGGCTTCGACGGGCTTTCGCTCGTCGTGAACCCCAAGAACACTTGGTGCGACCACCTGACGGTGGAAGAACTGAGGAAGATTTGGAGCCCCGGCAGCACGGTGAACAACTGGAAGGACGTTCGTCCGGGCTTCCCCGATAAGCCGCTCAAGCTCTACGGTGCGGGCGAGTCCTCGGGCACCTTCGATTACTTCAACGAAGCGATCAACGGCAGCAAGAAGAAGTTCCGAAGCGACTATTCCAAGAGCGAGGACGATAACGTCCTGGTCCAAGGCGTCGCCGGTGAAGAAGGCGGTCTTGGCTACTTCGGATTCGCCTACTACGTGACCAACAAGGACAGCCTGAAGATCGTCAAGATCGACGGCGGCAAGGGTCCCATCGAGCCGACCGAACAGACTATCAGCGACGGAACCTACCAGCCCCTGGCGCGCCCGCTCTTCGTTTACGTGAACAAGAAATCGCTGGAGCGCCCCGAAGTCAAGGCGTACATCGAGTTCATGCTCTCCTCTGAGGGCACTCCGCTGATCAAGGAGAGCGGCTACGTCGAGCTTCCGGCAGAGGCGTACCCGATGGTTGCCGAGCGCGCCAAGAACATGGTCGCCGGTTCTGCCTTCGCGGGCAAGCCGATGGTAGGCATCAAGATCGCCGACGTCCTGAAAGCCGAAGGGGGCAAGTAAGTCCCGTGGCGGCGATCGGATCTCCGCCCCCCGCAGAAGTCGGCGCCCGAGTTTAACTCGGGCGCCGTCGCGGCGCCGGGCGGCACAAGGAGAGCCTGGTCAAGTTCCTTTGCCTTGCCTGTGCCCTCCTTTCGATCGCCACCACGTTCGGCATCATCTACATCCTCGTTCTGGAGTCGATCCACTTCTTTGGAAAGGTCTCGCCCGTCGAGTATCTGACCAGCACCGAGTGGGCTCCAGGCAACGACAAGTTCGGCATCTTGCCGCTCTTGAGCGGCACGATGATCATCACGCTTGGCGCCGGACTCATCGCTTTGCCGCTCGGTCTGCTGTCGGGCCTCTATCTGAGCGAGTACGCGTCCCCTCGCGTCCGCAACATCCTGAAACCGGCGCTGGAGTTGTTGGCGGGCATTCCAACGGTCGTGTACGGCTACTTTGCCCTCACGGTGATCACCCCCTTCCTCAAGACCGTCTTTCCGCAGACAGGAACGTTCAACGCTGCTTCGGGATGCATCGTGGTCGGCATCATGATCTTGCCCCTGGTCTCGTCGCTGTGCGAAGACGCCCTGTCGGCGGTGCCCAGGTCGCTGCGCGAGGGCGCATACGGATTGGGATCGACGAAGTTGGAAGTCTCCACCAAAATCGTCGTGCCGGCAGCACTGTCGGGGATCGTGGCTTCCTTCATCCTCGCGTTATCTCGCGCCATCGGGGAGACCATGGCGGTCACGCTCGCCGCCGGCGCCACCCCAAGCATGTCTTGGAATCCGCTGGAGAGCATCCAGACCATGACCGCCTACATCGTCCAGATCGCGAAAGGCGACGCTCCCGGCGGCTCGACGCAGTACTACACGCTGTTCGCCGTCGGCTTGACGCTGTTCGCGATCACCATGGTCATGAACATGCTCGCCCTCCGGCTCGTGAAGCGGTTCCGGCAGGTGTACAACTGATGAGCCAGGTTCCTGGTTGGGCACAGCGGCAACTCGGATGGCGCCGCGCCAAGGACCAGGCGTTCGTTTTCTTCTGCCTCGTCGCCACCATCCTTGCGCTCTGCCTCCTGGTGCTCCTGCTTTGGGGCATTTGGAAGAGCGGCGGTAGCCGCCTCAGCTGGTCGTTCCTCACCGAGTTCCCATCGCGAATCGCCTCCCGGGCAGGCGTCAAATCGGCGCTCTGGGGATCCATCTGGATTGTCGCACTCACCGGCATCATCTCGATCCCCATCGGGGTTGCCGCAGCGGTCTACCTTGAAGAGTTCACCACGAGAAAGACGCGTTGGACGGAGTTCATCCAGGTCAACATCGCCAACTTGGCGGGCGTGCCGTCCATCGTCTACGGACTCTTGGGCCTCGCAGTCTTCGTTCACACCCTCGGTCTGGGGCGAAGCGTTATCTCCGGCGCGCTTACGATGAGCCTGTTGGTTCTCCCCACGCTCATTACCGTGGCGCAAGAGGCTCTGCGCGCCGTGCCCCGATCTTATCGCGAGGCGTCGCTAGCGCTTGGCGCAACGCCGTGGCAGACGATAGCGCAGGCAAGTTCTGCCATCCGCCTCGCAGGGAATCTTCACCGGCATCCATTCTTTCGCTGTCCGTGCCATGGGCGAGACCGCCCCGTTGATCGTGGTCGGCGCCGTGGTCTACGTGGCGACGGTTGCCCGCAAAGCTCTCGGACACCTACACGGTGCTGCCGATCCGATTACCAACTGGACTTCGACGCCCGGCGCATGTTTGCCGAGGCGGCGGCAGCCTGCGTTATCGTGTTGCTTGCGGTCCTGCTGCTTCTCAACTCGATCGCGATCTTCTTACGGGTCCGCCGGCAACGCGCCTAGTCGCATAATCAGGGCATGGCGGATCCAACCCGGCCGGTCCTGAAGCGAGCGAGAGGACGTTCCCGCTGGATCGTGTACGGTAGCTTGGTTCTTGCCCTGTGGGGCTTCTGGGTCTGGCAGCCGTGGGAGTACGACTTCGTTCCCCGAAAGCCGCCGATCCCCAATCCGCCGGTCGATCCCGAGTCCGATCGCCTTTTCGCGCCCGGTACCCGCGTCGTCGTCGTCACCGCGCACCCGGACGATGCCGAGTTCTACATCGGCGGAACCCTGACTCGGCTCGCCGCGAGCGGTGCCGACTTGTTCCACATCGTTGTCACCGACGGCGACAAGGCTTACTATCCGTTCGAAGACTCGGAATCGAACCGACGCGTGCGCCGCGCCGAGCAGACCCGCGCCTCGCACACCTGGAAGGCGCAGGAGATCGTCTTTCTTGGGTACCCCGACGGCCGCCTCCGGGTGACCGACCGCCTCGTGGAACGCTTGGTCGCGGAGTTCAAGCGTCTTCGGCCCGACTACGTGCTGGCGTTCGATGGCGAGTATCCGCCCCGCCTCAGCCACCAAGACCATCGCCGGTCGGGAGATGCCGTGGCGCTCGCTCTGCAACGGAATCCCAGCCTCGCGAGGTGGTTAATGCGGTTCTCTACCTCGGCGCCGAACTTCGTCGCCGATATCAGCGATCAGTGGGAAGCCAAGCGGGCTCTCCTCAAGATCCACGCCAGCCAGTTCCATGGGGAACGGTTGGAGAGGGTGACCAACATGGTCGAAGAGAACGCCATCGACGATGGTGAGCGCATCGGAACCACCTACGGCGAGGGGTTCCGATGCATCAGGCTTGCGCCTTGAGCCCTACTTTCGTTTCTTCTTCTTAACCGGCGGCTTGGGGATCTTGCCTTCTGGCTGCGCCGGGGCGACGGCGTTAACCTGGATCGCGTCGTCGAAGTTCACCGTGAGCAGGTACTTGCCGTCCGCCGTGAAGCAAAGCGGAGCCCCAACGGCGGTTTGGTTCTGAAGGGTACCGATCGACTTCATCGAGATCGGGTCCCACAGCCGCACCGTGCGATCGCTCGAAGACGAGGCGAGCAACCTACCGCTCGGCGCGAATTCGCAGTGCATCACCCAGTCCGTGTGGCCCTTCAATCCGCCGAGCCGTTTCTTGGCGACGACGTCCCAAAGAGTGACGGTGCCGTCTTTGCCGGCGGTCGCAGCGCGGGTCGCCGACCGGTTGAACGCGAGGTCGAAGCACCCTTGAGCGTCGGGGTTGTTGAGCGTGGCGCCGGGCGAGTTGTCCGGAGCGAACAGCCGGGTTGCCGAAGTCAGCGTGGCGACGCCGAACGCGCCCGAAGTTCCGAGATACTTCGCCGAGTAGAAGTTCGCGCCCTTGCCCGGGATGGTTGCCTCCTTGTTGTTGGAGAGCATGGGGTAGATCTTGACGCTGTCGTCTTTGGCGGTGCTCAGTAGAAAGGCGCCGCTCGGGCTGAAGGTGAGGTTCTGGATGCCCTTGGTGTGGGTTCGGTACTCCTTGACCTTCTTGCCGGATGCCGCATCCCAAATGTAGATTCGCGCGGATTCGTCGCCGCTGGCGATCAGTTTGCCGTTCGGGCTCCACGCCACTCCGTAGGGCGCCTGAGGGTGCTTGCCCAGAGTCTTCAAGGTAGCGCGGGTCGCGGCGTCGTAGATACGCACCGTACCGTCCTCAAGGGTCGCCACAAACTTGGAACCGGTGGGGGCGGCGGCGAAGGCGAGCGCCTTGGCGCCGGGAATGGGCTTAAGGGGCGTTACCGCGATCGCAGGCAACGCAACGGGCATGAGGGCAAACAAAGCTAGGGTCATCGTGCTGGAGTTCCTTGGGACCGAATCCCGATCGGCTGTATTCAATACGAGCCGGCATGCCCGCATTGTTGCGGATAGGACGGATGAGCGCAAGAACCCGTTCTGCTGAAAGTAAGCTTTCGCCCGATGGACCTTGTCGACCTGCTCAGCCTGTTACGCGAGAGCCCGCTCGTCGCCTCGGTCCAAGCCAGCGAGGGTTCTCCCCTTGAGGATTCCGAGACCTTGTTGAGGTTGGCTCAAGCCAGCCTCGCCCACGGTGCCCGAGTTCTGCGGCTACAGGGGGTGGACGCGATCCGCCTTATCCGAAGCACCGCCCACGCTCCGACGATCGGCTTGATCAAACGAAGCTATGCCGGATCCTCGGTCTACATCACGGCGACCCACCGCGAAGTCGACGAACTGCTGGCAACCGGGTGCGAGGTGATCGCCCTCGACGGCACCGCCCGGCCGCGCCCAAACGGGGAGTCCTTGACCGATTTGATCGCCCGCATCCACTCCGGAGGGCGCCTCGCGATGGCGGACTGCGACACGTTGGCTTTAGCGCAACAGGCGATGGCGGCAGGCGCAGACTTGGTCGGCACCACCTTGAGCGGCTACACCGAGAACTCGCCCGGCCACCCCGGGCCTGATCTAGATTTCGTTCGCTCGGCGGCAGGCGCCGGGCTACTGGTTCTCGCCGAAGGCCGCTACGCGGAGCCCTGGCAGGCCCAAGCCGCGATCAGAGCCGGGGCAAAGGGCGTCGTCGTGGGCGGAGCGTTGAACGATCCGGTCAAGCAGACCCATAGGTTCCGCGACGCGGTTGCCCTCCCTGCCGAGCCCGTGGGGGCGGTCGATATCGGAGGAACCTGGATGCGGTTTGGGCTGTTCTCGCCCGATTGGGAGCTCCTGGATTCGGAGCGGGTGCCCCTCCTCCCGGACCCGCGGGAGCGGCTAGAGTGGATTCGCGCCCAGATCGCCCGTTTCGGAACGCGAACGGTTGCGGTCGGCACCGGCGGCACGGTCGATCCCCACACGGGCGAAGTCTGGGAGGCGAAACCGATCATCCCACGACACGTGGGCACCTGGTTTGGAAGCATCCCGGGCGTCACCGCTCTCAACGACGGCTTGGCAACCGCGTGGGGACATGCTTGTCTGCCCCAGTTTGCAGGGCTCAGGGTTGCCACCCTCGCCTTGGGTACGGGGGTCGGGTTCGGATTGGTGGATCGCGGCGCCATCATGATGGGGCGAAGAGGCGAATATCCTCGGCTCAACGACCTTTCGCCGCGCCCCGGCGTGTCGTTCGAAGACCTCCTTGGCGGCGCGGCGCTCACCGCCTCGCCCTCCGATAGCCAGAAAGCCGCCGCGCAGGAGGCCGCCGAGATCGCTCTCGACTGGATCCGCAAACTGTTCCACCCCGACGCGGTCGTCGTTTGCGGAGGCATCGGGCTTGCCGATTGGCTGAAGATCGACGCGGTGAGGAGTCCGTTCGGAAAGGATGCCGGACTCTTCGGCGCGGCTGCCCTCGCGCTTTTCCCGACGACATTGGAAGCCTAAGGGCGTCGTAACGACATGGACGGTCGCACTCTCGGCGTGCTCGTCGCGCGAACCTTGGCGCTCTTCTACGGCGCGAACGCGGTGCGGGGGCTGATCGGGAACTGGCAATACCTTAACGCGCTCACCGCGCTTTCTCTGGCGATTGCGCCCGCGCTCGCCATCGCCCTTTGGTTTGGCGCGAGCCGATTCAGCGGCGAGAGCGACCCCGGCGAAACGCTCCACCCCACCACAACGCGTCAACTCGCCGCCGCCCTCGCGGCAGCTGTCGGGTTTGCCGTAGTGCTTGGCAGCGCCGGCGAGTTCGCCCAGTGCCTGATGGACCGCTTTCTTCACATGGGAGACGATAAGAGCCTGCCGCCCCTTCTCTTTGGATCGCCGTCGCAGGAAGCGCTCACCCTTCGCACATGGGGTTCGGCGACCGAAGTCGTCCTAGGGCTGGCGCTCGTATTCGCGGCGCCACAGGTGGCGAAGTGGCTCTCGAAGTAGCGATCTCGCATCGAACCGTTGGGAACCTCTTCATAAGGGTCGCCGCGGTGCAAGTTCTGGCGGCAGGTGCGATTCTGACGGTGACAAGCTTCGCTTACCCGATGGGGCAGAACCTCAGCACGCTTGCCGTTGGGCTCGGCGTGTTTGAGGTGGGCATCGCCTACCACCTTTGGCGCGACTCGCAGTTCTACGCCGCCCGATTGGAAAGCCGGTCTCTCGTTGCCTGCGTGCTCAAATCGGTTTGTGCGCTCGTCGCAACCCAAGCGGTGCTGAACGCGGCAAACAAAGCCCTCCTGTTCGGAGTCCTCCAGGCGGAGAAGGTTTCGCCGCAGGGACTCCTGCAGGCGTGGATTTGGCTCCCGTTGATCCTCGCGGTCGGCGGCTTCTTCCTTGCGTCCCCCTTGGGGCTTTGGATCGAGTCCCGGCTTGTCGGCGACGCCGAGATCCAGAAGGAACTCGACGAGAGCCGTTAGCCGCCGATTTCGAACGGGAACACGGCTTTCACCACGAGCGAGGTGCGGAAGGTACGCGCGTTCGGGTCGCCCAAGATGACGAAGTACTCGGCACCCTTGTTTCCGGCACGGCGGTAAGCCAGGTAGAAGTTGGTGTCGTTGCCCCGACGCACCGCCCGCCCGCTCACCGAGTCGCTCTTGCTGAGGTCGTAGCTCGTGCTTAGAATCGTTTGCGTTCGGCGATCGAAGTGGCGGACGTCTTGGATCGACGCGCTGATCTGCCACGTGGGCAGGGGCCGATAGGCGAAGTTGGCGCCCAAGCTTTGGTAGCTCTGCCCCGCCAAGTGCCCGGTCTTGCCGCCGATCTCCCAGCGGCGATAGACGTTGCCCCGCGGCAACTCGATACTGGAGCTGAACAGAAAGTCCTTGTTGCCTTGGAACTCCTGCGCCGAGATGCTGTTGTCGAAGTCAAGCCCGTTGCGCCAGGTTGTCGACGTGGCAAGAAAGGCGCTTTGCGAGTATCGTCCGCCGGTGATCCGCTGGAAGGTCGAGCCGCCCGCCTCGAAACCGTATTCCATGAGCGGACCGCTCGCCACCGGATGGGTCCAGCCGGTGTTGACGGCAAAGCCGTCGAGGTCCCGCTGAGGCGCAAATCCCAGTCGCGGCTCGTAATCCGGGGCGATGCGGAGGTATTCGGCATAGGCGCTCCATTCGCCGGCGCCGTAATAGGTGCCCGCGTTGATGCGGCGACCATGTCCTGCGCTCGAGTCCCTGGACTCGCTCCACTGCCCAAAGGCGCCGAGGGCACCCCACTGCTGGGAGTAGGACGCCATCCACGCTTCGTTGTTCGGCCCTAAACCCTGACTCAGCGACGTTGCCGCGAAGCTCATGCTCGAAGTCGGGGTGGGCCGGTGGGCGATCTTGGTGACGAAGTTGTTCCGATTGCCGAAGTCGATCGTGTCGAGCACGGCGAGGTCGGTGCGGTCGTCGAGCGATCCGAAGGTCTTGAACCCGGCATCGAAGTTGCGAATCCGCTGAGACGCAAACAATGGGGAGTCCATCGACGTGCTGAAGAACTGTCCGCCCTCCAAGAAGAACGGGCGGGATTCGCCTGCCAGCCGCTCGAAGTACGAGAAGTCGAGCGAGAGAATCTGGTTCTCGATATTGCGGAAATCGGGGCTGACCGAACCCACGACGTCGATTCGGTCGGTGAGGGACGTTTTCACGTCGAGGCCGGCGTTGGCGATCCCGCCGTCGTTGTCGGCGCCGCCGTAAACGTAAGGCAACATCTTGATGCCGCGGTTCGCGTTCGATGCCGGAACGTCGACGCCTCGCCACCTTCCGGTGGCTTCGGCGTTGGTGCGCGTGTAGCGCCAGAGGGTCTCGCGTCCGGTTG
The DNA here is from genome assembly GCA_046330155.1 of Fimbriimonadales bacterium. Classification (GTDB taxonomy): domain Bacteria; phylum Armatimonadota; class Fimbriimonadia; order Fimbriimonadales; family Fimbriimonadaceae; genus CALMEF01. The sequence continues at coordinate 22,582 of JAXLTH010000031.1, read as the reverse complement.
TGGGGTTGTTCCTCGACACGTTGAACCGAAGGTCTCGCACGCCGGGAGCGGGCAGCCGCATGACCGACCACGGAATCCTGGCCTCGACCTCGTAGCCCGTTGCGGTCTTCCGGCCCTGCGCCTGGAACTCGCCCAACCACTCGCGCTTGGCAGCGCGTCCGCCCGCGATGTAGATGGAGGTCGCCCCTCGCGAGTTGATCCCGAACGAGTTGAAGTTCGCCAACTGGCCGAAGGTCTCCAAAACCAGCGTTACCGAGTCGTCGTTCTTAAGGCTGACGTTGTCTCGAAATTCGTCGGCGCGAATCGCCTCAGGATGCTCCATTTCAAGACGCGCCGCGAAGTAGACGAAACGGTCGTCGTAGCCCAGCCAGAAACGGCCGCCTTCGGCCGGGCTTCCGGTGAATCGGTCGAAGAAACCCGAGCCGGAATCCGCTTGCGACCACTCTTGCTCGTCCACGATCCCGTCGATCTTGGGGCTGGGAGCGAGGCGCACTGCGCTCAAGTCGTTGACGTCCGCCCAAGCACACAGGGGAAGGAGGGCGACGGCGAAGAGGGGGAGACGCACGAGGGTAGCTTACGCAATTCGAACTGCCCAGGTTCCCTGAAGGTGGCACCTTTGCGCCCAATGGAGCGTTAAGTTATGGGGAACCGAGAATCTTCTATAATCTGAGTCGCGCCACATGCTTTCGTTCGTTTCCGCCATCCTGCTGTTGATGTTCCAGGGCTCTCTGAGCTCGGACGTCGCGGCGCATGGCGACGGGCGTTCTACCCCGTCGGTTCAGGTTCGAGCCGACGCCCAGCGGCTCCTGGCGTCTCTTCAGCGGATCAGCCGCGATCCCGCGCTTTCGCGCATGATCGCCGAGTTGTTCGCGCCCGAGGGCGAGTTTGCCGTTACGACGGCGACGCCCACGAGCGAGGCTGAGGAAGATTCGGCTTCGGTTTCCATAACGCCTGCTCCGGCTCCCCTGGGAGTCGCGCGAGAGGGCGTTGCCCGTTCGGTTCGCCTTCGCGCCGGACCTGTTCTTCGCTAACCTACGGCTCGCCCGAACGGCGGGTCTTTCGGCGTTCGGCGTCTCCACGATTTGGGGCGCCGCCCAACCTGCGAAGAACCTAAAATGCAATTTCTTAGAAACCTTTTCGACACCAGCAAGCGCGACGTCGAGGGCATCATGCCCATCGTCGAGCACGTCAACCGCATCGAATCGGAGATCGCCGCCCTCAGCGATGACGACCTCCGCGCGAAGACGCCCGAGTTCAAGGAGCGCCTGGACAACGGCGAGACCTTGGAGTCCATTCTCCCCGAGGCATTCGCCGTCGTCCGCGAGGTCAGCAAGCGCCTTCTCAAGATGCGCCACTTCGACGTCCAGATTACGGGCGGCGTGGTTCTGCACCAGGGACGCATCGCGGAGATGAAGACCGGCGAAGGCAAGACCCTCGTCGCCGTTGCCCCGCTCTACCTGAACGCGCTCAGCGGCAAGGGCGCCCACCTGGTTACGGTGAACGACTACCTTGCCCGCCGCGACGCGGTGTGGATGGGACCGATCTACCACTTCCTCGGCATGACCGTGGGCATCATTCAGGGCCAATCTGCCGACAGCGACGAGCTGGGCGGCAGCTACCGCTACACGCCGGGCACGCACCACGACGACCCCCGCTATCTGAATCTTACGCCGTGCACCCGTCGCGAGGCGTACCTCTGCGACATCGTTTACGGCACCAACCACGAGTTCGGCTTCGACTACCTGCGCGACAACATGGCGTTCGATATCGGCGACCTTTCGATGCGTGAGCTGAACTACGCCATCGTCGACGAGGTCGACTCGATCCTCATCGACGAAGCTCGCACGCCCCACATCATCAGCGGCCCCTCGATGGAGGACATCTCCGTCTACAAGGAGATCGACAAGGTCGTCAAGCAGCTCAGCCCGGGCGAAGCGGGGCAAGAAACGACGCCCGGCGTCCACTACATTGCCGACAAGAAGAACCACAGCGCCAGCCTTACCGAAGAGGGCATGGACTACGTCGAGCAGCTCTTGGGCATCGACAACATCGCCACCGACCCGCGCACGTTCCACCACGTGAACGCGAGCGTGAAGGCTTACGGCATCTTCCGCCGCGACATCGACTACATCGTCCAGCGCGGCGAGGTCGTCATCATCGACGAGAACACGGGCCGCCCGATGTACGGACGCCGATTCTCCGATGGCTTGCACCAAGCCCTGGAAGCCAAGGAAGGCGTGCCGGTTCAGCGCGAGAGCCAAACCGTCGCCGTCATCACCTTCCAGAACCTGTTCCGCCTCTACAACAAGCTGGCGGGCATGACGGGTACGGCCAAGACCGAGGAAGACGAGTTCCGCAAGATTTACGGACTCGACGTTGTTACGGTACCGACGCACCGCCCCACGAAGCGCGTGGACCACGCCGACATCGTCTACAAGAGCGAGGAAGCGAAGTTCCGCGGCGTCGCCTGGGAGATTCTGCGGCTTTACACCAAGCAGCAACCGGTGCTGGTGGGTACCCGCTCGATCGAAATGTCGGAGAAGGTTTCCGCGCGCCTCACGGCGGAAATGCTGCAGAAGCTCCTCATCGTCCATCGGCTTCGCGAACTCAGCGAGGTTAAGAAGTCGGTGCCCAAGGACCTCAAGACGGACGTCACGAACTTGATCAACACGGAGCTGAAGGAGATTCCACAAGGGACCCTCGCCACGGTGATGAGCAAGCTCGACCTCAAGGGCGACCCCTTTGCGGACCAGCATCTGGACTGGGCGCTGGAGTACTTCAAGCTGCCCGCCGAGAACAAGGAGAACCTGCTGGAGGCGCTCAAGCACGGGGTCCCGCACAACGTTCTGAACGCGAAGAACCACGAAGCGGAAGCCTTGATCATCGCAGAAGCCGGACGCAAGGGCCAGATCACCATCGCCACGAACATGGCGGGTCGTGGCGTCGACATCCTGCTCGGCGGCCGCCTTGAAGACGAACTGGTTCGCACGGCGCGCGAGAAGGCGCAGGGCTTTGAAGAGTCGGGCGAAGACGAGTACGGTGACACCTACGTGAGCTTCCGCCGTGGCGGCAAGGAGCGCGCCGCGCCTCCTCTGCCCCTCACCGATCAGGAGCGACGCGAAGTCGCCGAAGAGGTCGTGCAGCTTGGCGGCTTATACATCCTGGGTACCGAGCGCCACGAGAGCCGCCGCATCGACAACCAGCTACGCGGCCGTGCCGGCCGTCAGGGCGACCCCGGTGAGAGCCGATTCTTCGTCTCGCTCGAGGACATGCTCTGGAAGATCTTCAACGCGAACATGCTGGAGAACCCCCTCCTGAAGGCGTGGCCGCCCATGGAGGAAGTCGACGCGAAGTTCCTCAGCCGGATGATCCAGAAGACGCAGGAGCGGATCGAGAACCACTTCTTCGAGGCAAGAAAGCACGTTCTGGAGTACGACGACGTTCTTAACGCCCAGCGCGAGCACATCTACGGCTGGCGGCGCGAGATCCTCCTCGGCGCCGATTGCCGGGCGGAACTCACCAAGCAGATCGACGACCTCATCCGAGAAGTCGTCAACGACGCTTGGGTCCTCGACGAGCACGACAAGAACGTTTACGACCATTCGCTGCTGTACGAAGACTTGGCGGAGCTCTTCCCCATCGTGGACTATGCGACGCCCACCGACCTTGCCGCCTATGAGCCGGGTCCGCAGCTCATCGAGTTCGCTCAGGAAGTGGCGCACAAGGCGTACCACGCCAAGGTCGAGCACTTGGGCGACGAGGTCATGAAGATGCTGGAGCAGCAGGTCATGCTTCGCGCGATCAACGACCGCTGGATGGACCACCTGCAAATGGTCGAGTACATCCGCGAGGGCATCGGCCTTCGTGGCTACGGCCAGGTCGATCCGCTCGTCGCTTACAAGCGCGAGACCTTCGACCTCTTCCAGAACACCCTCAAGGCGATCCGCAACGAAGCGGTCAAGTTGATCTATCGCGCCGAGATCCAGGTGCAGCCGCAAGCCCAGGCTCCCGAAGAGCCGGCGATGAGCATGCAGCGACTGGACGACACGGAGATGGAAGGCGCCCTCGGCATGACGACGAGCGCCACGGCGGCGTCCGCTCCGGTGGTCAGCCAAGGCAACGGCTACCTGGGCGACGTGGACTGGAAGCGCGTGGGACGGAACGACCCGTGCCCTTGCGGAAGTGGCAAGAAGTTCAAGGCTTGCCACTATCCCAGCCTTCGCGCCGAAGGCGTCATCTAAGCGCAGACCAAAAGCAGAGAGGCGGCCCGAGTCAACCTCGGACCGCCTCTCTTTGTCTCGATAGGACTACTCGGTGGGTGCGATAACCACGCGGCGATTGGGCTCCTCGCCCTCGCTGTATGTGTGAACGCCGTCGATCTCCGACAGGACCTTGTGCACGATGCGTCGCTCGAAGGCGGGAAGCGCATCCAAAACCGCCTCTTCGCCCCGGGCCTTCACCTGCTCGGCAATGCTGGTCGCCAGCTTGGCAAGCGCCTGCTCGCGTCGCTCGCGGTAGTGGTTGCCGTCCAGCGTCACGCGAGGACCGGCGCCCATCTGTTGCACCACGATGATGTTCAAGAGGTACTGCAGGGCGTTCAAGACCTCGCCGTGCTTGCCCACCAGGTGAGCCACGTCGCGACCATCGATCTCGATGCTCACGTAGCGTCCGCTCAGTCCCGAAATCTTGGCGGTCACGTTGAGCTCGGCCTTGTCCAGCAGGCCCTTGAAGATTTCGAGGATCTTCTCCGCGTCCTCTTGGGTGGCGGCAACCTCGGACTTGGCTTCCGCCTCTTCAGCAACCGGCTCCGCCTTGGCAGTTCGGGCAGGGCGGGCGGGCTTTGCCGCTTTCGGCTCGCTCTTGGGAGCGGCTTTCTCTACGGGCTTAGCTGGAGCCGGAGTTGCCGCCGCGTCCTTGGACTTGCCGAACAAGCCTCGCTTTGCCGGCGCGGGCGCAGGCTCGGGCACGGGTTCCGGCTCGGGCTCAGGCTCGGGTGCAGGCTTTGCGGCTTTGGCTTTGGGCTCGGCCTTTGCCTTAGGCTCCGCCTTGGCTTTGGGCTCGGGCTTCGCCTTGGGGGTCGGCGCCGTCGCGCGAATCTTGTACGTGGCCTTGCCGAAGAGGCCCTTGCTCTCTTCGAGAATCTCGACCTTAAGGTCGGATACAGGCACGCCAAGCTCTTGAGCGGCTTTGGCCTTGGCTTCGTCGAGGGACTTCCCGGTGGTTTCGATGGTCGTCATGAGTGGTTCCTATGAGATCGTTTATTTCTTCTTCTTGGGCTTGAAGCGCTGGGGTACGCCCGTCTTGCTCGGCGTGGTCTTGCCGTTCCGGTTAGTCACGGTCGGCTGGGCGACGGGGAACACCCCGCCGTTCGCCGCATTGACTTTTACCAGCGGAGGAAGCGGCAGGCGGTAGGCGCGCATGGACTGGAGAGTGGCCAAGACGTTGGTGAAGATCCAGTACAGCACGAACGCCGCAGGCACGGGGAAGGCGCCCGTGAACATGAAGATCGTGAAAATGACGGCGACGCCCACGCCCATCAGGCGTTGCTGCCGGGCGTTTGAGGGGTCGCTCACCGGCGTCATGAGGGTGGTGACCACCATCGAGATGCCGTACAGGACGATCAAGATGTAGTCGCGTTCGCCCAAGTTCGCCCCGAGGAAACCGCCGGTCGCCGCGGACGGGCCGTGGTTGATCCAGAGGAAGTGCCCGTTCTGGAACTCAAACTTGTAGTGGAGCATCGACTGGTAGATGAGCAGGAAGAGGGGCATCTGAAGGAGCGCCGGCCCACAGCCCGCCATCGGGTTCACCCCGTACTCCTTGTAAAGCTCCATCAGCTTGATCTGCATCTCCTGCTGCTTCTGGGGCTTGTTCTTGTACTCCTCCTTGATCTCGTTCACCAGCGGCGTGAGCTGCGACATCTGTCGGCCCCACATGTACTGCTTTTGGGCGAGCGGCCAAACGATGCCGCGCACCGTGAGCGCGAGTAGGAAGCAAGCGAAAGCGTAGCTGAACGCCGGGACGGCGCCGGTAACGCGCACCAAGATATCGATGAGTTGGTAGCCGGGGAAGAAGCCCCACACCAGCGTATCTTTGCCGAGGCGCTGGCTTTCCGTCATCACTTCCGCGCGCAAGCCTTCGTACGTGACTTCGGAGCGCGGGAACTGGCTGTGCTCCGCCACTTTCACGGGTTGGGAGAAGAACGGCTTCTTCTCGAACTCGTGCTTCAGGTTGGTCAACTCGGCTTGAGCCAGCGTGATACGGTTGATCTCTTCACGCTGCTTGGCCGCCTTGTATTGGGTGTCGGCCACGAGCATGCCCGCGTCGAACTTCAGCTCCTCGCCCTTCTCGGCGTCGAGGGTCTTTGCCTTGACCTCCTCGTCCACCCTCTTTCGCAGGGTGGGCAGTTCGCGGGCAATGGAGAAATCTTTGATCTCCGCGTTGAGGGTCTGCATCTGGGCGAAAATCGCCGCCGAGGTGCGCTTGTCCTCGTTGCCGCCGTTCCCGAAGAACATCTTGAAACCGAGGAACAGCGTGATTGCCCATAGGGCCATCAGGAAGAAGTTGGAGCGGGGGGACTGAGCTTGACTCATAGAAACTTTAGGGAACCGGGTCGTGTCCGCCGGGGCGACCGGGATGGCACCTCATGATCCGCTTGAGCCCCATCCAGCTGCCCTTGAGCAGCCCGTACTTCTGCACGGCCTGCAAGGTGTATTCGGAGCAGCTCGGGGTGTAGCGGCATGTGGGAGGCATCCATCGGGTGCTGCGTTGGTACAGGCGAATCAGGAAGATGCCGATCGTTCGGCCCATCGCTCGTTCACCTTTTTCATTAACGCGTTCAGTTCCTCGCAAATCTCGCGATGCGGAACTTCTGCCGACGCCTCCAGCGCGACGATCACGTAATCTAAACCCCGTTCCACCAACTCCGGTTGCACTCGGAGCGCCTCCCTCATGCGCCGGAGGGCTCGGTTTCGTTTGGGGCGATTGCCGATCTTCTTGCTGGACGCGAACCCGGTGATCCCCTGGCCGGGGGCGGCAAGCACCCTCGCGCAGGTTCCGGTGGCTCGAAGTCCTTCTCGAAAGATGAGGTCGAATCGGCTTTTCGATAGACCTCGTCGGAGCTTTCCCGGGTGCGGTTCGGGGAGGTTGGCGGTCAATAGCGGTGGCCCGCGCCTTCCGAGAAAGCGGCTACGTCAGTAAGAGAGGCGCTTTCGGCCTCGAAGTCGACGGCGCTTCAAGACGTTTTGGCCGTCCGTCGATCGCATTCGGATGCGGAAACCATGCGTCTTTTGCTGGTGCCGGTTGTTGGGTTGAAACGTTCGCTTCATTCGTCGCTACCACTCCAAGTTAGTCCGCAGAGGATACCCGATTCGCCGCCGGTTTGCCGCCCGGTATCCTTCACAGCGTGTTCGTAACGTTCGAAGGGCCGGAAGGCGCAGGCAAAAGCACCGTCATCGCCTTGGTCGCCGAGGAACTTCGACGGGAAGGACACCAAGTTGTGGCTACCCGCGAACCGGGAGCCGCCTGCGGCGGCGCCATCCGCCAAATCCTGCTCGAGGGCGAGGCGATCGACGCCCGCACCGAACTGTTCCTCTTCCTTGCCGATCGCGCCCAGCACGTCGCTTCCCTGATCCGCCCCGCTCTTGCCGAGGGCAAGATCGTTCTCTGCGACCGGCACGCCGACTCCACCGTGGTCTATCAAGGCTATGGCCGCGGCCTCGACCTGGAGATGCTTCGAGAGTGGAACGCCTACGCCACGGCGGGCCTCAAACCAAGCCTGACGCTCCTTCTGGACCTCGATCCCAACGTCGGCCTGCTGCGGCTCACCCGAAAGGACCGTTTGGACGGCGAGCCACTTTCGTTCCACGAAAAAGTTCGGGCGGGCTTCCTTGCGGAAGCGAAACGAGAGCCCGAGCGTTGGCATGTCGTGCACGCCGACAAGCCCGTTCCCGAAGTGGTTGCGGCTTGCCTCGCCGCCATCCGCACCCGGCTAACCGCCTAGCCCTTGGGCGGGGTCGCCACGAAACGCCGCCGCTCGAACCGCGGCTTGTCGGGTCGGTTCGCCAGGTCTTGGGCGCATAGGTACAGCCAGCGGGCGATGTTCGTGAACTTCTCCCAGTTGATCTTGTCGGGCGTGTCCCCAGGGCGGTGGTAGTCCTTGTGCTCGCCGGTGAACGCCTTCAGGGTGGGGATGTTGAACAGCACGGTGTTGCGAGTGTCGCTACGGTCCGTGCGGTCTTCCTTGTCTTCCCGCAGCTCCAGGCCGATGTAGGCGTTGTTCGCCACCACCAAGTCGTAAAGGTCGGTCGAGTTCAGCTTGGCGATGCCCGGATAGACGGCTTTCGTGTTGTTGGCGGGGTCCTCGCCCCTGCCCTCCTCGTTTCGGCCGAGCATGTCCATGTTCACGTTGGCGATCACGCTGGCCATGGGCACGGCGGGGCGGCTTACGTACGCCCACGACCCAAAGGTGCCTTCTTCCTCCAAGCTGTAGAAGGCGAACACCACCGATCGCTTCGGCTTCATCGGATTCGCCACGAACGCCCTCGCCATAAGGAGGTTGGCGGTGCAGCCGGACGCGTTGTCGTCCGCGCCAAAGTACGTTTGCCCGTTCCGAACGCCAACGTGGTCGAGGTGCGAGCCCACCATGACCGCCTCGCTCTTCAGAACGGGATCATCGCCTTCCAGTACGCCCACCACGTTCGCCGTGACAAGCTCGCCGGTCACCTTCGACTTTGTCTTCAGTTTCGCGGGCGCGTCGGGCGTCTCCAAGGAGGCGATGGTCAAATTGGGGTTGATGTAGGACTCAACTCCCGCCTTGGCGATAATCCTCTGAGCGATGGACTCGGTAATCGTGATCGAAGTCGCCGGCATCTCACGCGGGTCGGGAGCGTCCTTCACCCGCTTGTCCAGGCGCGGCGTAGGCTTTCGGTCGCCGTCCGGGACCACGGTGATGACGCCCTTGAAGCCGTAGTAGGGCTTGTTCGCCATGAGGTCGGCATAGAAGGCGGCATGCGCCCGTACTTCGGCGCTGTTGAACATGAGCCAGCGGCCTTTCAGCGCCCGCAGGTCGAGCTTGCCGGGTTCTGAGCCTTGCGGCGCCCTCAGAAAGGCGAACTGCACCTCGCCATCGGCGTCCTCCGATGCCGTGCAAGAGAACTGTGGCCCATAAGGAACCACCGTGCCGTCGGGCAAGGTCAGCGAAGTCTCCTCCGGAAGGAGGATGACGTCCTGCAACGTGAAGTACTGGAAGTAGGAACCCGCGTCGCCGCCCGGCTTCAGCCCCAAGGCGTGCAACTCGCCGGCAACCCAGCCCGCCGCTGCCATGTAGTCGTACGTTCTGGGCGAACGCCCCTTAAAGTCCGGCCCGGCCAGAAACGTCAGGATGTCCTTGGCACTCGCCTCCGTAATGGTGGCGAACCCGGGCTTGTACGCCCGGGGAACCGGCTTGACCCCGGCATACTGCGCGACCGACAGAGCCGCGACGCCTAGTGCCGCGAGAGTCCCGACAAGCTTCATGGCCCTACTTCGCGTTCATCTTCGGGCGCTCGGTGCGGTTGGCAACGACGAACGCCGAGGCATAGATCGTACGGGAAATCCGCTCCATCTTCGCGAAGTCGATCTTCGACACCTCATCGCTGGGGCGGTGGTAGTCCTCGTGAACGCCGTCGAACCAAAACGCGATGGGAATGCCCTTGCGCGCATAGTTGTAGTGGTCGCTACGCATGTAGATGTTCTCGGGATCGTTGGGCTCGTCGTAGTGGTAGTCGTAGCGCAGCTTGTAGAGGTTCTTGTTGGTGGTCGCCAGAATGTCGCCGAACTCGGTGCTCAGCTTGCGCGAACCTACCACGTAGATCTCGTCCGCGGCGGTGAGCATGTTGTTTTCGGCTTGGTGTTCTCCCGCCGGGCGGGAGCGGCCGATCATGTCGATGTTCAACTGGGCAACGACCTTGTCGAGCGCCACCGTGGGGTGCTCGGTGAAGTAGTCCGAACCCCAAAGACCCCGTTCCTCGCCGCAATGCCAAACCAGAAGGATGCTTCGCTTGGGTCGGGCACCGGTGAGAAAGGCATGGGCGATCTCGCACCGACACGGTGCCCGAGCCGTCGTCGTCGGCCTCTCTGTTGTAGATCGTGTCGCCTTCGCCTTGACCCTTACCCACATGGTCGATATGGGCGCCGATGCCACCACGTACTCGTTCTTCAGACCGGGTCGGAGCCTTCGATGATCGCGACCACGTTTTGCGTGAACTTGCCCGCCATGCCCTGGTGGCCAAGGTCGATCTTTGGAAGAAGCCGCCGTCGTCGCCCGCCGGCTTGGCACCCCATAGCCTGAGCTGCGTCGCCACGTAAGTGCAGGCAAGGTCCAAACCGGGCGAAGGCGTGTTGCGGCCCTCGAGAAGATCGTTGGCGACAAGTTCAAGGTGGCCTTCAGCCGAGCGCCGGTGATCGCGTTTTCGTTCGCGATGCGAGCCTGGGCGAAGGACAGCGAAGCTAAGGCGAGCACGGCCAAGTACCGCAATGCGGGTCCGGTTCACCGCGCGATGTTACCTACCTCCCGAATGGCCAACTTCAACCTTCACGCCGGGACTGTACGCCAGGTGCGCCACGTCGCCAACCGGCAACCCCGCCGCCTCCATGTATGTCTCCTGCAAACGTCCCAGCGAAGCTCGGCGAATCGAATAAGGCTCGTGCGCGACCATGCCGTCGAACAGCCTGCCCTGACGGTACGCGTACAGCCGGTAACGCTCGACCAAGAAGAACTCCAAGGTCCCCGGTTCAGGCTTCGGCATTGGTTCCCCGATCTCGTATTCGACCTCTAGCTGCGCACCGCCGTTCGTCCGGCGAGACCGGTAGTCCCTTCGTTCGCCCATGCGCCGCAGGGACATGAACGCGTGGTGGTACGGCAGAGCGTAGGCGAGACGGGCATAAGCACACGCCAGCCAACGCGCCGCATCCAGGCTGAAGAACCAAACTCCCGGGTCGCGCCCTTCCCGATGCACGTAAGTGCGGACGTTGGTTTCGGGAAACGCGCTGATCCAGGGCAACGCGGGCGCATGGATGGGTCGGATTCCGTGCATCGTGAACGGGACCAGTGCGACCCATGCCTTCAACTCACCCGATGCGTCGGGGAAACCATCGACCGTGAGTACCGGGCGGCAACAGACGCTGCACAACCTCGGGCTCCAGCGTCCAATGGATGAACAAGAGGTCGCGCCACTCCTGGCACATCGCTTGCCTTCCGTCAGGGCGTGCCCTGGAGGCAAGCAGGTGGCTAGGGTCCAACGGGTTCATCACCAGCCATTTCAGCGCGGAAACGTCCATCCGCACCCGGGTGTACGCCGGATCCTCGTAAGGCTTCAAGGCGAGCCGGACTCCTGTCGAAGCGCGGCTATGGGGCCGAACCCCGCGCTTCAGCGCGTACCGGGCGGGGCGGGTGAGGGCTCGAAGTCCACGACGGGGCTTCTCGGCGAACGCGTTGCCGGTTTCCGAATCCCAAGACGCCACGTAGTCGCTTTGCTGGGGCGTTTGGGCGAAGATGTCCACGGAATCGGTCTTGCGCGCGACAACCGCGATCAGGGTCTCGCTCGCGTTCTGGAGCAGAACCCGCCGGCCAAGCTTGGCGGGGTCTTCCACCCGCCACATCGTGCCGTCGTCCAGCCCGGTCTTCCTCGTTTCGAAGACCAACACGTGCCTGGTTTCGAACCCGTTCTCCGGGCTGAAGACGCGGAAGAAGAGTTCGGGACCGAACTGGTAGAAGCCGTGCAATTTCACGTAGTTGTTGCAGACCGTCACGCCAACGAAGTACTCGCCCACCTCCACCAACTCCATCGCGTTCTTGATCGCCTGGGGGAAATGGAAGACATGCTCCAAGGTGCCGCCGTCGTAGACCAGGCTAAAGCGTCCCTTCAGTTCGACCGGTAGCGGGAGATTGAGGCCGGCACGTGCGTGGCGTGTTCGTAGTCCGAGGCGTCCATCGAATCGACGGTCTGGGCGCCCAAGAACTCGAAGAACCTTCGGCATAGCCGTCCTCCCTCACGATGCCGTCTCGAAACGGGGTCCCGCACTCCATCAAAGCGCGCTGCAAATCCATCTTCCCGCGTGCAACGACTGACGTCCGAGGGTGAGGGTGCGCACGGGATCAACACCGGCTTGCGCCAGCAACGCGAGGAGCCGCACTGCACCGATCTCAACGCCCATCGCGGAGATTATGCCTACACGAGCGCGTCGTCTTCGATTTCACGTCGCGTAGTAGTACGGCGTTTGGCTCGAACTCGCCCGCGCAGGTGTCGACCATCTTGAAGACTTGCGGAATGCCGTTGCCGAGGATGCCCGCAGCCGCGAAGCGCACGCGGAACGCGGGGTCCAAGGCGTCGTCCTTCGACCAGAACTCCTGGTAGGCGGGCACTCACCGGCGACGGCGCTCATTTCGTTCATGCGGTCGTCGAGTTCTGCCTCAAACTCGGGGTTCTCGTTCGCAAACGCCGCGACGGTGGCGGTGATCTGGAGTTCGCCTTGGTCGAAGCGGTCTCCGATCTCGTCGCGCATCGCCTTCATGCCCTGCTCCAGTTCGGGCGTGACGCCCAGCAAGCTCTTGATGGTTGCGACCGAGAATCCCGCGTCGGCAGCCTCCGTGATGGCGTCGCGAAGTTCGTCGCCGCTCGGGTCGAGCGAGCCTAGATTGGCGAGCTTCTGTTCGATCCCAACGAGGTGCTTCAACTTGCGGAGGAACCACTTGTCCACCCGGCAAATGCGGTTGATGTCGTCTACCGACATTCCTCGGCGAAGCCCTTCAAGGATCGCCCATAGCCGTTCATCGGTGGGCTGACGGATCTCGCCTTCCAAGTCCGACATTGTCGCGAACTTGGGATGGCGCAGGTCCTTCGATTTTGACCTCCAAGCCACGGATCGCCTTCATCAGCGCGGCTTCGAAGGTGCGGTCGATCGCCATGACCTCGCCCGTCGCCTTCATCTGGGTGAAAGGGTCCGATCGCCGGTTGCGAACTTGTCGAACGGCCAACGCGGATCTTGACGACGCAGTAGTCCAGCGCAGGCTCGAAGCATGCTTTGGTGGTGCCCGTGACCTGGTTCTCGATCTGGTCCAAGGTCAGTCCGACGGCGATCTTCGCTGCGACTCGGGCGATGGGATAACCGGTACTTTTGAGGCGAGCGCCGATGATCGGGAAACGCGCGGGTTTACCTCGATGATGTAGTAGTCGAAGCTGTCCGGGTTCAGCGCCATCTGCACGTTGCATCCTCCTTCGATGCCCAACGCGTTGATGATCTTCAGCGACGCCGTTCGCATCATGTGATACTCCTGGTCGCTCAACGTCTGGGAAGGCGCGATGACGATGGAGTCGCCCGTGTGCACGCCCATCGGGTCGAAGTTCTCCATGTTGCAGACCGTGATGCAGTTCCCGGCGGAGTCGCGCATCACTTCGTATTCAATCTCTTCCAACCTAGAGCGAGCGCTCGACCATGATCTGCGAGCGCATGGAGAGCTTGAGCCCTTTGTTACCGGTCTCCCATAGTTCCTCGCGGGTGTTCGCGATCCCACCTCCGGTTCCACCCAAGGTGTAGGCGGGGCGGATGATGCACGGGTAGGGCACCACTTCCAGGATCGCCTCGAGTTGTTCGGGCGATTCGACGATCCAACTCGGGGACGGGCTCCTTGATCTCCCGCATCAACGACCGAAAGCTCTCTCGATCCTCAGCCTTCTTGATGGCCGCAAGCGGGGTGCCCAAGACCCGAACGTTGTACTTCTCCAGCACGCCGTTGCTCAGGCCAGCTGGGTGGCAAGGTTCGCCGGTTTGCCCGCCCAAGGTGGGCAGCAGCGCGTCACTGCTCGCGGGCGATCACGTTGCTTCCGCAGAACTCGGGGGTCAGCGGCTCGATGTAGAGGGCGTCGGAAACACCCGGGTCCGTCATGATCGTCGCCGGGTTCGAGTTGATCAGGACGACCAGCACTTCTCCTTCAAGCTCTTGCACGCTTGGGTGCCCGCGTAGTCGAACTCGGCGGCCTCGCCGATCACGATCGGGCCCGGATCCGATGACTAAAACCTTCATGCGCAGCCCCAACTTGGGGGCGGTCCAACAGGTCCTTAAGCGCAGAGAGGGGCCATGGGCAGCGCTTATCCTGGACACGTCGCCGCCCCACCACGCTGTGCTGCGGGTCCGCCGAGCCTGTTTGAATTGCTAGGTCTGGCTCGTTGCGCCGCTCCCCACAACAAATGCCAGGTCGCCCGGAAGACGCTCGGCGCGATTGCGGCAAACGCCGCAACGCTCCCAGCCGACCGTATCGAACCCGTACTTTACGCCTATGGAAATGAGACCGGCGCGGGAATAGCCCCGAAGCCCCTGCTCTCCCCATGAAAACTTACTTTGCCTTTTTTGCCTTACTTTCGGCTTCCTTCGGTATCGCGGCAGACACCCCAATTTACTCTTCGACCAGAAGCTCTCCGGCGGCTTGTTGTCATTCTGGAAAACGGGATACCTACTTACCAGCGGCACCCTCAACGCAGACTTCAGCTCGCCCCCTATCCCACCATCACGGTGAAGAATGCGGCGGGAGAGAACTGGTCGACCTACGACGCCCTCTTGCTCGACGTGTACAACTCGAGCGCCGACCCGTTGCAGATCTACCTGCGGGTGGACGACAGCCTCACCGGCAACGGGCTCACGGGCCCTCGCACCTACCGCACCTTTGCCCAGCCAGGACGGTGGTCCACGGTCGCTTTCCTGCCGCGCCTGCGCCCGGCGGACTACGGCATGAAGGCGCTACCCGGACTGCAAGGCAGCGAATGGCTGACCATGAACAACGGCGTCATCGACCTCACCCACATCTGGCGGTGGATGCTGTACCTTGAGAATCCGGTGGGTCCAACCCGTCCGTTCAAGTTCGCGAACGCGCGATTGGCGGTCTCGGGCACCGACTTCACCAACATGATCGATCCGTTCGGGCAATACTCCCGAACGACCTGACGGGCAAGGTCGCCGACACCTCCGACCCGCTTGCCAAGGACCAGGCGGAGAGCCTCGATCTGATCGCGAATCCCAACATCGCCGGGTTTGACTCGGCGCGGCGCGTGGGGAGCCGGTCCCCTAAAGGGGGCGTTCAGCCGCTTCTACACCGCCAAGTTCAACAACAAGTGGTGGTTCGTCTCGCCTGAAGGCAAACTGTTCCTTCGTTTCGGCATGGGCGCGGTGGGCACGCACCACGAGACCGTGACCTGGCTACCGCGAGTACATGTTCCAGCAGTTGCCCTCCGGGGCGACCCGTCACCGCATTCTACGATCGGAACGACGCAGGTTTACAGACCTACTCGTTCTATCCCGCGAACCTCTTCCGAAAGTGGGCAACGCCTGGGTGAACACCGCCAAGAGCTCGCCAAATCGATCGCATGAAGTCATGGGGATTCAACACGCTGGGCGGTTGGTGCGACATCCAACTCTGGCGCACGCCGCGCGTTCCCTACACGGTAGAGGTTGACCTTAATGGAACCTACCAGACGCTCAACGTCGATCCGGCGCGCAAGCGCTTCCCGACCCATTCGACCCGGCATTCCGCACCGCCGTTGTCGCCAGTATCGCCGCCCAGCCGCTCAACGCCATCAACGATCCCTGGTGTCTGGGCTGGTTCATCGACAACGAACCGACGATCATGGGAGCCCCCAGTTCCGAGGAGTCGGGCTCGTTACGGCATCGCCTACGCTGCCATGAAAATGGATCTCACCAGCCCTGCCAAGGTCCAGTTGATGAACAAGCTGAAGAACAGGTACGGAACCATCGCGCCCTCAACACCGCTTGGGGCACCAGCTTCGCTTCTGTGGTCGGTGCTGGAGGCGCCGATCACGCTCGCCGAGCCCTCAAATGCGGCACGCAAAACAGACTTTGCGGAGTTCTGCCTGCAGACCGTGCGCGAGTACTTCCGCGTGATGAAGGAGCCGCTGCGCGCCGTAGACGCCAACGTGCTGTACCTGGGCTGTCGGTTCTTCCGATACTCGACCGAGGCGCTTCAGGCGGCGGGCAGCTACTGCAACGTGGTTAGCTTCAACGTGTACGCCCCGCAACTTGCCACCTCTTGGAACGACCTCGCTTGGGTGAACAAACCGTTCCTGGTGAGCGAGTTCCACTTCGGCGCGACGGACGCCGGGATGTTCCATCCGGCCCTGTGCCAAGTTCCCGACCAAGCTTCTCGCGGCACGGCGTACACCAACTACGTGCGAAGCATGGCGGACAGTCCGTTGTTCGTGGGATGCCACTGGTTCCAGTACATGGACGAGCCGGTCACCGCGAGACCGACGGCGAGAACTACAACATCGGCTTCGTTTCGGTGGGCGACGTTCCGTATGCACCGCTCGTGCAAGCGGCTCGCGGTCCATGCCGAGGCGTACGCGCGCCGCTACAACCAGTAACGACCCAATCCACGCCCCCGTCTCGTCCTTCGGTTGATGAGACGGGGCGTCGTGATCCTCGGAGTCGCGTTGGCGGCGAGCGCCCGGTCCAACGGCGCAATGGGGCTGGGCTTGGAAGTCTTCCGGGTCGATGCCTGGTGGCATACGTCGTCGTCACGATCATCTTCGAGGCGTGGCTGATGGGGCGTTGGCTTTCCCTGCCGCTTCGCGTTTCTCTCCCCCTGTCGCTTCTCGCGAATACGCTCACCGGGTTCCTTGGCTTAGCTTGCGGTGCACCCTTCTTCCATGAGATGTCGGGGCACCCGCGCCCCTTCTTGTTCGCCGTTGGTGTGCTCACCATCTTCGCCTTCCCATCCGCCCTCGTCGAAGCGTTTGTCTGGCTTGCCTCCAAACGGAAGGCGTACCAATCCTACGTACCCGCCATCGTTGCCGTCCACCTCATCGGCATTCCCATCGCTCTAGTCGTCCTGCTGATTCCCAGCCTACCCTATCCCGGATTGGAACGCTGACCGGCTACTGGAGAGGCTTCAGGCTCAACATGGCTTGCCGCGACTTCCCCGCGAGACCGGAGGGCTGGCGCAAGGTCCCCCACTTCAAGGACAGCGAAGCCGCGTTCGCGCTAACGCCCCGGACGAGCCGGATGCGTGGCAATACGTGTTTCAGCCCGCGTTCGGGCGCTTCGATCTCAACGAAAGCCGTCGCGGCACGGCTGCCGAATGGAACCACGCCGTGGAGGGACTTAACCTGGACCAGTTGGCAAACCTCGAGCATGTCTGGCTCTTTCGCTGGCGGATCGACGGGTATGCCAAGGGCGTGGTTTACGATGCCGGGCGCATCACGATGTCAGGGAACGAGAAGGTCCTCGGCTGGTAGCCCTCGGGGAAGTATCATAGGGTCCCGATGATGATGCAGCTGGGCGGAGGCCCGCCCACCAAGAAGATGAATAAAGAGACCGTGCGCCGCGTGATGTCGGCGTTTTCTCCTTACAAGGGGACGGTCGTCGCAACGCTCGCCGTGGTCATGGTTGCCGTGCTGTTCGGCCTCCTGCCACCTTGGTTTCTGCAGATCATCATCGACAAGGGCTTCCAGCACAAGGACCTTGGGCTGATCACGCGGTACTCCGCCTACACCTTTGTGGCGACCATCGCGGGCGCCAGTTTGACACTTCTTTACGGCTACTGGAGCGTGGTGGTCGGCCAGAAGATCATGGTCGACTTCCGAAACCGCCTGTACAGCCACCTGCAAGGCATGTCGTTACGGTTCTTCACCGCGACCCGAACAGGCGAGATCCAGAGCCGCCTGAGCAGCGACGTGAGCGGCGTGCAAAGCGTGGTGAGCGACACGCTCACCGACGTGATCTCGAATCTCGCGGTGGTCGTTACCACCGCCATCGCCATGCTCATGTTCGACTGGCGGCTGGCATTGCTCACCTTCGCGGTCGTGCCTTTCTTCGCGGTCGTCGGCGCCAAGATGGGCGAGAAGATGCGGGTGGTTCGCAAGGGCGCCCAAGAGCAGGTCGCGGAGATGAACGCGATGATGCAAGAGACGCTCAGCGTTTCGGGCGTCCTCCTCACGAAGACCAGCGGACGCCGAGACACGCTGCAAGCCAAGTTCGCGGAAGAAAACGAGAAGCTGGCGAAGTGGCAGATCAAGCAACAGGTGATCATGTACCTGTTCATGGGGCTGATCCGCCTCATTTTCTCGCTGGTGCCCGCCCTCATCTACTGGCTTGCCGGCTTTCTCATGGTCCGCGGCAGCGGCAACATCACGGTTGGAACCCTGGTTGCCTTCACCGGCCTCCAATCGCGCATGTTTTTCCCGCTGACCGGGCTTGCCAACGCCCAGGTTCAAGTGATTTCTTCCTTCGCTCTGTTCGACCGTATCTTCGAGTACCTGGACATGGAGCAGGACATCGTGGATCGTCCCGATGCGAAGCCTCTCCCCCCCGCCGAGGTCAAGGGCGCGGTTGCCTTCAACAACGTGTTCTTCCGGTACGCCGACGAAGCAGAAGCCCACACCCTTACCGACATCTCCTTTGAGGCGAAGCCCGGCGACTTGATCGCCCTGGTGGGCCCATCCGGAGCGGGCAAAACCACGCTCACCTACATGATTCCGAGGTTGTACGACGTCGAGTCGGGCTCCGTGAGCATCGACGGACTCGACGTGCGCGACATCCAGCTCGAGTCCCTCGGGCAAATCGTGGGAGCTGTGACTCAGGAAACCTATCTCGTCCACGCTTCCATTCGAGAGAACCTTCAGTACGCCAAGCCCGACGCCACCGACAAGGAGATCGAAGAGGCGTGCCGCGCCGCCGCGATCTGGGACCATATTTACGGCCTTCCCGAAGGACTCGATACGGTGGTCGGCGAGCGCGGTTACAAACTCTCGGGCGGCGAAAAGCAACGCATCGCCATTGCTCGTGCGCTCCTGAAGAACCCGCGCATCCTCATCTTGGACGAAGCCACGAGCTCGCTGGACACCACCTCAGAGCGCCTTATCCAGGACTCGCTGAACCGGCTGATGGCGGGCAGAACCACCTTTGCCATTGCGCACCGGCTGTCGACGATCCTTTCCGCCGACATGATTCTGGTGCTCGAAGACGGCAAGATCGTCGAGCGCGGCAAGAGCGACGAACTGCTCGCTCTCGACGGGTTGTACGCAAAGCTGTACCGCGAGCAGTTCGGCTCGGAAGCAGTCCCGGTGTAGAACGCTAGGCGATAATGGGGATGGGTGGCCCATGGCCAAGAACATCTTCACGGCTTTCCTCGCGGTAGCGGTCGCGTTGCTCGTCGCGGCGCTGCTGTTTCCTATCTTCGCGCAGTCGAAGGACGGCCCCCGAGACCCTGAACTCTCGCGCATGAAGATGCTCGCGCTCGGCGTTCTCATGTATGCCGACGACCACGACGACCGGTTGCCCGCAGAAAGGCCGTGGCTCCAGCAGGTGAACGACGTCTACGTTAAGAACCTCGAAGCCTGCCGTTGCGCCCGAATACCGAATGCATCGAAATCCAACTTGTTTGGGCACGCCCTCCGCGCTTCCATGGCAGGACACCTTCTCGGCAAAGTCCCCCACCCCGAGTCGAACATCATGCTGTTCGATTCGATGGACCTACGCATGGGGGCGATCGGCGAGTTGGAAGACATGCCGAATCCGCCTCGAGTGGGCGATGGCTCTATCGTCGCCTACGCCGACGGGCACGCTCGCTTTGTGCGCCTACCGTAGCGTTTGCTATACTTAGAATCTAAAACCAAATAGCGTAGCCGCATTCACTTTGGACGCGGGATGGGACCCGACAATGGAGCCGATTCCGCCAGGCGTTGGCAAGCGTGCGACCGCAAGGAAGTGCTAGCGTCATGTCGCATATTGCGTTTTCCAGGGTCTTCCCCTTTCTCCTAGGCCTGCCGATTCTGCTCGGCGCGCTCACCAGTCGTGTACCCTCCAGCAAGCCCGTCCCGTGGTTCAGACGGATTCGGTACGCCCTGCTGGGCCGACCGATTCTCAGCAAGCACGCCCACCACGAGCGGTTAGGCGTCTTCCTAGGCTTGCCCGTGTTTTCTTCGGATGCCCTCTCTTCGGTCGCGTATGCCACCGAAGCCATTCTGAGCGTGCTCATCTTGGGCGGAGCGGCGGCGGTCGGATTCACTTGGCCCATCACCATCGGCATCTGCGCCCTGATCGGCATCGTAGCCTTCTCCTATCGACAAACGATAGACGCGTATCCGAGTGGCGGCGGATCATACGTGGTTGCCAGCGAGAATCTGGGCCGGATTCCCGGCTTGGTCGCCGGTGCCGCCTTGCTGATCGACTACGTTCTGACGGTGGCGGTGAGCGTTGCCGCCGGCATCGCGGCGATCACATCTGCATACCCTGACCTCCATCCCTATCTGACCCAGCTCAGCCTCTTCTGCGTAATGCTCGTGGCGTGGGCGAACCTGCGAGGCGTGCGAGAGTCGGGCGCGGCGTTCGCAGTTCCCACCTACGGGTTCGTAGGCTTGATGCTGGTCATGATCGTGGTCGGGCTCTTCCGAACCTGGGGACATACGGGTGCACCAGCCCTGACGGGCGAACCTGGCGCGATCGGATCTGAGCTTGCGGTTCCGATGATCTTCATCTTCGCCCGGGCGTTTGCCGCAGGTTGCACTGCGCTGACAGGGATCGAGGCGGTCAGTAACGGCGTTCCCGCATTTCGCGAACCCGCAAGCCGAAACGCCTCGCGAACCCTCGTCTTGATGGCGACGTTGCTCCTGATCCTCTTCCTGGGGATCGGGCAGATCGCGTTGCACATGCCCCAACTTCAACTCCTGGCAACCAAGAATCCGGAGTACAAGACCCTCATCTCGCAGATCGCCAGCCACGTCTTTGGGGCAGGATCCTTCATGTTCTATGCCGTGCAGTTCATGACGGCGGCGATCCTGATTCTCGCGGCAAACACCAGCTTCGCCGACTTCCCCAGGCTTTCCAGCCTGCTCGCCCGCGACGGCTTCCTCCCGAGGCCCTTGCAGCGCCAAGGCGATAGGCTCGTCTTTCAAAACGGCATCATCTTGCTCGCCATCGCCGCCAGCGTTCTCATCTGGCATTTCCACGGTGAACTCGACCTCCTGCTCCCGCTTTACGCGGTCGGCGTGTTCACGGCGTTCACCCTCTCGCAAATCGGCATGGTCATCCATTGGCGAAAGCTGCGAGACCGGGGTTGGTTGGCGAAGGGACTGGTGAACGGCCTGGGCGGCATCGTGACCCTCCTGGTCGCCGGCGTAATCCTTGCCACCAAGTTCCGGGAAGGCGCCTGGATCGTGGTCATCCTTGTCGCCATTCTCATGGCCGTGTTTTCCGTGATTCGGAGGCGATACGACAACGTTGCCAAGCAGTTGGCGCTGGAAGAAGACTACAAGCCCTCTTACGCCGCCCATACCGTGCTCGTGCTCGTGCCGCGATTGCACCGAGGCGCGATGAAGGCGATCGAATACGCACGGCACCTCGGCGGCGAGGTGCGCGCCCTCCATATCTCCATCGTGCCAGAGGCTTCCAAGGGCTTGGTCAAACAATGGGCGGACCGCGTCACCGACATCCCGCTCGTCGTGCTCAACTCGCCTTACCGGTCGCTTACCGATCCGATCTTGGAGTACGTGGACCAGCTTGCCTTGGAGAGCCCAGATCGCTTGATCACGGTAATCGTTGCCGAAGCGGTGCCGACCAAACCTTGGCATCGGCTCTTACAGGAAAGCGTGGCGCTCCAACTCAAGGTCGCTTTGGGATCCCGACGGAACATTGTGGTTTCGGCGGTCCGGTACTTCCTGAGGTGAGCCGTGCTCGCGAGTAGACTCGGTAGCTCATGCCGAGCCCACTCGACTCCATCGTGTTCGACCTTGACGGCACTCTTTGGAACGCGACGATCCCGACCGCGGACGCCTGGAACGCCTTGCTTACAGAAGAAGGCATCGCGTGGGGGAAGGTGACGCCGGAGGATGTGGCGAGCGTGACCGGCATGCCCCATGATGCGGCCGTTCGCAAGGCGTTTCCCGGGCTCGACGAGGCGAGCCTCCAGACCTTGATCCGTCGAAGCGAAGTCGAAGACGTGCGGTGGATAGCCAATCATGGGGCGCCGTTGTATCCGGGAGTGGCGGCCGGGCTGAAGGCGCTTCAGGATCGCTACCGCCTGTTCATCGTGAGCAACTGCCAAAGCGGCTACATCGAAACGTTCTTCGCCACCAGCGGGCTCCAGAGCTGCTTCACCGATTGGGAGTGCTATGGCAACACGGGCATGTCCAAGGGTGAGAATCTCCGGTCGGTCATCAGCCGGAACGGCCTACAAGCCCCAGTCATGGTGGGCGATACCGCCGGCGACGAAGAGGCCGCGAGATCGAACAACGTTCCGTTCGCGTTCGTGGGGTACGGGTTTGGAAGCTGCACTAAGGCAGACTTTCGGTTCGCCGAGTTTGGCGAACTCGTCAGGGCGTTCTGCCCCTGACCTCCCCCTCCCATTGAACGGGAGAGGGAGGCCGCTTCTGTTGTGGCGCCCTTAGACGCGGTCG
The DNA here is from genome assembly GCA_046330155.1 of Fimbriimonadales bacterium. Taxonomy (GTDB): domain Bacteria; phylum Armatimonadota; class Fimbriimonadia; order Fimbriimonadales; family Fimbriimonadaceae; genus CALMEF01. Next base: position 145 of record JAXLTH010000031.1, on the reverse strand, counting down.
GCGATCGGCGTCCAATCCACGTGGTGCGGACCTTCGTAGATGACGCCCGGCCGGATGAGGCGGTTGTTGGCGAGTTGCTCGAGCACGTGGGCGGACCAGCCGGACACGCGGGCGATCACGAAGATCGGCGTGTACAGGTCGACCG
>JAXLTH010000030.1:0-42990 GCA_046330155.1 Fimbriimonadales bacterium | reverse complement strand
TGATCTTGCGAGCCTCGTCGGCGCGGGAGGCCAAGTGGCCGCCATCGAGCGGTCGACCCGGTTCATCGCCCATGCCGAGGCACAGTGCCGGCAAGGGGGCTTCTCTCAGGTCCGATTCCTCGAACGGGATCTGATGGAAGACGGGTTGGCGGTGAGCGAGATGGACGCCGCGTGGTGCCGCTGGGTAGCGTGCTTCGTGCCCGATCCTAGCCGGCTTGTGGCAAACATCGGCGGAGCATTGAGGTCCGGCGGCAAGGTCGTGTTCCACGATTACGTCGATTACGGGGCGTGGCGAATCGCGCCCGACTTTCCTCTCCATCAAGAGTTCGTGCAGGAGGTCATCGACAACTGGCGCGCATCGGGCGGCGAACCGAACATCGGGGTGATCTTGCCTTCTCTTCTGCAGCAGCACGGGTTCGTCATCGACAACCTGCGTCCGATCACGTTTGCCATCACTCCCGCCGACCAGCTTTGGCAGTGGCCCCTCACGTTCATCGAGAGCCACGTGCCGCGCCTTGTGGAACTGGGCCGCATCGATCACGCAAAGGGGCAAGCCATCTTGGACGAGTTCAGTTCGGCAACAGGGGTACCGGGGATGTTCATGATCACGCCGATCGTGTTGGAAATCGTGGCGACAAAAGCATAACTTCCCGTAGATACATCTATTTGTGATGTATACTGCTTTCTGATGGTATTCCGACCCGACCTGAAAGCACTTGTCCTAGCGGTGTTGAAGACGGACCCCCAACACGGCTATGCGATCGTGAAACGCATCAGAGAATCATCCTCAGGGGCGTTTCGCCTGGGAGAGGGCCAACTGTATCCGTTACTTCACCGGCTGGAGAAGACCGGCCTGATCGTCAGCGAGTGGGAGACTCCCGAGTCCGGACCCGCCCGCAAACTTTATCGCTTGACGGACCGAGGCGAAGAGGAACTGGCCCGGTGCCGCGAAGACTGGAGCCGCTTTGTGGAGAACGTGAACTCCGTAATGTCGGTCCGGCCAGAGGTGTCCAATGCATAGGCTTGTCGAACGGTACGTCTGGGAAGTCGAGAAGAGGTGTCGCAGATCGCTAGGCGGCGACGCTGCTGAAGAAATCTCCCAGGAAATCCGAGCTCACCTCGCCGCGTCCATTCTCGAAGGCGTCGGTTCAGGCTTGACGGAAGATGAGGCCGCAAAGGCCGCCTGCAAGAAGATGGGCAATGAGGGCTTGCTCGCGGAATCATTCGTTCGTGAGCACAGCGAATCGGCAATCTGGGTTCAGCGCATCAAATGGCCGCTCATCTTCGCACTCATCGGGGCAACGGGGATTCTCCTCCCCTTGAACTACCACAAGACAGACATTGTGCTAGGCGCCAGCCTGATGATGTTTCTGGCGTTCTTCGTCACCTCGCTCCGACAACGGAGTTGGCTCTGGTTCCCGATGGCTCTGTGCGGCGCCTTGTGCCTCTTTTTGGCCATGCCGTTGTCCAGAATCGTCTCAGAGCATCAAGATCAGGCCTATCAGGCGCGGCTTTCGAACGAAGCGATGCGGCGCTCGACCTGGGTTCGCAGCCTTGACACGGACAATCCACCGGTGATGAACATCGAAGGCAGGTCCACCTTCAAGGGCCTCAAGACAACCGAAACATATGCCGTGTGGAGGCGCCCATTCATGCCCTATCGGGCTGGGGGCCCCATAGGTACCACCGTTATCGAGGCGCCCTTCGAATCCCGGCTTGAAGCGATCCAGTCGTGGAAAGCCCTGAAGGCATCCTATCTACGCCAGTTGGAGCGCGTGAGCGACACCTCCCTGTGGCTCGACGCCGTCCGGCAAGATCGCCTCGCCGCCGCCACCTTTGTCGCGCCGAACCTACAGTCGGGAGTCTTAATGTTGTCGGCACTGGCTATCTTAAATGCCCTTGCCCTGGGCATCGGCACTTTGCGCGACCGGTTGCTGGCAAGCCGTGTGATTGCCACGTAAAGCCGGGCAACAAGGTGGACAACATGGGCTAATCTACATGCCATGTTGTCCCTCTGCCTTGCCCTCGCCGCGCAGACGGCCTCGGTTCGCACGACGGCGCTGGTCGTCGAGCATCCCCGCGTGCTCGTCTTCTCCGAAACCAAGGGGTTCCGGCACGACTGCATCGAATCGGCAGGCACGGCCATCGAACGGTTGGGGAAAGAAACCGGCTTCACCGTCACCAAGACCGAGGACTCCTCTTTTTTCAACGACGGCGACCTCGCCCGGTTCGACGTGGTGCTCTTCCTGTGCACCACCGGCGACGTCCTGACCGACGTTGAGCAGGCGGCGATGGAGACGTTCGTCCGTCGCGGCGGTGGCTACGTTGGAATCCACTCCGCCTCCGACACCGAGTACGACTGGTCTTGGTACGGCGGCTTGGTCGGGGCGTACTTCAAGAGCCACCCCGCCATCCAGCCGGCGAAAGTGAAAGTGGAGGACAAGGCCCACCCGGCGACCTGCGACCTTCCCCTTGATTGGAACCGCACCGACGAGTGGTACAACTTCCGCGCCAACCCGCGGGGCAAGGTGAGGGTGCTCTGTTCGCTGGACGAAACCTCCTACAAGGGGGGCGAGATGGGTGACCACCCCATCACCTGGTGTCAGGAATACGGCGGCGGCCGCGCCTTCTACACCGAGTTCGGTCATACCAAGGAAACCTATGAAGAACCGAAGTTCCGCCGCATGCTTTCGGAGGCGATCTTCTGGTCGGCGAACGGTGCCAAGCCGGATGCAGTGATCCTGCCCGCGTGGGCAAAAACCCAGGGCTGGAGCGTGCAAGAGGGCGGCCTCTTCAACCACGGCAATGCCGTCCACTTGGTCAGCAAGCAGGAATATGGCGACCAATGGGTTCACGCGGAGTTCAAGATTCCCGCTGGTTCGAACTCGGGCGTCTACCTGATGGGTCGGTACGAAGTCCAAATCCTCGACTCGTTCGGCAAGGCCGACAAAGACCTGCAGCACTCCGACTGCGGCGGCATCTACCAGCGTTTCAAAGAGAAAGAAGGCGTCGGCTACGAAGGCACGCCGCCGCTTCGCAACGCCGAACGCGCACCAAGAGAATGGAACAGCTACGACATCCTGTTCCGGGCTCCCCGCTTCGACGCCAAGAAGCGCAAGGTGGAGAACGCCAAGTTCATCGAGGTTCGCCTGAACGGCGTCGTGGTTCAGAAGAACGTTTCGGTAACGGGTCCGACCCGTGCCGCGATGTTCGAGGACGAAACCAAGGTGGGGCCGCTCATGTTGCAGGGCGACCACGGTCCCATCACGTACCGCAACGTGTGGTTCAAGCCGGTTCGACTGTAAGCGGCAAGAACTCGTGGGACCGGTGGAAGTCCGCCGCCCCTAACCTTGCGACCGAGTGGAGCCCGTCCAGTTCCTCGCCGCCTCCGCCCACGATGGAGGTGAAGTTTGCGGTCCAAGGCTGGTCGCCGATCGCCGCCCGTACGTCGGCGAGCGACGCTCGGGCCACGGCTCGCCAGTTTGAGTCCTCGGGATAGCCAGAGGAAGCCAACGCCACGCGATTCGCCGAGTCGTCGGGCAAGCGGGGCCCGGCGAAGACGCAAGACCACCAGGCGCCCCCGGGCGCAAGGTTGAACTCCACGTAACGCCCGGAAGCGGGAGACGCAACGAACAGTTCCAGACAATCGTGCTTCCAAAGTTCGGGCGTGAATCCCACCGCACTCTGGTCGAAGTCGGGGGCGCAATCGACCTTCCCGCCGAACCACAGATGCTCGGCGTCCAAGGCGACGGCATACCGAATTCGGCACCGAGGCGGCCCCGCCAGGCTCCTTTCCATAGGTGCCAAATACAGGTTCCAGAAGTCGTCTTCCGTTAGGGGGTTCTCAGACGCGACCACGTGAAGCATGCTGGCGGGTATCTTACTTGTCCATGCGCGGGGCATTGGCGATACTTCTCACGCTGATTGCCGCGTGGGCAACCGCTGAGCGCATTATTCTCATTCCCCTCGATAACCGGCCCGCTGCCGGGCAGTTCGCGCAGATGATCGCGCGAACCGCCGACGTCGAGGTCAGCATGCCCCCGTACGAACTTCTGGGGAGGTTCACGGATCCCGGCTCGCCGGAGGCGATTCTCGACTGGTTGCGCAAGCAGAGCTTTGACGACGTAACCGCCGTCGTGGTCAGCACGGACATGATCGCCTATGGCAGTCTAGTGGCCTCGCGGGTTCTCGACGTCACCCAGGATGAGGCGATTGCCCGCCTGCAAACGCTGGTGAAGATCAGGCGCGAGCACCCGAAGGTGCCCTTCTACGCCTTCTCGGCCATCATGCGCCTTGCCCCCACCGCCACCCGCGCCACCGCCGGCTGGCGCATGAGCCTCGCCCGCTACGGCGAAGTCAAGGAACGGCTACGACAAACGGGCAACCCGCAATATCAAGCCACCCTGCGGAACCTTCTTGCGAAGATTCCGCCGCTCGAGATCCAACGCTACGACGACACCCGTGCCCGGAACCACGCTGTTCAACGGGAGCTCATCAAGCTCGTGCGCGAAGGGGCCTTCGACTACCTCATCTTCGGCCAAGACGACGCCCAACCGTTTGGCCCCCACATCCCCGAAACCCAGCGCCTCAAGGCCTATGTAAGCCAGTTGAGCGTCGACTCGCGGTGCTACTTCACGGAGGGCATCGACCAGCACGCGAACGTGCTTGTCTGCCGATCGTTGCTCAAAGCGAACGGGTGGACGCCCCGCATCCGAATCGTCTTCTCAGACGAGGCCGGCAAGAATCGAATCGCCGACTACGAGTCGAAGACGATCGGCCAGAGCGTGCGAGATCAGATCATCGCCAGCGGCGCGCGCCCCGCCCTGCCGAACGGCGACTACGACTATTCGCTCTATCTGAACACTCCTGGACGTCGCGACACACCATTCAAGGAGTTCCTTTCCAACCTGGGCAACGAGATCGACCAGGGATTTCCCGTTGGCGTTGCCGACATCAATCTCGCCAAGGACGGAACCGCCGACCCCGAACTGTACGCCGGGCTTCGGGAGAACAACCGGATATTCCGTGTGCTGAGCTACGCGGGCTGGAACACCGCCGGAAACACGATGGGCACCGCTATTCCCGCGGCCAACGTCTACCTGCTTGCGCGGCGTCTACAGAGGGATCCCCTGCGACGCGAGATCGCCCAGCGCGAGTTCTTGCTGCATCGGTTCGTGAACGACTTCTCGTACCACAAGTTCACGCGGCCTGCCGCCTACAAGATGATCGACGCAAGCCCAAAGGCTTCCCGCGAAGAGACCTACGGCGCCGAGTTTGAGGCCGTCAACGAGTTCGTCAAGCAAGACCTCACCCAACGGCTGGAAATCGCCTTCGACGAGCAGTTCAAAGGACGAAGGTTCTTTGCCGGAAGCAAGGAATACGAACTCGACGGGCTTGCGGGCGTCCGGGTGTTCCTGCCTTGGCCCCGAGCCTACGAAGTGCGGCTGGAGTTCCGTTTGACCGCCCATCCCGTAGACTCAAACCGCCAAACCTCAAGACGATTCTGAGGTTTTTTCCCTAATCCCCGTAATCCCACCTGCCGACGCTAATGGTGGGATGAACCGCGGTATTTACGCTGCCAGTGCCGGAATGTCGATGTTGCGACGTCAACTCGACGTCGTCGCCAACAACTTGGCGAACGTCTCCACGACCGGCTACAAGAAGGACGTCCTCGCGTTCAACGACGTGATGGCGAAGGCCCTCCAGAACGGCGAGCAGCCGATCGGCAGCTTGGGCTACGGCCCGCAGAACTTCCTCGAAGTCACCGAGTTCGAGGTGCCCGGCGAGATCCTGCCCACCGGCAACCCCCTGGACCTTGCCATCGACGGCAACAAGGGCGCGTTTGCCGTGAGATCGTTGAAGGACGGCACGGTTCGCTACACCCGCGACGGGTCGTTCACGCGCAACCCCGACGGCAAGCTCGTCACCAAGGCGGGCGATCTGGTCCTCGACGACCGCATGAACGAAATCGACCTTCCCGCTGGCAAGGCCGTTGTCGCCAACGACGGCACGCTCAGCGTGAACGGCAGCGAGGTCGCCAAGATCGGCGTCTTCGAAGGCTCGTTCCGCAAAGTCGGGGGCAACCTCTTCGAGGGCAATGCGACCGCCATGGACGAGGCAACCGTCCACCCGAACGCCCTCGAGCAATCCAATGTCAGCGCCATCGAATCGATGGTCCAAATGATCGACCTCCAGCGGTCCTTCGAGATCGCCCAGCGCTCCATCACCGCGCAAGACGAGCTTGCGCAACGACTCATTTCAAGCCTTCAAGACCGATAAGCCGTAGCCCTTGCTGGACCTCCACGGAGGGGGCAGGGCGGCACACGGAAGGCACGACCAAAAGGAGATACAGCCGCCGAAATGTTGAGATCGTTATCGTCAGCGGGCACCGGAATGGTGGCCCAACAATTGAACCTGGACACCATCGCCAACAACTTGGCGAACGTGAACACGACGGGATTCAAGTCCCAGCGCGCCGAATTTCAGGACCTGATGTACCAAACGTATCGGGCCAGCGGCGCCACCAGCCAGGGTGCGGAACAGCCGGTGGCGATGCAAATCGGCCTCGGATCGCAGTTCGCATCCACGTCTTCGTCCTTCACCCAGGGCGCCGTCGTCACCACGGGAGAGCCCTTGAACATGATGATCTTGGGCGATGGGTTCTTCAAGATCCAGATGCCCGACGGCTCGACCGCCTACACCCGTGACGGAAGTTTCAAGCTCGACGCCAACGGCGCGGTGGTCACGTCGAACGGCTACAAGGTCTTGCCCGAGATCACGGTCGAGGCAGGAACCACCGCCATCACCGTCTCCCCCGACGGAACCGTGAGCGGTAAGCCGAAGAACGCGAACGACCCGGAAGAACTGGGCAAGATCACGATTTCCCTCTTTGCGAACCCGGATGGACTCACCCGGATCGGGCAGAACCTTTACACCGCCGGGGGAGCCAGCGGAGACCCTGAAGAAGTGACCCCCGGCACTGCCGGCGGCGGCCCGATTCAAAGCGGTGCCGTCGAAGGCTCGAACGTGCAAGTCGTTGAAGAGATGGTCCGGATGATCACGGCGCAGCGCGCCTACGAGATCAACTCCAAGGCCATCCAAACCGCCGACGACATGTTGGCGCAGCTGAACCAGCTCAAGAGGTAGGCCATGAGATTCCTCGCTCTACTCGCTCTTTTGCCTTGCGCGGCATTTGGCACCGAACTCCGCGTCGACGGCGAGGGCTACCTTCGCGTCTTGGACGCGGGACGGGTGGTCTATGCCAGGTCGGGCGAACTGGGGCTGTCGGAGGGCAAACTCGCTCTGAACGGACGGAAGTTCGTGCCGAACATCGGCGCGTCCAGCCTGGCCGGCATTCGGATCGACCTCGACGGCAAAGTTTGGAGCGGCTCGGCGAACATCGGCCAACTCTATGTTTCGCTGTTCACGGCCGACGCCGGCGTTCAAGCTTCCGGCGAGTTCTTCACCGCCACGGCTCGCGGCAGCCTTCGCCTACCAGGCGACGGCGAAGCGGGCGTCGTACGCTTCGGGAACGCTCCCGTCACTGCCATGTCCGGCCGGTCGCAGCCCATCCTCAAGGCTTCCACCAAAGCCGCCCCGAGCCAAGGGCTCGTCATTTCGCTCAAGCCCAAAGCCGAAGTGTCTGGCGCCAAAGTCTCCCTGGGCGATGTTGCGGACATCGACGGTCCCGCTGAGCGCACGGAGTTCCTGAAGAACATCAGCCTCGGCGACCTGCCGGCCGTGGGACGCACGCGCTCCATCGAGCGGCCCACCGTGCTCGACGCACTGAAGAAAGCAGGCTTGCACGCTGAGGATCTCGTCGTGAAGGGTCTTGGCCCCATCGTCGTGAGCCGTTCTGGACAAGAGGTTGCCTTCAACGCCTTCGTCGATGCCGCCAAAGCGGCGGCGAAGGAGAAGATGGGCGACGAGTACGGTTTTGACTGCAACGAGTCCGGCACCTCGTTCAACGCGCCGCTTGGCAGCGTCGAGCTTCGCCCCGAGAGCGCCGTTGCCAAAGGCAAGAGCTGCGCGGTCACGCTGGGCATCTACATCGACGGCAAGCGGGTGAACTCGCGAACCGTCAACCTCAACGTTCAAGCTCCGACTCCAGGCTGTTCCGCCAACGAGTCCGTAAGCGTCTTGTTCCGAAAGAACGACCTCGTGGTGGAGGCCAAGGGCCGCACCAAGAAGGCCGCCGCTCTGGGCGGAAAGGTCGAGGTCATGGTGACCCTGGGCGAGAAGGGCACCGAAACCGTTCACGTGGGCGTCGTGGTGGCGCCGGGCGTGGTGGAGGTTCGACTATGAAACGATCTTCTCTCTTGGCCGCGACGCTGGGCGTCGCCCTTCTCTCGACGTCGGCGCTCGCGCAGGACAATCCCGGTTCCCTCTGGTCCGATACCAAGAACCCGATGGTCGACCGCATCGCCCGAAGCGTGGGAGACATCGTCACCATCATCGTGAGCGAGACCTCGTCGTCTTCGTTTGCCGCCCAAACAAGCACATCCAAGTCGGATTCCAACTCGATCCTGAAGGGACTTGGACCCGTGTTGGGCAATCTGATTCCGGCGCTCTCCACGGGCGCTAACGGAAGCTCGACGGGCCAGGGTTCGACGACCCAGACCGGCAAGCTCTCGGCGCGCATCACGGCAACCATCAAGACGGTGCTCCCGAACGGAATCCTCATTCTCGAAGGCACCAAGACGGTGACCGTGAACAAGGAGGTCCAGACGATCAAGCTCACCGGCATGATCCGGCGTGACGACATCCGCAGCGACAACACGGTGCTCAGCGAGAACATCGCCGACGCCTTCATCGTGACGAGCGGCAAGGGCGCCATCGCCGACCGCCAACGACGGGGCTTTCTGACCCGCATCCTCGACTGGCTGTTCTAGGAAACGACCATGAGCTACCCCTTCATTCGATCAACGGTGACCAGCATCGTGCTCGCGCTTGCCCTTGCGGCATCGGCGCAGAACACGGGCTCGACCCAGGGCGCCGCCCAACCCGCCGGCAAGCAGGCCGACTCAAAGGAGATGGAGCGGTTGGCGAAAGAAGCCGAGAAGAAGCGGCAAGACCTGTTGCGAGCCGAGCGCCAAGGCATCGAAGTCCGCATCAAGGAAATCGCCCGCTTCCGAGGTATCCGAACCAACCAGCTGATGGGCGTCGGCTTGATCATCGGACTGAACGGGACCGGCGACAGCAAGAACACCCCCTACTCGCAGACTTTGGTCGCCAACGTGATGAAGGACTTCGGCTTCAGCGCCGACGCGCCGCAGCTCAAGCTGAAGAACGTCGCGGTCGTCTTCGTGACCGCCACTTTGCCCGCCTTTGCCGCCCCTGGCAACGAGATCGAGGTCTCGGTGCAGTCGATGGGCGACGCCAAGAGCTTGCAGGGCGGACAACTGATCCAGACTCCGCTGTACGGCGCGGGCAACAAGGACAAGGCGTATGTGGTCGCCCAGGGGCCGATCAGCATCGGCGGTTTTCAGGTGGCAGCGGGCGGCAATCTCGCCCAGAAGAACCACCCCACCGCCGGCACGGCGCCGGGCATCGTTGAAGCCTCTGTTCCTACCAAAACGGTGTTCGACGGCAAGATGTTCTTGGAACTCGACGATGCCGACATTACGACCGCAAAGCGGATCGCAGGCACCTTGCAGGCCAAGTTCCCCGACTACGAGGCAAGCGCAGTTTCGGGCGGCACGGTGGAAATCAAGCTTCCCGAAGACCGGAATCCGATCATAGCCATGAGCGAGATCGAGCAGACCACCGTCTTCTGCGATGAAGCGGGCACCGTGGTCATCGACGAGCGCACGGGCACCATCGTCATCGGCTCCAACGTTCGCCTCGGACCCGCCGTGGTCGCCAAGGGTGGGCTGAGCGTGAAGATCGTGCAGACGCCGCTGGTCAGCCAGCCCTCGCCCTTCAGCCTGGGCACGACGCAGACCGCAACCCAAACCGACGTCTCGGTGGACGAAGGCACCGCGCAGGTCGCCCTTGTGGGACCCAACGCCACGCTCGCCGACCTCGCCACGATCTTCCAACTGCTGAAGGTGGCGCCCAGCGACATCATCGCCATCCTGGAAAGCCTGCACGACCAAGGCGCCCTCAAGGCGAAGATCCGGAGGCGCGGCTAAACCATGAGACTCGACTTCCTCAACCGGGAAATCGCGACCGCCCAGAAGGCGCAGCCGGAGCTGCAGAAGCTCAAGAAGGCGGCGCAGGGCATCGAATCGATGTTCGTGAAAGACCTCCTCACCGCCATGCGAAAGTCGGTTCACAAAACCAACTGGGGCAAGGACTTTGGGGGCGACATCTACCAAGACATGTTCGACCAATCCCTCGCCGAATCGGCGGGCAAGACCAGCATGATCGGCATCGGCAAGATGCTCAACGACCAGTTTGCGAAGGCCGTGTGGCGTGAAGCCGCCGTTGCCGTTCGCCGCGACCAACTCGATAACGGACGAAACGCATGAAAACAAAGGAACTGCAACGACTTTGGTGGGACTGGCTCGGAACTTCCGAGCGGCTTCTTCACTCGCTTCACGAGCAAACCGTGGCGCTCACCCTGCGCGATGTGGCGCGGGTTGAGAAGATCCAGCCCGAGCTCGACCAGATGCTCAACCGCATCCAGGAGATCGACGAGCGAGCCTCCACCTTCGCTACCGGACTGGCCGAAGAGATGGGAACCGATCCCAGCCTTCGAAGTCTCGTGCGCGTTCTCGATAAGAACGAGGCACAGCAGGTACAGGCGATCGCCAACCGGGTTACCGTCGCCGCGCGAAACATTCAGCACGTGCTGGACAAGAACAAGGCGCTCATCGAGAGTGAACTCACCTATATCGATGGCACGATGACGTTCATCGCCAAGTCGGCGGTGAAAGCAAAGGGCAAGTTCGCCGAAGGCGGACACGCCGCCGTGTTGCTCGACCAAGCTGCCTAGGAGACTCTGCCATGCCCGGATCCTTTTACGGAATCAGCCTCGCCAGCCGCGCTCTGAGAGCCTTTCAAAGCGCTCTCGACGTGACCGGCCACAACGTGGCGAACGCCAGCACGACGGGGTACACGCGCCAGATTGCGGACCTCTCGGGCGCATACGGCGTCCGGGTGAACGGGCTGCAGTCCTTCATTCTCGGGGGCGGTGTCGACGTCGCCAGCGTGAACCGGTCGCGCGACGTCTTCCTCGCGATGCGGATGCAGTCGACGCAATCGGAGATAAGTCGTTCCGACGCCATGCTGTCCACCCTCAAGCAGATCGAGGGCGTGATGAACGAGCCCGGCGCGAACGGCATCGGGTCTGCCTTGGACAAGTTCTTTGACTCGTGGTCGGCGCTCGCCGCCAACCCGGGCGAAGCCTCGCTAAAGATGCAGGTTCAGACCGCGGCATCGACCTTGGCTTCGCGCATCCGCTCCGTGTATCGAGAGGTTAGCGGGCAAGCCAGCCAAGCGAACGAGCAGGTCACAACCACCTTCGACCGTATCGACCAGCTCACCTCGTCGATCGCCAATCTGAACTCCCAGATTCGTCAGGGAAGCGCCAACGGCGCCAAGCCCAACGACTTGATGGACCAGCGAGACCAGATGGTCAATGAGCTGAGTTCGTTGATGAACGTGCAGACGAGCGAGAACAGCGACGGAACGGTGCAGGTGATGCTCTCTGGCTACGCCTTGGTGGACTACTCGGGCAGTCGACCGATTCCCCGCACGTTCGACGCGAACGCCCAAACGGTCACCGACCCTGCCACCAACCTAAGTTTGCCGGTGACGGGCGGACGGCTAGCCGGGCAGTTCCAGGCCATCGTCCGCGCCGGCTCTATGCAGAGCGATCTGGACAAACTCGCCACAACGATTCGCGATCAGGTGAACGCGTTGCACGTCACCGGCACGAACCAGTACGGCACCACCGATCTCGACTTCTTCGGCGGCACGGGGGCGGGCGATTTCGACCTTTCGAACTTCATCAAGAACGATGCTGGCGCGATCGCCACGGGCACGTCGGGGCGACCAGGCGACGGAGGGCTTGCCCTCGCGCTCGCCGGTTTGCGAGATACCAAAGTCGCCGGACTGGGCAACCTGAGCATGAAGCAGTTTTACGGCGGCGTAGTCTCGGGGATCGGCAACGACATCGCGACCCAGCAAACCAACCTCGAAACGCATCAGGCGGTGGCGGAGCAGATCACCGGGCAGATCGAAGCCGTCTCTGGCGTCAACCTGGACGACGAGATGGCGAACATGCTGCGGTTCCAGCGAAGCTACCAAGCCGCCGCCAAGACCCTCTCGATTTTCGACCAGGTAACCGAAGATCTAATAGGCCTGATCCGGTAGGTGATTCGACATGACGGTTAGTACGCGATATCAATATGAGCGCTACCAGTCCGATATTTCGCGGGCGCAAGAGCGCTACCTGAACCTTCAGAGCCAGGTGGCGACGGGCAAACGCGTCACCACGATCAGCGACGACCCAGTTGCCGCCGCCCACCTTATCTCGCTGAAGGGCGTCAAGGCGACCACCGAGCAGTACGTGAAGAACCTCGATGGCGCTAAGGGCACTCTCGGGTTTAGCGAAGGCGCCCTGGACGAGTCTAACAAGCTCCTGAAGCGCGCTTACGAACTCGCCGTCTCGGGCGCGAACTCCACCATGAGCCAGGAGGGCCGCAACGCCATGGCGGTGGAAGTCCGCGACATCCAGCAGCGCCTGGTGGCGCTGGGCAATACGCGCGACGGCAGCGGGCACTACATTTTCGCCGGCCAATCGATCGACACCAAGCCGTTCGTTTCCGGCACGACAGGCATCACCTTCAACGGCGACACGAACCCGGCGTTCGTGGAAGTCGGCCCCGGAGAGACGATGGACCCAGGCACGAACCTGAGTGCCGTCTTGGTCCCGGCCTACAACAACCTGACCCAGCTTGCCAACGACTTGGAAGGCGGCAACTTGGGCAACATCAGCGGTGTCGACCTCACCGCGATGCAAAACACGATGTCCGCATACAATGCGGCGCGAGGAGTCATCGGCTCCAAGCTACAAACGATCGACCGCCTGAAGAGCGACTACGCTCGGCGGATCGACGACTTCGCCACCCAGATTTCCGACGTCGAGGATGTTGACCTGTCGGAAACGCTCGTTGCGTACCAGCAGGCCCAAGGGACCTACACCGCAGCGATGCAGATCGCGAGCCAGGGATTTAGGCTGAGCTTAATGGACTTCATTCGAGGATAACTCTTGAACACCCTGCAAACCCGTTTCGGCCAAATCCAGTTCGACGAATCCGACGTCGTGACCTTCTCCGATGGCATCATCGGCTTTTCCCGCTCTCCGCCGCTTCCGTGCTGCTGTCTCACAATCCCGAGCCCGTTCCGCTGGCTCCAGTCAGTCGACGAGCCCAGCCTGGCCTTCCCCATAGCTGGTCGAGCCCGGCCACGCTACGTGGAGAACTACGTTTTTCGAGATCGAGGACCACACCGCCGCCGAACTCCAGATGGACGAAACGACGGCGCCCACGGTCACCACAACCGTCTCGATTCCCCCGGCAAGCCCAAGGATATGACCCTGAATCTTATGGCTCCGCTGGTGGTAAACCCCCACGCCAAGCTCGGCCGCCAAGTCGTTCTCGAGTCGGAAGCGTATACTATGAAGCACCGCGTCTTCGTAGAAGACCGGGAAGGCGATCGGGCTGCCGCGTAAGCGCGGCATATTCGCATCGCGTGACGCTATGGAGGGCTATCGACGATGCTGGTGTTGACCCGAAAGGTTCATCAGTCGATCATTATCAGCGACAACATCGAAGTTGTGGTGCTCGAGGTGCGCGGCGAACAAGTGCGCCTCGGCATTCGCGCGCCCAAGGACGTCACGGTGCACCGTAAGGAGATCTACGAGCAGATCGCCGAAGAGAACTTGGAAGCAACGACGGTGAACCCCGAAGACGTGCCCGAGTCGTAGCGCCTACATCGTGGTGGCGCGATCCACGGCCAGCATGAGGAACAGCACCGCCAAGTACACCATCGTGAACTTGTAGAGCGAAACCGCTCGGGGTTTGTCCGTATTGCGGTACAAGCCGAGGCACCGGGCAAACAGCACGAGGTTCATGAAGATCGCCACCCCGGTGTACATCCAGCCCACGTGCGGCTGCAACACGGGCAAGATCGACAGGATCGCCGTCAGAACGGCGTAGAGCCCGATCTGGATGACCGTGGCGCGCTCGCCGTGGACCACGGGAAGCATCGGGATGCCCGCCTTCGCGTAGTCCTCCTTGATGAGGATCGCCAATGCCCAGAAGTGCACCGGCGTCCACATGAAGATCAGCCCGAACAGAATCCACGCCATCGGCGCGAGATCGTTGGTCACCGAAGCCCACCCGACCAGCGGAGGAAACGCGCCTGCGGCGCCGCCGATGACGATGTTGTGCCAGGTGCGGCGCTTGAGCATCAGCGTGTAGACGACCACGTAGAACGCCAAGCCCGCCAGCGCGAGCATCGCCGTCAACAGGTTCGCGCCGAGCCAAAGAATGAAGAAGGACGCCGCGGCAGTGCCAAATCCGAACAGCAGCGCGTTGGACGAACTGATGTTCTGCGTCACCGTGGGGCGCTTCGAGGTCCGCTTCATCGACCCGTCGATGTCCCGGTCGATGACCATGTTGATCGCGTTCGCGGCTCCCGCCGACAGGCCGCCAATGGCCACCGCCATGAACAAGCCGAATCCCGGCCATCCCTTTGCCGCCACGAACATCGCCATCAGCGTCGCAAAGAGCAAAAGGCGACCGCCGCGCGGCTTGCGAGGATGAGGTACTCCTTCACCACTTCGCCCATCGGGCGCTTCTCGCGAACGGGTTCGCTTGGGGCTGACGTAGGCGTTTCTGCCTGCGGAACGCCTTCGGCCAGCGCGTGCGCGCCAAGGACGATCAGGCAAATCCAGAGCACGTCTGCAACGAACAGGTGCACCAACTGCATGGCGATGGGCGCCTTCATCGCGAGATTGAGCAGGCCCAAGGCGAGTTCGAAGAGGAAGACGCCGGTCACCCATTGTGAGGCGCGCTTTACAGCTTGGGACGGGCGCAAGTGGCTCACCAGCCCCGCCAGCAAGACCATGTAGACGCCGACCGACATCGCGATCAGCGGGTGAAGCACCCGGAGCCGCACGAGGAAGTGCGCCGTGGGCGACATCGCCATCGTGACCGTGTCGAGGTGGCTTCCAGCGGCTGGGAAGATCGTGTCGCCCAGAGCTGTAACGGCTCCGCTGATACCCAGCACCAAAAGACCGACCAAGCCGATGACCAACGCCCAGCCCACCGGGCCCTGGCCGCGAAATCGCATTCTGGGCACCCCTGAAGCCCAGAGGGCCGTGAGCGCCGCCGAGGCGAGAAGCAGGAAGGTGTTCGCCAAGTGGACCGACATCGCCACCGCACGGCCCACGGAATCGTCGGTGGCAACCCAGCCCTTCTTCACCAAAACCGCGCCAAGGAGCGCCTCGACCACGGTGAAGAACATCGTGAAGGACGCCGCCTTTCGAACGACGTGCCCTTTGGGAAACACGCGAAACGCGCCGATCCACACCGTGAGTGCGAGCAAGCCGTAGAGGCCGCTCGAGAACCGGTGGATGTACTCGATGTAGCGCTTCAGTTCGCCGCCCGTGGGCAGCAACTGGCCGTAACAGTCCGGCCAGTGGGCCCCACAACCATCGCCCGAAAGGCTCGCACGGACAAAGGCACCGTAGACGATGACGGGCAAGGTGTATAGCAGAAGCGCCCAGGCGAACTTCGCGTATCGCGTCGCCATATAGGCGCGAATTGTACCTGCGAGGGGTTCATACTCGGCGGCATGAAGACGATATCTTGGGACGATTTCGACAGGGTTGCCCTCCATGTGGGGACGATCGTGCGCGCCGAGCCCAACGAAGGGGCGAGGAAGCCTTCTTACCGGCTGTGGGTGGATTTTGGCGAGCACGGAGTCCGAACCTCCAGCGCCCAGATCACGGAGCACTACTCATGCGATCAGCTTGTCGGCAAGCAGGTGATTGGCGTTCTAAACTTTCCACCCAAGCGCATCGCCGGCTTTGAGTCTCAGTGCCTTGTGACGGGCTTTCCGGACGAAAACAACCTGGTTGTGCTGGCCTGCCCCGAACGGCGGGTGCCGAACGGGGCGAAGCTGTTCTAGGGCGCAACCGTCAGCCAGTCGTCCCACTTGGAGTCTTGCGCCAGTTGGATACGTGAGTAGTCTGCGGCGGCGCCAATGAAGACAGAACCCGGCGAGAAGTCGATCGACAAGCCGCGGCTGCCGGGCGAGTTGGCGTTGTGGCGCTGGTACACCAAGGCATCGGCAAGGGCGGTGCGCACCTGCTGGGCCGCCGAGTTGATCTGCGGGTTCAGATTCGCGGCGATGAGCCGGGCGCACACGTCGTCGAGATCCCGATAGTAACGGATCGCGGTTTGGCTATACGTTTGGGCGTTGTCGCGGATCGACTGGATGGTGCCCGCAATCGAGTTGCCTTGGACGAGGAGAGCAATCGCGAGTTGATCCAGAGCCGCGGCGATGGCATCCAACTTCGCCGAGTTTAGAACGCTCTGCGTGATCTTGCGCGACGTGTAGCCCGGGACGTTCATCATGCCGTCCACAAAGGCTTTGCACAGGGTGTCGGTCGGCTGATCCGGGTTGTCCCGGAAGCGCGCGAAGACCGCGTCGTAAGGGTAGCCCTCCGCAGGCGGGCTCTCCTCGCTACCGACCTGGTAGTCGGCGAAAGAACGACATTCGTAGGCGACTTCGAGCATCTGCATCAGGCTGCAATCCCACGCCAAGAAATCGAAGTGTTGACCTTGCAGAGCGGTGCCCATTTCCCAGGTCTGGATCGCGTTGCCGGTTTCGTCGTCGTAGCTCGCCGCCTTCATGCCGCCGCGTTCCACGGTCCTACGCCAGCCGTTGCCGTGATTCCAGATGACCAACCCGTATCGGTCTGCGGGATAGTACTGCTTGGCCCAGAGGATGAAGTTTCGCAGGGTATCGGGCCGGCCCATATCGATGCCGCTCCCGAGGTCTTGCACCAACTTGCTCGCAACCGTTGACGTTTGGTCGGCTTTGACCAGATAGCGTCGAGTGCCCTCGAAGGTACTGCCACCAAACAGGTTCTGCGCCTGCTTCCACTGCACCACGAACCGGACGTCCGCGTTTTGCGCAACCTTCTCCAACTGGTTCATGTTGGGCGTGCTGTAGGAGTACAGGTCGTTGGCGGCGTTCATGAAGACGATGATCGTCCACTTGCCGTGCTGGGGCACAAACGGCGAGACCAAGACCTCGGCGCCGCCACGGGCGTTCGTCGGAACGTGGGTCGCTCGAACCGTGCCCGAGCCCTCGGCGACGGCGGTCACCCTTCCCTTCGCATCGACCATGGCAACGTTGCCGAACGCCTCCCACCGATAATCGGCCGGGTCGGAAAAGGTCGGAATTCCGGCCGCGTTCTGGGCGACGGCGTACAACGGCTGGCTTTCCGGAACGGTGATCGTGATCGCGTTCGGATTGACCACGACCGAGTTGATCGTGGCGCCCACCGCTGATCGAAAGACCACGGTCGTCGTGATGGAGAGGGGAGTCTCGATGACGCCGACCCGAGTGCCTTGGAGACCGGCCTGCGAGTAGAGCTCGATGAAGAGCCGGTACTTGCCAGGCGTCAGGTCGGCCATCTCGTAACGTTGGATGCCGATCGTGTCCTGCTCGGCGGTAAGCGTGCGGACCGGGCGCCCGTTCGAATCGAAGAGGCTGACGCGTTGGCTGAGCCCACCCCCAGCCTGGTTCCTCAGGCTCCAATCCGACTCGTAAATGAGCTTCGCGACGAGGTTTGTTCCTCCGCCCCCGCCGCCACATCCCGCCAAAAAAGTGAGGAAGGCAAGTAAGAACACGAAACGGATTAGGCGCTGCATATGGACTATCCCCAGCAAGGAGAGATTTTGACGCGATTTCGGTTCGCATACCCGTGAGAAGCGACGAAACCGCGTCCGATAATCACAACAAGCCGTGAGCGTCCCACCCAACATCCAGGAGCTTCTGGACGCCTTGCGTCGCCAAGGCGTAGTCGCGTCGCTCGATTCGAGCGAAGGGATCCGCGGCGTTCCCATCGGGCTCCGTTTGCAGGATGGCGGCACTCTTGTGTTAGACGGCGGAGATCTGATCCCGTTCGACGGATTCGATACCGACCAGATCGGCCTCGCCGTCTTGGACGGCTCAGGCATCGTACGCGCCAGTTGGGGTTTGGCTCGCCGGTGTTCCCCGCTCGCCGTGGGAAACAACGCGCTGGCAACTCCCTTGGGCAGCGTGCTGTTCCAGACTTTCGAGGGCCAAACCGGAATGGCCTATCTCGACGGCAACCGGTTCTATGCCGCGCCCGCTCGCTACGGCAAGAGCCTTCAGGTAGTGGTGCTGGTCACAGAACGCCAGCGAGGAAAGGCGGCGCATCCAGCGGGCTTCCCAAGTCGAGCGCATTGCCGAAGTCCTCACCAGCCTGGGCGTCGTGCTGTCGATGCACCAAACCGTTCAGCCCCTTTGCGTAGCGGCGGCGCACGAGATCAGCTCGGCGGCCGACCTCGCTGCCGTCGCCATCTGGATTCGCGATCCCGACCATAACCGACTTCGCCTGACCGCCCATGTCGGCATCAACCGCGCGGGAGTTCAGACGCTGGAGGAGATCGAAGCGGAAGGCGGGACCGGCTGCATCGCCGAGTTGGTTGGCGGTAGCCGTCAGCCCTTCCACCACAGCCACGTTGGCGACCATCTCATGACCCGAGATCTCGAAGCCAAGATTTGCTACCTCAAGCCCGGAGGTGTGAGCGTCCATCCCTTGGTCACCGGCGACCATGTGGTCGGCGTTCTGGAGATGATCGGCAAGGAAAGCGACCTTGCGTTCCCGACCCATTTCGAGCTGTTCCGAACGATTGCCGAGCACCTGACGCTCGCCGTGAACAGCGCGACCCTGTTTGAGAACCTCGAGCGGCTGGCAACCCACGATCCGCTGACGGGGATCGCGAACCACCGCGCCATGCAAGAGTTCCTCCATCGGCGGATCGCCGAATCGGCGAGGGCCAAGCAAGAGGTGGGCGTCCTCATGATCGACGTGGACCACTTCCGCACTTTCAACGAAGAGGAAGGGCACGAGGCCGGCGACCGGGCATTGCAGCTAGTCGCCGCCACGATGCGCGACGCCGTTCGGCAGTACGATCTCGCCGCCCGTTATGGGGGCGAGGAGTTTACGGTGATCTTGCCCGGGAACGGCCTCGATGCGAGTCTTCAAGCCGCCGAGCGCATCCGCGAAGCTGTCGAACGCGTTCCTTTGAAGACGCCGTCGGGACGGGTTCGCCACGTGACGATTTCCATCGGGTGTGCGGTCTTTCCAGCGGCAGGGAGCGACCCCACGGCCATCCTTCGCGCCGCCGACGCCGCTCTCTACGATGCCAAACGCACCGGGCGGAACCGGGTCGTGGCATTCCAGGGCACCTGTACGGTCGAGAAGAGCGAGCTTGCGCTGAGCCTCGACGAAGCCCGAAAGTGGGTGGCCGAAGACGATCGCGACCTTGCGGAAGGGCGTCTTCGCGAAGTGGAGCCGTACCTCCACTCGCTCGCCACCGTGTACCGTCTCTCTGAGCTGCAGGCCAACGTGTTGCGCGGCATTGTGCTTCTTGCCGCCACGTACAGGCAGGCGGAAACGGGCCAGCTGGCGCGGATGGAATCTGCATCGGAGCTCAAGCCGGTCTGGCCGAGTCTCTCGTGCCTACTGGAGCGGTTCGACGGCACCGGCCCCCGTTCGCTCAAGGGTCCTCGCATTCCCTTGCTCGCCCGAGTAGCCGCCGTGCTGCTGAGCCTTGCCGAAGACCACGGCAACGCCTTTGTCGACGACCCCGGCCGCTACGACCCACAGATCGTTGCCGTCGTCTCCGAACTCGACGCCGCCGCCTAAGGCCGAACGAGAACGCCGACGAACACCAACGTGCCCGTCTCGGTATCCCGAATCTGATAGTAGAACGGTCGATTGGCGATAAAGTCGGCGCCGACCGGCATGCTCGTGGTTCCGACTGCGACATCGGTGGCGCCAGCGGCTTCGGTACCTTGCTCGTCCACGACCACGTACGTCTTATGCGTGACGCCGGTGATCAGGAGTTCGCCCTGCTTTCGCATACCGGTGAAGTCCGCCTTGTCCGTGAAGGCGACCGCCATGCCCATCTGCTTCAGGATCGGAACAAGATCGAAAGAGTTCTCAGCCCGGAACTTGGGGATCTTCAGCGTGGTCAGCGGGGTCAGAACCATCTTCTTCGCCTGATCCGCCAGCCACTTCGGGCTTGCCCCGCTCAGGAACTGCGCCAGGCTAGTTCCTTTCTTGGGCAGAAACACGTCCATGGCGACGCGTCCGCGTCCGTAAGGAATCGACACCGCCTGGAACTTGTCGCCGTCGAGGTAGAGATAGCTGCCCTCACGGCTCATCATCGAAACTTCGGGAGGCGTCGTCTCCCCGTTTTCGAACGGCATCTTGATGGTCGCCTTCGGCAAGAAGGGGTCTTTCCAGTCGCCCTTGAAGTACACCGCGTTCACCAAGTGCATGAAGTCCTCGGGCTTGGTGGTCTCGATGATCGTCGGGATCTTCCCTTGGGTGGCTTCTTTCACCCAGGCGTTGATGGCATCCTTCGCCTCGGAGTTCCCAAAGTCGAGGTACTCGGCTTTGGCGCCGTAGTTGTCGGTCACGCGCTTCAGGAACTCGGGCACCACGGTCTCGCCTTGTTTGATCCAGAGGCTGTTCGCGATGGTCAACAGAGTGCCGGGGTCGTTGCCGTGGAGCACGGTCGCCAGATCGCGGTTGCCCTGGTTGACCTCATCCACCTTGAGCTTGCCGAAGCCGAGGGTGGACGCCATCGCCTTCTGCGTCTCGCCTGCCGCCCCGTTGTAAGCCATCGACAGCGCCAGCGAGACGCTCGTCGGCGCGATGAAGACGTTCTTGTCGATCTTTTCCGTGCCGACGATCGACTTGAACAAGCGGAATCCGAAGTCGTTTGCGGCGATCGCGACCTTGGCCGCAGGCCCGGAAGAGAGGTTCTTGGAGGCTTCTTTCACGGCGGCATCCCGCTCGGCGCTGCCGCGATAGTCGGGAGAGTAAGGACTGGTTCCGGTGTTGCTGCCTCCGCAGCCCGCCAGAACGGCCAACGCGAAAAACGGCACAGCGCGTCGCATATACGCCTATCTTAGCGGACGTTCCGACCTGCAGGCGTACAGGCGCACAAAGTCTAAAATCAACCTATGCGAATCGCCTGCTGCCAGTTCGACGTGGCGTTCAACGATCCTCAAGCCAATGCCCAACGGGCGCTCACCACTATGCGCGACCTCAAGGCGCAAGGCGTCCAGTTCGTGGTGTTTCCTGAGGCGTATCTCACGGGATACTGCGTGGGCACCGCCGAAGACGCCGAGTCGATCGCCATCGAGGTGCATGCCGACGCCAACCACGTGGTGACCCAAGCTCACCCCGCCCTCTTGGCGATGCGCGATGCAAGCGTCGAACTCGGTCTCACCACGGTCGTCGGCTACGCAGGCAAGGACGAGTTGGGACGATACAACGGGGTGGCGCTCATCCATCCCAACGGCGTGATGCACCGACAACTCAAAACCCACTTGCCCATTCTTGGGTTCGACCGCTTTGTTCGGCCGGGCGACGATCTGCCCGTATTCGACACGGAGTTCGGCAAGGTCGGCATCATCGTCTGCTTCGACCTGCGCCCGCCGGAAGCCGCGCGTATTCTCGCCATCAAGGGTGCCGAGCTGATCGTGCTGCCTACCAACTGGCCGAACGGCGCCCAGATCGCCGCTGAACACATCTCCCTTGTTCGCGCCGCCGAGAACCGAGTGTTTCTCGCCACCTGTGACCGCGTGGGCCACGAAAACGGATTCGACTTCATCGGCCTCAGCAAGATCGTTTCCCCGGTCGGGAACGTTCGTGCCGCGGCGGGCAGCGGCGAGGAGATCATCATCGCGGACATCGATCTTGCGGAGGCTCGGATCAAGAAGAACGTGTTTGTTCCCGGAGAGTACGAAACGACCATTTTCGAGTGCCGTCGGCCCGAGTTGTACGCTCCGCTGGTCGAGGCAACCGAGCGGGCATGAGATTCGTCAAAAGGCATATGCGACGATCCTATGCTTCATGCGGCTTGGTTCTGGCTCTCGCCCTGGGCGCGGCGCCAAACGCCCACGCCGACTGGCTGAAGCCAGGAAAGAAAGACCAGATCACGCTGGGTCAGCGTGCCGCCGACGACGTTCGAAAGCACGAGAAGGTCTTGCCCGACAAGGATCAGCGGGTCGTATTGCTCCGCCGAGTCGCGGGAAGGCTTATGGCGGCACTTCCGCCGGACCAGTTGAAGGACTGGCAGTTCAGTTTCGACATCGTCGACTCGAAAGAAGTGAACGCATTCGCCCTCCCGGGCGGACCAGTGTTCTTCTACACCGGCTTGGTCGACAAGTTGAAGACCGAAGACGAACTTGCTGGCGTTTTGGCGCACGAAATGACTCACGTGACCCGCGAGCACTGGGCGAGCGCATACGCGGACAATACGAAGCGCCAACTTGGCATCGGCATCGTCCTGACGATCATCGGCGCGAACAAGACCGCTTTCGACATCGCCAGCGTTTCAGACGATCTGCTCTTTGGTCTGCCCTACAGCCGGAGACACGAAACCGAGGCCGACGAAAGGGGGTTTGACACAATGGTCAAGGCGGGCTACAACCCCGAAGGCATGGCGCGGGTTTTCGAAATGCTGCAGGGCACGGGCGGAAGCAAATCGCCCGAGTGGGCGAGCACGCACCCGGACGACAAGCGGCGGGTTCAACGGATTCGCGACAAAGCGGCGAAATCCGGCCAGAAGTACCCGGATTTGCGGCCTTTGCCGTGGATCAAGACCGAAGAGCGAACCCAAAGCGCGGGCGGCAAGTCGTAAAGTCGTGATCGCCGCACTTGCCATCGCCTTGGACCCCACGGGCGCCGACTTGATCTCGGACGCCTTGCGCAACCTGCGCATGAGCCCGGGCATCTCCATCTCCATCGACGGCTTGGAGACGATCGGCAACCGCTCCGGCAAGACCCGCATCGACATCGCGTACTTCGAGCAGACCCAAAACGGTCGTCAATGGGCCTGGGGCGAGATGGCCGAGTCGGCAAACGGCTACCTGGTCAAGCGGACCGTGGGCGACGGGCTCACCTTCTGGTCATGGTCGCCCGCCCGCAACGAGTATCTCAGCGCGGTCTACGGCAGTTACGGCAAAGAAAATCCGAAGGACTACAAGAACAACCTCTTCCAGTCGCTCGCCACGGTGGCGATGGGTCCGGCAGCCTACGGCGTCCGGCTCGTGAGAGAAGTTTACGGGGGCGACTCGGCGGGATTCCGCGAGTGGCTGCCCGGCGCCACGACCGAGGTTCTGACGCGCGGCATGGCTCCGTTCAAGGACGCGATTACAGGGCAACCGTACGCGGCGGACGACGCCCACGACTACATTGTCCAAGAACTTGGCGACCCCGTACGCCGGTGCATGACGTTCGAACGCACCAAAGACGACCAAGGCACTTGGCGCCTCACGACGGTCTTTGTCGCGGACATCACGCGGGTGGGACGGGAAACCAAGGTGTCGAACTACACCATGCGAATCCAGCCGGGCGACCAGCCAGCCGCCTGGGCGACCTTCCGCTTCGTTCCGCCTTCAGGCGCCAAGGCTCTGCCTTTGGAAAAGGGCGGGCGCGGCTAAGCGAGCAACGAATCGCCAGGCTTTAGGCGGAAACCGTTTGCGAAATCGGCGCCGGTCATGCGCTTCTTCCCTTCAGGCTGAACTTCAAGGAGGTTCAGGGCACCTGAGCCACAGGCGATCCGGCATCCTGCTCCGGCAAGGACCGTTCCTGGATTGCCTGAGCCCTCCGCGAACGCCAACCGAGACACCTTGAGCTTGCCAAACCGGGTCGCGATCCACGCTCCCGGGCTCGGTGTGAACGCTCGATAACGGTTGAACTCTCCATCCGCAGGACGCCCGAAGTCGATTTCAGCCTCTTCTTTCGTCGCTTTGGGGGCATAGGTGGCCGCTTCGGCATCTTGGGGCTCTCGTGGGTAGTCGCCCGCCACGATCCGGGGCATCCATCGCGTTGCCATGTCTGCCGCCAAGTCAGCAAGCCTCGAAGCCAACTCGCCGTAGGTCTCGTCGGGGAGGATTCCAAGCCGCTCGATGGCGATCACATCGCCCGAGTCCATGCCTCTGTCCATTTGCATCAGGCTGACGCCCGTTTCGGTGTCCCCGTTCAGCAGGCATCGTTGTATCGGCGCCGCACCGCGGTACTTCGGCAGAATCGATCCGTGAAGGTTGATTCCGCCCCGCGGAGCCGATTCCAGCACCGCCGTCGAGAGGATTTGGCCGTACGCCGCCACCAGCAGGGCGTCCGCGTTCTCGGCCCGCAAGCGCTCCAAAAACTCCGGCGCCCGGGCTCTCTCAGGGGTCTCCACGGGCAAGCCAAGTTCCACGGCCGCTTCCTTCACCGGCGAGGCGGTCAGCTTCATCCCGCGTCCACTGGGACGGTCGGGCTGCGAAACGACGAGGGTGACGTGTTGCGAAACGGCGCGGAGCGCCGGAACGGCGAACTCAGCCGTGCCGAAGTAGACGAGCCTCATTCGACCAAATCGTCGTCGTCGGCATCCCCGTCCGGGTGCATCCAGTGAAGCGTGGCGGGGTCGACCTTATCGATGAATAGAACGCCGTCCAAATGGTCGATCTCGTGCTGGGCCACCCGAGCGGGCAACCCCTCCAACTCCAACGTAATCTGCCTGCCCCGTCGGTCGAATGCCTCGACCTCGACGTAGAGAGCACGCTCGACGTCTCCATACAGTCCGGGGATGCTCAAGCACCCCTCTTGCCCAACCTGGGTGCCCTCCGCCTTCACCACCTTCGGGTTGATCAACGCCATGGCGCGGATACCGGGAGGCGCCACCACGACGATGCGCTGGAGATTTCCAACCTGCGGCGCGGCGAGTCCGATCCCGTTCGCCTGCTTCATGTAGAGAAGCATTTCGTCGATCAGCTCTTGCTGCTTCTTGCCGATCCGCGTCACGTCGGTGGCTTGCTTGCGCAACACCGCGTCCGGAATCTTCACGATCGGCCGCTCGGCATTCCGCACATACAGATATTTGAACTCGTCGGGGACGAGGATCTCCATCACCGGGATTATGACAGTCCGCTACAATGGGAACGTGACCGCCGTCGATCGCGCCCAACGCGCCGCCGCCATCTCGCTGGGATCGACGTGCGTGGTCGTGGCGATCAAACTGGGCGCGGCGTACCTCAGCGGTTCTATCAGCGTGCTCGCCGAGGGCATCCAGTCCATCATGGACATCTTGATGTCCTTGGTCGCGGTCGGCACCGTGCGCTACGCGGCCAAACCTGCCGACGACTCCCACAACTACGGCCACGGCAAAGCGGAAGTCCTCGCCAGCGTTCTCCAGATGCTGGTCATCCTCGGGTCGGGGATTTACATTCTCATGGAGGCGGTTCGCCGGTTCCGAAATCCCCAGCCCATCGAGTGGGACTGGGGTGCCATCGCCATGGGCTACGCCGTCGTCGCCAACTTCCTCGTCGCAAAGCACGTCGGAAGGGTCGCGCACGAGACCGGCTCCGCCGCCCTGGCGTCAGAGGCGCTCCACCTTCGCGGCGATATCTTGGCGTCGGCGGGCGTGCTGCTGGGGATGCTCGCCGTCGGGTTCAGCAACGTCATCGCCCTCGACCCCATCGCCGCCATCGTGTTCACGACCATCGCCATGGTACAAGCGGGACGCCACCTGCGCGAATCCGTCCATCCCCTCATGGACGGCAGCCTGCCTCCCGACGAGGTGGCGAAACTGGAAGCCGTTCTCAAGACCCACCCTCAGGTTCGCGGCTACCACAATCTCAGGACCCGACAGGTTGGATCGCTTCGCCACGTCGAACTTCACGTCATGCTAGACGACGATCTGTCGTTTGTGGACGCCCACGAGATGGCGGAGCACATCGAGGACGACCTGAAAGCGGCGCTCGGAGGAGGCTTGGTGAGCATCCACTACGAGCCTTACGAAGCCGAAGTCGCCCACCGACGGCGGGAACACGAAGGCGTCTTCTAAATCGAGCCGTCCCCTCGTGCCCCAGAGAAAGAACCCGGAGCCTTCCGGCTCCGGGAAGTCACGGTCCGCGCCTAGCGGCGACGGCGAACGAGGATGAGGGCGCCCAGGGCAAGCGCCGCCAAGGTGCCCGGCTCAGGCACGGTGCCGAACTCGGCGCGGAACTGGGTGTTCCAGCCCGAGTTCAGGAAGTTCCAACTGCCGTTGTTCCAGGACGCACACCCGCCCGTGTAGCTGGTGTTGTTCGTCTGGAAGTGGATACTCTGATTCAGGTCCGTTTCGTAGACCACTGCGTAGACGTTGCCGGTCGTTAGCGCCAAGTTGATGTTGCTGACGGTGAAATCGCCTCCACCGCCGGCGTTAACCGTGGTCTGGAACAAAGCACCGCTGGTCGGGCCGCTGTTCGGATCCCAGGCGAAGATGCTGAAGCCAAGGTTGGGCTGGCTGTTCGTGCCGAACGTCCAGTTCAGCAACACGTTGTCGCTAGGAGCCGTGAAGCTCTGAGCAACGTACTGCCAGCCGTTGGTGATGTTCCCATCCCAATCCGGATAGGTGTCGATGACGGTAGCTTGGCTCAATGCGGCCGCGCCTACCAATAGGGTTGCGAATAATGTCTTCATTTGTCCCTCCTTTGTCCAAGGACAGGACAGATTATACGACGACAATTACCAGTCTTAAGCAACTAGTCTAAGAAATTTCAAGGCGTCCACAGCCTTGGTTCGTGGACGCCTTGGAATCTGAGCGGTTTAGCGTCTGCGTCGCAAGAGTAGCAAAGCGCCAAACCCGAGAACGGCGAACGCCGTCGGTTCGGGCACAGGCCCGAACTCGGCTCGGAACTGGGTGTTATAGTTGGAGTTCAGGTACTGCCAGTCGTTGTAGTTGTTCGCCCACGAGGCATCGCCGGCGTTGTAGCTGTTCTGGTTGACCTGGTAGCGAATGCTCGAGCCAACACCGTCGGTGTGATAGACCACCGCGTAGAGGTTTCCGGCAGCCAGCGCCAGGTTGATGTCGCTGACCGTGAACACACCGCCGCCGGTGGCGTTCACCGTGGTTGAGTAGAGGGACCCGGAATCGGGTCCGTAAGCGTTGTTCCAGGCGACAATATCGAACCCGAGATTGCCCTGGTTGGCGGTTCCGAAAGTCCAACTCAGCAACATGCTGTCGGTCGGCGCGGTGAAGCTCTGCGCCACATAGTCCCAGCCGAAGGTCGTGTTCCCATCCCAATCCGGGAATGTGTCGATAACCGTCGCTTGCGTAAGCGACGCCGCGCCGATGATGACGGCGCTGAGGATCGGTTTCAAACTACCCTCCTTGGTCCGAAGACCAATCTGAGTATAAGCGAAAATGCGTGGGAATGGCAGACCAAATCGCCACGACCAGCAACGTTACGAGCCGGTGTCTGCGCGGCGGACGTTTATCGCTCGACCCGAATCGGCAAACTGGATGTCGACCTGCCAAGCGTTCAGCCCATCGAAAAGCCCCGCCGCCCGATCCGGCCACTCGATGAAGCAAACGTGGGTTTCGAAATACTCTTCCAGCCCGATGCCGATGGCGGACTTGAGCCGGTACAAGTCCGCGTGCATGACCGGAGGTTGCGTGTCGAACGTCTGGATGAGGTTGAACGTGGGCGACCGCACCACGTCGTGAAATCCATACCCTTCGAGGGCGCCCCGGACGAAGGTGGTCTTTCCCGCTCCCAAGGGTCCTGATAGAAGCACCACATCCCCGGGCGCCAAGGTCAAAGCAAACGAGGCTGCCCACTTGCGCAGGGCAGCCTCGTTCTCAAAGAACATCTGTTCCGGCTAGTTGTTGCCTTGGACCCGCTTCTCGAGTTCGGCAAGTTGCGCGTCGATTTCTGAGGCGGGTACTTCGGGCGCGGCGGGAACGGCGGCGGCTCCCGTATCGGCGGGCAACTCGGCTGGAGTCACCGAGACCGACTGGGTTTCCACGGCGGCAGGAGCGGCAGCCGCCCCCATGCCAAGTCGGGCTTCCAACTTCTGAAGCTCCTCTTCCGCGGCGTAGTCGATGGCTTGGTCTTCCATCTGCATGATCTTGCCTTGCACTGAGCCGGCAAACATCTCACCGCGAGCCGCAGCTTCCGCTTGCGCGTCCTTGATGCGCTCAGCCGCCGCGCCGAAAGACTCCAGTTGGTTCTCGAACGTCAAGCCTTCGAGCGCTTTGGAAATCGAGTTTTGAATCTGCGCCTGCTTCCACTGCGCCTTCATCGCAAGCGCCTCGGCGGTCTTGCGGCGAACCTCTTCCTCTTGGCGCTTGATCGCCAGCTTCACGGCTTCCACAGCCTGCGTAGCTTGATCGACCGAAGACTTAAGCTGAGCGAGAATGGCGTCGTTGCTCGCCTTCTCACGGATGAACTGCCGTGCAAGGTCGCGATTGCCTTGGCGCAACGCCATCGTGGCTTGGCTCTCGAGTTGCTCCGACTTCTTGAGGGCGTCGTTGTACATGCCCTGAAGCCGGTTCTTCTGCGTAATCGCCTGAACGGCACGCTCGCGGTTCGCGACAAGCATCTCCTGCATGTCCCGGCGAGCCTGGTCGAGCATCATCTCGGGGTCCTCGACCTTGTCCATCGCCCGGTTGAACAGGGCTTTCAGCCAACGGAAAAAGCGCGCAAACATAGTCAGTCTTCGAAGCTCCGCGAAGTTGCCGACATTATACACGGGAGCCTGAAATCGGGTTGCAAAAGGTCCCACGTCGGTTCCATCCGAGGGAGCCCGGAGGACGGTGATCGGCTAAGGGGGCGTTAAGTACCTGTTTTTAGTACTGGGAAGCAGAACTTCCCGGCAGTTTTTGCAGTCACACTGGCATGGATTTGGGAGGAAACTGTTTGCGAGCAGACTGCGCCGACAGAGCCCAGTCCTTGCGGAAGAGGAAAGGAAAGGAATTATGCGAAACTATTTGATTCTCGGTGCGCTCGCTCTGAGCGCGATGGCGTCGGCGCAGAGCCGAAGCTCGTTCCAGACGGTCACCAACACGACGGGCATCGTTACTACGATCAACGGCGTTCAACTTACGCTCAACGTTGCCGCCGTCCCGACGTTTGTTTTGAACAGCACGACGTACCACGTGACCGAGGTCTTCGGCGTGTGGGCGCTGGACAACAACGACGACATGACCGGAACGGGTAGCACCCAGAACGGCTGGGGCTTCGACAGCAACTACTCGGGCACGGGTGGCATCGCCGGTTGGAAGACGAATCCCAACAGCGGCTTCGTGAACAACACGAAGGTTTTCAACTACACGACCCTGAACGGAACGTATGAGAACGTGGGCTACCACGTTCGCATCGCCGAGCAGTTCCAGGGATCGAACACCCTCTACATCGAGAATGCGGTGCCGGAGCCCGGCACGATCGCCGCTCTCGGCCTCGGCGCGGTCGCTCTGATCCGACGCCGTAAGAAGGCTTAAGGCCTCCAATACCCAAGCCAGTGGGGCGAGCCGTTCAGACGGCTCGCCCTTTCTGCGTTTGAAGGTCGTGCGCGAGCGCCCGTGAAGGGTATAATTCCGCCCGATGCGAGGCCCTTTGGCCTCGTTATTCCGTCAGCCCTTCGCGAGGAACATCTTAAAGCATGCCTGGAGTCGGAACCGTCATTCAAGTTATGGGCCCGGTCGTGGACTGTCGTTTCACGACGGACACGTTGCCCGAGATTTACAATGCGATCGTCATCAGCGATCCCGCCCGCAACATCAACCTGACGTGCGAAGTGGCGCAGCACCTGGGCGACGACATCGTCCGCACCGTTGCCCTCTCCACCACCGATGGCTTGGTGCGAGGCATGGCCGCCACCGACACCGGTTCCCCCATCACGGTTCCGGTCGGCGAAGCAACGCTGGGCCGCGTCTTTAACCTCCTCGGCAAGCCGATCGACATCGTCGAGACAGGCGAGCATGCCGACACGGTCGAAGTTCGCGAAGCCAAGGCTCGCGCCTTGGCCGAAGCGCCCCGCCTTCCGATCCACCGCCAACCCCCGACGTTCGAACAGCAGTCGACGAAGGTCGAGATCCTGCAAACGGGTCTTAAGGTCGTCGACCTCATGATCCCGTTCAACAAGGGTGGCAAGATCGGACTCTTCGGCGGCGCCGGCTTGGGCAAGACGGTTCTTATCCAGGAGCTCATTCGAAACATCGCGGTTGAAGCGTCGGGCGTGTCGATGTTCGCCGGCGTCGGCGAGCGCACTCGCGAAGGAAACGACCTTTGGCTCGAAATGAAGGAAGCCAAGTTCACCGACAAGGACGGCACCGAGCGCGCGGTTATCGACAAGACCGCCATGGTGTTCGGCCAGATGAACGAGCCGCCCGGTGCGCGCCTCCGCGTCGCCCTCACCGCTCTCACGATGGCGGAGTACTTCCGCGACGAGATGGGTAGCGACGTTCTCATCTTCGTCGACAACATCTTCCGCTTCGTCCAGGCGGGCTCCGAGGTATCGGCGCTGCTCGGACGTATGCCCAGCGCGGTCGGCTACCAGCCCACTCTCGCCACGGAAATGGGCTTCCTCCAGGAGCGCATCACCTCGACCACCAAGGGTTCGGTTACCTCGGTCCAGGCCGTGTACGTTCCGGCTGACGACCCCTCCGACCCGGCTCCGGCCACGACGTTCTCGCACCTTGACGCGTACGTCTATCTCGAGCGCTCCATCGCTTCGAAGGGCCTGTACCCCGCCGTGGACCCGCTCGCTTCGACTTCGAAGAACCTCGACCCGCGCATCGTCGGCCAAGACCACTACAACGTCGCTCGACGCGTCCAGTCGACCCTTCAGCGCTACAAGGAGCTGCAGGACATCATCGCGATTCTCGGTATCGACGAGCTTTCGGACGACGACAAGCTCTTGGTCGCTCGCGCTCGAAAGATCGAGCGGTTCCTCTCGCAGCCGAACTTCGTTGCGGAGCAGTTCACGGGCAACCCGGGCCGCTACGTCACGGTCGACGAGACGGTCGCCTCGTTCAAGGAGATCGTCGACGGCAACCTCGACGACGTTCCCGAGCAGGCGTTCCTCTACTGCGGCGGCCTCGACGACGTCCGCGAGAAGGCCCGCAAGCTTCAGGCTGTCTAGTTAGGCGCCTTGTTGGCCGAACGGTACGCCGTTCGGCCAACCCGATCCAAACCCCATGGCACAGGATTTCCAACTCTCGATCGTCGCCCCGGACCGCTCCGTCATGGACGAGCCGGTCCAGTCCGTGATCGCGCCGGGTATCGAAGGCTACTTCGGCGTTCTGCACGGCCACATTCCCATGATCTCGGCGCTACGCGCCGGACTCGTGGAGTACGTGGACCACAGCAACCAGCGACATTTCGTCGCCGTTAGCGGCGGCTTTGCCGAAGTCGGCCCTGCCCGCGTAACGATCCTTGCGGACGCCGCGGAGCGCGCCACCGAAATCGACGTCGCCCGAGCCGAGCGAGCCCTTGAGCGGGCGCGGCGCACCCTGCGCGGCGAATCCTCGGAATCGACGACCGAAGAGGCCACCGCCGAACTCGACCGCGCGATCAACCGAATCAACGCCGCCAAGAAGGTCTAAGGCGGACAAAGAGAAACGGGGCTGAGCGGATTCGCTCAGCCCCGTTTTGTTGCCTGAAGGACGGCGCTCTAGCCACCCCGTAAGACGTCCACGCTTGGGCGTACCGCCCAGCACCGTCGCCTTCTTGATCGTGTCGCCGCGCTTGAACGCTTTTACGACGTCCATACCGGATACGACCTTGCCGAGGATGGCGTAGTTGTGGTCCAAAAAGGACGAATCGCGCAGAACCACGAAAAGCTGGCTGTCGCCGCCAACCTTGGAGCCGGTGGAAGCGATGCCCACCACACCCGCCGCAAAGGTCGCGGGGTTATCCTCGAACGGGAGGTCCTTGCCCGAGCCTCCAGAACCCACGCCCGGTTGGTCCACTCCCTTCTTGCTGGCGGGGTCGCCCCACTGCACCACCCAATCCTCCACTCGGTGGATGCGCTGGCTATCGTAGAACTTCTTCTTGACGAGGTCGACGATCTGCGCCGTGGTCTTGGGCGAGCCCTTGGGGTCGGTGGCGATGACGAACGATTTGCCGTTCGACATCGTGAACTGCAACTTCGGCCCGGTGGGGTTGTACTGAGGTCCAAACAACATGGTAGCCGCGATGAGGGTCGTGATTGGCATGGCGGATTTTAGCTCAAATCCGCTTGAGAATCGGAATCGACAGCGCCGCAACCGCCGCAATCGCCGCTCCCGTCAAGAACATCGTTGCCGAGCCATAGTGGTCCCACAGTTCACCGGCGACGACGTTTCCGAAGATCGTCGCCACGCCGGCGATCATGTTGAAAACTCCCATGGCGGTGCCCTTGGCGTTTTCGGGAGCGTGGTCCGCCACCAAGGCCGTGCCAACGGCCTTGGTCAGGCCGATGTAGATGCCGTACGCTACCAAAAGACCCGGAAACAGACTGCCCCCGAGGAACGCCAAGCCCGCGTAAACCGCCGCGTAAAGCCACCAGCCGCAAGCGATCACCGGCCATCGTCCAATGCGGTCGCTGATCCTGCCCGCCGGGTAGCTGAACAGCATGTAAGCCACGTTGTACAGCCCGTACGCCAAGATGGCGCCAACCGTGGAATAGCCCAGATCCTTGGCCCGAATTAGGATGAAAGTGTCGGACGAGTTCGCCACCGAGAACACGGCAAAAGCCGCCGACACCGCCCAAAACGCTTTGGGAAGGTCTTGACGACTTCTCGCAGCGGCGGCTTCTGGGTGCCCGGCGCGGGCGGCGCTTTAAATCCTTGACCGCAAAGTGATCGCCACCGAGATTAGGCCAGGGATCGCCGCAAGCAGGAAGATGTTGCGGTACGAGACGGCGGTTAGGTTGCTGCCTAAGAAGGCGACGATGGCGGCGGCAATGGCGACGCCGACCAAGGCTCCCGCCGTATCCATGGAACGATGCAGGCCAAACGCCTCGCCTTTTTGTCCGCTCTCGACGGCATCGATGATGAGAGCGTCCCGCGCCGTCGTCCGAAGTCCCTTGCCCACCCGGTCAACCGAACGGGCGACGAGGGCCAGCGGCCACGCGTAAGCCAAGCCTAGGAGCGGCTTTCCGATCGCGCTCAGCCCGTAGCCTGCCCGGATGTAGGGAACTCGCGCTCCACGTCGGTCCGAGCCGATGCCCGACCAGCCTTTCATGAAGCTGACCACGCTCTCCGCCACGCCTTCCACCAGCCCCAGAACTACTTTTGGTGCGCCAAGCGGTCCGGTGAGAAAGAGAGGGATGAGCGGGTACACCATCTCGCTCGCGATGTCCGCGAAGAAAGAAACCCAGCCGAGTTTCCAAACGGTTGCCGGCAGGCGCCGCTTCATGAGCGCCTAGCATATCCGAACTCGGCAATTCGACCAGGTTAAGCGGGGGCGAACTCGTGGAAATACCATGCCGAGGGGCAACGGTCCCGGAGGGTTAGGGTCTATGTCGAAGCGAATCGCATGGTCGGCCGCCTTGGCGGTCGCAGGGGTTGCCGTTGCTCCCGCAAATCCAACGTTTTTGTGCTCGATTCCGATCGCCGACATCTTGGCGCATCGAGAAGCGACGTACCTTTACGCCTTCACGGGAGGCGAACGCAACATTACCGGCGGAGCGTACACGCACTATCAGAACGGCATCGTCGGGCTGTTCGACCGGGTCGAGTTGGGTTACGCGAACGACTTCAACGGCTGGACGGTCACCGGTTGCAAGGTCCTGCTCAGCGAATCCGAGACGGGCGCGGTCAGCGTCGGCTTGATGAACTACGACGGGCACCACGCCGACCCGTTCGCCGTGGGACGGCTGGACTTCAAAGGCTGGCGTGCCCATGGCGGCGTGATCCGAGACGATCGTCACCGCATCGTCCTCGGCGCCGATTTCGAACTTCCCCATGGATGGAGCGGAATGGCGGATTGGACGAGCGGCCCCAACGGCTACGGAT
This sequence comes from Fimbriimonadales bacterium, assembly GCA_046330155.1. Classification (GTDB taxonomy): domain Bacteria; phylum Armatimonadota; class Fimbriimonadia; order Fimbriimonadales; family Fimbriimonadaceae; genus CALMEF01. The sequence goes on along the minus strand of JAXLTH010000030.1, from coordinate 8,941 downwards.
GGGTCGGCGTGAACATCCCCGTAAAGGGCATTCCGGGCTTGAACGTCATGCCCATGGTCGGCTTTCCCAACACGAAGGGCGACGGCATCCAGCACTCGGTCAACGTATGGTTCGGGTTCCGCTTCTAGGCGGGTACCCTTCCCTTCGTGACCACGATCCTTGCGACCTGGAACGAACCAGGCGAAGTCGCTATCCGTTCCGCCTGGTCCGCCCGATCGCAGGGTGCCGATCTCCGCACCACACTCGAGAAAGGCCTTGCCGCGGCTGAGCTCGATCCGAGCCTTCTTGCCATCGGCCTTGGCTCCTTGCCTAACAGCGACGGCGAGCTTGAACTGGACGCCTCGATGATGGACGGACGCGACCTCTCGGCCGGCGCGGTTTGCGCGGTCCGCGGCATCGTTCCTGTCATCTCTGTCGCCCGCAAGGTCCTCGAAGAAACGAAACACGTCATGCTGGCCGGCGACCAGGCGCGGCGCTTCGCGATCTCCAAAGGATTCCGACCCCAAAACCTGATGACCGCCGAGTGCATCAAGCACTACGAGGAGTGGAAGAAGAGCCCCGCTTCGCTGGAAAGCGAGTACCTCCACGCCGTGGAGCAGTCGCACGACACGGTCACGATGCTCGGTCTGGAAGATCCTGGCCATACCGTCGCCGCCAGTTCCACGTCGGGTTGGGCCTTCAAGCTTCCGGGTCGGGTGGGCGACTCCCCGATCGTCGGAGCGGGAATCTACGCCGACGACGAAGCCGGTTGTGCGGGAGCGACCGGACTGGGCGAGGAACTTTGGAAAGCCGCCGCCTCTTTCCGCACGGTCGAGTGCATGCGCCGTGGGATGTCCGCCCAGGAAGCCTGCGAAGAGACGGTCCGCCAGATGATGCGACGCCAACCGGGCTCCTTGGAGATGCCATGCGTCGTGCTCGCGCTTCGCAAAGACGGGGACTTCGGAGCCGCCACCACCAAGGACCAATTCCCCCTCTGGATTTGCCGAGACGGCGAGTTCGAAATGCGCACCTACGGCGTGCCGGGTTAGCTCCATGGCGAAACTCATCGGCACGGCGGGGCACGTCGACCACGGCAAGACCACGCTGATCCGCGCCTTGACCGGTATCGACGCCGACCGCCTGCCCGAGGAGAAGGCGCGTGGCATGACCATCGATATCGGCTTTGCCCATGTCGAGCTGCCAAGGCACGGGCGCGTGTCTATCGTCGACGTTCCCGGGCACGAGCGGTTCATCGCGAACATGCTCGTGGGAGCGCTGGGCATCGACGTCGCCTTGCTCTGCGTTGCCGCCGACGAGGGGGTCAAGCCGCAAACCCGGGAGCACGTCCAGATTCTCGACCTTCTGCCGGTGGACCGCATGGTTGTGGCGATCACCCGGGCCGACCTGGTGGACGAGGAGATGTTGGAGCTTGCAAAGCTCGACGTCGCCGAGTTCCTGGACAAGACCCGCTTCGCGGGCGCCCCGATGATTGCCGTGTCGGCCACAGAGGGGACAGGCATCGAGGAGCTTAGAGGTGCGTTGAGCGCTGCCCTCGACGCGAACCCGCGCCGGCAGGACGGCCCTTGGTTCTTGCCTATCGACCGAGCGTTCGTCGTGAAGGGACAAGGCGTCGTGGTCACGGGCACGTTTGCGCAAGGCACCTTGCGCGTGGGCGACCGTGCCGTAATCCAGCCCGGCAACCTCGAAGCGCGGGTGCGCTCGATCCACAGCCACGGCGAGCCCACCGAGTCCGCCGAACACGGCCGACGCATCGCCCTCAATCTGAGCGGCGTGAAGATCGAGGACGTTGAGCGCGGCAAGGCGATCGGTGCCCCCGGTGCGCTCTTCGAGACGACCGCCTTCGATGCCCAGCTTCGGTGGATCAACCCGCCCAAGCACGGCACGAGGGTGCGCGTTTCGGTGGGAGCCGAAGAGGCGATCGGCAAAGTGTTTCTGAACGACAAGGAGCCCGAACTGGCGCAAGTCCGGCTGGAATCGTCCATCGCCTGCGCGCTGGACCAGCCCGTGGTGCTGCGCCGCTACAGCCCTCCGGACTTGCTCGGCGGGGGCAGAATCGTGGTTCCGCAAGCGAAGAGACGCCGCAAATCGGAGGCACCCGATGTGGTCCGAGCCGACGATGACTCCACCGCGATCCTCCAGGTTCTGGGGTCAAAGGAATCGGGGGTGACCACCGACGAAGTTTGCCGCACGTTGGGCAAGTCTCCCCAAGCGCTGGGCAGCGTTTTTGAGAAGTTGCAGGCAGAAGGCAAGGCGCTCGGCTTTGCCGGCATCTGGTTTTCGGCGGAAGGACTTCGCCTTGGCGTCGAGCGCCTGCTCTGCACCCTCCTTGCCATGCACGAGAAGTCGCCCCTCGCCGCCTACTTGCCGCGAGAGCAAGTGACGGCTCGCGCGGGGCTACCGTGGGCGGGCAAGCCATTGGACCGGCTCCTGAGCCACTTTGCCCAACAGGGCAACTTGGTGGTCTCCGGCACCACGATCCGCCATCCGGACCACCGGGTCAAGCTGACGGACCGCCAAGAGGCGTTTCTCAAACGGGTCGAGGCGCTCCTCCTTGAAGGCGGCGTCAACACGCCTCCTCCTTTCGACCTCTCCAAACTTGTGCCTGCGCCAACCCAAGCCGTGGACGAGATCCTTCGTCTTGGCGTGGAGGCAGGGCGTCTGGTCAAAGTCGCCGACAACATCTTCTACACGGCGTCCCAAGTGGAGGATCTAAAGGCCAAAGTCAGGGAGGCGAGCAAGGGCAAGCCCTTCGCGGCAGGAGACCTGCGGGACGCCTTGGGCACCACGCGCAAGTACATCATCCCGCTGCTGGAGTACTTCGACCTGATCCGGTTTACGGTCCGCACGGGCGACACCCGGGCGATCAGAGACTGAGAAGCGCCTCTTCGAGGGTTGGTTGACTGACGAGCACGAACTCCACGTCGCCGTACCCTTCGAGGAGAAGCCTGGCCGCGAGTTGCTGCCCTTCGTCCGCCTGATACACGGTGCCCTGCTCGCTTGTGCGAACGCTCACTCGGAAGGGAGCCACCAACGCCCGAACTCCGGGCTGATTCTCAGAAGCGACCGTGACCGACGTCGGAGCCGTCTGCTTGAGAAGTTGCTCCGGCGAGCCGGCAAAGCGGACGGTGTGATCCACCAGAACGCAAAGCACCTCGTAAGTCCGATCGGGTTGGTTCGTGACCACGATGCCCGCCGCGCCCTGGTCAAAGCGGCTACGGAGCGCCAGTCTCGCCGAGCGGTTGGTCCACGGATCGAGCCGGTCGAGTTGGCCGTCCACCAAGAGAAGTTGAGCCCCAGAGCAAAGGACCGGGATGAGCTCGCACGCCGCAATCTGGCTTGGGCTCAGGGAGTTCAGCGGCGTCTCGCGCACCTCCCAAAGCATGAGTTCGTGCAACGCTCGGGCGACCACGTCAGCCGACTTGCCCGGCGCGTACCGCTTGGCGGTCGATTCTGGAGTCGAGCGCCTGAGCGTCCCTTCCAAGCCGGCGATCGCCACCGAACCTTTGGTCTGCACCAGACCCTGAGCCGGCTTGTCCGCGCCCAGGACGGCACGCAGCAACCGGGTCTTCCCCGAAGCCGCCGGGCCGACGAGCGCCATGGCATGCCCGGCAAGAAGCGACAACGACAGCGTGGCGCCCTGCGCCCGCAAACTGAAACCGTCGAACGAGACGATTTCGCTCATCGCTTAGGCCGGGAGGACCAGGAGCTCCTTGGGAGCGTGCGTTAGAACGTCGACGCCCGCCTCAGTGACCACCACGTCGTCCTCGATGCGGACACCGCCGAACCCTTCGATGTACACGCCGGGTTCGACCGTCCAAACTTGGCCGATCTCCAGAACGTCTTCGCTGGTCGTCGCCATCCTCCCGAAGTCGTGCACCACTTTGCCCAAGCCGTGTCCCAGGCCATGCCCGAAGTACTTGGCGAGTCCCTTCTCATCCAGGATTCGCCTCGCCAAGCCATCGACGTCACGGGCGGCGACGCCGGCGCGCATGAACGCGATCGCTTCGGTCTCGGCTTTTAGTACCTGGTTGTAGATTTCGGCGTGCCGGTCGGACGCCTCTTCCACCACGACGGTCCTCGTCAGGTCGCTGTTATAGCCATCCACCTTGGCGCCAAAGTCGAGGGTTAGGAAATCCCCGCGCTGAAGCTTGCGTTCGCTGGGCTTGCCGTGCGGCCTCGCGCTGTTGGGGCCGCTGACCACCGTGGGCGAAAACGCCAGGTCCGCCCCCTGCCGACGGATGAAGAACTCCAGGTCGAGGGCGATGTCGTACTCTCGCACGCCGGGCTGGATCAGACGGGTCAAGTGTTCGAAACAGGCGTCGGTGAGAGCGCACGCCCGCTGGATCGCGGCAACTTCGTCGGCGGTCTTCACCATGCGCAGGGGTTCGATCAGGTTGCGAACGCCGAACAACTCGACACCCGCGAACGCCTTTTGCCAGTCTTCGAAGGTCTGATAGGTGACTTGAGCCGACTCGAACCCGAGTTTCTTGATGCCCAAGGCGCGAACCCGGTCGGCGGCGAAATCGGCTTGTTTGACGGGAGAGGCGAACCACTCCACGTCCATGCCCTTCACTTCTTCGCCCGCCTGGATGGTGTACCGGCTGTCGGTGATGAAGACCGCGTGCTCGGGGGTGACAAGGGCGAGGGCGCTCGAGCCCGTGAAGCCGCTCAGCCACTGCACGTTGGCAATATCGCTCAAGAGGAGGGCAGCAACGCCGGCCTCTTCCATCCGCGCTCGCAAGCGATCGAGATTCGTTGCCATCAAACCACCTCCGCCAGCATCCGCTGAAGCGCTTCGATCGCCAAGATGTACCCGTGGCCACCAAAGCCGACGATCTGGCCCACCGTCACGGGAGCGATCACCGAGTGACGACGAAACTCTTCTCTGGCATGCACGTTGCTGAGGTGCACCTCGACGACCGGCAAGCGAACAGAAGTCAACGCGTCTCGCAAGGCGATCGAGTAGTGGGTCAGCCCGCCAGGGTTGATCACGATCCCGTCCGCCCACTTGCGGTGCTCCTGGATCGTGTCGATCAAGGTGCCCTCGGAGTTGGATTGCAGGATTCGAATTTCGGCGTTGAGGCGTTGGGCATCCGCCATGATCTCGGCGTCGATCTCTTCCAGAGACTTCTTGCCGTAAACGTCGGGCTCACGAAAGCCGGTGAGGTTGAGATTGGGTCCGTGCAGGATCAGGACACGAGTCGGAGTTACGCTCATTCGGGTTTCATCGCCTCCTCAGGCAGAAGGTGCGGGATGCCGTCCACGACCGGATACTTGCGACCGCAGACCGTGCAGACGAGAAAGTCGCCTTCTTCGCGGAGGGGCGGACGATCCTCGCAAACCGGGCACGCCAGTATGGCGAGCAACTCGGGATCGATCACCGGGCCACACCCTCATAGACGGCGGCGTGGCGCTCCGCCGACGCCGCCCAAGTGAACAGTCGCTCACGAGCGAAACCGGCCTGGCGCATCCTTTCAAGCTTACCGGAATCCCTCAGCAGGTCCTCGATCCTCGCCGTCCACGCCGAAGGCTCCCAAGAGTCCAAGACTTCGCCGGCGTCACCGACCACTTCCGGCAACGCCCCGCCTGAACTGCTCACCACCGGAGCCCCGCAACGAAAGGCCTCCAGAACGGGAATGCCGAACCCCTCGTGCCGGCTGGGGGCGAGGTACAGCGACGCCGCGCTGAACAGCGCCGACAGCCGGTCCTCGCCGACGTAGCCGGTGAACAACGTTCTTCCGCCCGGCTTCTCATCGCCCCAACCCGGCTTCCCGGTTACAACCAGCCGGTGAGGCAGGTCCGCGGGCAAGGCCTCGCAGGCGTCGATGGCAAGCTGCATGTTCTTCCGGGGCCAACGCGTGCCCACGGTGAACACGTACGGTCCATTGATGTCGGCAACCTTTGCGGCTTCATTAGGCTCCATCCTTTGGCGTGAGATGCCGCAGGCGTTGTGAATGGCGACCACCTTGGCGGCGACGTCGGGAATGTACCTCGCGATCTCCGCTTTCGACGTTTCGGAGACGGTGACCACCGCCGCGGCGCGGTGAGCCGACGCCGGAACAAAGCGCTGCAGCAAGAGGCGGTCTCGGGCGGGAAACCAAGTGGGTTCGATGAAGAACGAGACATCGTGGACGGTCGTAACGCCCCGTTTTCCCGCGAGGGGGCTCAAGTTATACTGGGTGTGTAGCACTCGGGCGCCCATCCGCCTTGCCAAAAGGGGAAAGCGGACCAGGCTCCACCAGCGCGAAGAGCCCGGCAACGAAACCCATCGAAACCGGGGCGAGGTGGGAATGCCCGGCGGTTGAGGTTTGTTGGAAAAGAGTAGAAAGTCGATGTTTGGTTGCGTTTGGGCAAGGCCAAAAAGCAGGCCCGTCCAATACGTGGAGTCGCCCGTGGCGTCGGTCGACACCAAGCGGGCGTCGATCGCCACGGTGAACGGCACGTTAATTGCGGACATCTTGGCGTAGTATTGAACATCCGACCCAAGTTGGAGCACTAATAAAAGCAAATGAAAAAGCGTAAACCCCCGATCGTCCTCGCCACGATCTTGGTGATCATGGTGGGCATCATCGCCATCCTCAACGGCCGAGCGGCGCCTGGATCCGAGGATCAGGTTCCCGAGCCCTCGACGGTGTTGGCCAAGGGACGAGAAACCAAGGAAACGACCACCAGCCTGACCGAGATGACGAAGCGGGCCGTGGGCGGTGGCGATCAAGCTGCCGGAAAGCGGATTCCGGGCGAAGACAATCCCGAAGACAGCACCCCCAGCGTGTTGCCTCCCAAGAAGTACAAGTACGAACCCAAGCCGGGCGAGTCGGCCACCGCGACCCAGTTCTACCGGTCCGAATCGGGCAACAAGTAACCGCGCGGCATCACGCGAGTTCGTCCGGATTCATCCGTAATCCGGGCGAACTCGACGCCGTATATGCGGTCCAACTCTGAACTTCGGAGCACCGCGTCCACCGCACCTTGCAAGGCGCACTTCCCGTCTCCCAACAGGATCGCGGAGTCGGAGCTTTCCGCCGCCAAGTTCAAGTCGTGCAGTGCGATCAACACCGCTTTGCCTTCTTTGGCGAACTTACGCAGCACATCTCTCAACCCAAGCTGGTGGGCAATGTCCAAGTGCGAAGTTGGTTCGTCCAGCAGCAGAATCTGCGGCTCTTGGGCCAAGGCCCGGGCAATGAGTACCCGCTGACGTTCCCCTCCGCTTAGTTCGGTGACCGGCCGTTCGGCAAATGTCCAGCAGTCGGCGGTCCGCATGGCGGCTTCAGCGACCTCTTGGTCGCGCACGGTGTCGAAGAACGCGTCCGAGTGCGGCAAGCGTCCCATCAGCACTACCTGCCGAGCCGTAAACGGAAACGAGAAGTGCTCTTCCTGGGGCACAAATCCGATGCGCCGCGCCAATTCGACAGGATCCATGCGGTCGAGTTCATCGCCCGCAACCTTCGCCTGCCCGCCCTGAACCTTGGCTCCCCCCATGAGCCCTTTCAAGAGGGTCGACTTGCCGCTCCCGTTCGGTCCGAGCAACGCGGTCACCTCGCCGGGTTGAACCTCGAACGCGAGGCCTCGAAGCACGACCCGATCACCGTAGCCGCAGGAGAGGTCGAGGACTTCGAGCAGCGCCACTTAGGCGCCTCCGTCCATCACGCCGCTGGTGAACGCCGCGTACATCGTGGCGTAGGCGCCTCCCTGCTCCATCAGCTCCCGGTGGGAGCCCGTTTCCAGCACCTTGCCGCGCCGCAGCATGAGGATCCGGTCGGCGCGTGCCGCTGTAGTCAGGCGGTGCGCGATAAAGAGCGTGGTGCGGCTCCGCATGATCTCCTCAAGCGCCTCCTGTACTACCTTTTCGCTCTCGGCGTCCAAGGCGCTCGTGGCCTCGTCCAACAGGAGGATCTCCGGCTTTCGGACAATGGCGCGGGCAATAGCCACCCGCTGGCGCTCGCCGCCGCTCAATCCGGTGCCCTGCTCTCCAAGTACCGTATCGAAGCGCTGGGGCAGACGCTCCACAAAGACGTCGGCGTGCGCCGCCTTTGCGGCTTCCGCCACTTCCTCGTTGCTCGCATCGGGCGCGCCCATCCGGATGTTGTCGGCAACGCTGCCCGCAAACAAGAAAGTCTGTTGAGGCACGACGCCGATGTGCGAGCGCAACCAACGGGCGCTCAAGGTGCTGATGTCCACGCCGTCCAGCAGGATTTGGCCGCTGGTCGGACGGTAGAAGCGAAGCAAGAGGTCGGCAATCGTGCTCTTTCCCGCCCCGCTTGGACCGACCAACGCTAAGGACGTTCCGGGCTCGATCACGAAGCTCACGTCCTCAAGGGCAACGGTGCCGTCCGGGTACGCGAACGAGACATTTCGGAACTCCAATCGTCCCTGCACGGACTCTGGCTCAAGCGTTCCTGAAGCGTCGACCGGGTCTTCCGGCGCGTCGAAGACTTCGTTGTACATCCGGTCAGTCGCGGCGAGCACCTGGTTGTAGGTGTTGTTGGCATAGCCCAACGTGCGGAAGCCCTGGTTGATGACGTCGAGGGCATAAATCAGCGCCGCCATCTTGCCCACGGTGAACCCGGTGTGTACTGCGAGGAGCCCGCAAATGTACACCACGACGGCGAGCGCCACAGCTCCGATGAGTTCGACGAGCGGTCGCAAACTCGCCAGCCGCGCCACCGCCTTCATCTGGCTGTTGTAGGACGCCTCGACGTGATCGCGGTAGCTCTGCCGCATCTGGTCTTCGGCGTTGAAGGCCTTGACGACGCGTGTGCCGCTCAGGGCCTCGGTCGTCATGGCGATCAGGTTCGCGATGTCGTCCTGGACCTGGGCAGAAGCCGCCTTCATCTTCCGTCCGTTACGGTTGATCACAAACGCAAGCACCGGCACGAAGAGCATGGATACGAGAGCGAGTTGCCAACTCATGGCGATGACCGCGATGACGGCGCCGATCGCC
>JAXLTH010000003.1:0-150853 GCA_046330155.1 Fimbriimonadales bacterium | reverse complement strand
CACCGCCCCGAAGTCGAATCGCTTGTACGCGTCCACGCAGTCGGCGACCAGCAAATCGGTTTGCTCCACCGCCCACTCGTCGAGGTCGAGCAACTCAGGCTGCGAACCGTCGTAGTCGTCGAGGTTGCCGAGCAGGAACCGCAGCGTGTTGCGAACGGTTCGGTACCCCTCGCCCATCTGCTTGAGCAGATTGTCGCCGCAGGGCACGTCGTTCGCCCAATCGACGCCCGCCACCCAGAACCGCAGGACGTCTGCCCCGTATTCGTTGGCGGCTTTCTCCGGGTCGACCACGTTGCCCAGGCGCTTGGACATCTTCATGCCCTTCTCGTCGTTCACAAACCCGTGCGTGAGGACTTCGCGGTAAGGGGCGTGGCCGCGAACCGCGGTGCCGATGCAGAGCGAACTGTTGAACCAGCCGCGATGCTGGTCGGAACCCTCGAGGCACACGTCGTAAGGCAGGTCCTCCTTCCACTCGGGCTCCACGTTGCCTTCGAGCACGGCGAGGTGGGTTGCTCCGCTGTCGAACCACACGTCAAGGACGTCGGTTTCCTTGCGGAAGCGGGTTTCGCCTGTGACCGGGTGCGTGTACCCAGGGGGCAAGATGGCGAGCGGATCCTTCTCGAACCAGGCGTCAGACCCCTCCTGCTCCACCAAAACGGCAACGGCTTCGATGGCCTCGGCGTCAAGCACGGGTTCGCCGCTCTCCTCGCCGTAAAAGATGGGAATGCCCACGCCCCAGGGCCGCTGGCGGCTGATGCACCAGTCGGGGCGGTTCTGAACCATCGACTCGATGCGGGTTTGCCCCGAGGCGGGGTGCCACTGGACCTTCTTGATCTCCTCCAGCATCCGGTCGCGCAGTCCAAGGTGGTCGATGCTTACGAACCACTGATCGGTGGCCCGGAAGATGACCGGGCGCTCGTCCCGCTCGGCGTGGGGGTAGCTGTGGAAGTAGTCCGACACCGAGAGGAGGTGGCCGACTTCGCGAAGCCGGTCCACGACGACGGTGTCGCAATCCTTGTAGCTCACGCCCTCGAACTCTCCCGCTTCATGGGTGAGGATTCCCCGTTCGTCGACCGGGCAGAGGATGGGCAGCCCGTATCGCATGCCGGTCATGAAGTCCTCGCGTCCATGCCCGGGAGCGGTATGCACAACGCCGGTTCCGTCCTCGGTGGTGACGTATTCGGCCAGCACCGCGATGGAGTCGCGTCCGAAGATCGGATGGGCGAACACCATCTTCTCGAAGTTCACGCCGTCAAAGCGCGCGACGATGGCGGGATCGGTCCAGCCAACGGCGTTGGCAACCGACTCCACCAAAGCCTCGAGCACCACGTAGTGCTCATCGCCCACTTTCACCACGGCGTAGCTCAACTCGGGGTGGAAGGCGCACGCAAGGTTTGCCGGGATCGTCCAAGGCGTGGTCGTCCAGATCACCGTGTAAGCGTTGGGGTAGTCCTTCAGAATCTGGTTCGGGTCCGACTTCACGGGGAAGCGAACGTAGATCGCCTTGCTCGTGTGGTCTTTGTAGATGATCTCCGATTCAGCAAGCGCGGTCCGGCTCGTCGGGCTCCAAAGCGTCGGCCTCAAGCCGCGGTAGACGTAGCCGTTCTCGACAAGTCGCTTGAACACGCGAACGATCTCGGCTTCGAAGCCGAAGCCCATGGTCGTGTAAGGCTTCTCCCAAAGGCCGATAACCCCGAGGCGCTTGAACTGGGCACTCTGGATATCGATGTAGCGCTTGGCGTGCTCTCGGCAAGCCCGTCGGAGGGTGACCACGTCCGGGGTCTCTTTGCGCTCGTGGAACGCCTTCATCACGGCTTGTTCGATAGGCAGGCCGTGGTTGTCGTAGCCCGGAACGTACGGCGCACGAAAGCCCATCATCGACCAAGATTTGACGACGAAGTCCTTAAGGATCTTGTTCAGAGCCGTGCCGATGTGGACGGGGCTGTTGGTGTAGGGCGGCCCATCGTGCAACACAAAGGAGGGCTTCTCCTTCCGCGCTTCGAGAATCCGATGGTAAATCCCCATCTCGTCCCAACGGGCGAGAATGGACGGTTCCAAATCAGGCAGGTTCGCCTTCATCGGAATCGTGAAGTTGGGATCGGGAAGATTTAGGGTGGATTTTAGGTCCATCGGGACCGTGAGTTTACCAGTCGGGTTCTCAGGTAACCCGAAGCCGGGCTTGCCCGTCCATATTGCATGAGACGACTCGTCGTGTTGTTGGTGGCGCTTGCGGGCGCCTGTGCCGTGGCCCAGCTTGGCCTGCAGGGCATCAAGTGGCGAGGCTACAAGTCGGGCACTTTCAGCAACGTTGCCGCCGAGTCGACGTTCATCCTGAACAACGAAGCGGATTTCCAAAGCTACTGGCAAAAGCAGCTTGGCGAGAAGCCTCAGAACGCGCCCAAAGACGTGAAGTGGGGAGAAGAGATGCTTGTCGCGGTGCATCTCGGCCGCAAGCCCAACGCCGGCTACTCTTGCTTTGTCAAGTCGGTCGAGCGGTCTGCCGCCAACACGATCACGATCACGTATGTCGAGCGAGTGCCATCGGGCGGGTTCAACGCCCAGGTCGTAAGTAGCCCCTATGAGATCATCCGCATGGACCGGGTCGGCGGGAACATCCAGTTCAAGAAGGACTCGTCGTCAAGCGGGGGCATCGTGCCGGGGCCGGGCTCCAGCCAATGGCGCGTGTACATGACCGGCGACACGTGCTCCATCGACCGGGGACGGACCCAGGTCATCGCCAACTCTCGCCAATGGCAGGAGTATTGGCAAGACTTCACGGGCGGGCGTGGCCAGGCGCCGGCGTTCGACTTCGAGAACGAGTGGCTCATCGCCGTCCATGCCGGAAAGAGGGCGACCACGGGACACGACATCATCGTGACCTCCGTCGAGCTTCTTAGATCGGGCGGGCTGGGCATCACCTACGTCGACCGGCAGCCGGCTCGCGACCAGGTGGTGACGGTGAAGGCAACCTCGCCCTACAGCATCATTCGAGTTCCCAAATTCACCGGCGAAGCCTATTTCGACCGCCGAATCTGGGACAACTCCGGCGGCTAGACCTGTAAAGGATGCGGGGTTGAATGCGACCCTGGTAATCCTACGGTCACCCCTTGGCACAGGCTGAGGAATCCACCTTCGTGAACGGTCCGTTGGGACGTTGAACGTCACTCGACGGGCCTCGCCAAGGACTGCGAACCTAGCAGGAACATCACGGAGGATCGAATGTCATTTCGCATTAACACCAACGTCGCGGCAATGAACGCGCTTCGGAACGTCGGAGAGACGGCCAGCGCCTTCAACTCCTCGATCAGCAAGCTCTCGACCGGTATGCGCATCAACAATGCCGCAGACGACCCGGCCGGCCTCATCATCTCGGAGAACTTCCGCTCGCAGATTTCGAGCATGGACCAGGCTCTCCGCAACAACCAGGACGCCATCAACTTCGCCAAGACCGCCGAGGGCGCTCTCGACGAAGTCAACAAGCTGCTGCGAGACGCTCGTTCGCTCGCGGTTGCTTCGGGCAACAGCGGTACCCTTACCGCCGACCAGCTCCAGGCTAACCAGAGCCAGCTGAACTCCATCATCTCGTCGATCAACCGCGTTTCGTCGGACACTCAGTTCGGTACGAAGAAGTTGCTCGACGGAAGCGCGGGCGTCGTCGCGGCCGTCACGAACGGTACCAACTTCGCCGGCATGTCCATCTCGGGCACCTTCAACGGTTCTGCCCTGACGACCAACGCGGCGGTTACGGTTAACGTAACGACCGCGGCTGACAAGGCGGCGGTGGCTTCCCAGACGTTCGCGTTCGGCACGACAACCATGTCGGCGGGCTCGTTCACGATCAATGGCTCCACCTTCACCACCTCGGCGACGGACACGGTCAACGACGTCGTGAACCGCATCAACGCGGCGAGCGGCCAGACGGGTGTCCATGCGGACTACACCACGGGCGGCGCCATCACGCTGTCCCAGACCAGCTATGGCTCGAACTTCCGCGTCGACCTGGCCGATGCCAACGGCGTCCTGCTCTCTTCAGCGGGTAGCGCCAGCGACACCGGTGCCGATGCGGTGGCGAGCGTCACCATCGACACCAACGGTGCGACGGCGGGCGGTCTTGCGACCGTGACGTTCACCGGCGGCCGCTATGGCCAGAGCGCTCTGCGCCTCAGTGACGCGGACGGCAACTCGATCACTCTGACCGAAGGTGGCAACACCACGGGCAGCGTTCTCGCCGGCCAAGTCTCGGTGGGTTCGGCTCAGTTCCAGATCGGCGCGAACGCCAACCAGACGACCATGCTGTCGCTGGGGAACTTCGCGGCCAGCCAGCTCGGCTCGGGCATCGTCTCGGGCAAGAACATGAGCAACCTCGACGTCACCAGCTCCAGCGGTGCCACCGATGCCCTCAAGGTCATCGACGCCGCCATCGCTGAGGTGTCGAAGTCTCGCGGAAACCTCGGTTCCTTCCAGCGCAACGTCGTCGAGTCGAACATTCGGTCTCTCGGCGTCGCCAAGGAGAACCTGTCGGCCACCGAGTCCACGATTCGCGACGTCGACATCGCCCAGGAAATGACCAACTTCACGAAGTTGCAGATCCTGCAGCAATCGGGTCTGTCGGTGCTCGCCCAGGCGAACGCCGCGCCCCAGTCGATCCTCTCGCTCCTGCGATAAGGTTCGCAACCTCGAAAAGACAGCTAGGCAGGCTCCGCTTCGGCGGGGCCTGTTTGGCTTTCCTTTAGCCAAAGGTCCAGTCTCTTTCTGAGTTGCTTCGCCATGAGGCGATTTGCGAGCAAGGTGTCGCGTTCGCGCAACTCGACCTCGAGCCGGGCGGGGCTGCCGTCGAGCGTGGCTTCGATGGAAGTCCAGCCTCCCAGGCCGACAAAGGAGTGAGGGTTGGGTCTGGTGCGGACTCGGGTCACCTGCCCCCGATCCAGATTGATGTTCAGCTTCTCGCCGAAGAACTCGAGGCGGTCGGCGTGCAGGATTAAGTAGCCGACGTCCTCATGAGGGTCGAGAAGACCCTTGTGGCGTGGAGTGGCGGCGCCCACGAAGTATCTTCGGCTCGTAACTTTCTCCCTCGCCGCCCGCAACCGCCGTTGCATCTCGTTCCGCATCTTGCGGTTTTGGTAGAGCCCCAAGTAGTTCGCTCCCAGCCAGGCCGCAATCGGAAACCCAGCCAGCAGAGCGAGCCCGAGACCGAGAATCTGGCTCCTCACGAGCATCACGGCGATCCCGGCACCGGCAAACGGCAGGCTCACCGCGGCAGGCAGCAGATTGCCCATGAGCTTCCTGCGGGTGGTCCAAACCGGCCGCGCGAGGTTGGGCCGAGTTCGGATCGGTGCGTTCGCCATGGCGCAAGGATATACCAGACGGGCGCGGTAGACTCCTCAGCCGATCTCGTGACTCCGCACCTAGCCGTCGTCATTCCCGCTTACAACGAAGAGCCGCGCATCTTGCCGACTCTCGAGCGGGTCAACGAGTACCTCTCAGCCCAGCCTTACACGTGGTCGGTCACGGTGGTCAGCGACGGTAGCACGGATCGAACGAACGCCATCGTTGAAGAGTTCGCCAAGAACCACCCCGGTTTTGCCCTCATCGACTCTCGCCCCAACCGCGGAAAGGGCTTCGTCGTGCGCAAGGGAATGCTCTCGGTGGACGGCGAGCTGATCCTGTTCAGCGACGCGGACCTCGCCGCCCCGATCGAGGAAGTCGAGAAACTCCTGCCCAAAATGGCGGAAGCTCCTATCGCCATCGGGAGTCGACCGCTCAAGGATAGCAAGCTGGAGGTCCACCAGCCTTGGTACCGCGAAATGTTAGGCCGCGCCTCAAACCTGCTCATCCAGTTGTTGGGGGTAAGGGGCATCAAAGACACCCAATGTGGCTTTAAGCTGTTCAAGCGCGAGGTTGCCCACGACGTCTTCTCGCGCTGCAAGCTCAACGGCTTCAGCTTCGACTTCGAGGCGCTGATGGTGGCGCGCGACTTGGGTCTGACGATCGCGGAAGTGCCCATTCGCTGGGCGCACCAAGAGGGTTCGAAGGTCGTGATTTGGCGCGATGCGCCCAAGGCGCTGTTCGACCTCGTCAAGTTGCGGCTCATCGGGAAATCTCGCAGGCTGGAGTTGGGTGAATCCTAGCGAATACGAACGGATGTACTCGCTAGAGGACCGCTACTGGTGGTTCGTAGCCCGGCGTCGCCTTGCGCTCGGCTTGCTCCGCCGTTTTGCCGCTCGGGGCGGCACCGTGCTCGATCTCGGATGCGGGACCGGCGTCGTGCTCGGAGAACTGGGCGAGACCGGCCCCGCGGTTGGCTTGGACATGAGCCCCCTTGCGCTGGGGTTCTGTCGCCAACGAGGTTTAAACGGTTTGGTATTGGGCGACGGCCAATATCTCCCCTTCGCCCGGGACTCGTTTGACGGCTTGATCGGCCTCGACATCTTCGAGCACATACCCGACGACGAACTGGCTTTCCGGGAGTCGTTTCGCGTCCTCAAGCCGGGAGGGGTGCTCGTGCTTTCGGTACCTGCGTTCATGAGCCTTTGGGGGCCTCACGACATCGCCCTCATGCACTTTCGCCGGTATCGGCTGAGGGAAGCGGTTTCGCGGCTTCGCAAGGCAGGCTTCCGAATCGAGAAGGCAAGCTATTCGATCTTCTTCCTGTTTCCCTTGGTGGTCATCGTCCGTTTCTTCGAGAAGCGCCGCAAAGGCGAGGCGAAGGCGAACCTGGTTCCCGTGCCCGACTGGGCAAACCGATTGCTCATCGCTCTGCAGGACCTGGAAGCGAAGCTCATCCACGCGATCTCGCTGCCTTGGGGAAGCAGTGTGGTCGTGGTGGCGCGCAAGCCGGACGCCTAGCGGGAATCCGCGTCGAACCGCCAAGTCGGTTTGAAGTCTTTGGGCAACTTCTCATCCATCAGAGCGGCGCGGATCAGCACGATCGGCATCTCGTTCTCGTGGAGGATGGCGTCGTGGAACTGCCGGGGCGTCATCTTCTTGCCGCCCACGAGTTCGCGGTACATCGCCCGAATCTGAAGCCCGCCGATCATGTAGGCGCACTGGTACAGGGGCGAGTAGTTGCCGCCGATAAACCGTCGCACTTCGGAGGTCGCCGTGAAGCGCTCGTGCCCTACCCGGTCCACGAGGTAGTCGATCATCTCTGCGGGCTTCATCTTCCCCAAGTGGAAGTTCAGCGACACCACGATGCGCGCGCAGCGGTGCATGCGCCAGAAGAGCATTCCAAGCCGGTCTTCGGGCGACTTGGCAAAGCCAAGATCCCAAAGCAGCATCTCCCAGTGCAGAGCCCAGCCTTCGACCAGGAAGGGCGTGCCGAGGGCTTCGCGATAAGGTCGATAGCGGCTCGCCATATAGCCCTGTAGATGGTGGCCGGGAATCAGCTCGTGATGGGTGATGGCACGGGTGAAGTGGACGTTGTTCCCGCGCATGCTCATCAGCTTGGTCTCGTTGTCCATCGATTCCAGCGGGAACGACACAAGCATTTTCTGGCCGCCGTAAGCGGCAAACGGCAGGTTCTGCTGTTCGCGCTGGCTCAGCATGTCCACTCGCCAGGTTTCGCGGCACAACGGTTCGACGGTGACCAGGTCGTGCTTGTCCACGAAGTCGATCGCCTCTCGCGCCAAGCCGATTACCAACTCGTCTTGCTTACCGGGTTCGACGTGGTCCGCCTTCACCTTCTCCAAGGCGGCTTTCCAGTCTTCGCCAAATCCCATCTCCTTCGCCGCCTTTTTGGCTTCGGCGAGGCACCAGGCGTACTCCTTTTCGGCGATCTGGACCAGTTCTTCCGGCGAGTACGGGATCAACTCGTGGGCCATGTCCACCAGCAGCGCATCCCTCCCCAGGGGGTCGCCGACCAGAGGATCGTCCGGCTCCCCTTTCTGGCCCGCCACCTTTTCTCGAAGCAGTTTCTCGTAAGCCTCGAGTTCCTTGGCGGCACCGGCAAACGGGGTGCGAACCCACCATCCGAAGTCGGGACGGTAGCCGTCGTAGTGCTTGAACCACTTGTCGAGCGCCGAGCGCAGTCCGCCGAGCGCATCCGCCGCGCGAAGCGCCAGCACCGGCGTGGTCGTTAGCGCGTCTGCTCCCGGCTTGGCGTCAAGCCCGGCTTCCACTCTCTTTGCCAGCGCCTTGACCTCTTCCGAAAGCTTGGCCACTTTGTCCGCCGCCTTTTGGGGATCGACGGGCTCCAAGTTCCTCCGGTCAAGTTCCAAGCCGAGGACCGTTTGGGCGAAAGGCAACAGGGATGCGATCTCGGCGTTCTTGGCGGCCTGCACGCCGACGCGCTTCAAGCCGTAGTCCACCTCGTTTGCCAGCAGCAGGGCATCGATGCGGTCTTCGACGTCGAGTTTGCCGAAGTCCAACTTGTCGAGCGTGGCTTTCCATTCGCGCAGAAAAGCGCCCTGCCGCTCCAGACTTGCCGCCGAGAGGGGCAGGTCGTAGAAACGGCGCAAGGCGTCGCGATCCGTCGTGTACCGTTCGATCAAATCGCGGCCGACCGTTCCGGCGACCGCAAAGAGGGGCAGGGCAGCCACGACGAGGAGCAGCAGAGGGCGCAAAGCCATTGCCGCATTCTAGCCTAGGGACGAAGGTAGTTCAGGCTATCTAGGCGCAACTGCGTGCCCGCATCGCCGCTCTCCACCGTGATGAGGAAGTACACCGTCGACTCATCGTCCAGGAATCGGTTCGGGTTGGGAACCGAAATCGTCGAGGTCGTCGCGGTGGTGGGCAACGCGCCCGACTGCAGTTGAATCCAGTTGCCGTAGGGATAGCTCGCGCTGGACCAGTCGTACAGATAGATCCGCTCGAGGCCCGTTGCCGCTCCTGTGTAGCGCCGAGTGAACCTCAGAGTCATCGAGTTGGACGGGGCAACGCGGCGGAACGCGGACTCAAATCGGAGCGTGCCGTCGCTTCGAGAGCCGCAGACTAGTTCGCTCCCGTCGTCGTTCAGCATCTGGAGGAAGCCGCCCGACAGCCCCGCCCCCTGGGTGGATCCTTCGATGCCGCTGTGGACCGTTTTGTCCGTGGCCGGCAGGGTCGCAGAGCCCACGTTTGCACCGTTGACCCACAAGACCAGGCTGCCGCGGACCGGGCCGGTGGCGACGTCCACGTAATCTCGGGTTTGGGCGACGACGGGAAACGCTTGCCCGTTCACGGTGACCGCAACCGTGTTCGGCAGTTGGAATCCGCGCCCGTAGACTCGCACGTTCTGCTCGTCTGCCCGATCGGCGCTCATGTCGTATCCCGCGGGTGTCACGTAGGCGAACTTGGGCGACTTGGGAGCGGCGGGGGTGCCGAGCAGCGCAGTCATCGCGGCTTGGGCGTCCGCCATGCCGTAGTTACAGTAGTTGCCCACGATCACGGCGGTGTCCTCGATGGCGGCTCGAACTTCGGCGTTGGTAGCAGTGGGCTTGGCGCCGAAGAGAAGCGTTGCCAGGCCGGCGATGTGCGGACAGGCGCCGCTGGTGCCTCCAAAGCTGTAGGTGTAGCCGCCTCCCGAGGTCGTGGTGCGAAGCGAGACGCCGGGCGCGGCGACGTCGACCCAGGTGCCGTAGTCCGAGAATCCTGCCCGCGTGTTGTCGGAGTTCTGGGCGGCAACGCTGAGCACGCACTCGTACGCGGCGGGGTAGTACGGCAGAGCCGAGTTCGAGTTGCCCGAGGCGGCAACCGGAAGGACGCCGTGGGCGACGCAGTACTCCAAGGCGGTGCGCTCCCCGGGACTAACGTGGTCCGAGAAGTAGCTCATCGAGAGCACCCTAGCTCCGTTGCTTGCCGCGTACATGTACGACGGAATCGTCATGGAGTCGTAGAAGTAACCGCTGTCGTTGCAGGCTTTCAGGGCGATCAGCCGGGCGTTCGGGGCGACGCCCGTCACTCCGAGGGCGTTGTCTTGCACCGCGCCGACCAGCCCGGCACATGCCGTGCCGTGGCCGAACACATCGTTCGGGTCGGGGTCGTTGTAGCCGAAGTCATAGCCATGGATGTCGTCGATGTAGCCGTTGCCGTCGTCGTCGATCCCGTTGCCGGCGATCTCGCCGGCGTTGGTCCAAGCGTTGCCCTCCAGGTCGGGATGCGCGAGGTTGATGCCGGTATCGATAACCGCGACGGGAACCGGCGAGCCCTTGGAGATATCCCAGGCAAGGTTTGCCTTGATGTTCCGAAAGTGCCACATGTCCGGCCAAATCGGATCGTTAGGATCATAGGCTGGCTTGGCGGCGCGGTCGTACCGCACGTCCGAGACGCCCGGGGCGAAGAGGTATCGCTGCCGCTCTTTGCGAAGGTCCCCCTTGACCTCGATGGCGGCATAACCGATGCGGCCATCGAACCAAAGTAGCCGGTCGCCCTTACCGACCTCGATCGGCTTGGAGCATTGCACGATCAGTCGGTGCGGATGGCAGAGCATTCCATCGACAACGATGGGCTGCCCGCTGGCGAGGGCGAAGGAAAGGGCGGCGGACAACATGGATCTAAACCCATTATGCGAGGGATTTCGCCAACGCGAATGACAGGTTTAGCGAGTTTGCGGCGAGGCCGTTTCGTACTCGCGAAGCCGGTCCCAAAACTCACGACGTTCGCCGTCCGGGGTCTCCCCGCCCGCCTTAAGCAACTCGACAGCCGTCTTTTGCAGGTCCAGCGCCCTCTTCGGCTTCCCCAAACGGAACTGGGTGCGAGCCAAGGTATCCAAGATGCCGGGGTCTCGCCCCTGCGCCATCTCGTTCGCCCGTTCCGCCATCGCTTCTGCCAGTTTGAGGTCGGTTGGCGAGGCGTCTTTGGCGCTGGCGATGTTCCAGGCTTGGTCGTTCAGGACGTTCGTGTCGAAGTAGCCCGAGCCGGCAATCGCCCGCGCCTCGAAGGGCGAGATTCCGGGGCTTCCCTTTGGCGTCGAGGCATCGACGAGCCGCCAGATGGTGAGGATGCCCCACAGCAGCAAGCCCAAGCTCATCACGCCCCAGAGAAACGTGTCGATGGGCCGCCGTTCGTTCAATCCGCCTGACCTCCGCACCGAAGTCGGTATTCGCTGGGCGTTTCTGCAAAGTGCCGGCTGAACAAACGCGCAAAGGAACTCGGCGTCTGGCATCCGGCTTCGAGGGCGATCTCGGCGACGGTCAGGGAAGACTCCGCAAGCAAGGTTCGCGCCCGCTCAAGGCGGAGGCGCGTGCGCAGTTGGTGGGGAGTCTCGCCAAACACCTCCCGGAACATCCGGTGGAAGTGATGCTTCGATAGGCAGGCGGCGTCGGCGGCATCGACCAGCCGTAGGCCGTCTTCGGGGGAAGTCTCCACGAGCAGACGAGCCTGTTCAAGTTGTTGAAAGAGGTCTGCGCGCGCCTTCCAGCGTTTGGCGGGCACCTTCGCCATGCCGAGCGCCATCGCACAGGGTCGGCTCGAGCAGGCTTCCATCGCCGTTGATTATCCCCCCAACCCGCTACCGCCGTGCCAGAATCTGCGGGTGGATTTCCGTGCGACCCTGGACCGCATAGCCTCGATGCAGGATCTCGACGCCGAGTCGGCGAGGGGCCTGATGGAGTGGTTTGTTTCGGGCCAGGCGAGCGATCTGCAAATCGCCGCTGCATTAACCGCGCTCCGATGCAAAGGCGCCACTTCCGTCGAGCTCGCCGCCTTTGCCAAGGTCGTGCGAGACCATGCCGAGCTCGTGGACTGCGGAATCCCCAACTTGGTCGACACCTGCGGGACTGGGGGCGGCATCGCCAGTTTCAACATCTCCACCGCCGCCGCCATCATCGCTTCGGCGGCGGGCGCTCCGGTGGCCAAACACGGAAATCGAGCGGTGACCAGCACGTGCGGCAGCGCCGATGTGCTCGAACATCTGGGCGTGCGCCTCGGCGTCGAGCCTGAGCACCTTCTCCACCAAATCGACACGGCGGGATTGGCGTTCCTGTTCGCGCCCGCCCACCATCCCGCGCTGAGGGCGGTGGCGGCGGCGAGAAAGGAGCTTGGCATCCGCACCGTCTTCAACCAACTCGGGCCTCTTGCGAATCCTGCCGACGCCAAGCGGCAGTTGATCGGCGTCTACGACCGCCGACTTGCTTTCCGCATGGCGGAGGCGCTTGCCATCCTCGGGTGTGAGCGGGCGTTCGTGGTGCACGGCGCTGACGGCCTTGACGAGATCTCACCGTGCGCGGCAACGTTCGTCGCGAAACAGGAGGGCCACCACGTGGCGGAGTTGGAGCTTCACCCAAAGGACTTCGGACTTGAACCGCTGCCTCGGGAAGCAATTCTGCCGGGAGCGGATATTGCCGAGAATGCCCAGTTGCTGCTGGAAGCGATCACCGATCCCGAATCGCCACGCTCCCAAGCCGCGATTCCCAGCGCCGCCGCCGCCCTTTGGCTTGCGGACGTGGAAGCGGACATCGCTCAAGCGGCGGACCGAGCTCGGGAGGCCGTGAGAAGCGGCGCCGCGCGGTCGAAACTGGAACTTCTCGTGGCGGAATCGAACCTATGAGCCGCCTCGCCCAAATCTTCGATTTCAAACGACGGGAAGTGGAAGGGGCGCGTGCCCGGGTACCGCTTGCCGATCTTAAGGACCAAGCTGCCGACGCTCCCGCGACCCGAGGCTTCCGCAACGCCCTCGTGGCGGGCTGGCAACGGAAAGGGCTGGCGCTGATTGCGGAAGTGAAGAAGGCGAGTCCCTCGATGGGGACCATCCGAGCCGACTTCGACCCGGTAGCGGTTGCCCAAGCGTACGAACGCGCCGGCGCCGACTGCCTCAGCGTGCTCACCGATGTCGAGTTCTTCCAGGGTAGCCCGCAGAACCTGGTGGCGGCGCGGCAGGCGGTTTCGTTGCCTTTGCTGCGCAAGGATTTCCTGTTCGACGAGTACCAGGTTTACGAGGCGAGGGCTTGGGGGGCTGATGCGATCCTGCTGATCGTGGCGGGGCTGGAGCAGTCCGCGATCCGCGACCTTTCCGCCCTCGCCAAAGGCATGGGCATGGACGTTCTCGTTGAGGTTCATTCTGTTGCCGAGGCGGAAGTGGCGCTGGAGTTGGACTGCGTGCGACCTGGTGGGCGTCAACAACCGCGACCTCGCAACGTTCGAAACCGACCTGGGCGTCTCGGAAGCAGTCCTTCCTATGTTTGGCGAAAGGGTCGTGCGGGTGAGCGAGAGCGCCCTGGGGTCTCGGGCAGATCTCGACCGGGTGCAGGCGGCAGGGGCGCAGGCGGTCCTTATCGGCACCACGTTCTGCGCGGCGCCTTCGATCGAGGACAAGGTGCTCGAGGTGATGGGATGGTAACGAGAATCAAGATCTGCGGAATCACGAACGCCCGCGATGCCGATTTGGCTTTGGAACTTGGCGCGAACGCCCTGGGCTTCGTCTTCGAGCCGTCGAGCCCGCGCTTCGTCGACCATTTCGAGGGCGCCCGAGAACTTCCCAAGGCGATCGGGCCCATGGTCACCACGTTTGCCGTCTACGGCAAACTACGCGACGAGGCGACCGGCTGTCGGTATCGCCAGTTCGTCAAGGCAGGTCCGATGACTTCGATGGTGGATGCGGTGCTTGCCATCCGCCCTGAGAAATCGAAGTCGGACGAAGTGGTGAAAGCACTGCAGAGGATGGATCGCTGGATGCCGCCGTTCTACTTCCTCGACGCCTTCGACAAGGATGCCTTCGGAGGTACGGGAAAGCGGGCGGACTGGGATCTTGCGGCTGAACTGGTAAGGCTCATGCCGGATCGAAAGTTGGTGTTGGCGGGAGGGCTGGACCCCGACAATGTGGCGGAGGCGATCGCCAAGGTGCGACCCTACGCGGTCGACGTCAGTAGCGGGGTGGAAGCGAAGGCGGGCGTCAAGGATCCGGGCAAATTGAAAGCCTTTATCCAAGCCGTCCGTGGCGCCGCGCGATAAGAAAAAGCGCGGGAACGTTGAAAGGAGAGCAAAGCACGTTCCCGCTAAGGCTTCCTTCAGGCTTATCCCTTCAAGCGAGATTTCTCTCTTTTTCGAGGGCTTCAGTTCCTGAGCGGTCGCATTATAGACAGGTTAAACCTATCAAGTAGGTGCAGAATCCTGTTAAATTTGCGTGGCTTGCGGGTTTCTGCGCAATGTTCAGGGGTCTTCCCCAACTTTTCCCCGGATTGCACCTTGGGATTGGGGATTTCTGATTGGGAACCATGTGCCTCTAAGGGTCGTTGAACTCGGGGTCAACCCGCCAGTTGGTATAATCCGCTCACTCAAATGCAGGGAGGTGTGCTGCCGTTGGGCGCCGCCATCGAGACTCGAAAACTCACCAAGACCTACAAAACCCGCTTCGGCCAAGTTAACGTCGTCGACCATCTCGACCTTCACGTGGAAGAAGGAGAGATTTTTGGGTTTCTGGGACCGAACGGTGCCGGAAAGACCACGACGATCAAGATGCTCCTGGGCATCATCTATCCGACGGGTGGCGAAGGCTTTGTGCTTGGCAAGGAAATCGGCGACATGGCGGTCCACCGCCTGATCAGCTACTTGCCGGAGCGTCCCTACTACTACGAGCACATGACCGGCCCGGAACTGCTCAAGTTCTACGGCGCGCTCTTCGGCATCAACGATGTCGCCAAGTTCGACATGCTGCTCGAGAAGGTCAACCTGCACCGCGACAAGACCAAGTCGATCTCGCAATACTCGAAGGGTATGCAGCAGCGTATCGGCCTTGCCCAGAGTCTGTTGAACGATCCCAAGCTCCTCTTCCTGGACGAGCCGACGGGCGGCCTGGACCCCATCGCCCACCGCGAGATCCGCGACCTCATTCTGAGCTTCCGTGATGAAGGTCGAACCGTGTTCATCTCGTCCCACGAGTTGAGCGAGGTCGAGCTGATCTGCGACCGCGTCGCGATCATCAACAAGGGCATTATCGAGCGTCAGGGCAAGCTGACCGACCTGCTCCGAGGCGGCCGCACCGAGATCACGGTCGACAGCGTCGAAGAGAAGTTCATCAGCGACATGAAGCTCGCCGACACGAACATTCGCCATTTGCCGACCGGCTTCCTCATCGACATGCCGGAAGAGAACGATGTGAACCACGTTATCGACGCAGTTCGAGGCATCAAGGGCAATGTGGTCAGCGTGGTCCCGCGCAAGAAGCGCCTGGAGGACCTGTTCGTGGAGACCGTCAGCAACGTGGGGGACAAGTCATGAGAGCGATCTGGGCGATTGCATCCACGACCGTAGGCGAAGCTATTCGCCGCAAGGTTTTGCTCGTCATCCTGCTCATCGGCTTGATCTTCATGTTCGTGGCCCCTGGCTTGGGCGTTCTTTCGGCCCGCCAGGAAACGACCGTTTTGAAGTCGATGATGCTGGGCATTATCCAGCTCACCAGCGCCGTGATCGCCATCGTGCTCACGGTGTACATGATCCCGAACGAGATCGAGCGCCGCACGATCTACACGATCCTGTGTAAACCGGTGCAGCGCTGGCAGTTCCTCGTTGGCAAGTACTTCGGCGCCGTGCTCGCTCTAGGCCTGATGATGGCGCTGATGACCTTCGCGCTCATCATCGTCTTCGTCCTTCAGCAGCAATCCTTCGATCTGACTACCCTGGGCAACCTGGCCAAGGCGCCGGCGCTGTTCTTCGTGCAGATGAGCCTGTTGGCGGCGGTCGCCATCTTCTTCTCGACCTTCGTGTCGCCCTTGGTGAACTTCTTCCTGGCGGGCGGCGCTTACCTGGTCGGTTCGCTCTTCAACCCGTTCTTCGAGACGCTGGCCAAGAGCGAAAGCACGCCGATGGTGGCCAAGACGGCGGCGCAGATCTTCAATACGTTGCTGCCCAACTTCGCGAACTACAACGTCCAAAACCCGATCATCAACCCGAACCAGACGATCCAAAACGAGACGACCTACTATCTCATGGTCACCCTTTACGGCGTCGTCTACATCGCGGTGCTGCTCATTGGCGGCATGCTGATCTTCGAAAAGCGAGAGGTCTAACGTGGGCAAGAAACGGCCGCAACTGATCCTGCTTTTGGTGGCGCTTTTGTGCGTCCAGGGCGCGCTCCATCAGGGCTTCATCTTCAAGCGGTGGAAGAAGGACTACAGCTCCGCGACCAACGGGATGGCGTCGGGCCTTTCCGGCGAGCAGTTGCTCATCGCCATGGCGGGGTTCCGCGAGATGGTTGCGGGCATCCTTTGGGTCCGTGCCGACTCGTTCTTCGATAGCGGCAACTACGACGCCATTCTGCCGATCGTCCGACTGGTTACCTGGCTCGACCCGCACCAGATCGACGTGTACTCGACGGGAATGTGGCACATCAGCTACAACTTCACCGACGACGAGCAGCGCTCGGACCGCCGCTACATCCCGGCTGCTCTTGCCCTCGGTAAGGAAGGCGTCCGCCAGAACCCGAGTACCTACGAGCTCTTCTTTGAGAACGGCTGGCTTTGGTACCACAAGATTAACGACGACTACCCGAAGGCGGTCGATTGGTTCACCAAGGCCCACGAGCGGCCGGATATTCCGCCGGGCCGAAAGAACCTGCTCAGTAACGCGCTTCAGCGCAACAACCAGGTCGACAAGGCGCTTGCCCTGTACTATAAGCTCCTGGACGAGGCCGAAGCTCGGCTCAAACAGGACCCTTCGTACGGCAACATGCAGATGCGCGACACCGTCGAGGGGAACATCGACACGATGTTGCTCCGCATGGTCCAGCGCGGTTGGTTGGCGAAGCAGCGGAACGATGGAACCTACGAGACCGGCGACTACGACACGCGGCCGCCGTTCGACGTGGGCTTCAGCGCCAGCGCCACCGTCGAAGAGCAGCGGGTCATTCGATTTGTCGGTACTTGGAACGTGTTGCCGGTCGGCACCCGAATCCGAGTGGTGCTTCGCGACGCGGACTATCCGAACGCCATCAAGGCGGGCGTGATCTGGGACGCCAACGACGAGGTTAACCTCGATCCGCCGCGCGACCGGGTCTACATGCAGGACGAGCTCTACGTGAAGAACCGCCGGTTCAACAAGCGTGTTGACATGAGCAAAGACCCGACGATGTACCCGTTCTCGCCAAAGAAGAAGTACCTCATCGAGTTCTACTACAACGCCCGAACGGCTCCGCCGCACATCCAAGACAAGTTCGGATACAACGGCGAGGGCATGACGGACAAGAATTTCATGAGTGCGGACGCCCGCCCGGGCCAAGAGGTGCTTTACACCAGCTTGGAAATCTCGGGAGAGCAAATCTTGCGACGAGGCCAATGGGCGAATGAAGTGCCGATCCTGAAGACGGTGAACTTCAAGCCCCTGAGCACCATCAAGGGCGAGGACGACGTCATCGCCGTGCCGACGCTGCGAGGCAACGAAAAGGCCTTGCCGGCGAACGGTGGATAAACACAAGGAGACTTTGGAACGCCCCCGGCGGAGTGCTAGAATTCAAGCAGTCCGCCGGGAACTGCGCGACAGTCGGCCGGCGAACCCCGCCAGGACCGGAAGGTAGCAACGGTAAGTCGAACCGCTGGGCGACGCATCACTCCCGGCATTTCTGGAGTCTCCTTGGCCTACGTATCCCTCTATCGTAAATACCGCAGCCAATCGTTCGGCGACCTCATCGGCCAGAACCACGTCGTGCGAACCCTCCAGAACGGCATCGAATCCGGCCGTATCTCGCACTCCTACCTCTTCACCGGCCCTCGCGGCACCGGCAAGACGTCCTCGGCGCGGCTTCTGGCGAAGGCTCTCTGCTGCGAGCAGGGACCGATCCCTGAGCCCTGCAACGAGTGCGACATCTGCCTCTCGATCACCGAAGGCTCCTGCATCGACGTCCACGAGTTCGACGCCGCCAGCGAGTCGGGAGTGGACGAGATCCGCGAGACGATCGTCAGTGTCGTTGACTACAAGCCGGCGATCTGCCGGTACAAAGTGTTTATCATCGACGAGGTGCACGATCTCTCGGGCAAGGCGTTCGACGCCCTCCTGAAGACCGTGGAGGAGCCGCCCGACCACGTCATTTTCATCCTGGCGACGACCGAGTTCAACAAGGTCCCCCCGACCATCCGCTCGCGTTGCCAGAAGTTCGAGTTCCACCGGGCGACGATGCAGGACCTCATCAGTCGCCTCAAGTACGTCGCCGATGCCGAGGGCGTCACCGTGGAGCCCGCCGCGTTGGGCGCCATCGCGCAAATGGCGGACGGCGGTTACCGCGATGCCCTGACCTTGTTGGAGCAGGCGATTCTGACCTCGGAAGGCACGATCACCCTGCAACACGTTTACGATCAACTCGGATTGGTCTCGGAGACCGCGGTCGACGAACTGCTGCTTGGGATGAAGGCGGGAGACGTGCCCAAGGTGGTCGAACTGCTGTCCGAACTGTATCGCCTCGGACGCGACCCCCGTTCGATTCTCGAGTCCATGCTTCATCGTCTTTCGGACCTTACGAGAGCCGGATACGGGCTCGACCTCGGGCTTTCGATAGACCCCACGCGGGACGCGGTTGCCCACGAGACGGCGGCGCGGCTAGGCCGCGAAGGGCTCTTGGAGATTCGGTCTGCGCTTGCCGAGGCGCACAAGGTGATCCGCGACATTTCGTTGCCCCGTCTTTGGCTAGAAGCGGAGCTCATCCGGGTGGGGCAGGTGGTGAATCGCCCTGCGGTGGTTCCGACCGTGGCGGCGATCCCAACTCAAACGCCGACTCCGGCTCCAAAGCCGGAGCCCAAAGCCGCCGTGCAGGCCACTCCCAAACCGGAGGTGGCGAAGCCCGAACCGGTCGTCGCCCCGAAGTCGGAAGCCACGGGCGATCCCGAACTGGATAAAGCGCTCCGAGCCTGGCTGAACACGGTAACCGAGCTCTCGACCGTTTCCAAGCTCATGGCGATGAAGCTTGGGCACGCCAAGGTGGTTTCGGCGAAGCCGGGACAAGCCGTCGTGGAGTTCGAGAGAACCCACGAACTGGATTGGGTGAACGAGTCGCCGAAGCGTCTGGGCGCTTTACAGGAGGCGATGGCGAAGCACTATGGCGGCGGCATCAAGCTGGATTTGGTGGCTGCCAAGAAGGAATCGAACGGCGCGGTGAGCGCGACGGTAGAATTGCCCGCGGAAGGAGCCAAGCTGCGCGATTTGGCGCAGCAAGTCTTCGAAAGCGGTTCGGGAGACTAACGAGAAACGATGAAACTACCCAAGGGATTTGGCGGCCAAGGTTTCGGCGGCATGATGAAGCAGGCGCAGGAAGCCATGGCGCGCGCCCAGACGCTCGAGCAGGAACTGGCGCTTGAGCGGATCGAGATCGACAAGGGCGAGGTCAAGGCGACGTTCAACGGCACCGGCGAACTGTTGCGGCTCAAGATCGATCCGGCCATCGTGGATCCCGAAGACGTGGAAGCGCTCGAGGACATCATTGTGGGCGCCATCAAGGACGGCCAAAGCCGGGCGACGGATCTGCGCAACTCCAAGGTGCAGGAGATCATGCCCAACATTCCCGGCCTGCCCGGAATGTAATGCTTTTCGCGCGTCCTCTTGCCGAACTCATCGCAGAGCTAGAGAAGCTGCCCGGCGTCGGACCGAAGTCGGCGCAGCGGCTGGCGTACCACCTCATCCGCATCACCGATCACGAGGCGTTTCGCCTTGCCGACGCGATTCGGCTCGCCAAGCAGTCGTTGCGGTTCTGCGAGGTCTGTCAGAACATCAGCGAGGGCGCGCGCTGCGAGATTTGCCTTGACCCGCGCCGAGACCCTTCTCAAATCTGCGTCGTCGCGGAGCCTCGCGACATCGCCGCCATGGAGCGCGTGAACGAGTTCAAGGGTCTCTACCATGTTCTCCACGGCCTGATGAGCCCCATGGACGGCATTGGACCCGAGCAGCTTCGCGTCAAAGATCTTCTTTCAAGGCTGGAAGGGGACGTGCGCGAGGTCATCGTCGCCACCAACCCGACCATCGAGGGCGATGCCACCGCGCTGTACCTTGCCAAGCTCGTCAAGCCGCTTGGCGTCAAGGTGACGAGGTTGGCGCACGGCATGCCCATTGGCGGAGAGTTGGATTACGCCGACTCGGCGACGCTGTTGAGCGCCCTTGAGTACCGCCGCGAGATGTAGGCGCTAGCTCCTCAGCAGTTCGTCGTGCCCCACGAAGAAGTGCTGCGAGTATTTGCCCGGCTTGAACCACACCAGCGCTTCGGGCACGTCCGGCAAGACGAACCTGAGAACCCCTTGGCCCTCTTCGGGCGAAATCGTCTCGCCATCTTGTCTCGCCACGATCAAGTGGAGCAGGTCTTCCTCGCCCTCGAACTGGTAGCGAAAGGCGTCCACGGTCCCTGAGAAGGGGTTCGGCTCGATGCCGATGTGCTGGAGGGCTACCACGCCCGCTTGGCTGACCGACGGGTCGAAGGGGGGAAGCTTGATTGTCGCGCCTTCGCGAATGTGCTCTTCGAGCGACGCCCTTACGGCGTCTCGCCGAGCGATCTCCTGGGGGGTAGGCAACATTGGCTAAGGCTGGCGGAGCGGGTGGGATTCGAACCCACGATACGTTGCCGTATACGCGATTTCCAGTCGCGCTCCTTCGACCACTCGGACACCACTCCGCGACGGCTCCAATTATCCCCTATTTGGCGCCCCTCTGCCTCACGAATCGGGTTCATTCGGAGTAGTCTCTTAGTAGAATGTCCCGAACTTTGGTCCTCTTCGTCGTCGCAGCGTCTGTCGGCATGGCGGGGTGCGGAGGAGGAGCGCGAGAGGTTTCGTCGGCGCCGGAAGCGTTGGTTAGGCACCCGGTGACCACCCAGATGTGGCAAACGGCGAAGACCCTAGAGAGCGTGGCGGCACCCGCCTTCCGCCTCAAGGACGCCAGCGGCAAGGAATACGACTTCGCGTCTCTCAGCAAGGGACGTCCAGTGGTGCTCTATTTCATCAAGGACGGGTGCCCGTGCAGTATCGACGTCGAGCCGCTTCTGCAGAAGATGGCGAAGTCGTACGGCGATGCTGTCCAGTTCGTGGGCGTTCTAAACGGCGGCCCCGAGGTCGCCGCCAAGTGGCAGAAGGTCGCCCGGACCCCATACCCGGTGCTGCTCGACCCCGAGGTCAAGACGATGCGGGCATTCAAGGCCGAGCGATCCACCTATACGGCGCTCATCAAGCCGGACGGAACCATCGTGCGGCTTTGGCCGGGCTATTCCGCCGACATGCTGAAGGAACTAAACGCGGCCGTCGCAAAGCAAGCCAACGTCGATGCCAAGCCCTACGACCCCGCCTATGCGCCGCAGCGGATCACGTCGGGTTGCAGCTTCTACACGCCCGATCCCAAGGCCTAACGCTCGACGATTGCGGACTGGGCGCCCATCAGGTTCGTGAGTTGGTCGTCCGTGAGGTCGTCGAACCGCGCCAACATCTGCTCGAAGTTCTGTCGCTGCGTGTCTCGAAGCTCGCGCCTTAGTTTGCCTTCAAGGAACCGAACGCGTTCCTGGCGGGTTTCGCAACGCAGGCGCGGAACCTGCACCGGCTTGCCGTCCTTGATCGCTACCATCGTAACCCGGGCGGTGTTGGTCAAGCGGCGGTCGTTGGTTAGAATGCGCTCGGCGTAGACGTCGATCGCCACTTCCACACTGGTCCGCCCCACAAACGAAACCTGACCCTCGCAAACCACCAGTTCGCCGACCTCGATGGGCTGGTGGAAGTCGACTCGGTCGAAGCTCGCGGTAACGCAAATGTTGCCGGCAAACCGAGACGCGGTGGCGTAGGCGACCAAGTCCAGCAGGGACAGGATGGAGCCTCCGAAGACCTTGCCGAGGAAGTTTGCGTCGGTGGGTTCCATGACCTTGGACATCACCACGCGGGTTGAAGATACGGTCTTTTCGGCGTCCATCGGAAGAGTATGGACCGCCGAACGTGCCATCATTTACCGGTTAATCCGCTCTATGGGCCTCTTCTCCGCGGTCAAGCGCGTCCTCGTTGGTAAGCCGATCCACACCAAGCACGCTCACCACGAGCGGCTCCGCAAGCTATACGCCCTTCCCGTCTTCGCTTCGGACGCCCTTTCGTCCACGGCTTACGCCACCGAGGAAATCCTTCTGGTGCTGGTGGCGGCGGGCGCGGCGGCGATGCCGTTTGTATTCAACGTTTCGCTCTGGCTGGCGGCCCTGATGGTCATCATCGCCTTCAGCTACTACCAGACGATTCACGCCTATCCCAAGGGCGGCGGCACTTATCTGGTGTCCACCGAGAACTTGGGCAGCGTGGCGGGTCGCGTAGCCGGGGCCTCGCTGCTCATCGACTACGTTCTGACCGTCGCGGTTTCGATCTCGTCGGGCGTCGCGGCAATCATCTCTTTGAACCCTTCCACGAAGCCTTTCGGGGTGGCGATAGGAGTGGGCGCGGTGCTCATCTTGATGATCGCCAACCTGCGTGGGGCGAAGGAAAGCGGGGCGCTCTTTGCAATTCCCACCTACACGTACGTCGTCCTCGTCATGATTTTGGTGGTCAAGGGCGTCTTCGACAGTCTGGGCCAGCCCCATGCCGTAGCGCAAGGCCTGACGCCTCCTAGCGAGGGCTGGCACGCCATCACCTTCTTCTTAATGTTGCGGGCGTTCGCGGCTTCTTGTACGGCTCTCACCGGCACCGAGGCGATCGCCGACGGAGTACAGGCGTTCAAACCGCCCGAGGCTCGAAACGCGTCGCTCACCCTTCTCGCGATGGTGTCGCTCCTGATGGCGATGTTCGTGGGCCTGAGCTATCTGGCAATGCACGAGGCGGTCGTGCCGATGCACGCTGCTGACCCCGGCTACAAGACGATTCTCGCCCAGTTGGGCTTAAAACACTTCGGCGACGGCGCCTTCTTCGGCGGTTTGCAGATCGCTACCGCCCTAATCTTGTTTCTTGCCGCGAACACAGCGTTCGCCGACTTTCCCCGGCTCTCCGGCTTTATTGCCCGGGACGGCTTTCTGCCCCGCCAGTTGACGTCCCTTGGAGACCGTCTGGTCTTCCAGAACGGCATCATCCTGCTTTCGCTGGCGGCGATGGCGCTCATTGTGGTCTACAAAGCGGACACACACTCGCTCATTCCGCTTTACGCGATGGGCGTCTTCATCTCCTTCACCATGAGCCAAGCCGGCATGGCGGTGAAGTTCAACCGCCAAAGGCAGACAAACCCAGGCGTATGGTGGCAAATGCTTGTCAGCGGGTTTGGCGCCGTCGTCACGTTTGTCGTCTTGATCATTCTGTTGGTCACCAAGTTCGAAGAAGGTGCCTGGTTGATCGTGGTCGCGCTGGCGATCATGCTGATCATGTTCAGCCGCATCCGCCGGCACTACGATTATCTAAAGAGCGAGCTTAGCCTGACGACCGACGACAAGCTTGCGCCGGTCCGCACCACGGTCCTGCTTTTGGTGCCCCGGCTCCACCGAGGCATCCTGCAGGCGATCGCTTACGCCCGCGCCATGACCAAGGACGTGCGCGCCATCCACGTGACGCTCGACCCGAAAGGAACGGACACGATCAAGCAAGATTGGAGCCGGTTCGGCGCGGACATCCCTCTGGTCATATTGGAGTCTCCCTACCGGTCCCTGATCGAGCCCGTGACCGACTACGTGGACCAGACCCTGAACGAAGACCCCAACATGATGGTGACGGTGATCGTGCCCCAGGCGGTGCCCAAGTTCTTCTGGCAGAGCGTGCTCCACAACAACGCCGCCGTTGCCCTGAAGCTGGCACTGGGTAGCCGCAAGAACGTCGTGATCACCAACGTGAGGTATTTCTTGAAATGATCGTCGAGTCTTACGAAGACGTCATCGTCCTGTCGGGCGCCCTGCGTTCGAACTTCTGGGACACCATCCACACGGCGATCTCCCTAACGCTGAAGCGCCATCCGTCGGGTGTGATCGTGGACTGCAGCGGCATCACGGAGTGCACCCCAGAGGGAGCCGATACCTTCCGCGACGCCATGGAGTTCATCGAAGGGCATTCGGCTCGCATCATCGTGGCGGCGGTGCCGGAGGGTGTCATGGAGGTCATGAAGTCGGTGCCCCACGTCCGTTCCCAGTTGCCCATCGCGGCGTCGGTGGAAGCGGCGCGGCGTTCGCTGGACCTCTTGCTCGAGGACGAGGAGCACGCGCCAAAGCGCCGCTCGCAACCGAGTTCGACGAATCCCAAGGTGTTGGTATGCCTTGCCACCGGCACCGGGGAGGCGGCGGACGACGCGGCGATGGTTGCCGCCTCGCGCCTCGCCGATAGCCTGCACACCGAGATCATCTTGACTTGCGTGCTCATCGTGCCGCGAGAACAGCCCATCAACGCCCCCTTGCCCAAGCAGGAGGAGTCCACGGGCAGAGCCATCGAGCGGGCGCATGCATTCTACGACGGCAAGCACCAGCTCTTCCAAACCCGGGTTGAGCGCGGACGCGACATTCCGGCGATCCTCAAGTCCGTGACGGACGAGGTGGAAGTCGCTCTGGTCGTGCTTCCTTTGAACGAGGACCCGATGGAAGCCGAAACGAACGCCAAGCTGGTCAAAGGCGTTACGGCGAAGCTCAAGGAAGAGGTCATCTTCGTCCGCGCTAAGGTCTGATCTCCAAAAAGCAAAAAAAATCGCCCCGAGCCGACGGCCCGGGGCGATTTTCGTTGGATCCCTGTTTACGGGTTGACCTTGACTTGGATTGTCGTGCTGTACGACTTCTTAAGGCCATAGGCGTCCGAGATGGTTAGGGTGACCGTGTAGGTGCCGGGCACGCGGAACTTCCGCTTCACCACCGCGCCTTCGGCGTCTTCCTGAATCCCATCCTTGGCGTCGAAGTCCCACGTGAACTTGAGGATGCTCGAGCCGCCGGCACCGGTGCCGCGGAGCTCGACTTCGTCGCGCAGAGCCAAGTTCAGGTTGCCCGTCTTGATTTCGCCCGTGATGGGGGTGGTGTCGGTCACCACGCGCATGTCGCCGATGTAGAAGGTCGACGTGGTGTCGCCCGAGAACGCCAACTCCTTGACGAGTTTGTTCGTCTTGTCGAAGCCGTTGATCGCTTTGACCGGAACGGCGATGCTTCGCCAACCCTTGGAGTTCGCGCCGCCGGTCGCGACGTTCACATACGCCTCGCTCTTCTTGCCGTCGGTCGTGGTGACAATCATGCGAATGCGCTTGAGAGTGAATGTGGTCGCGGTCGTTCCGCTGAGGTCGCCGCCACCGGCTCCGCCGCCTTGGGCGCCTCCGGCCTTGAATCCGCCCGCGCCGCCGCCGCGAGCACCACCTCGGCCGCCGCCTTGGTCGCCGCCGCCCGCCAGGCCGGCTCCGCCACCGCCCTGGTCGCCACCGCCTCCGGTGGTGCCGCCCAAGGTCATCTTGGTGTCGGCGACGCGGAAGGTGAGCCGAACAAGGTTGCTGGGGTCGTCATAGGCCTTGCCCCAGTCAAGAGGATTGCCAAAGGCGATCATGCCGCCTTGGAAGAAGTTTCGGGTGGAGACTCGGAGCGAGAACGCGCCCTCAAAAGCCGTTTCATCGGTCTCGGAAATCGTGCCGCTACCCCAGCCGCGCAAGGAGATGTTCTGATCCTTGATGCTGCGCGCCGGGGCGTAAATCGACGTTTGCGCCATGGCGGCGGTGCCCAAAGCCGCCACTAAAACCGAAGTCCAAATCTTCATCGCTCTAAGTTACCTCTAGCCGCCCGTGCCTACACGCTGAATCGACGTGGCACGGCCTGTATCTCTTTCGACGTTTATGACCACCCCAGAGATTACGCCCGTTTCATTGGCAACCTCAAAACGGATCGGCATCTGGGTTCGAAACCGCTGCAGGATGATGGCGGGAGCCATGCCCAGTACGCTGTTCACGGGGCCGGTCATGCCCACATCCGTGATGTAGGCGGTGCCACCCGGCAACACCTTCTCGTCAGCGGTGGTCACATGGGTGTGGGTACCCACGACCGCTACGGCACGGCCGTCGCAGTGCATTCCCATCGCGATCTTCTCGCTCGTAGCTTCGGCGTGGAAGTCCAGGAAGAAGTGCCCCGTCGATGGGATCAGCTCCTCCACCGCGCGGAATGGGTCGTCGTAACCGTCGAGGTACACCCGCCCGCAGAGGTTTGCCACTCGCAGGTGCACGCCTTCCTTTTCGAGGTCCACATAACCGCGCCCCGGCACGCCCGTCGGGGGCAGGTTGTACGGCCGAACGATGGGATGCCCTTGGTCGAGGTACGGAAAGATCTCGCGCTTGTTGAAGGCATGGTTGCCCAGGGTGATCGCGTCCACGCCCTGCTTGAACAACTCCTCGGCGATGTCCGGCGTGATGCCCACCCCGCCGGCGCTGTTCTCACCGTTCACGATGACGAACAGAGGCTGAAAGTCGTTGCGGAGCTTCGGAAGGCCCGCCCGGACGGCTTCGCGACCGGGTTTTCCCACGATGTCGCCCAAAAAGAGGATGCGATATTGGCCCAACGACGAGATTATGATGGACGCTCCCCCTTGACGGCGCAACCATCGGCGTTGTCAATACCGTATACTTGCGGAATCTTGGCTTGGCGTTTGAGGTCGCCGGGTCCAAGTCCACTAGGAGAGATATGCAACAAAAGGCAGTTTATGCCTTCGCGGCTGTGTTTGCCGCGGGGGTTCTTGTTTTGGCGTCCCGCTCGGCCGTTTCGGCTGGTCAGTCTGGCGCCCTCGTTCGTCTTCAGCCCACCACACCGGGCGCCGCGCAGACCGGCCACGTCAACGTGGACGGTACCGCTCTCTTCACCAAAGTCGGCATCGGCGAATCGGCGCCGGGCGCTCCCCTTACCGTCGGTTCGGGGAACAAGTTTCAGGTTGCCGCCGACGGCTCGGTGCGCTTCAGCGACCCCTTGGCAAGCATCTGGTTTGCCTCGAACAACACGACCAACGACCCGATGATCGAGATGTTCTCCGGCGCAGGGTCGGCAAGTCGCATGGTCTTGGCGCACTCGCCCAGTTTCACAAACTGGGGCTTGGAGTACCAGGACGTCGGCGACAAGTTCAACTTCATGGGTGCGGGCACCCGCTTCGCGACCTTTGACCTGGGCAACAACCGGGTCGGCATCGGCACGACCAGCCCCACGAACATCCTCACGGTGGCCGGCGGCGGGCAAACCGTCAACTTTGGCACCGCGGACGAAGGCATCGTTTCTTCGGGCGGCCTGCGATCGATCTACGGACTCACCAGCGCGTGGGACCCCAACTCGAGCAGCGTTGCCGCTATCATCGGCGAGAACACGAACGGCAGCGCCGGCGTGGGCATGATCGGCAAGGGCAACTCGGTCGGCGTGTACGGCTTGACGTCCACGGGCTATGCCGTCTACGGCCTCTCCAACTTCGGCCGCGCGCTCTTCGGCGTGACCAGCTCGGGCTACGGCGTTTACGGCCGAGCCGACAACTCCGCCGGCTACGGCGGTTACTTCGAGGGTAAGGTCCATGTGGCCGGCACCCTCTCGAAGTCGAGCGGTGCGTTCTTGATCGACGACCCGCGCGATCCTGAGAACCGCTACCTGATGCACTCGTTCGTCGAGAGCCCCGACATGATGAACGTCTACAACGGCGTTGTCACGACGGACGAAGAAGGCTACGCCTCGGTCCAGCTTCCCAGCTACTTCCAGACCCTCAACAAGGACTATCGGTATCAGCTCACCGTGATCGGGGGCAAGGGCTTTGCGCTCGCCAAGATCGAGCGAGAAGTCGAGAACAACATGTTCACGATCCGCACCAACGAGCCGAACGTGAGGGTTTCCTGGCAGGTGACCGGTATTCGCCAAGATCCGTGGGCGGAGCACAACCGCATCGTTCCCGAGCAAGAGAAGCCCGAGCGGTTTAAGGGTACGTATCTGAACCCCGACGCTTACGGCCAGCCGGAGTCCAAGCGACAGGGACACGACACCTTGCAACCTGGCATCTTCGGCAACCCCATCGGCACCAAGGGCAAGTAAATTCCCGCCACCCAGGCGGCCCTCTCCAACCGGAGCGGGCCGCCTTTTTGTTTGCCTCCGGCTCCATTTCAAGTAACCTTTCCCTCATGGCTCTCGGGCTCCTCGTTTCGCTCGCCATGATCGCTCCTCAAGCCAAGACCGTCAACCTGACCACCGGGCTGGTAATTCGGAAGTCGTGCAAAGTCACCCGGGCGGTGTTCAACCGGCCAGGGGGCGACGACGAAGGCAAGAAGAGCGTGATCGTCGTCAAGGGCGACAACCTCATCGTCGACTTCAACGGGGCGACCTTGCTCGGCACCCCGCTGAACCTGCCGCCGGACCAACGGGCAGGAACGGCGGTGCAGGTTCAAGGCAAGAACGTTACGATCAAGAATCTGAACGTTCACGGCTACAAGATCGGGTTGATCGCGCGGAACTGCGCGGGCCTACGGCTCGTGAACTGCGACTTCTCCTACAACTGGAAGCAGCACTTGCTCAGCACGATCGATCGGGAGGACCTGAGCGATTGGATGAGCTACCACCACAACGAGAAGGACGAGTGGTTGCGCTACGGCGCGGGCATCTACCTTCGCGGTTGCACGGGCTTCGAGGTGAAGGACTGCACGATCGAAGGCGGCCAGTGCGGCCTGATGATCACCGACTGCAACAAGGGGCGAATCTGGAACAACAGCTTCTCGTTCCTGAGCGCCATCGGATTGGGCATGTATCGGTCCAGCGACAACAAGATCATGCACAACAACATCGACTGGTGCGTGCGGGGCTACTCGCACGGCAAGTGGAACCGTGGCCAAGACTCGGCGGGCATCCTCATCTACGAACAGTCGAACCGCAACACGTTCGCCTACAACTCGGTCACGCACGGCGGCGACGGCTTCTTCCTTTGGGCGGGCCAGACCACCATGGACGATGGCAGCGGCGGCTGCAACCGCAACCTGTTGTACGGCAACGACTTCAGCCACGCCCCGACCAACGGAATCGAGGCCACGTTCAGCGCCAACGACTTCGTAAACAACCTGGTTCTGGAGTGCTGGCACGGCATCTGGGGCGGCTATTCGTGGGACAGCCGCGTGATCGGCAACATCTTTGGTCAAAACGCCCAAGCCATCGCCTGGGAGCACGGCCAGAACAACGCCATCCAGGCAAACATGTTCTATCGGGACACCGAGGCCATTGCGCTGTGGATGAACAAGACCCAAGATCCCAGTTGGGGCTACGCCAAGGCCAAGGACACGCGGAGTCGCGACTGGCAGATCGCCTTCAACGAGTTCAACAACATTCCGACGAACGCGCTGTCGATTCGCGACACGACCAATGTCTCGGTCGCCAAGAACTCGTTCAGCAAGGTCGGCACGATTGCCAAGCTCGACGGCGAGAATCCCAACTTCGAGTTCAAGTTGAACGAGGCGTGGATCGTGAAAGGCGGCTTGCCAGAGGGCGCTGCCGATGATAACAAGCTCTTCACGGGACCCGAAAACGAGCCGGAGAAGCCGACGATGCAGCCTTCGGGCAACGTCATCCTCGGCCTCGATCCCGACCTTAAGGACTACCTCGACCGGTTCAACGTGATCTGGATGCCGTATCCGACGGACCCGCTGATGAGCCGCGGCCTCTCAGAAGACCAGTGGCTCTCTGATTACGTCCAGATGACGCGGCCTTTCGCTCCCAAGCCGCTCGCAGGAGGCAAGCGCCCGTTCTTGAAGCCCAATCAGCTTCGAGGGCGGCGTTACATCCTCGTGGACGATTGGGGCCCGTACGACTTCAAGTCGCCCATCTTGTGGCCGAGAGGCGAGGGCGCGGCGTCGAACAGCATTCGCTTCGAGATCCTTGGCCCGAAAGGCGCCTGGAAGGTGAAGACCCTTCGCGGCGTCAAGTCGGTTTCCGCCCAGACCGGGGCCGTCCCCGGCTTCATCGAGGTCAACCTGGAAGAGGGGAAGGCGAACGATATTCTGGTGGAGTTGGAGTACAAGGGCGGCGCGATCCGCACACCCTTCGGCGAGAAGATCGCCGCCGGGACTCCTTACCCGTTCAGGTTCTCGAAGTTCGTGGCTCCCATCGATTGGGAAGTCAAGTTCTGGGCGTATGACGGCAAGACCCAAGATCCTCGTACCCAGGAAGCGGCGTGGCGAGAGATCTTCAAGGGTGCTCCCATCAAGACGCTCAAGACGACAGAGTTGAACTACGCGTGGGGCGGAAGCCCGGCGGAGGGCGTGCCCGCCGACCACTTCGCAACAATGGCCGACGGCACTTTTGAGGTCGCGCCCGGGAAGTACGAGCTCAACGTCACCAGCGACGACGGGGTCCGCGTCTTCATCGACGGCAAGAAGGTGATCGAGAACTGGACCTGGCACGGTCCAACCCTTGATCAAGCCGTGGTGAACCTAACCGGCAAGCATCGAATCCGCGTCGAGCACTTCGAGTTGGACGGCTACTCGGCGCTCAAGGTGGAACTCAAGCCGAAGCGATAGCCTCGACAAACGGCGAGGGCGCATCCCATGCGGGATGCGCCCTCGTTTTGTTCTCAGAGCCGAGCTTAGGGGAAGATGCCGCGCATCTTCGTCGCGTCGGCAACCCGCTCCACCGCGATGATCATCGCTGCGGTGCGCATGTCGGTCTTGTGCTTCTCCATGGTCGCCCTTACCGAGTGGAAAGACCGGACCATCATGCGGTCCAGCTTGACGTTGACGTCGTTCTCCTCCCAGAAGAAGTTCTGCAGGTCTTGCACCCACTCGAAGTAGGAGACGATGACGCCGCCCGCGTTGGCAAGGATGTCGGGCACGACCAAAATGCCCTTGTCGGACATGATGTTGTCGGCGCCGGGGGTCGTGGGACCATTCGCGCCTTCGACGACGAGCTTCGCCTTAACCTTGTCCGCGTTTTCTTCGGTCAGCTGAGCCGAGATCGCGCAGGGCAGTAGGATGTCGCACGGGAGTTCGAGCAACTGCTCGTTGGTCAGGTACTCGCAATCCTTGTACTCTCGGATGCCGCCGTCGCGCCCGGAGTACTTGTGGTAGAGGTCGGCGATCGGAAGCCCGTTGGGGTTGTAGATCGCACCGACGGCGTCGCTGATGCCGACGACGGTAGCGCCGCGCTCTTCGGCGAGCATCGCCGCCACGGAGCCGACGTTGCCAAAGCCCTGGACGACAACCTTGGAGCCGCTCAGGTTCATGCCGAGCACTTTGCAGGCTTCTTCGGCGCTGACGACGACGCCGCGGCCGGTTGCCTCGACGCGACCCTCGGAGCCGCCAAGTTCAAGCGGCTTGCCCGTGACGACGCCTGGGGTGGTGTATCCGCTCTGCATGGAGAACGTGTCCATGATCCACGCCATGACTTGCGGGTTGGTGCCGATATCAGGCGCGGGGATGTCTCCCCGCTCTCCGATGACGATGTTGATTTCGGTCGCGAACCGCCGGGTCAGTTT
Organism: Fimbriimonadales bacterium; assembly: GCA_046330155.1. Taxonomy (GTDB): domain Bacteria; phylum Armatimonadota; class Fimbriimonadia; order Fimbriimonadales; family Fimbriimonadaceae; genus CALMEF01. The sequence continues at coordinate 119,621 of JAXLTH010000003.1, read as the reverse complement.
CTCAAGCTCTCGCTTCGAGAGCTTCTTCGTGTCGACCTTGACGGAGCCCTTGGCACCGCCGTACGGGATGTTCGCAACCGCGCACTTCCAGGTCATCCACATGGCGAGGGCCGTCGTCTCTTCGACGTCGACGTCGGGGTGGTACCGGATGCCGCCCTTGGTAGGGCCACGGCTGGTGTTGTGCTGAACGCGGTAGCCCTCGAAAACGTGAACGGAACCGTCGTCGAAAACGACGGGGAAGTTCACGATGAGCTGCCTTTTCGGGCGGGCGAGGACGCGGTGCAGTCCTTCGTCGAGGTTGAGATAGTTCGCGGCGAGGGCAAGTTGCTGTCTCGCCATTTCCAAGACGTTTACGTGATGACTCATGGATACGGCTCTCCATTCTTCTCGGCGGCCTTAGTGAAGGGGTGAGCCGAGAATCCTCTTGAGGAGCGCGTACAAGGGCATCGCGAGAACGCCGTTGTACATCGCACTTACTATTGTATCCCCCAGGAACCCTCCGATGTCGGGCGGCGCGGCAATGAACATCCAGATCACTTGAGCCACGATGGTGGCGACCGCGGCAGTACCAAAGGCGAGTCCAAGAGATGGGTTGAGCCGAAGCGAGTTCGCCTTCGCGATTCCGTACCCGGCAAGGGTGCGGCTGACCACGTAATGCGTCACGTTTGCGGTCGGAAGACACCCCTGGACCAACCCGAAGAAGAAGCCGGTAACCATGCCGGTTGAAGGGCTCGCGAACAGGCCGAGGACCGAGAGCCCGACGACAAAGAAGTCCGGGGTCGCCCCGAAGATCGACCAGCGGGGAGCGGCAGCCTGCTGGAGGATCGCCGCCAGGTAAAGGATGATGGTCGTAAGACCGAATCGTCCCAGGTTCATCGCAGGACGTACACCTCTCTCACCGCTCCGATCTGCACGTTCGGGAACACTTGCGCCCTTCGGGTACCGAACGCCTTGTCGTCGTCGAGCTGAACGATCTTTCCGATCGGGATGCCGCCGGGGATCTTGTCTGAGAAGCCGGAAGTGGTGATCAAGTCGCCGACCTGGGCGGGAGCGTCCAAGTCGATGAACTCGAGGATGAGCTTGTCGGAAGACTCGCCGCGGATGAGCCCAGCGGGCGGCGGGTCTCGCTGAGCCACCGCGCCGATCTTCAGGGTTGGCGAGTAGATGAGGGTGACCTGTGAGGTGTTGGCTTCAACGGTCTGGACGACTCCAACAAGCCCTTGTGCGTTCACGACCGGGAGGCCGGGCCGCACGCCCTTGGTCCTGCCCGCCGAAAGGGTGATCCGGTATTCCGAAGGGAAGAACCCGATGACGTCGGCGGCAATCCTCGACTTCCCCGGTACGGGCGGCAACCCCATGGTCTGCCTCAGTTCGCCGATCTCCCTCTCGAGACGATCGACCGACTCTGTGTAAAGGCTCGCCGACTGGACGAGTGCTTCTAGCTCGCGGTTGCGTTGGGTGAGGCTACGGGCGCCGAACACCCCACGGGCGAAGTCGCTTGTTCCGTCGATCGCGCCGGTGACCAGGCGCGCCGGAGGATTGACGAGGGCGTGAACCGTGCCCGAGATCGGATCGACCCCTCCCTTGGATTTGGCTCCGGTCTGGACCCTGCCCAAGACGAAGCCAGCCACGCACAGGAGGAGCAAGAGTAGCCCATCGCGCGCGGCGGAGTTCCTCACGTCTTCGAGGCTTTCTCCAGCATCTTGCGGATCAGGGGGCTCTCGTTCATCGCCTCGACGACCTTACCGGTGCCAAGGGCTACGCAACTGAGCGGATCGTCGGCGATGTGCACGGGCATGGCGGTCTCCTGCGAGATGAGACGGTCCAGACCGCGCAGAAGCGCTCCGCCGCCGGCCAGAACGATGCCGTAGTTCATGCAGTCCGCGGCAAGCTCGGGCGGAGTGGCTTCGAGCGTCAGCTTCACGGCTTCCACAATCGCGTTCAGCGGCTCGGCGATCGCCATGCGCACCTCTTCGCTGGTGATGACGGCGCTTCGGGGCAAGCCGCTCACGAGGTCCCTGCCCTTGACGATCATCTCGAGTTCTTGCTCGAGCGGAAAGGCGCTGCCGATTTCAAGCTTCGCTTGCTCGGCGGTCCGGTCGCCGATGTAGAGGTTGTAGGCGCGACGCACGTAGGCGGAAATTGCCTCGTCGATCTCGTCTCCCGCGATGCGGATCGACTTCGAATGGACGATGCCCGCGAGCGAGATCACGGCGACTTCGGTGGTGCCGCCGCCGATGTCCACGATCATCGAGCCGATCGGCTCTTCGATCGGCAACCCGGCGCCGATCGCCGCCGCCATGGGCTCTTCGATTACGAAAGCCTGCGTGGCGCCCGCCCGTCTGGCGGCTTCGATAACGGCGCGCCGCTCGACTTCGGTGACGCCGCTGGGGATACCCACAACGACCGTTTGCCTGATGAGGAACCGCTTTGAGGTCTTCGAGAGCAGTTCCTTGAGCATCTCCAGCGTCTGGTCGTAATCCGCGATGACCCCGTCCTTCAGCGGCCGCACGGCCACGATGTTCGCGGGAGTTCGGCCGAGCATTCGCTTGGCTTCTTCTCCGACCGCAAGCACTTCGCCTGTGTCCTTGTTGATGGCGACGACGCTCGGTTCGCGCAGCACGATGCCGCGGCCCGCAACGTGAACCAAAGTGTTCGCCGTTCCCAGATCGATTCCGATATCGCGGCCGAACCGGTTGTAGAACTGCCGCCAGAGCGGGAGCTTCTGGTTATTCCTCATCGGCGAGCACCTCACCCGTGCTGAGGCGCTTGGCAAGCGTCTCCTGCGAAATCGCCGAGAGAATGACGGACTCGCCGTTCGTGAAGATGATCGACTTGGTTCGCCGACCCTGGGTTGCGTCGATCAAGTGCCCGGATTTCCTGAGAGATTGAACCAGCCGACGCATGGGCGCGGACTCGCTACTGACGAGGGCCACGATCTTGTCGGTCAACACATAGTTGTAGAAGCCGACGTTCAGGACGGTTGGAGTGGGCATTGGAAAAACGGGGACGGCTAGTAATTGTGTCTGATCGGGCAGGCTCGGGTCAAATGAAGAAGGCGCTGCGACGAAATCTCGTGGCAGCGCCCATTAGAAGTCGACGATTCGGTTGGGTTTAGCCGCCAGGGCCGCCTTGGACACCAGCCGCCTGCGGAGCCGGACCACCCGCTCCACCGCCAGGTCCCGCCGCGCCGCCGCCGCGGGCGCCGCCGAAGCCGCCCGGAGTGTTCTGGCTGGCGCCGGGAAGGCCGTTCGCCATCTTGACGTCGCTGGTCGGAAGCTGCGGCTTCGTCACCACCACCACTTCGGGGGCAGCCGGAGCCACGGGTTTGCGCTTCGTGCCGAAGCAGATGCCCGCGATGATGAGCGCAAGCACAACGGACACGATGGAAATGATCAAATCGTTTTGGTTCTTCACGACCGTTTCGACCTCAGTGTTGGATTATGACGCGAATCTCTGCGAATCGGTTACCCGAGCCTCATTTCTAGTGACGGAAATGGCGCGTACCCGTAAGGACCATCGCCACGCCCAGATCGTTCGCGGCGGCGATCACGTCTGCGTCCTTCTTGCTCCCGCCGGGTTGAACGACCGCCCGGATTCCTGCCTTTGCCGCCGTCTCGATGCTGTCTGGAAACGGGAAGAAGGCGTCGCTTGCCAAAGCTGCTCCCTGGGCTAGGTCTCCTGCCTGCTCAAGCGCAAGACGCACCGACTGAACGCGGTTCATCTGGCCGGCGCCGGTGCCCAAGAGGCGTCCCTTGGTGCCCACGACGATGGCGTTGGATTTGACGTGGGGGATGACCGCCCACAGGAAGCGCAGGGCCGCCATCTCATCCTCGGTGGGCTTGGAGTTGGTGACGACTTGCCACTCGTTTTGGGGATCCTCGTCGGTTTGGGTGACCAACGCCCCGCCACGGATGCTGCGGATCGCGAGGGTCGCCTTTCCCGGAGGCAGCGGGGCGGCGAGGAGGCGGGCGTCCTGGCCCCAGCCAGAGCGTTCCGCAAAGACTTGTCTCGCAGCGTCGGAGAATCCGGTCGCGATGACCACTTCGAGGAAGTTGCCCTTCTCCGCCATGGCGAGGGCGGCTTCCTCCTCGACGAAGCCGTGGAACGCCGCGATACCGCCAAACGCCGAAATCGGGTCGCTCTGGCGAGCTAGCCGATAGCTTTCGCCCATGGTGCCGGCGTGTGTGGCACCGCAGGGGTTGCCGTGCTTGATGATCGCGCAGGAGCCCTCGGGAAGATCGCACACCAACTCCCATGCCGCGTCGGCGTCGAGGATATTGTTGTAGCTGAGTTCCTTGCCCCAGAGTTGGGTGGCTTGAGCCAGCCCGGGTGTCCCCAGGGGGTCGGCGTAAAGCGCCGCCTGCTGGTGCGGGTTCTCGCCGTAACGCAGGACCAGTTTCCGCCGGTAGCCCAACGTGAGCGTTTCGGGGAAGGCGTCCTCGCTCAGATAGCGGGCGATCATCGAGTCATAGAACGCCGTGTGGCGAAACGCCTTCGCCGCCAGCGGACGCCGCATCGTCTCAACGGAGCCGCTTCGGAGGGCATCGAGAACCGGCATGTAGTCGGCAGGATCGACGACCACCGTGACGTTGGCGTGGTTCTTGGAGGCCGCACGGATCATGGCGGGACCACCGATGTCGATGGATTCCACCGCTTCCTCAAAGTCGTGCGGACCGGTAACGGTTTTCTCGAAGGCGTACAGGTTAACCGCCAAGATGTCGATGGGGCCGATCCCGGCTTCCGCCATCGCGGCTTGGTGCGCGGGCAGTCTCACGTCGCCTAGCAACCCGCCGTGAACCATGGGGTGGAGGGTCTTAACGCGCCCGTCCAGCATTTCGGGGAAGTTGGTGATCTCGGCGACGTCGCGAACGGGGAGGCCGGCTTCGCGGATGGCCTTCGCGGTGCCGCCCGTGCTCACCAGTTCGTAGCCAAGTTCGTGGAGGCCCCGGGCGAACTCGACGACGCCCGTTTTGTCGGTGACGCTGAGAAGCGCGCGCGCCATCAGTTGCCCCCGCCTGTGGTCGGGGGAGTGGGGTCGCCGCCCGTCGTCGGAGTCGGATTGGGCGGCGGCGCCTTGACCACAACCTGGATCTTCTTCTTGACGACCACGCCCTTGGCGTCGTAGCCGATCAACGTGAAGGAAGATGTTGCCGTGATCGGAACCTCCATCTCGCCTTCGGTCGCGCTCAGGGGAACGGTTTTGACGCCGTCGTTCAACTCGGCGCGGACCGCGTTGGTCAACTGCCAAACGAGCTTCACGGTGCCGCCCTCGGGCGTCGAGATCGCGTCGGGCTCGGATCGAAACACCACGATGCTGGCTTCGCTCACCTGCTGGACTTCGATGGTCACCACCCGGCTCTTTGCTGTTTTGCCGTCGGCGTTCTCCGCCACGATGGAGAAGGACACCTTGCCCGGTTCCTCGGCGTCGATTTGGATCGTGTCGATCTTCGGGTCCAACGGAAGGTTCTTCGGCACCAAGGTCGCCTTCTTGACGGCGTCGTTGAACTTATAGCGGATGATGATGGGCTGCCCTGAGGGCACCTGCTTCGGGTTGACGTCGAAGACGAGGATTTCGGGGTCCGGCGCCACGACGGGCGGGTTCACGGTGAACTGGACCACCCGAGGGCCGCTCGACTTGCCGTCGCGATACGCGGTAGCGGTGACCAAGCCCGTTTCGTTCGCCACGAAGGACTTCTGGCCGCTTAGCATGCCGCCCGAATACAACTCCTGGCCCTGAACCTCGATGTCCACGGACTTCGCGTTGTCCGAGGCCTTCCAACTCACAGTAATCTCTTCGCCCTTGGTCGCCACCGATTTGCTTAGGTTGATTTCGATGGACGGCGGCTGGGGCCGGAGGGCGATCCAACCGGCGGCGACGACGAGGAAGATGAGGAAGGCGACGAGCGTGCTCGGAGCCAAGATCGGGCGCTGTTCGATTTGCGCCTGGGTTGAGCAGACGATCGCCGGGTTCTCGATGCTCCGGCCGCTCAGCGAAAACCCGTGGAGCCGGGTGCTCGAAACGAGCGATCCCTTGCCGGGGGTTACCCGGACGTTGACCGCGCGCTGCTGCCCCGGCGCGAGGTTGATTTGCTCGTGCTCGAACTCGAACGCGCACTCGTCGTCGGGATCGTTGCCGTAGAGTTGGATGGTGTGCTCGGTGTTGCCGAGGTTCACCACCGTGACGCTAAAGTCGTTCAACTGCTTGAACGGCGACACCATGCCCTTCTTGGGGTTCACCTCCATGCTGAGGTGGTGGTATGGCTTGATGTTCAACACGCCTTGGGCGGTACGAACCTCGCCGTTCTCCAGAGAACGAACCCTGATCACAAACGGGTAGTTGCCGGCGACGCTTTCGCTGACGCGGCCAGGCTTGAAGAACACCTTCTCGGTGTGGTTTTCGCGGGCGCTGACCGTAAACGTCGGAACCGGGACCGCCGTCCACTCGGGATCGAGCCCCTCGATCTCCATCTCGTACCGATCCTGATCTTCGTCTCGGTTGGCGATTTCGACCCCGAGCGGTACCGTGACCCCGGCTTCGACCGAAATCATGTCTTCCGCAAGGCGGATGGAGAAACTCATCGGAAAAGCAATTTTAGCAGATGCGGCTTACCAACGGATGAGGTTGGCGCCCCACACGAGTCCCGCTCCGAATCCCACGGTCATGACGACCATTCCCGGCTTGAGCCTGCCCGCCACTTCCGCTTCGTACAAGGCGAGCGGAATCGAGCCACCGCTCGTGTTGCCGTATTTCTCGACGTTGATGAAGACTTTCTCGTCCGGCAGTCCCAGCTTGTCCGCCGCCGACTTGATGATGCGGAGGTTCGCTTGGTGGGGCACAAAGAGGTCGATGTCGGCGGCGGTCATGCCCGCTTGGGCCAGCAACTTGAGGCAGGCGTCGCCCATCGCGCCGACCGCGAAGCGATAAACCTCAGCCCCCGCCATGTAGATGTAAGGACTGACCTGGTCGAAGCCGGGCCGGCCCGCCGGGTGCTTTGAGCCGCCACCCTCCATGCAGATGAACTTGCCTCCGCTGCCGTCGGCCATGAGGAACGTGTGGAGGACGCCGCGATCGGTGTTCTCCTGCGCCTCGAGGACGGCGGCCCCGGCTCCGTCGCCAAACAGAACGCACGTCGACCGGTCCTGCCAGTCCATGAACTTGGTGAGGACGTCGACGCCGATGATCAGGGCTTTGTTGATATGCCCCGCCTCGATCATCGCCGAGACCACGGAGAGAGAATAGATGAAACCGCCGCACGCGGCGCCCAAGTCGAACGCGCCCGCGTTCTTGATGCCCAAGGCGTCCTGGATCAAGCAGGACGTGGCGGGGAAGAGCATGTCGCCGGTGACGGTCGCGCAAACGACGAGGTCGATCTCGGAGGGATCGACGTTGCCCCGCTCCAGGGCTTCGCGTCCCGCCGTAATGCTGAGCGTGCTCGCGGTTTCGTCGTCCCGGCACACTCGTCGCTCGTGGATGCCGGTCCTTTGGACGATCCAATCGTGATTGGTCTCGACGAATTTCGCCAGGTCGTCGTTGGTCATAACCTGGTCCGGAATGCCCCGGCCCGTCGATCGAATCACTGCCCTTCTACTCAATGCTGCCTCCAACTTCTTCCTTGACGCTCTCGCGGATGGTGTCCACGAGGGCAGAGTCGATTCCCTTCTGGGCGACTAACAGCGCGTTGCAAATCGCCTTCGCGTTGCTCCGGCCATGTGAAATGATACACAGCCCGTTCAGCCCGAGAAGGGGAGACCCGCCGACTTCGGCGTAGTCCATCTTCTTGCGAAGCGGCGCCATGACCTTCTTGAGCGGCAGGTATGCCAGCCGCGAAATCTTGTTCTTGGGGACGTTGTCCCGAATGAGCTTGACGATCAACTCGCCGACGCCCTCGGCGGTCTTGAGAACGATGTTGCCCACGAAGGCGTCGCACACCACTACGTCGCAGGGTTTGTGGAACATGTCCTTGCCCTCGATGTTCCCCGCGAACCAAGGATGCTTGCTCATCAGGCCGTAGGCCTGCTTGGCGAAGGCGTTGCCCTTGCCTTCTTCTTCGCCGATGTTCAGGAGGTGGACCTTGGGATCGGGCCGCCCCATCACGTTGCGGGCGTAGCAGAGCCCCATAAGGGCGAACTCTACAAGATGCTCGGGGTCGACATCGGGCGACGCGCCGGCATCCAGAAGAAGGAAACCGTTGTGGTCGTTTGGAAGCAGGCTGGCAATGGCGGGCCGATGGAAGCCTTGAATTTGCCTCCACGACAGCAACGACGCGGCGGTGCAGGCTCCGGTGTTGCCAGCGGAAACGAACGCCTTGGCTTGACCCTGTTTCACCAGGTCCACGGCAACCACAAGCGAAGCATCCTTCTTCTTGCGGATGGCGTCCAGAGGCTTCTCGTGCATCTCCACGACCTCGCTTGCGGGGTGGATCACTATGTTCGGCGGTGCCGGTTTGGGCAAGAACTCCTGAATTCGGGCGGGATCGCCGACGAGAATGATCGTATGGTGGATCTGGGGCGCCGCCATGAGCGCGCCGAGAACGATCTCTTTGGGGGCGTGGTCTCCGCCCATCGCGTCCAGCGCGATGCTCACGACGTCTCTTCCTCAGATTCCTTGAGGGCGGAGAGCGCCGAAAACTCCGGGCGTCCCGTTTCGGCGGCGCGCGCCAGTTCGCGTTGCACGGCGATCGGGCATGGGCCGTCCCATCCAAAGGAGCAAAGGGGCTGAACGGGCAAGGCGACCAGCAGATCTTGCCGCAGAAGCGCTTCCACCATCAGGTTGTTGCCTTCGAATAGGGGGTAGGGCTCATCGCAGACGACGCGCGCGTAGTCTTGGTTGCCAAAACTGCTCGGCACGCCCTCTACAGGGAATTGCTCTTCGATCTCGAACTCCACCGGCTGCTCTAGCGGCGCCCCGCACCGGGCGCATTCTACGACCGCCCGGGTCTTGAACTCCCCGGTAACCAGTAATAGGTTGCCCGTGCTCACGGCTTCAACGAAGCCCTCCAGAGGCGCGACCAGATCGATATCCTCCTCTTGGGTCAACTCGGTCGAGACGTCGACGGACGTCACCCGCCCCGGATGTTGGAGCGAGTCGTTTAGGTCCAGCAGGTCGTCCCGTTTCATGGGTGGAATAGGAGTGTACCGGGGACATTGCCGGGTGTCCTCCCCACAATCGTGGAACTTCGACCCAACTAAACAAGGTCAATAAACCGTCCATGCTAGCGATGCGCGGTAGATTTGGCTATACTAACGCGCAATTCGTCTCTCGAGACGAGTCGTATTCGAGGTGAACTGGTTTTGAAGAAGTGGGCCCTGTGGGTTGCGATGGCTTCGTTGGGCGCTGGCCTTGTTGGCTGCGCGGGTAACGGCGTGCCTGATAATGGCGGCGGTGGCGGCGGTGGCGGCGGCACCGGCGGAGGCGACGGCCGTTCGACGGCTTCGGTCAATCTCCCGGCCGGCGTGCCAGGTCTGATCGACGTCACGTTCCTGCCTGGTCAGGGCCGAGACGTGGGTTCCCCCACGGCGGTGATCCGACGGGTCTATTTCTATGACATCGACGGCAACCGAGCCGAAGACGAACTGAACCCGGATACCTATCTCAAGCTCGACGGCTTCAACGCCATCAATCGCCGCGTCAATGCGCTCTTCGGCTACTTCGACAACAGCAAGCGGTACGTCAACTACCAGCTCGAAGTGCAGAAGCTCGGCATCGACAATGGCGACGGGACCTTCACCTACTACGAAGGGAACCAAGGCAACCCGATTCTCTCGGGCAACACGTCGCTCTTCAACAACGCTCTCTCCATGAGCGTGTTCGCGGGACGAACGACCGCCCTCCAGATCTATCTGAACGATGCGATGCTGAACCACAACGGGGTCAACCTGACGTGGGACCGCACGCTCTTCCAGACCCAGAACACCAACCCGACCACGGGCAAGATCACGGGCTTCCTGTCGGACTACCTGATGTTCGACATCAGCAACGTCGCGGCCAAGCCGACCATGCAGTCGCCCGACGCCCTCGGCCAAGACGCGCAGCGCTTCTACATCAGCGGCGATGCGTTCGCTCTCAGCCAGGCTCCCGACGCTGACCCGACCGTCCCGAAGGTCTTTGAGACGCTGACTCCGTTTGGCGCTATCGATGGCAATATCCGTTACATCGGCGCTCCCGCCAACTTCACCCAGTACGAGCTGAAGCAGGCAGATCCGCGGTTCATCGACCCGCCCCGCCTCATCACGGCTCTGAAGGGCAAGGTTCGGCCGTTCGCCGAGGTCATTTCTAACGCGGGCCAGTTCGAGTTCATCACGTTGCCCAAGAACGTTGACGGCACCAAGCAGGACTTGGTCATGTTCTTGCGCAGCAGCACTGCTGCCAACGCGCCGATCACCCAACTGTGGTTCGGCGAAGTCGATTTGGGCGCGACCCCGAACCCGACGTTCCGAGCGTGGCCGATCGACCAGCTCGACGATGCGAACCGCACCGGCGAAGTCAACGGTTACCTTCCGGCCGCCAAGCTGCTTGGCCCAGGCAAGGCGCCCATCGACACCAAGGGCTTCAAGTGGTTCCAGAATCTGCGCGAAGGCGACTTCGTGTTCACCACGGTGCCTCCCGGATTGCCGAGCCTCTACAACTCGGGCCGGTTCATCGTGTTCCGCAAGTAATGCATCGTATCCTCGCCGGCGTTGAAACCGAATACGGTCTCTTCATCGCCGGCCGGGGAGCGGAAAACCAGATCGAAGACTCGATGGCGGTCGTTCGGAGTTATCCGAACGACCGTTGTTTCTTAGGCTGGAACTACCGCCACGAATCGCCTCGCGCCGACCTGCGTGGGTTTGTTCGCGAGAAGCTCGAAGTCGATCCCGAGGACGCCCGCTTCGACGTGGGCCGAACCCACCCGCAGGACCACGAGGTTCGATCAGACAGGGTGTTGCCGAACGGCGCACGGCTTTACAACGACCACGGGCACCCGGAATACGCCACTCCGGAGTGCTGGACTCTCGCCGAACTCGCCGCCCACGACCACGCCGGGGAAGGCGTGGTGCTCGCAGCGGCGCGGGCGTACGCCGAACGCGAGGGCAAAGAGGTTCGCGTCTACAAGAACAACACCGACTTCCACGGGGCGTCCTACGGAACCCACGAGAGCTATCTGGTGCCCCGTCGACTCGTCTTCGCCGACCTGATGGCGGCCGTGTTGCCGATGCTGGTGGCGCGGCAAGTCCTGACCGGGTCGGGCAAAGTCGGTTCAGAGTCCGGCAAGGCATGCGCCTACCAAATCTCCCAGCGCGCGGACTTCTTCACCGAAGTTGCCAGCGTGGACACGCTCTACCGCCGGCCCATCTTCAACACGCGGGACGAGCCGCACGCCGATCCTGCCAAGTGGCAACGGCTCCACGTGATCTCGGGCGACGCGAACATGATCGCGAGCGCGACGGCGCGGAAGGCAGGTTTGGTCAAGCTGGCGTTGGAACTGGCGCTCATCGAAGAAGCCCCCCGCTGGCGGATCGCCGATCCCGTCGAGGCGTTCCGCCGCATCAGCCGGGACGAGACGGTCGAGTTCCGCGTTGAACTCGAGGGCGGGAGCTGGACGACCGCGCGGGAGGTCATCGAGTCCTATCTGGCCGCCGCCGAACGCCAGTTGGACCTCGACTCCGAGGCGGTGAGTTTGGTGGCCGAATGCCGAGAGCTTCTCGAGGCGCTTGGCGGCGACTTCTCGAGGTTCGCCCGGAGCGTGGACTGGGCGGCGAAGCGGCAACTCCTCGAGCAGGTGATGGACGAAGAAGGACTGGATTGGCGCGATCCCGCCCTGCGATCTTACGACCTCGAGTACCACAACGTGGACCCCGACGAGGGTTTGGCGGCAGCCCTGAAGGAGATGGGGCTCGCCGATCCGGACCCCGATCCTCCCGGCCCGCCTACCTCGCGTGCTCGCGCCCGCGGGCTGGCGGCGTCACGGTTTGGCGCGAGTTTGCGCTCCGTCGGCTGGCGCACTTTGGTCTTCGAAGTCGAGGGTAATCCCGTCGAGGTTGACTTGGACCCTGAACGTGAGTACGGCGAGGACCTCGACGGAATCCAGGATTTGGCGTCGTTCATCGCGGCGATTCGGGCGTAGAATGATCTGATGATCGTGAATGCCGATGACCGGCTGACTCGCCCCGTTACCCGCGAGCCAGAGCGGAAACTGGGAGACGACGGGGGACCGTCGAAGCCCGATGTGCGCCGCCCCGAGGGCGGAAACGAGCTGTTAAAGCGCTTGAAGAGGGTCGATCCCGACCAGGCCAAGAAGTATCGTCAACGGTCGGGCCAATGATTGTCGCAAGGTCCAAATCGTTCGCGGAGATCGTCGATTTTCGGTTGCCCGAGGCGATGGCCTCGGAGACCCACGGCACCACCGTGCTCGGCTTGCGGTACAAGGACGGCGTGCTCATGCTCGCCGATCGTCGCGCGACCGCCGGGAACCTGATCATGTTCGACCGCGCCGAGAAGGTGATGGCGCTGGACGACAGCACCGTGGTCGCCATCAGCGGCGCCTTCGCCCGGTCCGTTGAGATCTGCCGGTTCCTCAAGCATTCGTTCAAGTACTACCGCCGCATGGCGCTCGTCGAACTGACCCGCGAAGGCAAGCTTCAGGAGATCTCCCGTGCCCTCTCGGGCAACGCGCCCATGGCGATGCAAGGGATCGGCGTCTTCTTGCCGATCGTCGCCGCCTACGACGCGAAAACCGACGACTTCGGGCTCTACTTTTTTGACGGGGCTGGCGCGCGCTTCGAGAACGGCGAGTATGCCTGCGCAGGCTCGGGTTCCGAGCGCATTCGGGGTGTGTTCGAGTACCTCGGGCGCATCAAGGGTCCATGGGACCAGCGCGAACTCGAAGACGTTCTGCTCGACGGTCTTCACATGCTGGACATCGCGGCGGACCTCGACTCGGCGACGGGTGGGTTCTCAAAGACCCCGCCGATCGTGCGGGTGCTCGATCGGAACGGCAACCGCCCGGTCGACGAGAAGGTGCTCGCCCGCGCGGTCAAATCCGTTTTGAACCGGGCCTAAGCCCAGTACAATCTCCCACGATGTCCGACTTTCGGTTCTCCGAGCCGCTCGCCAGCCTGCCCTCTGTGACGCCGTTTGTGGCTCCGGAGGCGTTGGAGCGCATGCGCGGTGCACCGCTCGAAGTGCGCCTGGGCGCAAACGAGAGTTGCTTTGGCATCGCGCCCAGCGCCTTGGAGGCGATGGCACAGGCGGCTGCCACGTCGTACTACTACGGCGACCCTGAGTCGTACGAACTCCGGCATGCGCTGGCAAGTGAGCGGGACGTTCCCTACGAGGGCATTTCCGTGGGTTCGGGCATCGACGACCTGCTGGGCTTGATCGCCCGGGCGTTCGTCTCTCCGGGCTCGAAGGTGGTCACCTCGCTGGGAGGGTATCCGACCTTCAACTATCACGTTGAGGGGTTTGGCGGCGTCTTGGTTCGGGCGCCGTATCGACCGGACTTCCATAACGATCTCGACGCGCTCGCCGGCCTGGCGAAGGAGCTCGAACCCGCCCTCGTCTACTTGGCGAACCCAGACAACCCCACGGGGACGTGGTATTCGCCCGAAGTGGTGCGCGAGTTCCACCGTTCCCTCCCGACGGGTTGCGTGTTGGTCCTCGATGAAGCCTACGTGGACTTCGCGCCCGCTACCACAGACTTCACCCCACTCGCCCACGAGCGCAACGTGCTTCGGCTCCGCACCTTCAGCAAGGCGCACGGTTTGGCGGGGGCGCGCATCGGCTACATGCTCGCCGATCCCGAGGTGGTCGCCGCGTTCGACAAGATTCGCCACCATTTCGGGGTCAACCGCGTGGCGCAGGCCGGAGCCCTCGCCTCGCTCCGAGACGCGAACTTCCTAGCTTCGGTCACGGCTCAGGTCATCGAGGGGCGACGGGAATACGAGGCATTGGGTGCAGAGCTAGGCATCGGCACCGTTCCTTCCGCAACGAACTTCGTCGCCTTTGACATGGGTAGCCGAGAGAGAGCGGAAGCAATTCTGAAGGCGTTGCTCGAACTCGGCGTCTTCATCCGCAAACCAGGGGCTCCCCCCATCGACCGACTCATCCGAGTTACGGTCGGCAACCGAGAGGACCGCCTGCGGTTCGCGGAAGCGTTCCGAAAGGTCGTCGAAAACCTCTAAAATTTCTCGGGCCGTAAGCCGAGAATCTCCATGGAGAAGTCTGCCGATGGGCGGGCGCCTTTGCCATGAAAGGGATTGCTCGGGTTCTGCTGTTAGCGTTCGCGGTTGCGTCTTCGCGCCAGACGGCGACGAGCGCTTTCTCTTGGTGCGCCGCCCCCTTGCGTCTCGATTCGGGAAGTCTCGCCCTGGCGGTCTTGCCGGATGCCCACTCGATGTTCGAGTCTGCCGAACAGGCTTTGGACCAAGGATATGCTCCCGAGTGCCTTTCTCGCCTGGAGGGCGTTGTGCCGCCTCGAGCGCTCCGAGTGTTCGTTGAGGACAGCCGCTATCGACAGGTCGTCGAGGACTGCGTCGAAACTTGGAATCACGACCTGGGCGACGTCTTCACGGTCGTCGATTCCGCCCAAGATGCCGACATCGTCGTGGTCTGGCAGCCCGTGCTGCGCATGGGCGACGCCGACATTGCGGGCTACGCCAGTTGGACACGGAGCGCTGATGGCCTAACCGGCACGATCCAGCTTCGTACCCAGGCTCCGAACGGCCGCCCGATGAACGACCGCCAGGTACGCCACGCGGCCTTGCATGAGCTGGGGCACCTGTTGGGCTTGGCGGACGGTGGACGCGCGGGCGAGGTGATGGCTCCGCTAAACATGCGGCGCCCCGCCGCCAATCCCTCGGATCGAGAAGTCGATGCTCTGCTCCAGTGGCGCGAGCAGATCGACGCGGTGCGCAGCCAAGCGTTGACGGAGTTGGCGAACCGAACCGGCGGGTATCCTAAGCGGTCGTGAAGCTCGTTCAGGCGCTCCAGGGTCCCTTCCTGGTCGGCGACGGCGCGAACGGCACGGTGTTGGCCTCGAAGGGGTTCACGCGCCAGCCCTACGACCTCGCTAATCTCTTCGCGCCAGAACTGGTGCGCGCGACCCATCAGGAGTATTTTTCGGCTGGGTCGGATTTGGTTCAAACGAACACGTTTTCGGCAAGCCGGATTCGCCTTGCCGAACACAACGTCGACGTTCCGGAGCTGAACTTCGCCGGTGCCGCGTTGGCACGTCAGGCAGCGGGTTCCGAGCGTATCGTCCTTGGTTCCATCGGCCCGGTCGGCAAGCCCATCGTGCCCATTGGGCACATCACCGAGGAGGAGGTCTTCGCCGCGGTCAAGGAGCAAGCCGAAGCCCTCGCCGAGGGCGGCGTCGATGGTTTCATCCTGGAAACGTACATCGACCTCAATGAAATGCGGATCGCCGTGCAGGCGGTTCGTTCGGTGTGCAGCCTGCCGATCATCGTGACCAAGGCGTTCATCGAGGACGGCGAGCAACTCGCCGAGGGCTTGCCCGGGCAGGTGGCGCTCATGATGTCCGAGATGCAACCCGTTGCCTTGGGCGCGAACTGCATCGTGGGTCCCCAGCGCATGTTGGACATCGTCCGTATGATCGGCGAGAACACGAACCTGCCGATCGTGGCGCAGCCGACGCCCGGAATGCCCCAGTTGGTTAAGGGGCAGATCGCCTACGACACGTCGCCCGACTACTTTGCCAGGGCGGTGGCGCGGCTGGTCGAGGAAGGCGCCCGCTACGTGGGCGGTTGTTGCGGCACGACTCCCGAACATATCCGACACCTCAAGGACTACCTGAAGACGGGCAAGGTCAAGGTCAAGCCCAAGTCTTCGGTCCAAGTCCGGGAGCGCGATCGAGGACCCATCCCGGAAAGCGAGCCGAGCGAGCTGAGCCGCAAACTGGGCAAGAAGTTTCTCACCGCGGTGGAAATGGACCTGCCGCGCGGGCTGAACCTCGCCAAGCTCCTGTCCGGTGCCCGAAGCCTCAAGATCGCGGGCTGCGACCTCATCAACATCTCTGACGGCGCGCGGGCAAGGTTGCGCATGAACCCGATGTCGGTCTGCTCGCTCATCCAGAGCCAGGTGGGGATCGAGACGACGATGCATTTCTCCTGCCGGGACCGTAACCTGCTGGCGGTTCAGGCGGATCTCTTGGGCTCCCACGCGTTGGGCATTCGGAATATTCTCGCGGTGACCGGCGACCCGGCAACGATCGGCGACTATCCGAGCGCAACCAGCGTTTTCGACATCGACGCCATCGGCCTCATCCGCATTTTGCATCGGTTCAACGACGGAATCGACCTCGCGGGCAACAGCGTGGGCATGAAGACCGCGTTCACCATCTGCGGAGCTTTCAACCCGACCGCGATGGAGGCGGAACTGGAGTTCGACCGACTCAAGCGAAAGGCGGAGGCGGGCGTTCAGGTCATCTACACTCAGCCGGTGTTCGACCTCGAAGATGCCGACCGTGCTCTTGAGGACTGCGCGAAGTTCAGTTTGCCTTGCTTTGTGGGCGTTTTGCCGCTACGCAACCTGCGTCATTGCGAGTTCATGCACAACGAGGTGCCTGGCATCCGCATCCCAGACTGGCTTCGAAAGAAGATGTCGGACGCCCCCGACGATGTTGCCGCCCAAGCCGTGGGCTTGGAAGAGGCGATGAAACTCGCCGCCCACGTGCGTCAAGTCGCGCAGGGGCTCTACCTGATGCCGCCTGCCGGCAACCATACGATTGCCGAACAGATCGTGACCGCGATGCGCTAGCGAGGTGCGTCCGAGCTTCGGCGCAACATATCGACCACCAGCGGCACCGTGGTCAGAGCGCCGATGGCGATCAATGTCCAGCCGACCTTCTTCTTGTGCTCGGCGGGGATGCTGTTTGAGAGAACGAGGCCGACGCCGGTACCCAAAAGGGCACGCGTAAGCGCAATGGCGCCGACTTCCGGTATCGGAAGGGTGGTTTGTCTCACAATTCGTTAGACACCTGGCCGCCTCTCGGCGTTTCAAGGGGCGAGGAACCGATCCCCAGGGTCGTAACGTTCCTACTTTGTGCCCGAAACCACGACCCGCCGCTCGGTCTTGCGCGCCCTTGGGGCCGGAATGGTGGCGGGATCTCTCGGGGCGTGGAGCCTCGACGCCTACGTCGATACGCTGACGATCGAGAGGCACGAACTGCGTCTACCGCGTTGGGATGCCGACGGCTTCCGGGTCGCCGTCATCGCCGATCTCCACATGAACAACGCCCGCCAGTTGGCGCGGGCGCACAAGGCGTGCCGAATGGCCTCCGCCGAGAAGCCGGACCTCATCGTCGTGGTCGGGGACTTTATCAACTTCACCCGCGCGGACATGGCCCAGAGCTTCGCAGAAGCGCTTTCACCACTTGGTGAAGCAGGTTGCCCGGTTCTCGGGGTCTTGGGTAACCACGACTACTGGTCGCGTTTTCCCGAGAGGGTGATCGAGGCGATCGCCGCGTCTCCGGTGCGCCTGTTGCGTAACGAACTGGTCGATGTCGACGGGGTGCAGGTGGCAGGCATCGACGATGCGATTGTGAGCCGGTACCGGCTTGATTTCTTTCCCAAGCAATCGTCAGCACGCTCGTTGATCGCCCTGCTTCACGAGCCCGACTTTGCCGACGAGATGCCCCGCCACGTGTCTTTGCAACTGAGCGGGCACTCCCACGGCGGCCAGGTCTGTCTACCCGGCGGCGTCCCGATCAAGCCCCCACCATTTGGTGAAAAGTATGTGGCGGGTTTCTTCGAGTCGACGCCAGCGCCGCTGTACGTGACCCGGGGCGTAGGGACGACAGGACCCGATTTTCGGCTATTCTGTAGGCCCGAGGTGTCGGTTTTGACGCTTCGTTCCGCCTAGGACTTTGCCCATGAACTTGCGCCAACTCAGCTTCCTCTTCACCGCGGCGAGCACGGCAACCTTGGTGTACGGAGCGTTGGTGGAATCCAATCGGCTCAAGGTCGAAAAGCGGGACCTGTTTCTCAAGGGTTGGCCCGAGAGGCTGGACGGATTTAGGATCGCCCTGCTGGCCGACTTCCACCTTCGCGACAAGTACTCCCTTGAACTGTCCAAGCGCGCGGTCGCCGAGGCATTGGACGCTCAGCCAGACTTCGTTTGCCTAGCCGGGGACTTCGTTGGCTACTGGAAGCTGGACAGTCCCTGGATGCTTGGTGAAGCCCTCGAACTTCTGCTCCTGATGAACGGAAGCGTGGTTGCCGTGCCGGGCAACCACGACTACTGGTCGGGCGACGCTTCGCTATTGGGACCGATTCTCGGCGAACTGAACATCAAGCTTCTTCGGAACGAAGTTTGGCGCAAGGAGGGCATCACTTGGGTGGGTATCGACTCCGCCAATGCGCGGCGCTCCGACCCGTTCCTTCCGATGGCCCAAGCTCGAAGCGGCGACGATCCGATCGTGGTGCTTTGGCACGAGCCCGACGTGGTCGATTACCTTCCGTCAGGCGCTTCGCTCATGCTTAGCGGCCACTCTCACGGCGGGCAGTTCACCTTTCCCTGGGGTTGGACCCCCATGCACACCAAGAACGGCGAGAAGTACGTCCGAGGTTGGTTCCCGAACGCGCCGACGCCGTTGTACGTCTCCCGCGGCATCGGCACCACGGGTCCGCCATCCCGGCTGGGCTGCAGCCCAGAGGTGGCGATCTTGACCCTTCGTTGCGACGGGTAAAACCCCGCCATGAAGGTCGCGGTGGTTGGGGCAGGCATTGTGGGCGCTAGCGCCGCCCGCCAACTGGCCACTCGCGGCCACTCGGTCGTCCTGTTCGACCAGTTTGAGTTCGGCCATCACCATGGGAGTTCGCACGGCAACTCGCGTATCGTTCGCAAGGCGTACGAGGAGCCCAAGTACACCGCCATCATGTTGGAGGCGTATCCCCTGTGGCGCGAGTTGGAAGCATCTGCCCAGGAGACTCTCTACCACGAAGTTGGGCTGCTGTACTTCGGCGGAGCGAATGCTCCCGGTATCCGAAACGTGGTGGCCAGCCTGACCGCGAACGGGGTTAACCATCAGGTGAACGAGCCCGCCGAGGTCGCGAGGCGGCTTCCAGAGCTCCGACTTGGTGCCGATGAGGTGGGCGTCTTCACGCCTGAGGCCGGCTGGGTTCATGCAACCCAAGCCGTGATGGCGACCATTCGGCTTGCCTCCGAGGCAGGCGCAACGCTGAGGTCGCAGACGTCGGTCGACCTTGACGTGTTGGAAAAGAGCTTCGATCGCGTTGTGCTCGCGCCAGGCGGCTGGATTCGACGATTCGTCGATGTACCGGTGAAAGTCACTTGTCAGACCTTCTATTACGCGGTGAATCTTAGGCATCTTGGCCCCGTGTGGATCGAGGACGGGCCGGACTTTGCATACGGCTTTCCCACCGAGCCCCACGGGATGGGCGTCAAGGTGGCATTCCATCGGCCGGGACCCGAAGTCGATCCAAGCGGCCCAAGGCCGGAAGAGGATCCGAGCGGCTTCTTCGATCTGATGTCGAGGCGATTCGACGAGAAGCCTGACTTCACCCAAAACACGTGCCTGTACACCAGCACCGTCGACGAGGGGTTCCGCTTCGGGCGCCTCGGCGACCGCATAGTTTGGGGTTCGGCGTGTTCAGGGCATGGGTTCAAGTTCGGTCCCTGGACCGGCAAAGTGCTGGCGGACATTGCCGAGGACAAGTCCGACCCGAGCGATTGGCCCGATTTCGCCTGCCAGGCTAATCGGGTTTGACGCCGCTGCCGCGTAACTCGGCGAGGCTGCGGATGCCCCGCTGCCGCATGAGCCCAACGAACTGCTTGAGGGTGCGGGGCACCATGTCCAGCCCTCCGTAAACCCAACCCGTGTAGGTTTGTGCGAGGTGGGCGCCCAAAGAGATCTTCTCGAACAGGTCTCGCCCGTTGAAGATGCCGCCAACGCCGATCAGAACGAGCCCTGGGTCGCAGGCACCGTGAAGGTAAGAGAGCATCTCGTTCGAGCGTTTGCGAAGGGGCATCCCCGAAAGGCCGCCCGATTCGCCGATGTCGTTCACCAAACCCTCGCGCATGATGGTGGTGTTCGTGGCGATCAGGCCCGCCAAACCCGTTTCGTGGGCGACCTCGATCACGTCGTCCAAGGCGGAGAACTCCAAGTCAGGGGCGACCTTCACGAGAATCGGCTTGTTAGAGTCGACCTCGCGCATGGCGCCGATGATCTCAAGCAGCGGCCCCTTCTCCTGAAGCGTTCGCAACCCGGGGGTGTTTGGCGAAGAGACGTTGATCACGAAGTACCGGCCGTGCTCGCGGAGCAGTCGAAAGCTCTTCTGGTAGTCCCGCGGAGCGTCGGCAAGCTCGGTGATCTTCGACTTGCCAAGGTTGATGCCGACGGGAATCGGCGAGAGCACCCCGGTGATGCGCTTCGCGACCTTCTCGGCTCCCTCGTTGTTGAACCCCATGCGGTTGATGATGCCGAGGTCGCTGGGCAACCTAAAGAGGCGGGGTTTTGGGTTGCCGGGCTGCCCATGGTACGTGATGGTGCCGATCTCGACGAAGCCGAAGCCGACGTGGTGCCAGTGGCCAAGCGCCACGCCGTTCTTGTCGAACCCCGCCGCCAGTCCGAGCGGGTTCTTGAACTTGACGCCGAAGTACTCCTGCTCCAGCATCGGGTGGTCGAACTTCCACGAGCCGACGATGCCGGTCGACAACATCGTGATCGCCACGTTGTGGACGAACTCCGGGTCGAAGCGAAAGAGCAGTGGGCGGAGAAACGAGGAGTAGACGCCCATTGCGCAGAAATTATGGCGATATCGGAACACTCAAAGCCGGAAACCTGCCTTACAATCCAGTGATATGGGGCATATGCCCCGTGCGAGAGAGAATGGCAATGGCAGGAAAGTGGTTAACGACGACGGCCTTGGCGGCCTTGGCTGCCGTGGGGATGGCCCAGGCGAAGCAAGAGGGATTTCGTAAGCCGGTTCTGAGCATCCCGTCTGGGAAGCTCACCGAGCTCATTCCCGGCAGGATCATGATCAAGTTCCGCGAGAGCCAGGCCAACTCGATCCAGAACGACGCGGCAGCCCGGGCGATCATCGCCGAAGGCTTGGTCGGCGGCGAATACAAGGGGCGCCTCGGCACCAGTGGTTGGACGGTTTGGACCGTGGGGACGTCTGGCGATCCGTGGCGGCTGTGCTCTGAGCTGATGCGGAACCCGCAAGTGGTTTATGCCGAGCCGGTGAAGCGCGTCTACCCGATGCTTTCGACGCCGAACGACCCGGACTTCACGTTCATGGAGGACGACCCCGACCTGATCTTCGCCATCGAGGGCGACCCGGTACCGTTCAAGCGGGACTGGCACCTTGACGAGACGGCGGCGTACTTGGGCTGGTCGGTGTGGCCAAACACGTGGTACACCTCCGCCAATAAACCTCAGACCTGTCCCACGATCGCGGTCATCGACACCGGTTGCGATCTGGGCCATCCCGATTTCATCAACGCCGGCGGCGTGAGCAGCGACTACCACCAAGGCGGCCAGATCGACCGGGCAAACTCGGTCCAATTCACCTTTGGCGAGCCCGATCCGAACGGCACCGCAGAAGACTTCCATGGCCACGGCACCCACGTAACGGGGCTCGCCGTGGGTTCGGGAAACAACGGCAGCTATGTGGGCAAGGGAACGATCGGCACCGGCTACGGGGCCAAGGCGATGGTCTTGCGGGTGTTCGACTCGGGCGGCGTGGGAAGCGACGCCGACGCGGCGGGGGCCATTTATTACGCAGCGGATCACGGCGCGGACGTCATAAACCTAAGCTTGGGCACCGAGGCTTACTCGCAGGCCTTTGAGGATGCCTGCACCTACGCGTTCCAGAAGGGATGCCTCGTAGTAGCGGCGGGCAACGAAGACGGCGCGGGCGGAGGCGACCTCGGCCCGATCTACCCGGCGGCGTGCAGCAACGTTATCGGCGTAAGCGCAAACGGCCCCGGCTTGGTGCCGGCGGTCCAGCTCTATTCGGGCTTCGGCTACTACGTGGATATCGCCGCCCCGGGTGGCGACATGCCGTTCGACGGCAACCAGTACACCGTGCAGTTTGTCTGGTCGCTCGCGATGCGCACTCCTGGTGTGCTTTACGACATGACGCAGACCGGCGCCCTTTTCCCGCCCTATCTGGTCGATTACGCCTACCTTGCGGGCACTTCCATGGCGACGCCCCAGGTTTCCGGTGCCGCCGCCCATTACATGGGCCGGTTTGGCCTCCGACAAGGCAACTGGTCGAACTACCGCACGCTTCGCGCCCTGGAGTATTCCGCCTACGGCGTGATGGGCGCCCCGTACGGATCTCGAGAGGACTACCAGGGCTTTGGATGTCTGCATATGCAGGCGCTAACGATGGACGCCGCGGCTCGCTCGTTCACCGCCGGTTCCATTGAAGGCAAGGTTTACGGCGGAGCGGTGGCGACGGCAAATGTCCCGGTGCGCGCCAAGCGCCTTTCCAATGGGTTCATCTACTCGACAACCTCGCGGCTCGACGGTTCGTACAAGTTCGACGCCGTACCCGCTGGGCTCTATGAGGTCTACATTCCCCCGATCGCGGGCGGCACGACGATCACCAAGTATCGCGTGAACGTCCGTAACGGTTGCGAATGCCCAGGGGTCAACATCTGGGCCGACGGCACGTTCAACTGGGATGAGACCGCGCCCGTGGCTCCGAAGCTTTTGGTTACCTCGTCGACCGCCAACACCGTCGTCGGGCAACACTGGGCCTACGACGTCGAGACGGGGATCAAGAAGATGGTCATGAAAATCGGTACCTCCCCTGGCGGATCGAACGTGATGCCGGAGACCGAGGTCTTTGTGGGCGGCGACGCCACGACCAACGACCCGGGCTCATACCGCTTCACGGGACTGACGCTGTCCAAGAAGACCCGTTACTACTTGACCGCGGTGTACACCAACGGCGCAAACATGACCACGACGAAGATGGTCGCGTTCTCCGGCGCATTTGGGATCTTGCCGCGTTAGCGGTCCCAAAAGGCACCGACTTGGCTCTCCGCGGGCGTTGGCCCGCGGTCGGTCCAGTTGGCGCCTTGGGCTCCGTTCGAGGCCCAGGTTGCCGCCGCTGGGTACTTGTCGTTCCCGCCGAGGTCCATGAAGAGGCCGAAGCAGATCAGGCGCGAGCGAAGGCTCTGCTTGGGCGCCTCCGCTGCTTTGCCCAGCGTGACCCCAAGCGATTCGTAGGTGTCGTTTCCGCCCAACTCGAGGAGCCCGCCGATCCCGTTGGCGTTGCCGGCGCCCAGGCTTAGGTTTGGCGCCCTGTACGTGTCGTCTCCGGCGCGATCGACGAGCAACCCAAACGAGAAGTCGTGCCCCGCTCCCTGCGCCATGTTCATGGGGGCGTTGTAGCGGTCGTTTCCTTCACCCTCGTCCAAGTAGCCGACGGCAAAGTGGGCCGCTGCGCCTTGAACGTACCACTGGCCCGAGTAGAGATCGACGCCCGAATCGTCCCAGAGCATCCCGACCCCCATCCAATAGCCGACTCCCTGGCCGAAGACGCCGCAGGTGTACGTGTCTTTACCGCCCATGTCGTACAGAAGGCCGACGCCGCCCGCGAGGCTGTGCCCGTCCAGGTAGTCGGCGCGTCGCCCGTTGCCGGCTCCCTGGCTCATGCTCACGTTATGTTCGGCGCTTTGGGGCGAGGGGAAGTCGATGGTGGTGTCGTTGGACACGTAGGTGTCGTCGCCCGCGCGGTCGATGAGCAGCCCGAGCCCTTGCACGGCGCCCATGCCCTGAACTTGGCTGAAGCCCTCGTACCGATCCTTGCCGGCGACGTCTTCCAAGATGCCCGCCCCGAACTGGGCGAATCCCTCCGAATCGGCGTAGCCGTCGTAGGTGTCGTTGCCCGCTTTGTCGAGCAATGCAGCGATTCCAAACCGCCCCGAGCCGAGCCCTGGCCGGTGCGTGCGGTACACGTCGTCGCCCTGAAGGTCGATGAGGACGGCGTAGCCGAACAAGGCGCCTGCCGGTCCAGGCTTGGAGGTGCCGTCCTTTCGGCCGGGGAACTTGGCTATCGTCGTGTTGCTGATTTGGGCGTCGCTGAGGTACGTGTCCAAGCCCTCGCTGTCGATAACGACGCTCAAGAAGTTCGCCGTCGAGGCGTTACATGGCGCCCCGAGGTAGATGTCGTTGCCTCCCGTATCGATCGCCAGCAGCGTCGGCACGTTGGCGTGGGTGGTTGGCGAGCCGCCGGTTAGGCGGATGAGCCCGTAGGTGGTTTCGATCTGAACGTCATAGGCGGTGGACGGAGCTACCGCGCTGAGGAGCGATGCGGCGGTCTGGGAAGCGAGAAGCACGTCGTAGCCGCCCGCTCCGAGGTACTTCAGGTCGGTGCCCCGCATGACCTTGAGAGACTTGTCGAAAACGAGCGGGGTGTCGTCGACGCCCTTTGCGAACAGAGCGTACGCGGCGTCCAGGTTGCCGATGCCCGCGAAGGCGAGTTTGCGGAACTCAAGGGCTTGCTCGCTGGCGATGAGCACGATCGCCGCCGCCTGACGGACGGCAGCCGGAACCTTCTCGGTGCTCGGCAACTTCCCCTTGATCATGCCTTTCGACTGCCAATCGGCGAGAAGGCGATCGAGGGCTCCCGGACTCGTGGTCTGTTCCAGCCAAGCCTTCGCCGGGTCGCCGAGAAGCGAACGCCGTGTGTTGAATCCCACCCAGCGCGCCGCGGCGTTCAGGGTCTCGCTGGGCGTCCCCACCAGGGTACCGAGTTCCCTTCGGCTGACCTCCGCCACGAACGGGAGTTTCCAAGGCTCCGCCATTACGGCTTGAAAAAGCGGGGTTTGAAACTCGCCCTGCCCGTAGAAGTTGAGCCACGCCGGGTCGAAGCGGGCGGTCTGGGACGAGAGCCCCGCCACCCCCAAGGCGGTCTCAATCTCGCGGTCGATCGGCGAGCTTTGGAGCATACTGACGGCGGCGAAAATGCAGAGAGCAGCGGCGGTCATCGGTTTCCTTATTCTAGTCGTCTTGCCTTCGGCGGCGCAGACTCCGATCGAAGAACGGCCGGCGCCCATCGCCTTCGATGCCTGGCAACGCGTGGACTCGGAGGAAGGTCCATCGGAATACACGGTGACTTTTCCGTCGTCCACGCGCTCGGGATATCCCGAGAACGACCGCGTTCGGCTACGCGCTTTTCTGCCTGAGAATCGACAGGGCGCGGTGCCGGTAGTCGTGGTTCTGCACTATTGGGGGGCGTCGGATCAGAAGGCCGAGGTGAGCCTTGCGAACGATCTCTTGCGCCGCGGAATCGCGGCGGTATTGATGCCTCTGCCGTACCACCTTAGCCGAACTCCGGCGGGCTATCGCTCTGGACAGTTGGCCATCCAAGCAGACCCGAAGGTTCTGGTCGCAACGATGTCCCAAGCGGTGCTCGACGTGCGTCGCACCGTCGATTGGATCGAGACCAGGCCCGAGTTCGACTCTCGCCACATCGGCATCGTGGGCACCAGCCTCGGATCCCTCGTTGCCGCTAACAGCTACGGCGTCGAAAGCCGATTCGGCCCGGCGGCGTTCGTTGTGGGCGGAGCGGACTTCGCCCATATCATTTGGAACAGCTCGCGGGTGGTGGAAGTGAGGGACAGGATGAGGCGGATGGGACTTACCGAGGGCAAACTTCGCGAGGAGTTGGCGCCGATCGAGCCGCTCAATCACCTGCCACGTCGCGAAACGACGCCGACGTTCGTGGTCGCGGGCAAGTTCGATACGGTGATTCCGCCAGCGGACACCCAGAAACTCTTGGGCGTCCTCCCGGACAACCAGTCGCTTTGGCTGGAGACCGGCCATTACGGGGGCATCTTCGTGCAACGTCGCATCCAGGGGCTGGTGAGCACGTTCTTTGCGGACACCTTCGCCGCCAAGCCCTTCATCGCGCCCAAGGGAATCTACGCGCCCACCGTCCGCATCGGCGTTTCCGGAATCTACGGGGACGGGATGCAAGTCGGGTTGGGCGTCGATCTTTGGCGATCGCGCCGCGACGACTTTCTCGGAACAGTCCTCGCCACTCCCAAAGGCGTCCAGATCTTCCTTGGGGCTCGCTTGGATCGCGGTGTGTCGGTCGGATTCTTCGGCTCGAACCGAGGTGTGCGGATAGGCGCCATGTGGAGCACCGTGCTTTGAGCGACATATTCGATCTGGCGGCGCGCAATCTCGCCGATACCTACCTGGCGCTTGGCAGCCAGGTTCTCGGCGCGCGTCCCCTGTCGGGTCATCGGCTACAGGGCATCACCAGCGCGTTCTCGCACGTGATGGGCAACTTCGCCATCGGGGTCGCCAGCGACCGCACTTCGGCGTTTGAAGCGTGGCGGCTCTCGGGCGACAATCCTGTGTTCCACGTCTATGTGCCCACGCGGGATGACGGTGGAGCCGACGCGGCGTACACGCTGCAGGGCTTCCAGCGGGTCTATCGGCAGGCTCAGATGGTGTTCCGGGGATCGGTGCCAACCGAGAGTCCGGCTCGGCTGTGCGTGTTGCCCTGCGATTCAAGGCTCGACCGGGAGACGATCGCCGACTTCGTCGCGAGGCAGTTCTTCGCGAACGCGAGCCCGGTGGTCCGAGACGAGATTGGACGGGTGGTCGCTCGGGCGTCGAACCTTCAGTTGTACGGGGCCTGGCCGATGCTCGACCGCAAGACCCACCGCAACCTCGTGGGGGCATACTCCCTTTCCGTGGGCGATGCCGTCGGGATTTACAACTTCTGCGTCGAGTCGGGGCTCCGGGGCCAAGGGAAGGGTTCCGAGATGCTCAGGATGCTGATCAAGGCCGCGCCGCCGGGCAAACCGATCGTGTTGCAGTGCGACCCCAGTCTGGTCGGATGGTACGAGAGGTCCAACTTCGAAGTGTTTGGGTGGCTGGACGTCTACGCTCGATCGCGCCCATAATCGCCCATGCCTTTCGACAGGGAACACGCCTGGCAACTGGTTTGTGATCATATCGCGAGCGATTCGTTGCGGCGCCACTGCTTGGGCGTCGAAGCCGCGATGCGCTTCTATGCCGAAAAACTCGGCGAGGATGTCGAACGTTGGGGAACCGTCGGGCTTCTCCATGATTTCGACTACGAGAAGTTCCCCGGCGACCACCCGCGACAGGGAATGCGAATCCTCGAAGAGCAAGGTTGGGATGCGGAACTCATCCGCGCCATCGGCTCTCACAACGACGCCCTGGGTATTCCCCGCGAATCGAAGATGGAGAAGTACCTCTTCGCGTGCGACGAGCTGACCGGCTTCATCACCGCCGCCACCTACGTCCGGCCTTCTCGAAGCGTCGCGGATCTGGAGCCGAAGAGCGTGATCAAGAAGCTGAAGGACAAGAGCTTCGCCGCGGCGGTGAACCGGGACGAAGTCCTGGAAGGTGCGGAGACGATCGGGCTCACGCTGGAAGAACACATCGCGAACATGATCGAGGCGTTTCGGCGCAACGCTCCCGCGCTAGGCTTGGCGGGCAGCTAAAGTAGACTTTTGCAATGAACGATCAGGTCCGTCGCATCGAGAAGCAGATCCAAGAGTTGAAGGAGGAGTTGGCAAAAGCGCGGGCTGCGGTCGCTCCCGAGCCCGTCGAGGACTTCGTGTTCCACGCCTTGGAAGGGCCGGTTCGCCTCTCTGACCTCTTCGCGGGCAAACCGGACCTCATCCTGGTGCACAACATGGGCAGAGGCTGCCCTTACTGCACCCTGTGGGCGGATGGGCTGTCGGGCTTCACGCGCCACCTCGCGCAGCGAGCGGGGTTCGTGGTGGTCTCGCCAGATTCCCCCGAAGAGCAAGCCAGGTTGGCACGAGAGCGAGGTTGGCAGTTCGCCATGGTCCAAGACGCCGACAAGAGGTTTTCGACCGCGTTGGGCGCCTACACCGAGAAGGAGGGTTGGTGGCCAGGCATTTCCGGATTTCACCGGGACTCGAACGGCGCCATTTGGCGGACCGGCTACGCCGAATTCGGCCCGGGCGACGACTTCTGCGGGGTTTGGCCCGCGATGGAACTGCTGAGGGACGGGGCAAAGGGCTGGGAGCCGAGCCCGGCTTAGCCGGCTAGTTCAGATCCCACATGTAAGAGCCGGAGTTGTTGATGTAGCCGCTCCAGCGGTTGCCCAAGGCGCATCCATCGGAAAGCTTGTCCGGCACCAGCGGAGAGGCGTTGCCTCCCAGCATGAGCACGTTCAGACGGCCGTTGTGCCAGGGCCAGGCGCCGCCGTATTTGGGACCGCTTTGCGACGTGGTGTCCCAACCGAAGTAGCTGGCGGTATAGATTTCTTCGCCGCTGCCCGCCACCTTGAACGAGTCCACCCCGTTTTGGTCGGCATACCGGCAAGGGGGAACGATAATCCAGCTTCCGCCGCCTTCGGGCATACCCCGATCGGTCCGATTCCAGACGCTGTCGGCAAAGAGGAGCGTTCTTGATACGTCGTTCACCTGCGACTGGAGGCGGGGCTGGGTCACCCAGTTGTTGCCCACCCTTACCGCCGGGGAGAGATACATGAAGTTGTATCCCAGGTTCGCGCGAAGCGAAGCTGAGTAGTAGCGCGAGTACGTGTCGCCCGGGACGAGATCCTGGTCGAAGGTCGTTTCAGGAGCAGGCCGGATGCTGTAGTCCGACGGGCACCGGAAGATCGCGAAATTCTTGGTGTACGGCAGGAGCAGCTGAACCCAAGTGCGATCGTTGCTTGAAAACCGAGGAGGAACGGGCTTGTAGTTCGCCGGCATGAACCGGTCGTCGTAGTCGCCCAAATACAGTCCCGCCGCGGCGTGGGCGGACCGGAAGTTCTGGACGCAGACCGCGCGCTGCGAGGCCGCGCGGACGGAGCGAAACACAGGGAAAAGCATCGCGGCCAAAACAGCCACGATAGCCAACACGACCAACATTTCGGTCAGCGTAAAGCCGCCCCTACGGTATTTCACTGCCCCTCTTGGCTTCCATTATAGCGACGATTTGGTCCGGATACCCGGCATTAATTGCGACGTTCCACGGTAAAACCCCGATATTCCCTCGCAAGTTGACCAAGATGCTGACCCTACTTTTGCCCGTGCTGTTTCCTCTCGCCGTCTCCGAAGCCCTCGTCGTGGGCGGGGTCGGACGCGGTGGAAGAATCCCGTTCGCGCCCGATGCCGTAACCGCCGCCGTTGTTGAAGGCCGTTGGAAGGCGCCCGCCGAGGGCGAGGCGGTAGTGCTGCCGAGTGGCAGCGAGCGCAAGTGGACGAAGATCGCAGCCAACGCCGACGGTTGGTTCGAGCACCAAGCCTTGGGTGGCGGGTATGCCTTCGTCCGCACGCAAAGCGCCGCAGAGAAGATCGTGATTCTAGAGGCGGCTGGCCACAGCATGGTCTACGTGAACGGCGTGCCCAGAACGGGCGATCCCTACCAGTACGGCTACGTCAAGTTGCCGATCAAGCTGAAGGCGGGCGACAACGACTTCCTTTTCTCGTGCGGCAGGGGCAGACTCAGGGTGGATTTCAGCGAGCCGAAAGCGCCGCTGTCCTTCAACACGGGGGACGTCACCCTTCCGGACGCAATCCCAGGCGACAAAGGCGATCTGATGGGCGCGGTTCCGGTCGTGAACGCCACGGACGCGATGGTCTCGGGCTACACCCTTGAAGCAAAGGTGGGCGGAACCACCCTGCGCACCTCCGGCGGCGCGATCTTGCCGCTCGGCGTTCGAAAGGCAATGTTCCGATTTCCCGTTCCTCAAGGAACAGCCGATACCGCCGACATCGAACTCAAGATCGTCCAGAACGGCAAGGTGCTCGATTCGCAGACGTTGAAGGTGCGGGTCCGAAAAGAAGGTCAGACGTACCGACGGACCTTCTTGAGCCGTGTGGATGGCTCGCTCCAATACTACGCGGTGGTCCCGCAAACGAAGCCGACGCCCAACTCGGCGTTGGTGCTGACCTTGCACGGGGCAAGCGTCGAGGCGCAGGGCCAAGCCGATGCCTACGCTCCCAAGGATTGGTGCACCATCGTGGCGGCGACCAACCGTCGTCCCTACGGCTTCGACTGGGAGGAGATCGGCCGCTTGGATGCCATGGAAGTGCTGGCCGAGGCGAAGAAGCGGTTCCAGCCGGATCCGAACCGGATCTACTTGACCGGCCACTCGATGGGCGGGCACGGAACTTGGCAGGTGGGCGTCCAGTACCCTGACTTGTTTGCGGGGATCGCCCCCAGCGCAGGGTGGATCAGCTTCTTCTCGTACGCGGGAGGGAGCCGCAACGCCAATGCGGGTCCCGTGGAGGAGATCGTTCAGCGCGCCGCCTCGCCTAGCGACACGCTCAGCCTTTCGCGCAACTACTTGAGCTATCCCATTTACATCCTGCACGGGGACGCAGACGACAACGTGCCAGTGACGGAAGCCCGCACCATGCGGGACCACCTTAAGGATTTTCATCCGCACGTGGAGTACCACGAGCAGCCCGGAGCCGGACACTGGTGGGGCAATCAATGCGTCGACTGGCCCGGCATCTTCGACATGTTCAAGAAGTCGGTTAGACCCGAGCGCACGGAGATCGACTACACCACAAACTCCCTTTCGGTGAACAACCGCTACGCGTGGGCGACGATCGACCGCCAGCAGAAGGCCTTGGCAAGCACCCGAATCCAACTGAAGGCGGACCGCGCCGGGCGGCGCATCGAGGGGACCACGACGAACGTGGCAAGGCTTGTCCTGGACCTTGAGACCGCGATCCCGGGCAAGGGGCCACGAACGGTGGTTCTGGACGGCCAAGAACTGAAAGTAAACGCAAAGAGCGCGTCCTTCATCAACCTTGGCGGTCAGTGGACCTATGCCACCCAGATGGATGGCAGCGGCAAGACTGGTGCCTTCACCGGACCCTTCAAAAACGCCTTCAACGAGCGCATGGTCTTTGTTTACGGCACGAAGGGCACCGCCGAGGAGAACGCTTGGATGTTCGCAAAGGCGAGGTTCGACGCCGAGACGCTTTGGTACCGCGGCAACGGAGCCGTAGACGTGGTGCCTGACACCGGCTACTCGGCATCCAAGTTCAAGGATCGAAACGTGATCCTTTACGGTAACTCGGTTTCGAACTCGGCGTGGTCGAAGCTTCTTGCCAACTGCCCCATCAAGGTGGGCCGCGCCGGGATCTTGGCTGGTGCGCGCAGCTATCTGGGAGACCGGGCGGTGATGCTCATCTATCCTTCGGCGCAGGGGCGCTGCTTGGTCGGAGCGATCGGGGGAACAACGGTTGCCGGAATGCGGCTCACCGACCGAGCGCCCTACTTCTCCTCGGGAGTCCAGCTGCCCGACTACGCGGTGTTCGACTCGAACGTGTACCGTGATGGGGCGGCGGCGGTGCTCGAAGCCGGCTACTTCGGCAACGACTGGAGCCTGGAACGCGGCGAGCGCGCCTGGAAGAACTAACGGGTAGGGGAAGGCAAAATGGTATACTTTTGTCTTCCCCTATGTTATTTTCCTCGTTAGGCCTGTCGGCCGATCTCGGGCCGCTGCTTGACGCGCACGGCATCACCGTTCCCACTCCCATCCAGGAGCAGGCCATTCCTGTCGTGCGTCAGGGCCGCGATTTGATCGGCATCGCCCAGACCGGCACGGGAAAGACCCTCGCCTTCGGTTTGCCTCTCATCGAAGCCCTGAGAAACTCTGAGGGGACGGCGCTCATTCTCGCCCCCACGCGCGAACTCGCAACCCAGATCGCCACGAGCCTGCGGCACTTTACCGGTCCGTTCAAAATGCGGACCGCCGTCTTGGTCGGGGGCATGGCCATGGGACCCCAACTCCGCGATCTCCACCGAAAGCCCCAGATCGTGATCGCCACGCCCGGGCGGCTCTTGGACCACGCTTCGCACGGCTCGATTCGGCTCAACCAGTTCACCCACGTGGTGCTGGATGAGGCGGACCGGATGCTCGACATGGGCTTCCTGCCTGCCATCAGGCGGATTTTTGAGATGTTGCGCGACGATCGTCAGACGTTGATGTTCTCCGCCACCATGCCGGAAGCCGTCGACGAACTGGCCCATCGCAAGCTAAAGGACCCGGTGCGGATCGAGGTCGAGCCCCAGGGTACACCCATTGAAGCCATCGAGCAACTCGCCTATGTGGTCGACCACGAAGACAAGGCCGCGTTGCTGAACGACCTCGTCACCGCAACGGACGGGCCGGTGCTCGTTTTCACCCGCACCCGCCACGGCGCCCGCAAGGTGGCAAAGTCCCTTCGTTCGTACGGACACAGCGCGGTTGAGATTCATGCCGACCGCACTCAGGCGCAACGCGACGCTGCCATGTCCGGCTTTCGGTCGGGGCACAACCGGGTGCTGGTCGCGACCGATATCGCCGCCCGTGGCATCGACGTCAAGGACATCGAGTTGGTCGTCCAATACGACCTGCCTGATATGGACGAGGACTATGTGCATCGAATTGGGCGAACTGGCCGAGCCGGCGCCAGTGGGCGCGCGGCGATTCTGGTGACCCCTGAGCACTGCCGCAAGTTCGATCGGCTCGAAGATTACGTTGGCTACCAAATCGCCACGGCTGACGACAGTCCGCTTCCGCGCCCCGGGCGCACGGTCAAGCATCGTCCGCCGTCCCGAAACGCCTCGGAACGTCCGCGCTTCGAGCAGCCTCGGCGAGAAGATCGACCTCGATTCGAGCAGCCAAGAAACGAGGAGCGACCCCGGTACGAGCAACCGAGGCGCGACGATCGCCCGAGACCCGAGGCCTCTCGAGGCAACTCGGCCTCGTCAAAACCGAGCGACCGGCGGGAACCCCAGAGAAAGCGCTTCGACAACGACAATCGGCAAGGTCAGAGCCCGTCGCGTCGATTCGAAGGAAACCCCGAAAGGTCGAGGTCCGAAAGCAAGCCGTACCAATCGCGTTCGAAGTCCGAGCCGCGAACCTTCAAACCGCGAACGTCCGATGAGCCCTGGAAGCGCCCGGAAGAGAGCAAAGGCAACTTCAAATCTCGCGAGGCCAAGAAGCCCAAGCCGGCCGAGAGCAAGCCGGAGGCGAGTTCCCCAAGCGAGGAGAGCGCTCCCAAGCGCAATCGCCCGAACACGACGCCCAAGGCGTTTCGGGGCAAGCCGCCCAAGAAGAAGAAGACCGGCGTTCCTGGTGGCGGGTTCGTGCCGCCAAAGCGGAAGCGCCGCTAGGCTCGCTTTGCTTTGAGATAGGCGTTGATGGTGTCCCGGAGCTTCTGTTTCTGACCCTCGGAGGCGTTGGCGGCAAGACTGATCTGCTTGCCGTCGACGTCCGCGAGCACCACCGTTGGCTGGATCTTCTGGTTTCGGTTCGTGAATCCGCCCGTTTGGGGTTCGGCAATTTCGGCAAGGGTGTCGTCCGCCAGGATGTATGCCTTCTCGCGCACCCAGAAGCCCAGCTTTCGGATCACCTTGAGCCGGTTGCCGTCCAGTTCTATCGACTCGCGGCAAGCGGCGTTGAGAGCGGTTGACAGCATGGCGAACCCCACTCCGAAGAAGATGGCGTAGAAGCCCAGCAAAGCCAAGGCGACAATGCCGAACGCCTTCATCATCCCCCCGATCATGAAAAACGCGTGAAAGGCGGTGAACGATGTCCACCCGAAGCCGAACAAGCCCAAGCCGCCGGCAACGGCGAGGTTGGGCGGGCTCGTCTGCAGTTGGAGTACCTCGGGCGTTTCCAAGCCCGTGGGCAGACCCAACTCCTGACGCGCCATGCGCTCGTCGAGCTTCTCGTTGAGCTGCTCCAGATCGGGCAGCCCTTGGGGATCCCCCGGGGCGAGCTTCGCCAAACGCCGGCGCAGGTCGGTCTCCACCGATTCCAGTTGGCTGAGTGCCCGCTCGACCGTGTGTTTGAGGTCGGGGTCTCCCGACTGGGAGAGTAAGGCCTGGACTTCCGGACCCTCCGCCTGTAAGGCCTTGGTCGTGGCGATGCGGCGACGTAGATCCTCTTCGGTCACCGCCTCTTCGTCCATCACCAACGGGGCGAATCGGGCCACCCACGCGTTGGCGCGGTCGACCGCGATCTCCGATTCCGAATCGGGCGGCGTGGAGTAGGAAAACGACTCTGGCATAGGCCTCGTTCAGTTTATCGGCATTTGGCAGCGAGAACCGGTCCGTGCGCCGCGACGACTTGACGAAAATGTAGCCAGTTTCGCCAAGGAATTACCAGTTACGGTGCGCATCGACGTTCGGCTCGGTTACAGCATACGGGCTGAGAGTTGATGGAGCGAGTCAGCAAAACCAACTCCCAAGGAGGCGAATGAGATGACACTTCTCACCCGAAGAAATCAGGAGCCGATCCCGCTCTTCGAGCCGCTTGATCGGTTCATTGAGAACCTCTGGAATGCGCCGTCCTTGTTCCCGCGAACGATGGAGGCGGAGAATTTCCTGCCTCTTGATGTTTTCGAGAAGGAGAACGTGGTCTACGTGAAGGCCGCGGTCCCTGGCGTGAAGCCAGAGGAGCTCCACCTGACCCTCGACAACTATGTCCTGACCCTTTGGTATGAAACCAAGGACGTCATGGAGACCGAGCCCGACGCCAAGCTGTATCGGAGTGAAGCACGGTACGGCAAGTTCATGCGAAGCGTTCGGCTTCCGGAGGACATCGAGGTCGACAAAGTCAAAGCGGAGTTCGAAAACGGCATCGTGACCATCACGGTGCCCAGAATGGCGCTACCGAAGGTCGAGCCAAAGAAAATTCCGGTGAAACGGAAATAGGCAAAGCCTAGGCAGATCCGTTCTGCAGCGGAAGAGTCGAGCCCCTACGCTCGGCTCTTCCGTTCATAATGGCGTCTGCATGCGCCGCCGTCTGCCCCCGATCCTCGGCATCTTTCTTACGGTCTTTATCGACCTTCTCAGCTTCGGCCTGGTTATCCCGGATATCCAGTTGCGGGGCGACGCCCTCGGGGCGACCGGCATTTGGCGCGGCTTGCTCATCGCGTCGTTCAGCATCGCCCAGCTCATCACGGCGCCGATCCTCGGCCGTTGGAGCGATGCCATCGGCCGCCGGAAGATCCTCTTGGTGACCTGCGCCATGGCCGCGGTGAGCAACCTTCTGTACGCGCACGCCGAGGTGCTTTGGATGATGCTCGCGGCGCGCGTCGTCTTGGGCGTTGCCGGGGCGAACTTGGGCGTTGCTTACGCTTACATCGCCGACGTCACGAAACCCGAGGACCGGGCAAAAAGCCTCGGCATGATCGGAGCGGCGTTCGGCTTGGGCTTCATCTTCGGACCGCCCACGGGCGCGTTCCTCATCAAGATTGGGCATGGGCATCCGCTCGTTTTGGGCTACGTGGCCGCCACTCTGTGCGTGATCAACTTCTTGTACGTGCTCTTCATTCTCGAAGAAAGCACGCCGCAAGCCAACGCCGCCGAGATGCGCCGCGCCTCGGTCAAGAACCTGGTGATCGCCTTGGGAACGCCGGGACTCGGGTTCCTCCTCGCCTTGTTCTTCATCAACAACTTCGGGTTCGCGAACTTGGAGAGCACCTACTTCCTGCTCACGAACAAGCAGTTCGGCATGTCCCAAATGGAAGGCGCCATCTTGCTCACCGTGGTCGGCATCGTCAGCGCTTTCATGCAGGGGTACCTCATTCGGGTCGTGCAACCCAAGTTCGGCGAAGTCCGCCTCTTGCGCTTCGCGTGGATGTGCATGGTGCCTTCGTTGGCGCTGGTCCCCTTCTGCCCGCCGTGGATTCCCGCCCTGCTGATCATCATGGTGCTTGGCATCGCCACGGGCTTGGCGCAACCGAGCCTCAGCAGCCTCATTTCGCGATCGGCACCCGCGACCATGCAGGGCGGCGTCTTCGGCATCACCCAAGGCTTGGGCGCGATGGCGCGCATCTTGGGCCCGATGGTGGGCAACTACCTGTTCGATGTCCGCCACTGGGCGCCATACGCCATGGCTGCTTCGCTCACGGCGGTTCCGATGGTCGGTTCTTGGCGCTTGCGCCAGCCGCAAGCCGATGTGAACGTGGTCGAGTCGGCACCGTCAGGCTAAGCGCTCCGCTATACTCATCCGCACCATGCCCGTTTTGGAAGTCCGCGGCCTCGAAGTGGCGTTTGGAGACGCCCGCA
Organism: Fimbriimonadales bacterium; assembly: GCA_046330155.1. Classification (GTDB taxonomy): domain Bacteria; phylum Armatimonadota; class Fimbriimonadia; order Fimbriimonadales; family Fimbriimonadaceae; genus CALMEF01. The sequence goes on along the minus strand of JAXLTH010000003.1, from coordinate 83,598 downwards.
TCTTGCGGGGAGTTTCCTTTACGGTGGACGCGGGCGAAACCCTGGGGGTCGTTGGCGAATCCGGTTGCGGCAAATCCATGACCGCCTACGCCGTCATGGGCATGTTGCAGGCTCCCGGACGGGTTGCGGCAGGTTCGATCCTCTTGGAAGGGCGAGATCTGACGCAAATCAGCGCGAAGGAGTATCTCGACGTGCGCGGCGATCAGATCGCCCTCGTCATGCAAGACCCCTTTACGAGCCTCAACCCCATGATGAAGGCGGGCGAGCAGATCGCCGAAGCGCTCAGGCTCCACCAAGGCATGAACAAAGCCGAAGCGTGGTCGAAGGCGGTCGAGATGCTCGACAAAGTCGGCGTTCCGGCACCAGAATCAGCCGCCCACAAGTACCCGCACCAGATGAGCGGCGGCCAGCGCCAACGCGTGGTGATCGGCATCGCGTTCGCTTGCAAGCCAAAGGTCCTGATCTGTGACGAGCCAACGACGGCTTTGGACGTGACGCTGCAGGCCCAGATCTTGCGCCTCATCCGCGACATGGCGAAGAGCGAGGGAACGGCGGTTATCATCATTTCGCACGATATTGGGGTTATCGGGTCTCTGGCAGACCGGATCGCCGTCTTCTACGCGGGGCGGATAGTCGAGACCGGACCGGCAGAAGCGGTGCTTCGGCATCCGGCGCATCCTTACACGCAGGCTCTGCTCGCGTCTCTCCCCCGGCCCGGGGTAACCCGCCTGGAGTCCATCGGAGGTCAGCCTCCCGACTTGGCCAAGCCGATCGAAGGCTGCGCCTTCGCCGCGCGCTGTCGGGTGCGTTTCGATCGTTGCGACGTCGATCCAAGCGCGTTCGAGGTCGAGGGAAACCACACGGCGGCCTGCTGGAAGGTCTCGCCGCTGGTTAGCTCAGCGAAGCAAGAATCTTCTTAATCTTCGCCCGGTGATCGAACTCGTCGCCCATCGTCTGGGCGAGCAAGCCGATGCCGACCAGGGCCGCTACCAAGGTTTCGGGGTCCGAGAGCGGGTTGGAGCCCTTTGCATTCTTCAGCTCGAGCTTCAACAAGAATGCCCACTCACGCAGGTACCGAACCAACTCTGCCCGGAGTGCATCGTCTTCCTTGGCCCACAGGAAACAGCTTGTCCAAATGGTGAGGAAGCCTGATTCGGGCCTCGCGTAGCTCCTCACCATGTTCAGATGAGCTTTCAGCCGCTCGGGGCCAGTCTCCGACACCAGTTGGGCGCGCTGTTCCGCAAACGAAGTGAAGGCGTGCTCGATCACCGCACGGATAAGGTCGGAGCGCTTGGGGAAGTAGTAATGAACGGCCGCGTGGTTCACGCCAACTCGTGTGGCAACGGTGCGGGCATGCAAGCCCTCGGGCCCGTGTTCGGCGAGGATCGAGACGCCCGCGTTGAGAATCTCTTGCTTTTTGCCCGCCATGGGCTCAATTTACCAGATGGTTAACTGGACTCTCCGGACCTCGAGGACTCGCGGATGGCGCCCGCATCGGCGAACATGCGGATGCCGCGGTTGGCCACCACGCCGCCCAGGATCGCCATTACGAGCAACAAGATCACCCGAATAACGACCGCACCGAGCTTGCTCACCACCTGGTTAAGATCTAGGGTTTGGCCGGGCTTGGCGCCGATGGCTTCGGCGGGGGCAACGGTGAACATATCGTAAGCAAGGCGAAACACGAAGAAGAGCAGGGCGACGCCCGCCAGGAAGGTCAGCATGCCGATGGTGGCACCGACACGCCTTCGTCCTTCGCTGTTAGGCACGGTTGACCGTCACCTCGTCACCCACCCGGATCGTGCCGTCCGTGAGGACGTTCGCGAGCATTCCCCGCCGCAGCGAGATGCTCTGTTTGAAGTCCTCGGGGTCTTTCCCCAAGTAGCCGGCCATCTTGGCGCACGGCGTGCAGTCGGCGGTGATCTCGAACTCCACGTCGCCCACTTTGACCCGGCTTCCAATCGGCAACGTTTGCAGTCCAGGCAACTCGACCGTGATCTGCTCTCGCAGGGTGCCCGGCTCGAACCCAAACGCTTCGAGAGTCTCGTGCCCGACAAACAGAGCCTGGCGGCTCTTCGAGTTGCGGCATCGGTCGCCCTCGAAGCCTTCTCCCGCGATCGCCTTGAGCGTGCCGACGGGACGAATCTGGCCGACGGCCGGCTTGAGATGGAGTGCGAGGACCTTGCCGTGCGCCATTGCGGATTAGGATACCGGCTTGGCTACCGTTCCGTCAGTCGCTTCAACAGGGCTTGGATGTCCAGCGCCAACGCCGAACTTGGCTCCGCGTACTCGCGTGCCTTGTAGAGCTTCTGCCGAGCTTCGTAAGGGTCGGTGAGCGAGATGGCGGAAGCGTAGTTGTAAAGCGTCGACGCGGCACCGGAAGCGTAGGTCTGTCGGCGTTGCGAGTTCGGCTCGGTTTGCACGGCGCGCTCCCATTGGTTAGCCGATGCTTGGAGCATCTCGACTCGCTGAGTGCCCTGCGAGTTGTTCGCGGCGGTAGCGTAGAGCGCCGCGAGGTCGCTCGCGTAGGCGGCGTTGTCCGGGTCGAGATCGATCGCCTTGGTAAAGCAGCTTTCGGCGACGATTCGGTCGCCGTTGCCCAACGACTGCTGTCCCATTTGCTCATACAGCACGGCAAGATTTCGTTTCTCGGCGGCTTGCATCTCGGGGCTTCGCATTTTCGCGATCAGAGCCTCGTATTGCGCAATGCGATCTTGGAGCGATCCGCCCGACGTTCCCTTGAGCAAGCGGTCGCGGATTTCGGAATCCTGCTGCTGCAGGTTCATCCGCTCGATAACCCGGCTCATGGAGTTCACGCCCACGATCACCAAGCCGAACAACGTTCCGAGAACCACGAAAGTCACGAACAGCCTGCTGAGGAACACCCGAGTCTCGGGCTTGAGCAAAGGCTGCCGTGGGGGCGGCGGATAGTACACCGGCACCTGCACTCCGCCGACCGAGAGCACGGGGTGTCCGCCCGGACCTGCCACGAGTTGGACCGGAGTTACCACCGGGGGCGGCGCATGGGCAGTCGTGGGCTGATAAGGGTTGTATGGGTACGTCGCCGGGGGCGCCGGCGGCAGCGGCGCGTAGGTGGGCGTCGGGCTGATCACGGTCTGCCGCGATGCTTCGACGGCCTGCTTGAGCGCCTCCGCCATTTCGTGGGCGCTACCAAATCGCATGGCGGGCGTTTTGTCCAGCGCGCGCTCAAGGAACTGCCACAACGGCCAGGACAGATTTTGAATCTGCTCTGGGTGGGCGTTCATGATCGAATACGTGATGGAAACGACGCTGTCGCCCTGGAAAGGCTTCCGCCCCGAGAGCATTTCGTACATCACCGTGCCGACGCTGAAAAGGTCGCTTCGCGCGTCGATCTCTTTGCCTACCACCTGCTCAGGCGACATGTAGCTCGGCGTGCCGAAGATCTGGCCGTCGATCGTTAGGTTGGGCTCAAAGGTCAGGCGGGCGATGCCGAAGTCGGTAAGTTTGATCCGCCCATCAGAGAGAAGCTGAATGTTGTCCGGCTTGATGTCGCGGTGGATCACGCCGTGTTGATGGGCGTAATCCAGCGCCTCCAGGATGGCGGTGGCGACTTCAACGGCTCGGTCAGGGGAAAGAAAGCCGTTCGTGTCGATCTCGTTCCGGAGCGTGTGCCCGTCGAGGAACTCCATCGCCAGATAGGTGCGACCGGCTTCCTCGCCGACTTCATAGATCGTGACGATGTTCGGATGGGAAAGCGATCCCGCCGCCTTGGCTTCCCGCAAAAACCGCCGAAGGCGGTCCTCTCGTTGCGACGACGAAGACCCCGCCAGGAGCGCCAACTCCTTGACCGCCACGCGGCGATTCATCACGGGATCATAGGCTTCGTAGACGATGTCGTTCGACCGTGCAATCTCACGGATGATTTGGTACTTCCCTAGGCTGGTCGGGAGATTGCTCATCGGAACGGCGAACTTACTCGTGCAATTATCGGTTCGTTACGAACTTCTACGTTTCAACCGGCACAAAGACCCATCGCCCGAGACGATTCTCTTACATAATTTCCTTGCCGTGCGGGGCTCGGTGCCGTACCATAATGACGGCTTTTTCGGTCGAGAGGTTCTAGTTGGCGAAGGAGGGTCTAAACGTTGCCCCGGCATGGTTGCGAGGGGTGGTCGCCGCGCTGTTTCTTGCAGCGGTGCCCGCCGTCGCCGACCTGTACTTCAGGGCGTACGGTCCCCGGGGAGCCCTCATGGTTCGCAAGCCCGAACTGACTTGGGAAGTCTGGGCAGACGACGCCAAATCGATCACCGGCTTTGACGCCGAACTGAACGGTCAAGAAGTGCCTTGCCGATACGACCCGGACCGCCGACGGGTGGTCGCCACCATCGACGCCTTGGAGCCCGGCCATTACCAGGCGGCGATCCGCGTCCATTACCAGGGCGGTAACACCCACTCGAAGGAGTGGACCTTTGACGTGCGTCCTGACGCGTTGCCGGCTTTGGAGGCGCCCAACGAGGACCAGAAGGCGGCGATCGTCGCCGCAAACGATCTGCGTCGCAAGATGGGTCTTGGCGAGTTCGTCATGGATGATCGGGTCAACGCCGCGAGTTTGGCGCACGCGAAGTACTTGGAGGCGAACAGCGCCTTTGGCCATGAGGAGATTCCCGGCAAACCGGGCTTTGTCGGCAAGACCCACCGGGAGCGTCTCGAGGCGTTCGGATACGTGGGAACGGCGGCGGAGAACATCGCCTTTGGGTCTGATTCCGCCGCAGACGCGATTGCGGGCCTTATCGACGCCCCGTACCACCGGATGGCGCTCTTGCAGCCCGGGAAGCTCCAGTTTGGTTGCGGAAAGGCGGGCAAGGTGCTGGCGATGGCGTGCGCGACCTCCGAAACGCCCGCGGTGGTCATGTATCCGTACGATGGACAGGTCGGCGTCCCTACCGCTTGGAGCAAGCCCGAGGTGCCTGATCCCCTGGCGATCCACAACCTTTCGGGCGAGAAAGTGGGCTACGTGGTTTCCTTTGCGGTGACTTCGTCGTCGCCGGTTCAGGTTCGATTCGACGAGACGCGCCTTCAAACGGCGGCAGGAGCGGAAGTGCCCGTCCTCGTGAACACGCCGATCAACGACAAGAACCTCACCCGCGAGGCGTTCCTCATTCCGGCATCGCCACTCGCCCCAAACACCGAGTACGTCGCCACCGTGAAAGTGGTGGTGGATCGTCCGGACGGTCCCGATACGATCGCCAAAACGTGGCGGTTCAAGACCGGGCGCTAGCCTTTGCCGGGGAGTTTCGCCAACTCCGCTTTGAGCACCTTGACGAACTTCTCGGGCTCGAAGAACCGTTCGTCCTCCAAAATCTGGTGCATGTAAGTTAGCGGTTTGGGCGCGGCGCCTTTGTACTCGGCGCCAGGACCGTAAACGAAGTAAACGTCGTAGGCGAGGGGAGAGTCCCGCGGAACCGTGACAACCTTGCCGAACTCGAGCGCCAGCTCCGATTTGGCATCCCAGTAGTTGCGGGTCCGCTTGTCTTTCGCCAGAGCGGCGCCTTGCTTCGCCAAGGTGTTGTCGTCGGTGCCGTAGGCGGGAGTCCAAACGACGAACACTTTGAGGCGGTCGTCCTTGATCTTGGGAAGCACCTGCTCTTGCACCTCACGGGCGCCGTTGAGGCAGGTCTGTCAGCTTGGAGCGAGAATGACCAGGACCCGGACGGTGTCCTTGGCGGCGTTAAAGTCCGGCACGAACTGGTTACCCTCGATGAGCTTGCCGGCGCTGTTCTGGCCGGCAAGCATTACGAGGCTCGCAAGGAACGCGAGATTAGCCATCGATGCGTTCTTCCACGACGAGCTCGACGGTCATCTCCTTCCCGTCGCGCAGGAACTTCACCTTGACCTTGTCTCCCGGGTTTAAGCCCTTCATGGCTTCGGCGAGGCCTTCGATGTCAGCCACGGGCTTGCCGGCGAACTCGGTGATCCGGTCGCCTGCCTTGAAGCCAGCCTTGGAAGCCGGGCTGTCGGGAACCGTTCCCGTGATCAAGAGGCCCGGACCGCCTGCAGCGTAGTCCGGCATGAAGCCCACGCGGATGCGTCGGGTACCACCCGGTGCCGTCGTGGACGGGGGCGGATCGTTGGCAGGAACAACTCGGTCGGTGGGCTTGTTGCCGAGCACAACGCCCTGGGCGTCGAACTCAAGCTTGGGGCTGTTGTCCAAGGCGATTACGGTCTCCGCCACCGCCGATGCGACCTTCGCCATGCCCTTGGTGTTGATGACCGCAAGGAGATCGTTCTCGGTGTGGTAGTCGTTGGTCAATCCGGTATGGAAGAAGAGCACCGGCACGTTTCGGCGGGCGAAGGAAGCCTGGTCGCTGTCGCCGCGAACGTGGGGAGCGGTGACCAGATTCAAGTCGGCGACCTTTACCTGGTTTAGCACGGCGTCCCAGCCTTTGCTGGTGGAGGTGCCGAACACGTACACGTTGTTCTGTCGAACGGTGCCGATCATGTCCATGTTCAGCATCGCCGTGGTCTTCGCCAAGATGTCGGGGTTGTCCTTCGCCCAAGCGTTGGAGCCGACCAAGCCTTCTTCTTCGCCGGAGTAGGCCTGGAAGATGATCGTGCGCTTGTTGCCCTTCGTCTTGCCGAAGTACTCGGCCAGGGCGATCACGCCCGATGAGCCGCTGGCGTTGTCGTCCGCTCCACCGTGGTAGACGTCGTTGCCGGTTCGGGAACCGACCTCGCCGTATCCGAGGTGGTCGAAGTGCCCGCCGACGATGATGTACTCGTCCTTCAGGGCGGGGTCGTTGCCGGGGAGGAACCCGATGACGTTCTTGCCGGTACCAGCGTTGGGTTCAAGTTCGGTCGTCATCTTGACGGTGACGCCCAAAGCCTTGGAGGCCGGTGCCGTCGCCAGTCTGGCGGCGGTGAAGTCGGTGCCGACGAGGTCCTTGAAGAACTTACTGTGGATGCCGGCGGCGACGATCTCGACCGTCGAAGGAACGCCCTGGTTGCGTGAGGTACGCGGGAACTGGGCTCCCCGCTCCGTGGCGGGGCCGATGAAGATGGCGCCGATCGCGCCCTTCTCCGAGGCCAGCCGAGCCTTGCGGTTGTTGTTGACCACGTCCTTGCCGGCGGGCGATCCGCGCAAGATCAGGGCGATCTTGCCCTTCACGTCCACACCTTCGTAGTCCTTCCAGTCGTCGGTTTCCAAGCCGTAACCGACGTACACCAGCTCACCCTCCACGGGCTTCGCGTTGGCGCTGCCCGCCAACGGCAGGAAGTCGGTGCCCAGCTTGAGGTCCCACTTCTTGTTGCCCTTCTCAAAGTGAACCGAGTTGTTCTTCGTCGGCCTTAGGTTCACCGTGATGGGATAGGTGTGGACGAACTTGCCCGTGGGCCCGGGCTTCAGGCCGGCGCTCTTGAAGTGCTTCTCGATGTAGTCGACCGCCAAATCCATCCCTTTGGAGGTGGTCAGTCGGCCTTCAAGCTCGGGCGAGGAGAGGAAGCGAACGTGCTCGACGAGGGAGGTCTCGGGGATGCTAACCTTCGAGTCGAGCAGGGCTACGCCAAACAGCAAAGACGTGAGCATGGTCGTTCATTCTACTACTCGTCGATTTGCCGTGCCGGTTCCGTTTTGGAACTATCCCTCAAGAGGGTCAACACTTGGATAACTTCCTAAAACGGTGGTTTCCAAAGCCGACGCCTTGAGAGCCTCAATGGCGCGTTGCATGTTGTCGTCGGCGCGGTGCCCCACGCAGTCGCAAAAGAACATGTATTCGAACGTGGCTCGCTGGGCGGGGCGCGATTCGATCATCATCAAGTTGACGCCTTCCCGGTCGAGCGCACCGAGCGCGCGGTAGAGCTCGCCGGGCTTGTTTCGCAGGTTGAACATCAAGCTCGTCTTGTCGCGGCCGGTCTTCGCCGGCTCGTTGTAACCGACCACAAGGAACCGGGTCCGGTTGTGGGGGTGGTCCTGGATGTGCTCGGCAAGAATCGGAATCCCAACCGTGGCGGCGCCCAGTTTGTTCGCGATGGCCGCTCCCTCCGGGTCTTCCAGGGCCCGTTCCGCTGCCTTGGCGGTTGGAACCGTCTCAACGATTTCGGCGCCCGGCAGGTTTTCTCTCAGCCAGCGACGGCACTGCCCGGCAGGCTGCGGTCCTGCGTAGACGCGCTTGACGTTGCCCAAAGCCTCGGCAACGGAGACCAGATGGTGGTGGATCGGCACGTAGAGCTCGGCGCAGATCTTCGCGTTGGTCTGCGGGAACATGTCAAGCGTTTCGGGCACCACGCCCGCGATCGCGTTCTCGACCGGCACCACGCCGTAGTCGGCATCGCCCCTTTCCACGGCCACAAAAACGTCCGAAATGGTCTCCAACGGCCGGAGCTCGGAACTGCTCCCGAATGCCTGAACGGTGGCAAGGTGGCTGAACGTGCCCAGAGGCCCCCAGAAAGCGGCGACCAGCGTCTTCTCCGCGGCGCGAGCCGCGCTGATGATCTCTCGGAAGATGCTCACGAGCTGCCGGGACTGAAGCGGGCCGGGGTTGAGCCGGGCGAGGCTCTCGTAGATGTCCCGTTCACGCTCTGGGGTGAAGAACGGGCGTCCGTCTTTGCCCTTGATGAGCCCGATTTCTTGGGCGAGGGAAGCGCGTCGGTTGAGGAGATCCACGAGGGTCGAGTCGATCTCGTCGATTTCGATGCGAATTTCGCTAAGGTTGCGCGGGTTCTCGGCCATGGTTCGATCTGCCTTGGGTTCGCTCGACGAACCTCGAAAGCCGCCCCATTGCCGCGCTTTCCTCAATCATTATCGCCCGAACTGAAACCGAAGCTCAGGAACGAGCGTTGTTCGGGCTAAAATCCTGCAAACAAAGGTCCCCGTTGGAAGAAATTCTCAAGCACCTGAGCAGCCTGAGGGCGTTGACGTTTCAAAACCTCATCAACGTCCTCGATATTCTGTTGGTCGCTTACCTGAACTACCGCCTGCTTGCGCTCGTCCGCGGCGGCCGCGCCTGGCGAATCGTTGGCGGAATCATCATCTTCCTCCTCCTCTTGCTTGCCAGCAGTGCGTTCCACTTGGAGACCCTGCATTGGATGCTGGACAAGGCCACCCTGCTTGCCCCGGTCGCCCTGGCGATCTTGCTCCTGCCCGAGTTGAGGCAGACGCTGGAAGGGTTCGGCAAGCTCAAGCTCTGGACCCAGATCGCGGGCGAGCGCTACGTGGAGCCCAGCACGGTGGAGGAGATCGTGAAGGCGATCGCTTACATGGGCAGCCAGGGGATGGGCGCTCTGATCGTGCTTGAGACCGGTCCCCCGCTCGATTCCATCGTGTCGAACGGGATCTTGATCGACGCCGAGGTGAGCGCACCGCTTCTCGAGACCGTCTTTTACGAAGGCAACCCGCTCCACGATGGCGCGGTGATCATTCGCGGCGACGTGCTGGTTGCCGCCGCATGCCGCTTGCCTCTCAGCGAAAACCCCCGGCTCGACTCGAACTATCACATGCGCCACCGCGCCGCCATCGGCGTCACCGAGGCGATGGATTGCGTGGCGATCGTGCTGAGCGAAGAGAGAGGCACGATCAGCATCGCTCGCGACGGGAGCTTGGTGAGGCTGGAATCTGCCGCCGACCTGCGCGAGCACCTGCTTCGGGAGTTGCGTCCCGCCCTGCCGGAAAACCGGGAGAGACGCCGACTCGCCATCCTGCGAAGCAAGGGAGGTAGCCATGTGGAAGGCGATTAAGCGCGACTTCTGGCTGGGCATCTTCTCGCTGATCATCAGCATTTCCCTTTGGCTGCACGTGCAGCTCAGCAAGCCCCAACTGGCTCAAGAACTGTTCTCGTTCGAGGTCAAAATCGTCAACTTCGACCGCAGCAAGCTGGCGCTCAGTCGGATGAGCGCGGACGTGGTCCGCATCCGGGCGTCGGGCGAGCCCGAAGAGCTGAAGAAGGTCAAGGGCAAGACTTTCTCCGCGTACGTCGACCTTCTCGACGCCGAACCCGGCCTCAAGGAGTACCGCCTTCAGCCGGACTATCCGACGGGCGTCAATCTCGAATGGGAACGCCCGCCCACCGTTTTCGTGAACTTGGAGCCGCTTGCGCACGATTTCCGCAAGGTCACGGCGGTGCTGGACGACTCGCTGGCGCCTTCGGGCTTCACGTTGGGAGACCCGACCGTCGAGCCCGAGATGATCAAGATCGAGGGTCCGCAAAGCCGGATCGACATGGTGGTCACGGTGCGAGCCATGGTCCTATCGCCCGAGCGGTTCAAGCCGGGCATGCGCTTCTCAGCCCCCCTCGAGTTCCTCGACAAAAACAACAAGGTGGTTTCCGGCGTTGCGGCCGACGTCAACGAGGTTACGGTCATCCCGACGTTGCTCGCCCTCACGCCCAGGCATAGCTTGTTGGTGACTCCCCAGTGGCGTGGGCAACCCGCGTTCGGCTATCGGGTACAGAGCATTACGGTGACCCCGAATCAGATTGAAGTGACCGGCGACGACCGCAAACTCTCGCGGCTGAGCACCGTCTCCACGCAGCCGATCGATCTTACGGGGCTTACAAGCTCTCGCACATTCCAGGCCAAGCTGGAGTTGCCGTCGGGTGCCCAAGCGAAGTCGACCAAGCCGATTACGGTTCGCGTCATCATTGAAAAGGAACCCGTAACCCCGGTTACGCCGCCTTCGCCAGGCCAATGATCGTCGTACGCCCCATCGTCATGTCCGAAGCGGAGACGTTTTTGCGTCTCCTTTGCGAGGTCTTCGATCTGGATTTGCAGCGGGCAAGCGGAGTCTTCTTCCGGGAGCCGTTCTTCGATATCCATCGCAAGTGGGCGCTCTTTGAAAACGGACGGATGGCGAGCGTCCTGACCACTGTGCCTTTGGAGTTCGGGTGGGGCCGGGCGATCGGCATCGCCGGCGTCGCGACGGGCGATTCCGATCGGGGCCGAGGGCTGGCCGCCACGTTGTTGCGAAGCGTCTTGGACTCCTCGGATCGGGCAGGCGAGGGACCGGCATACTTGTTCGCCAAGCGAACCGATCTCTACGAGCGGGTCGGCTTCCAAGTGCTCGACGAGGTGATCAAGAGTCCGATGGAGGGAAGCGGCCTCACCGTGGACCCCGAAGAACTTCCCACGGAGTCGGTACAGGATATCTATGAGCGCTGGAGCCAGGAGGATCCCCTCAGATTGCGCCGCGACGAGCGCCGCTGGCGGTTTTGGACTTGGAACCTCCGCTTTGCCGAATCGTTTGGCGAGGGTTACCTGGTCAACGAAGGGGGAGTGGTGAGGGAGTGTATCCCGGGTGACGGCGCTTGGCCGGTGTCGAGCCTTGACGAGTGGTATGGCTTGCGGTCCTTGGCCGATCGGATCGGCGTGCCCTACCGGGCTGCCAATCATGAAATGCACGTCATGGGCTATGGCACCTCGCACGTTCCCCAGATGTTCCTTACGGACCAGTTCTAACCTAGGGGCTGGGGTACCCTATACCCCTTAGCCCAATGAGCATCCAGAAGATTTACACGTCCGAAAGCGTCAGCGAAGGCCATCCCGACAAGTTGGCCGATCAGATTTCCGATGCCCTCCTCGACGCTTTCCTCGCCAAGGACGTCAAGGCGCGCGTCGCCATCGAAACCCTTCTCACGCGCGGCCTCGCGGTCGTGGCGGGCGAAGTGACCGTCGACGGCTACGTTGAGATTCCCGATGTGGTCCGCGCCACGATTAATGAGGTCGGCTACACAGATACCGCTTTGGGCCTCGACGGCGACACCTGCGGCGTGATGGTGGCGATCCAGCCCCAGTCTCAAGATATCGCGGTCGGCGTGGACACCGGCGGCGCCGGCGACCAAGGGATGATGTTCGGCATGGCGACCAACGAGACGGCGGAAATGATGCCGCTCCCGATCGCCATCGCCCACGCCATTACGCGAAAGGCCGCGGAAGTTCGAAAGAAGCACCCTTCGCTGGGACTTCGCCCGGATGCCAAGAGCCAGGTTTCGGTCATCTACGAAGGCGGGGTGCCGAAGCGCATCGACACCATCGTGGTTTCGCACCAGCACTCGCCCTCCCTGGATCAGCCTGCCGTCGAGGAAGTGGTGAAGCAGCACATCATCACGCCGGTGCTCAAGGAATACGAAGAGTACGTCGACGGCAAGATCAACTACCACATCAACCCGACGGGCATCTTCGTGATCGGCGGTCCTCAGGGCGACACGGGCCTCACGGGTCGCAAGATCATCGTGGACACCTACGGCGGCATGTGCCCGCACGGCGGTGGCGCGTTCAGCGGCAAGGACCCGACGAAGGTGGACCGCAGCGCGGCCTACATGGCTCGCCACGTGGCGAAGTGCATCGTGGCGGCCGGGTTGGCGGATCGAGCCCAGGTGGCTCTCGCCTACGCCATCGGCGTCGCTCAGCCAGTCTCTTTGAACGTCGAGACTTTCGGCACCGAGCGCGAGGACCCGGCGAAGATCGCCAAGAAGGTCATGGACAACTTCGACATGTCTCCGGCGGGAATCATCAAGCACCTCGACCTGCGACGCCCGATCTACGCGGCCACGGCCAAGAACGGCCACTTCGGCAATCCCGCGTTCCCGTGGGAAGCCGTTTCGGCGGCGGATCGCCTGAAGTAGGCGCCGCCCCAAAACGAAGAACGGGCTCCGTGATCGCGGAGCCCGTTTTCTCTTTGCTATGAACCACTTTCAAAGTGGGCGGAGTGATCGCTCCGCCCAATCTTCGATCTTGCTCTCCTTTCGAGCGCTGCCGCTACTCGGCAGCTGATAAGGGTTGACTGCACAGATCGTGCCGAGTTGGGTGCGCATTCGATAACCCCGCTCAAATGCCGGGACGGCCCGTCCAAAAGGAGGAAGCCCCGGCTGAGGGGGCCGGGGCTTTAGGCTTTTCTTTGGAGGATTCTGAGTCCACAAGACTCTTCTGAGAGAAGTAACAAGCAAGAGCGGTGCCAAATCGGGCCACACGACCAGAAACCCGTACTCTTCCCGGGATCGGTAATCTAGCTCCTATGCGACGTCTGCTCCTTGCGCTGGCCTGCCTGCCCGCTTTGGGACTTGCCCAAGTGCCGACTCCCGAATCGGTAATCGGGCATCAGGTCGGGGCGGACACCAAACTCGCCTCTTGGAAAACCATCCTCGGCTACATGCGCCAACTGGACCGAGCCTCGGACCGCGTGGCGATCCGCGAAATCGGGAAGACCACCGAGGGGCGCGATATGGTCGTCGTCGAGATTTCCAGCGCGGCGAACATCCGACGCCGCGACCAGTTGCTCAGCCTGAGCGCAAAGGTCCACGATCCTCGGAAGATCAAGGACGCCAAGGAAGAGGCGAGGATCTTGAAGGAAGCGAAGACCACGATCCTGCTCAACTGCAGCATCCACGCTTCCGAAGTAGCGGCCGCTCAGATGTCGATGGAGTTGGCGTACTCCTTGGCCGTGGGCAACGACGCCGATACCAAGCAGATTCTGGACAATTGCTACGTCGAACTCGTGGCGTGCGCCAACCCCGATGGCTTGGACATGGTGAAGGACTGGTACGACCGCAACCTTGGAACCAAGTACGAGGATGCGCCGATGCCGTGGCTGTACCAGAAGTACGTGGGGCACGACAACAACCGGGACTGGTGGCTCATCTCGCAGGCGGAGACGATCAACGTTTCGAAGTACCTGTACAACGTCGGCTACCCGACCCTTCTTTACGACATCCACCAGATGGGGGGCAACGGGGCGAGGTTCTTCGTGCCGCCGTTCTTCGATCCCACGAATCCCAACATCGACCCGGTGGTCAGCCAGTCGATCATGCTGCTTGGCGCCCACATGGCGACGGATCTTGCGGCCGGGGATCGCAAAGGCGTGCTTTGGAGCGCGATCTACGACAACTGGTGGCAGGGCGGCATGCGCACCACGCCCCAACGCCATAACGTCGTGGCGATTCTCACCGAGGCGGCGAGCGCCAAGATCGCCTCGCCCGTCACGATACGCCCCGAGGACCTCCGCGGGCACGACCGCGGCCTGCCCGTTTACGAGCCGAGGGTGAACTTCCCGGATCCTTGGCCCGGCGGCGTGTGGCGGTTACGGGACATCGTGGACTACGAGTTGATCGCCTGCCGTTCCGTGCTTCGCGTCGGAGCGCGCTACCGCGACATGTGGCTTCGCAACCAGCTTGAGATGGCGAAGAAGCAAATTCAGCTGGGAACCAAAGAATCGCCCCGGTCTTGGATCATTCCTGCCGACCAACCCAATCGTGAGGGCGTCGAGCAACTTCTAAGGAGCCTCATGCTGGCGGGGGTGGAAGTACACCGAGCTACGGAGGATTTCGGGGTCGGCGAGCTCATCTTCAAGAAGGGCGACTATGTGATTCGGGCGGACCAACCGTACCGAGCCCACGTCAAGGACCTGATGGAAGTTCAGCAGTACCCAGAGCGTCGCGAGTACCCCGGTGGCCCGGTGGACCGGCCCTACGACGTCGCGGGTTGGACGGCGCCGATGCTGATGGGAATCGACTGGCTCCAAGTCGGGGCGAAGTTCAAGGCCAACTTGGAGAGGCTAACCGAGATTCCCGCGACAAAGAAGGCCAACCCGCTAGGCGACGCCAAACCAAGAGTGGGCTTGTACCAACCCTGGACCGCAAGCATGGACGAGGGATGGACGCGCTTCGTGTGGGAGGAGTACGGAGTGCCCTACAAGACCCTCCACAACGAGGACATCCGCAAGAGCGGGCTCAGCGAGCGGTTCGACGCGATCTTCCTTCCCGGCGTCAGTGCCCAGTCGATTCTGCTCGGGGTGAGCGCCCAACGCATGCCCGAGCCTTACGCCGGGGGCATCGGCGACGAAGGCGTCGAGCAACTCCAACGGTTCGTCGAGGACGGCGGCACCTTGGTGCTCATGGACGAGTCGTGCGGCCTGGCATCTAAGCTGGGCTTGCCGGTGAAGAACGCCTTGGACGGCTTGGGACGCGACAAGTTCTACTGCCCAGGTTCGATTCTCTTAGTTGAGCTCGACCAGACTCACCCCTTGACTGCGGGTATGTACGAGGCAAGCATGGCCTACTTCGAGAACAGCCAAGCGTTCGACGTGTCTCCGGACGCCAAGAATGTGAAGGTGGTGGCCAAGTACCGATCGTCCGAAAAGCTATCGATGCTTCTAAGTGGCTTTGTTCTGGGCGAACAGTATCTTCGCGGCAAGCCCTGTATCCTCGACTGGACCGTCGGCAAGGGACACATCCTGATGTTCGGCTTCCCGGTCCAGCACCGGGGTCAAACGCTGGCGACTTTCCCGTTCATGTGGAACGCCATGAAGATGTCGGTAAGCAAGGAGAAGAACAAGTCATGACGTTGTTCACGAAGATCATCAACCGCGAGATTCCGGCGGAGATCGTCTATGAAGACGACCACATCGTGGCGTTTCGGGACATCAACCCCCAGGCTCCGGTCCACGTGCTGTTGGTTCCCCGACAGGAGATCGCGGGACTGTCGTCGCTCCCCGAAAAGGGCGACCATCTGTACTTGCTCAATGCCGCCAAAGCCGTGGCTGCCCAGCTTGGGCTTGAAGATGGTTACCGTCTGGTCATCAACCAGGGCGAGGCGGCGGGGCAGACCGTTCCGCACCTCCATGCCCACCTGTTGGGCGGTCGCGATTTTTCGTGGCCTCCGGGCTAGCGGGTACCTTATGAGTCCAGAGAGTTGCCGCGGATGACCATCGAAGAGATCATGAAATTTCTGCCGCATCGGTATCCGATGCTGCTTCTCGACCGGGTGCTCGAGTTGGACCCCGGCAAGACCTGCAAGGGGCTGAAGAACGTTACGATCAACGAGCCCTTCTTTCAGGGCCACTATCCCAGCAAGCCGATCATGCCGGGCGTGTTGATCCTCGAAGCGATGGCCCAGGCGGGGGCGATCGTCATCATCTCCGACCCTCAGTGCGCCGGGCAGCTTCCGCTCATCGCTTCATTTTCCGAGGTGAAGATCAAGCGGCCGGTGGTTCCGGGCGACCAACTGATCACGGAAGCCGAGATTCTGTGGTTCCGCAACCGCATGGGCCGGATGCGGGCCTCTTCCAGCGTGGACGGCGAGGAAGTTGCCACCGTCGAAGTCTCGTTCAAGCTCATCCCGAGGGAGGACTAGCTTGGCTGAGATCCACCCGCTATCGTACGTCCATCCCGAAGCCGAACTGGGCGAAGGCGTGGTCATCGGCCCGTTCTGCTACGTGGAGAAGGGGGCGAAGCTCGGGAATCGGTGCCGCCTCGACTCGCACGTGACCGTCAAGACCAACACGACCCTGGGCGACGACAACGTGGTCGGCCAGGGCGCCGTCATCGGCGGCGATCCCCAAGACCGCAAGTTCAAAGGCGAGCCGACGTTCCTGCGAATCGGCGATCGGAACGTGATGCGTGAGTACGTGACCATCCACCGAGCGACGGGCGAGGGGAAGGAAACCTACATCGGGAACGACTGCTTTCTCATGGCGTACTGCCACGTGGGCCACAACTGCACCCTGCACGACTGGGTGACCATGGCGAACAGCGTGGGCGTTTCGGGCCACGTGACCATCGAGGACCATGTGACAGTGGGCGGCATGGTGGGGGTCCACCAGTTCGCGCGCATCGGCCGGGTGGCGATGGTAGGCGGCTACAGCGCGATTACGCGCGACGTGCCGCCTTTTATGATCGTCAGCGGCATCGACGAAAAGGTGCGGGACATCAATGCCGTTGGCTTGCGCCGGCAAGGGCTTTCTCAAGAAGCGCGCATGGCTCTGCACAAGGCGTGCAAGCTGCTCTTTAAGTCTCAACTGGGTCTGACGAACGCGATAGAGACCGTCCGCCGCGAGATCTTGGTGACGGATGAGGTGGAGTACCTCCTCCGATTCGAGGAGCGCCGCTTCCGCGGCAAGAACGGCCGCGGCGACCAGCCGTGAGGATCTTTTTCAGCGCCGGCGAGGCGTCGGGCGACGCTTACGCAGCGGAGCTTGCGAAGTCGATTCGCGCCCTTGAGCCTGCCGCCGAACTCGAAGGTCTGGGCGGCCATCGATCGCGCTCGGCGGGCATTCGCACCGTGGTGGACACTTCGACTTGGGGCGCCATCGGCATCACCCAAGCCCTGCGGGTCGTTCCCCGGGCCATCGGAGGCTACTTCAAAGGCATGCGAGCGTTGGGACACGGGGAACCCGGCGTCTTTGTGCCGATCGACTTTGGTTGGGTGAACATCCGCTTTGCCCGGAAGGCGAAGCAACTGGGCTGGAAGGTCCTCTACTTTGTGCCTCCGGGTTCTTGGCGGAAGGACCGCCAAGGGGCGGATCTACCCGTGCTCTGCGACGAGATCGTGACCCCGTTCCCTTGGTCAGCCGAGATTCTCACGAAGATGGGGGCGAGTGCCCATTTTTTCGGGCATCCGCTGAAGGAGATGGTCGCCCACGCCAAGGACGAGCCTCGTATTCCCGGGCGGATCGCGGTGTTGCCGGGAAGTCGACGGAGCGAGGTGGAACTCAACCTGGCGGTCATCGCCCAGACGCTCAAGCCATCGGACACGGCAGAGTTCGCCGTTGCCCCTTCGGTCGAAGTGGAAGCTTTGAAGGCGGCTTGGAGCCGAATCGCACCCGGTCGATTCGACATCTTCACGCAAAACGACACCTACGGCGTGTTCAAGCGCGCCGAGGCGGCGATTGTGTGCAGCGGAACGGCGACCCTGGAAGGCGTGCTCTGCGGGTGCCCGATGGTGGTCATCTACAAGCTTGCCAAAGCCACGGAGATTGAGGCGCGGCTGCTGATGGGCAAGAAGATCGAGTTCATTTCGTTGCCCAACATTCTGCTCGGGCGCAAAGTGGTCGAGGAATTGATCCAGGACGCCGCCACGCCTGAAGCCATCCGAAACCACCTCGATCGGCTCCGTGCCGACACCGAGGAGCGACGGGCGATGCTGGCCGCCTTCTCGGAGCTTAACGAAACGCTCGGGCCGGGCGACGCGATCTCGCGGGCGGCCCAACTGATCGTTGCGTTGGCGCGCCGCCCCAAATCTTAGTAATTACGCCGCTCGCCCGAACTCCGCTTCGCCTCTCGCGGGTTCAGCGGGTAAAGTTTAGGGCGTTCCATGTGGGATTGGCTCCGGCAGGTTTTCTGGGAAAACGAGGTGGGAAGAGCATTCCTCCGCGTTCTCCTCTTCGTTCTTCCGCTCCTGATTTTGGTGCCTGGTTGCATCTGGTGGGAACGGCGACTTCTGAGCTGGATGCAGGATCGGATCGGCCCGAACCGGGTGGCAACCTTCACCTTCGGCAACCGTTGGCCCGAGTTTCTGCGCGGCAAGAAGATCAAGATGTTCGGCTTGCTCCAGCCGATTGCCGACGGCGTGAAGCTGTTCTTTAAAGAGGACATCACCCCGAAGGCGATCGACGGCCTCATCTATTTCATCGCACCCGCGGTAGCGCTCTTTCCGGCGTTCGCGCTGGGCGCGGTGCTTCCCTGGGGTCCGAACGTGATGCTGACGCCCATCGCCGACGTGAACATCGGCGTCATGTACATCTTCGCGATCTCCTCGCTGGGTGTGTACGGCGTCGTGCTAGCGGGTTACGCGTCGAACAACAAATACTCGCTCCTTGGCGGCTTGCGCAGCTCTGCCCAGCTCATCAGCTACGAGTTGGCGATGGGCATGTCGCTGGCGGCGATCGTGCTCGCCACGGGTTCTCTGAAGATCACCGAGATGGTGAAGTTCCAGGAGGGACCTCTGTGGGGAGCCGTTCCGCAGGTTCAGAACTGGTTCATCTTCACGCCGTTCGGTTTGGTCTCCGCGATGATCTTCGCGATCTGCGTGGTTGCTGAAACCAACCGCGCTCCGTTCGACCTGCCTGAGGCCGAAAACGAGCTGATCGCCGGGTACCACACGGAGTACAGCTCCATGAAGTTCGCGGTGTTCTTCATGGGCGAGTACGCCGCCATGTTCGTTTTCTCCGGCATCTTCGCGGCGGTCTTCTTGGGCGGCTACAACCTGCTGCCCATCAACTGGGAAGCCGTTGGGCTGCCTGCCCTCGCGAAGTGGAACGCCACGCTGGCGCCGCTCTGGTTCCTGGGCAAGTGCACGCTGGGCATCACCATCTTCATCTGGGTGCGTGCCACGCTACCACGCCTTCGCTACGACCAGCTGATGTCCCTTGGCTGGAAGTCGCTTCTGCCGTTCGGCGTCTACAACTTCATCGTCGTCGCCACTTGGATCCTCCTGACCAGCGTCTACGGTCCTGCCGCAGGGTGGGTCGCGGCGGCTCTCGCCGTCGCGGGGCTGGCGTTCTTCACGACGGTCGTGGCGCGCGGCTCGAACGCCCGCCTCGACACGTTGGAGAAGCGCGCGGTCTTGCTCACCGACGGCGGCGCTTCCCGGGCGCCGAAAGCCGAACTCGCCGAGCCGGGGGCGGCAAGCTAAACCTAAACTGACATGAGTCCAGACATTCTCAAGGAACTCACGCCGGCGCACCTGCTCTTCCTCTTTTTGGGGTTTGTGGCGTCGGCGACGGCGCTTGGAGTGGTCGTGATGAACGACCCGGTGCGCTCCGCCATTTGCCTCGTGGTGAACTTCTTCACGCTGGCGTTCTTGTACTTCACTCTGAACGCCGAGCTGCTGGGCATCACCCAGGTAGTGGTCTACACCGGAGCCATCATGGTGCTCTTCCTCTTCGTGCTCATGCTGCTCAACTTGGGCGGCGTCAAGTTGGCGGAAGAGAAGTTCGACGTCAAGCGCATCTTAGGGCTCGGCTTCGGCGGCGTTCTGCTCTACGTGATCGGCGCCCAGGTCATCCTGCCTCTGCGGGCGATCGACATGCCGAGGGCGGACAACGCGTTCGGAGGTCCGGAGCCCATCGGTCGAGCGCTCTTCACTACGTACGTCTGGCCCTTTGAAGTCGCCTCAGTGCTGTTGCTCATCGGTCTGGTGGGTTCGATCCTGCTGGCCAAGAGGAAGATCTGATGATCCCGCTTTACTGGTACCTCTCGCTCGGGCTGCTGATGTTCACCATCGGCGCGGTCGGCGTGGTCGTACGCCGAAATCCGATCGTGATCTTCATGTGCATCGAGCTGATGCTCAACGCCGTGAACCTGACGTTCCTGTCGTTCGCGCGCTACCAGCCCACTAACGTGATGCTCACCGGCCAAGACCAGGCTCAAAGCTGGATGGCCGGGCAGATGATGGTGATCTTCGTGATGGCGGTGGCGGCGGCGGAAGTCGCGGTCGGCCTCGGCATCATCATGGCGATCTTCCGTCTGCGCGAGAACGTGGACATCGACGAAATGAACGTGCTTCGGGGATAAGGGAACTTGGACTATTCACTCATTTGGTTGGTTTTGTTCCTGCCGCTCGTCGGCTCGCTGATCCAAGCGCTGTTTGGCAAGCGGGTTGTCGGCAGCTTGGGCGTGGCGAACGGTCGCCGCGTGATGGGCACCCTCGCCGTGGCGGCGGTTGCGATCCCGTTCCTGATCGGCGCCGCGCTCACCTTCCGCTTGGCGGGAGAAGCCGCCGAGGCGCGGGCGCACGTCGTCACGCTTTACGACTGGATCAGCCTCCAGAACCTGCGGATTCCGTTTGAGGCTCGAATTGACACGCTTTCGATGACGATGGTGCTCATCGTCACCGGCGTCGGCTCCCTGATCCACCTCTACGCCACGGGCTACATGGCGGAGGAGCCGGACTATCCCCGGTTCTTCACCTATCTGAACCTGTTCGTGGCGGCGATGCTCATGTTGGTGCTGGGCAACAACCTGGCGCTCATGTTCATCGGCTGGGAGGGGGTGGGCCTCTGCTCGTACCTCTTGATCGGTTTTTGGTACAAGGACGTCGCCAACGCGAAGGCGGCGAACAAAGCGTTCATCGTCAACCGAATCGGCGACGTCGGCTTCACCCTCGGCATGTTCCTGATGGCGACGGTCCTCTACCTGAACGCCGACAAGCTGGCGATCAACGACCCGCGCTGGTTCAGCTACGACGTGATCTTGCCCAACGCCGTGGCGGTCCTGAAGGACAATCCCGGTTGGGCGACCGCGATCGGCTTGCTCCTCTTCGTGGGCGCCTGCGGCAAGTCCGCTCAGTTTCCGCTCTACTTCTGGCTTCCCGACGCCATGGCGGGTCCGACGCCCGTTTCCGCGCTCATCCACGCCGCCACGATGGTCACCTCCGGCGTCGTGCTGCTGAACCGCATGCACGTCGTCTTTGAGATGTCGCCCGTCGCTTCGGCGGTTGTGGCTTGCGTCGGCGCGTTCACCGCTTTGTTCGCGGCGCTCATCGCCTTCGGCCAAACCGACATCAAGAAGGTTCTGGCGTACTCTACGGTTTCCCAGCTCGGCTTCATGTTCATCGCCTGCGGCGCGGGCGCCTACTGGGCGGGCATGTTCCACGTCACCACGCACGCCTTCTTCAAGGCCCTCCTCTTCTTGGGCTCGGGCGCGGTGATCCACGCCATGGCGCACAACCAGGACATGCGCAACTACGGCAACCTGCGCAAGTACCTGCCCATCACGTTCATCACGATGATGGTCGGCTACGTCGCCATCGCCGGCGTTCCGCTGTTCGCGGGCTTCTACTCGAAGGAAGCGATCTTGGGTGGAGCGCTCGGCAACGAGTTGGCGGTCGTGGAAGGTCGAAACCTCGGCGCGTGGGCGGGCTGGACGGGCTTGTTCGTCGCCGCGCTTACCGCGATGTACATGACCCGGATGACTTGGCTGACGTTCTTCGGCAACGAGGAGCGCTGGCGAGCCATTCCGGCGCATGCGCATGGGCATGACGACCACGCTCACGAAGAGCACGCCGCCCACGCTCACCATGAGGATCACGCCCACGGTCCCGATACCCACGGGTTCTTCATGACCGACGAGGAGATGGCGGCGGTTCCGCACGAACACGCGCACCACCACGAACTGGACAAGGACCACACGCCGCACGAAGTGCCCAAGAGCATGTGGGTTCCGCTCGCGGTCCTCGCCGTGCTTTCGGCATTGGGCGGTTTGGTTCTGGAAATGAACCACACGTTCCACCACTGGCTGTACCCCGAAGGCAAACTCGCCTTCGTGCCGGAGACGATGGTGGAGGGGCATCCTCACAACCTACCGTTGCTCGCGCTGTCTATCGCCGCCGCAAGCGCGGGCATCATCGCTGGACTCTTGGTCTACTGGAAGGGCTTGCCCAAGAAGGAAGGCTGGGACGAGTCGAAGTGGAATCCGTTCCGCCGCTGGGCGGGCAACCAGTTCGGCTATGACAACGCCGTCGTTTCGATGGGCGTTGACGGCGGGCGCGAAGTGGCGCTCGGCTTGTGGAAGGGCGTCGATAGCGGCGTCATCGACGGCACCGCCAACGGCATCGCCTGGTTCGCCTCCAAGCTTGGCCAGATGATCGGCCTGCTTCAGACCGGCTACATACGCGCCTACGCGCTGATGATGCTGGCGGGAGGTGTCGGCATCTTGGGCTACTTCATCTATGCGATTCAGAACCGGGGAGGCCTGAAGTAATGGGCATCGTTTCGCTTCTCACCTTCCTGCCGCTCATCGGCGCCCTGTTGCTGCTCTTTCTTCCGAAGGAGAACATCAAGGCGATCCGTTACGCCGCGCTAACCGCGACGGTGGCGACGTTCGCCCTGTCCCTCTTCGTGCTCTCGAAGTTCAACGGCGGAACGTTCCACTTCCAGATGACGGAGAGCCTGCCGTGGATCGAGCGAGCGGGCATCCGCTACCAGGTAGGCATCGACGGCATCAGCATCTGGCTTATCGTTCTCACCACGTTCCTGACCGTGATCTCGACGTGGTTCAGCTTCTACGTGGACAAGCGCGTGAAGGCGTACATGGTCTTCATGCTGATCCTCGAGACGGCGATGCTGGGCGTGTTCACCTCGATGGACATGATCCTGTTCTACACGTTCTTCGAGGCGTCCCTGATCCCGATGTACTTCCTCATCGCCATCTGGGGCGGTGAGCGGCGCGCCTATGCGAGCCTGAAGTTCTTCATCTTCACCTTCGCGGGCTCGATCTTCATGCTGTTGGGCATGATCACCCTGGCGTGGCTGCACAGCCAAGCCACGGGCAAATGGTCGTTCAGCATCGTGGACATCCAGGCGCAGGTCGCCAACGGCCAACTTTGGGCGAACGCGATGTACCTGCAGCCTTGGCTGTTCTGGTCGTTCGCCGTGGCGCTCTTGGTCAAGACGCCCGCGTTCCCGGTCCACACGTGGTTGCCCGACGCGCACGTCGAGGCGCCCACCGCAGGTTCGGTCATCCTGGCAGGCGTCCTGCTCAAGATGGGCACCTACGGCATGCTCCGTTTCTTGTTGCCGTTCTTCCCCGACGTCTTGCCGCAAATGGTCCCGTACATCATGGGACTCGCGGTAGCGGGCATTCTGTACGGCGCCGTGGTGGCGACGATCCAGCCCGACGTCAAGAAGCTGGTCGCCTACTCTTCGGTCGCCCACATGGGCTTTGTGCTGTTCGGCATCTTCTCGCTGAACCACGCGGGTCTGATGGGCGGTTCGATGCAGCAGCTGAACCACGGCATCAGCACGGGCGCGCTCTTCTTGCTGATCGGCTTGATCTACGAGCGACGCCACACCCGTATGTTCAAGGACTACGGCGGGCTGAAGGCGCAGATGCCGATATACGCGGCGATCTTCCTCATCGTGATGCTGTCCAGCGTCGGCTTGCCCGGCACGAACGGCTTCATCGGCGAGTTCCTCGCCCTGTACGGCGGTTTCCAGACCTCGTTCCAGAACCTCTACGGGCTGAACATCGGCTTTGCCGTTCTCGCCGGCTCGGGCGTCATTCTCGCCGCCGCGTACCTGCTGTGGATGTTCCAAAAGATGTTCTACGGCCCGAACGCGAACCCCGAGAACCACCGCCTGAAGGACCTCAAGCCGTGGGAGATCGCAATGTCCGGCTCGCTGGTCGTCCTGATCTTCGTGGGCGGCTTCTTCCCGAACCTGTTCCTCAAACCCATGGAGTCCTCGCTTCAGGCGACGCGCCTGATGGCGACGAACCCCGTGGGCAAGCGCCCGTCTTGGGCCGAGAGCGACATGCAGGTCACCGCGCAGGGCGAGATCGTCCGCACCCCCAAGGTGGCGTCGGCTTTCCCTGAACCCATTTTCATCGGAGACTCGGCCGAAGGGAGGAACCGCTGACCTCTCGAGAGCGCCTGTTCGCGGCCGCCAGCGGCAAGCCCACCGACCGTAAGCCGGTCTTGTTGTGGCCCTGCGCCGAAGGCGCGGATGCGATGATCGTGCCGATCGCCGAGACTTGTCCCGGCACGGACGATCTTCCCGTGCTTGCTTTCGTAGCGAACCCGTACGGCCAAGCTGAGGCTTCGGGCGAGGACCTGAACGCCCTTTGGCGCGACGATCCTGCCGCCGGGGCGGCACGGACCAGCGAACTGGCAAACGCGACCAAGGCGGCGATCGCCAATGCGAAAAGCGCGGGAGTGGACGGTTTCGTCTACGCGCTCAGCGGCGCCGAGCCGGGACGCTGCACGCCGATGCAGTACGGCGGCCAGTATCTCGAAGTCGATCGCGAGATCTTGTCTTCGATCCAAGACTCCTTTGTCGTGGCCCTGATCGAAGGCGGCGAGGGCGCCTACCTCGACTTCGTCACCGATCTCCCTGCGCAGGTTTTCGTCTGGGACAGCGCCGCGACCGGATTCTCTGTCTCGGAGATCCGCGCCCTGCGCCCCGGAGCGTTGGCGGCACCCGACGCCGACGCCGACATTCTTTTTTCGAACTCGATGGCGACCTTGGAGCCCTACCTCCACGAGGTGGTCTCCTAACCCTTAACCTCCATGTTCAACTTCCCCGTACCGACGATAGACTTCCCGGCGATCCTGCCCATGGTGGTGGTGATGGTGACCGGCGTGCTCGCCCTCATCGCGGAGCTGATTTGGTACAAGCGAAACAACGCTCCCGTCATCGCCGTTTCCCTGATCGGGTTGGCGGCCGCAGCGGGCTTGTTGCTTCAGCAGTGGGGTGATGCACCGCGCCAGGCGATCGCGAACACGGTGGTGGTCGACGCCTTCGGCTTGTCGGTGCAGTTCCTCCTCGTGATTTCCTGCGCGCTGGCGCTCCTGTTCAGCGAGGGCTACCTGCGCGAGAAGCGGATTCCCTTCGGCGAGTTCTATCCACTCGCGTTGTGGTCGACGGGCGGCGCCATGCTCATGGCGACCTCGAAAAACTTGCTCGTGATCTTCCTCGGGCTCGAGGTGCTTTCCATCGCCCTCTACGTGATGGCGGGTATGAGCCGGAGCGAAGAGAGAAGCGAAGAGTCGGCGCTGAAGTACTTCTTGCTCGGGTCGTTCGCTTCGGGCTTCTTGCTCTACGGCATCGCGTTCATCTACGGAGCCACGGGAAGCCTGCATCTGGACACGATCTCGATGACGTGGCAAACGGCGATCGAGACGAAGCCGATGCTCCTGTTCGGCCTCGGCCTGATGCTCATCGGCCTCTCGTTCAAGAGCTCGTTCGTTCCGTTCCACCAGTGGACTCCGGACGTGTACCAAGGCGCGCCCACCAACGTCACGGCGTTCATGGCGGCGGTCTCCAAGATCGCGGCGATCGCCACGTTGGCGAGGGTGCTGGAGGGCATGTTCCTCCTGCGCGAGTTCTGGATTCCCGCGCTCAGCGTTATCGCGATCTTGACCATGACGGTGGGCAACCTGGTTGCTCTCGCCCAGAAGGACGTCAAGCGCATTCTCGGTTACTCGGGCATCGCCCATGCGGGCTACCTGTTGGTCGGCTTGCTGGCGCACTTCCGTGCCCCCGAGCGGGGCGGGTTGGGCCCGGTTACGTTCTATCTGCTTTCCTACAGCCTCATGACCATCGGCGCGTTCGCGGTGATCTCCATGGTCGCCAAGGGCGGCAAAGAGGGCACCCGGTTGGCGGACCTGCACGGCCTTTGGAAGCGTCAGCCCTTGGCGGCGGGCGCCCTCATCCTCTTCGTGGCGTCCCTCATCGGCATTCCCGCTACGGCTGGCTTCGCGGGCAAGTTCCAGATCTTCTTGGGCGCCATCGACGCGAACCTGACGACCCTCGCCGTCGTGCTTGCCTTGAACTCGGTGTTGAGCATCGCGTACTACCTGCAGATCGGCGTTGCCGCCTTCGTGTCGGAAGAGGACGAGGGTGCGGGCTCGGCAACGTTGAACCCTGGCTTGCGATCGACGCTCACGCTATGCGCTGCGGGCGTACTCGCGGTGGGTATCCTGGT
Organism: Fimbriimonadales bacterium; assembly: GCA_046330155.1. Lineage (GTDB taxonomy): Bacteria > Armatimonadota > Fimbriimonadia > Fimbriimonadales > Fimbriimonadaceae > CALMEF01. The sequence goes on along the minus strand of JAXLTH010000003.1, from coordinate 57,433 downwards.
TTCGCCCGTCCTGAACTGGCTGGTCCACGGTTCCGAAACCACCTCGGTATCGGCGGCTAGGACGCCGGTTGAGACATCTCAGCCTGTTGCCCTGAACGGGGAAACTCGATGAGAATCGCCGTCAGCATGTGGAGCTACTTCCACGCCTGGCGAGCCAAACGAGTCGATATTCCCGGATTCATCCACGAAGCCAAGCGTGCCGGCGCCGACGGCGTGGAGTTGCTGGACTTCTTCTACCAGGGCACGGGCACCGCGAGCCCGGTGGTGCTGACCGACGCCGACGTGGCGGAAGAGCGGGCTCGGGCGAAAGCGGCGCTTGCCGAAACCGGCTTGCCGATTCCCATTTTCAGCGTGGCGCAGAACTTCGCCCACCCCGATCCAGAACTGCGCTCGCGCCAACTCGACAAGATCAAGTTCGGGGTCGACGAGGCGGTGCGCTACGGCGCCCAGGTCGTTCGGGTCTTCGCGGGCGACGTATCGGAGCATATCGGATACGACCAGGCACGGGAGTGGATCGTGGAAGGTCTGGCCCAGGCCTCGACCTATGCGGCGGCGAACGGCATCAGGTTGGCGCTGGAGAATCACGGCACCTTGGCGGGAACGGGCGAGCGGGTCCGCGCCCTTATCGAAGACGCGAGGGCGAAAAGCGGTTCCGATGCGCTTGGCGCGAATCCCGACACCGGCAACTTCGTGCTGGTAGAGCAGCCCAGCCACGAGGCGATTCGCCAGGTCGCCCGTTACGCGAACATGGTGCATTTTAAGGACTTCGCGCCCGCGCCCGAGGGTTGGGAAGGGTTTGCCTACCAAAGCGTGAGCGGCGTGAAATTCGTGGGCAAGGCGGTGGGCGAGGGCGTCGTCGACCTTGCGGCGTGCATCCGCGAACTGAAGGACGCCGGCTTCGACGGCTGGCTAAGTGTGGAGTACGAGGGCGAGGAAGATCCGTTGCCGCGCGGCTATGCGGTCTGAGGCCGCCACTGGGCTCTTGTAACTGCGGGCCACCAGCACTCCATCAAGCCCCTGCATGAAGTGGTCGATTTTGGCGCTTGCCTCCGTTTGCTCGGGTTGCGGTTTCGTTCACAACGTCCTTGGCGAAATGGGAGGCGCTTCCGTTTCGGTCAACGGGAACACGATCCAGGTCCGCGTGAAGGGCGTGATCATCGAAGACGCGGAGAAGGTGTCTCGACAGCTGTTCGACCCCGAGGGCAGGCTCGATTTCACTGAGTTGAACTGAGCTTGCAGGCGCCCGGAAACGCGTTGAAGCCGGCAAGCCGCAGAGCGTCGAAATCGAAGCGGACGAGGCGGTTGCCAAGTTGATTTCGGCGAAGGTTGAGGACGGTGTTCTGGTGATCAAAGCGGAAGGCTCGTTCGAAACGAAGTCCCCTCTCCGACTTCGGGTTTCGGCGCCGACCTTGGTGGGACTCGAGGCGGGCAGCTCGGCGAAGATTGTCGTCCTCGGCGTCAAGGCGGACCGGTTTGCGCTTGCGCTCCATGGCGCGACCTCGGCCGACTGGAAAGGCGAAGTGCAGAAGCTCGACCTTGAGCTGAGCGGCGGTGCTTCATGAGCATGGTCGTCGGCCGAAAAGGTCGGCGAGGGCCAACTCGAGGCCGACGGCGCGCGGCCGGAAGCCGAGGGGTGGCGGTCGATACCCATCGAGGTGCTTTATCGAACCGCCTCGCGCAGGCCTTCCTGATCGCGGCGACCAGCAACTGGCGAAGGTGGACGCCAGCGGCGCCTCCACGCTTCGCTACAAGGGCGAGCCGGGCGAGCGCGACACCCATACAAGCGGCGCTTCGAGAATCGAGAAGCTCTAAACCGGCAAATTCGCGTTACCATATAACAGATGCGCGAGTTGTCGAACTGCTCGAGGCCGTGGGAAGGCTGCGGATACAGGGCCGGGTTCGCGGCTACATGGAACTTGGGCTTGCCTTTGACGAAGGGCGCATCGACGGCGTCGGCACCGACCAGATCGGCCCCTTCGTCCTCTCCGGCCTGTACGGGGCGAGTCCGTTTCGCTCATGAAGGACTACGCCACGCATCGCGTCGGCTACGAAGGCATCTGGGACGGAACGATGATCGCCGGCTCGTGGGCGATGACGTACGAAGAGGACATTTTCGACGCCGGGCTGTTCGAGATCTGGCCAAGAGCCCGTCATATGGCTGAGAACGCTCGAGGAACTGACGCGCGAATCGGCCTGGTCCGGCTAAGCCCGTTCTACTTCCGCCAGGATGCGCTCTAGCGCGGCTTAGGCGGTTGGCAAGGGCATCTGCTCGAACGGCGGCACGTGCAAGAAACCCAGCTTCTTGTCCGGGAAGCGCTCGATCGCTCGGAACAACAGGTAGTTGCAGAGGTAGTCGCCCGCATCCACGCTGAGTTCGAACGCATCGTCTTCGCCAACGAGCGCGACCCCGATCCACAGGTTTGCCGCCAACTGTGGGGGCTTTTGGGGTGCGATGGGACCCGGTCCGTGCACTTCGCCCAACGTCGAACGTCGTCGGTCGGTTCCAGGCGACGGTTTCAAGGCGCATCTTCTCCGCCTTTGCCGCCAAGCCGATCATTAGCCACGCGTCGAAGGACGCCGGATCGAGGCCTTCGATGAACTCATCGGCCGCCCGGTACGAGACCTCGATCGTCTCGCTCCGGCGTCCACTCCCCGCGGCAAGGATCGCCGACGGGTTTTCGCCGTGGCTGAGGAAGGGGCCGAAACCGGTGACGAGGACGTTCATCGCGTTGGTGCCCAGGGTGGGACTCGAACCCACACGCCCTTACGGGCAACGGATTTTAAGTCCGCTGCGTCTACCATTCCGCCACCCGGGCCTAGGACCGCGAGTATACCGACGCCCCCTTTCGGGTACCTTGTTTGCCTGCCCCAACCGGGGCAAGAGGACGAGACCTATGATGCAAACGACCTTTGTGTTGATCGCCGCCGGTTCTTTGTCCCGCCTCGCCGCCTAAGCGGTTTTGAGGGCAGGGCAAGGGTCCCTGCGGCATTTCTTCCCATCGTCTGGCGCTTGTGCGCCCCGACTTGCGCCTTCGTGCGCCTGGAAGAGAACAACAACCCTTGAGACCAAAGAACAGCAAGCCCCGCGAGAAGGGGCGAAAGGACTGGTTCGTTTGCCGCCATTGCGGCATGACCATCGTGGAGGCGGGCGCCGGCTCGGCGCATCGCAACCACTGCCCGAACTGCCTACATAGCGTCCATCTGGATGAGGAGCCTGGAGATCGCGCCGCCGATTGCGGTGCGGTGATGGAGCCGATCGCCGTCTGGGTGCGAAAGGGCGGCGAGTGGGCGATCGTGCATCGGTGCCGCCTGTGCGGAGCCTTGTCGTCGAACCGGATTCTGGCGGACGACAACGAACTGTTACTGGGTTCGCTCGCCGCGAAACCCCTGTCAAACCCGCCGTTCCCGTTGGAACGGCTCTGCCGATGACCAGGTACGAGCCGCGCCCCTTGCGCGGCTCGACGAAAATCAGCCATACTTTTAGCTCGTTTCCCATGCTTGACATGCGTTGGATCGTGAGGCAGCCCGATGGCGAAAAAGTCTGAAGCCCGAGAAATCATCCGAGTGGTGTGCACCGAAGACGGTAAGAACTACTACACCACCACGAAGAACAAGCGAAACACGACGGAGCGCTTGGAGTTGATGAAGTACAACCCCAACCTCCGCAAGCACACGCTTCACCGCGAGAAGAAGTAAGGACCCCGAACAATGGCGAACCCAAAACGACGACACAGCCACGCCCGCACCGCGAAGCGGCGCACCCACTACACGGCGACGTTGCCCGAGGTCTCGGCGAACAAGCAGTCGAGCGGCGAGTCGCACCACCTGAGCCACAACGCGACTCCGGACGGCTACTACAAGGGCCGACGGCTGCCTGGCTACAAAGACTGATTGCCCAAATCTCAGGTTGCCAACGGGGGCTCCGTGCGATAATTCGCGTGGGGCCCTTTTCGTTGAATGACTCAGAGGATGCTATGAACTCGATTCGACCGAATGTCCTGAAAATGACGCCCTACTCGCCGGGCAAACCGATTAGCGAGGTTAAGCGAGAGCTAGGCTTGAGCGAGGTGGTGAAGCTCGCCTCGAACGAGAACCCGCTCGGTCCCTCGCCCAAGGCGGTGGCGGCGGTCGCCCAAGCCGCCCAGACCATGAACTCCTATCCGGACGGCGCGGCTTACGAGGTCAAGCAGGCGATTGCGAAGAAGTTCGGCATCGCGATGGAGCACCTCCTTGTCGGCAACGGGAGCGACGAGATCATCCACATGCTGGGGCTCGTATTCCTCGGTTCGCCTGAAGACGAGATTATCGTCGGCGATCCCTCCTTCGTGCGGTACGACGCGGCGGCATACCTTGCCCCGAGCGTTTTGACCAAGGTTCCGCTCACGGCGGACCTTCGGCACGATCTTCCTGCGATGGGGCGCGCGGCCTCGGCAAACACCAAGCTCGTCTTCATCGCCAACCCGAACAACCCGACCGGCACCATGGTGACCAAGGCCGAGGTCGACGCGCTGTTGCGCGACCTGCCTCCGAGCGCCGTCGTCGTGATGGACGAGGCTTACTACGAGTTCGCCTGCGACCAGCCGGACTACCCGGACAGCCGCGACTACGTGCTGGAAGGCCGCCCGGTGATCGGCTTGCGCACCTTCAGCAAAGCCTATGGCTTGGCGGGCATCCGCATGGGCTTCGGCTTCGCGCCGTTGTGGGTGGTCGACGCCGTGGATCGGGCTCGGGAGCCGTTCAACGTGAACTCTCTCGCCCAAGCGGCGGCAATCGCCGCTCTGGACGACGACGAGCACGTCCGACGCACCGTCGAAACGAATCGTCGAGGCGTGGTTCGGGTGGCGGATGCGCTTGCCAAGGCAGGCTTCCAACCTTGCGAGACGTTCGCGAACTTCGTGTTTGCCGAGCTTGGCCGCCCGGCGGCACCCTTGTTCCAAGCCTTGCTGAAGCGAGGAGTGATCGTCCGATCGGGCGACGCCTTCGGTTGCCCGACCGCGCTTCGCGTGAGTGTGGGAACGGATGCCGAGGTCGACGCCTTCGTGAACGCTCTGGAGGCCGTGATGGCCGAAGGTGCCGTTCGATGATCATCGTGATGCGCACCGGCGCCACGACCGAGCAGATCCAGACCATATCGGACCACTTGGGCGAACTTGGTTTCCAGGTTCACCCGATCTTCGGCGTCGAGAAGACGGTCATCGGAGCCGTGGGAGCCCCTGAAGTTGACAAGTACGGCGCGGCGGAGCAGATACGCGCCTACGACTTCGTGGACGACGTCGTGTTCGTGGGCAAGCCCTACAAGTTCGTGGCCAAGGAATATCGGCCCGAGGGCACCGTGGTCGACGTGGGCGGCGTGCGGATCGGAGGCGACGAGATCGTCATGATGGCGGGGCCGTGCACCGTGGAGAGCGAAGAGCAGCTGATGGAGACCGCGGCTGCCGTCGCCAAAGCGGGCGCCCGCGTTCTCAGAGGCGGCGCCTACAAGCCGTCCACCTCGCCGTACAGCTATCAAGGCATGGGCGTTCCGGGACTCGAGCTTCTGCGCGAGGCCGCCCACCGGTACGGTCTGAAGGTCATCACCGAAGTGATGGACCCCCGTAAGGTCGAACTGGTGAGCCAGTATGCCGACATCCTCCAGATCGGGGCGAGGAACATGCAGAACTACGACCTCCTGAAGGAGGTGGGCCAGACCCGCGTGCCGGTGATGGTCAAGCGAGGATTCAGCGCCAAGATCGAGGAGTGGCTTCTCGCCGCCGAGTACGTGGCGCAGGGCGGCAACGAGAACATCATGCTGTGCGAGCGGGGCATCCGCTCGTTCGACTCGGCGGTCCGCAACGTGCTGGACCTCAGCGCGGTGCCTGCGGTGAAGCGTCTCACCCATCTTCCGGTGATCGTGGACCCCTCGCAGGGAACCGGCCGTCGGGATCTGGTGGCGGCGATGAGCCGCGCTGCGGTGGCGGTGGGCGCGGACGGGTTGATCATCGAGGTTCACCCGCACCCGGACCATGCGATCAAGGACGGCGCCCAGAGCATGACGATCGACGGCTTTGGCGAGATGATGCCCCAACTGGAGCGCGTGGCCGAGGCCGTGGATCGCCGTTTCAACGGTGTCCCGGTAGGCTAGGTTCGACCCCGTCGAATTGCCTGGGGTATGCCTGCGAACCCTGTCGTATACTCAAGAATACGTATTCTCAAGGTAACGACATGAGGCGGCTTCTCTTCGTTTGGTTGGCGACCCTGGTCGCGTCGGTTGGGTTCGCGACCCCCGAGTTCGTGGAGCACTACGCGACTACGCAGGTGTACGGCGAGCCGAGCGGAGTCACCATGCGGGAGCCCGAGGTGCCCCGCGAAGACGAGTCCATCGTCGTCTGGGCCCGGGTCGGCTACTCGTTCTATTACACCGACGTCGCTGTCTACTACACAACCGACGGCTCAACCCCCTCGGGGGCTTACGGCGTGCCGACCGGCACCACTCAGGTTCTCCGTTCGAGCGCGGGCCAAGTCGCCTTCGTGCGAAACGAGCCGACCGGATTTGGCAACGTGGATTGGTGGAAGGCCACCCTGCCTTCCGCGACCCGAGGCTACGGAACTCGCGTCCGATACCGCATCGGGGCTTGGCACAGCAGCGGCGGCATCGAGGTGAACGCGAACAACGCGGGCTGTTCGGACGGCGTGTGCAACGACGTCAACAACACGCCGACGATCTTCGAGTTCACGAACAGGCTGGCGTGGCCAGGACAAGGCAGCGCCTTCGTCGACCATACCGTCGGCTATCCTCCGGTGAGTTTCTGGAAGGAGGAGGCAGTCGCCGGCAACAACTGGATCAACGTGCAGTTGGACCAGAACGGCACCTTGTACGACGTGTACTATCCCGGAGCGGGAACTGTACGGGGCATCGGCACCAAGAACGAGGGCTACGTGGACGGGCCGGACACCTTCCCGCCGGGCCTGCCCTTGGGCAGCCGCGGCCAGATGCACTTCAACCAGGCCATGGGCGGTTTGCGGGTCGACGGCAAGACCTATTGGCTCAGCAACAGCTCGGGCGGCGACTACTCAAACGTTGTCCAAAGGTACGAAACGGACTCGAATACGGTCTACACCGAAGCCACCCTCACGGCGGCCGGAAACAACCTCCGGGTCGAACAGTACGACTTTGCACCCGCGGGAATCTCCTTCCCGACCACTCTTGGCGGCGATCCCAACCGAGGCGTCTACGTCAAGCGCTACATCATCACGAACCAAGGTGGCGCAACCAAGAAGATCAACTTCTACTACTTTGTGGACCCCGCGCTGAACGGTGGCGACAACTTCGACGCCATGTACACCGACTCGGCTCGAGGGGCAATGGTCATGTTCGACAACGCGGGCGGCACCGCTAACTCGCGCGGCGAATACAACCCCACGACTTTCGGCGACTACGACAAGAACGTCTCTGTGTACTTTGGGGCGTCGGTCAAGGTGTGCTCCGCGGTCGGATCTTCGGGGGGCACCCTCGCGACCGACTTCTGGCGCGATACGAGCGGCGACAACGACAAGGGCTGGAGCGGCGTCCAGATCACACTCCTGCCGGGGCAGCAGCGCGAGATCGATGTGGCGCTGGTGGGCGGCTTCGATCCGGCTGCGGGCATGACCGGCACCTACGCCTGGCAGGTGGGACCGGTTCTGGACTGGTTCGCTGCCACTTCGATGGCGACGGTGCTTCAGCAAACCCGGAGCTATTGGACCAGCTGGCTCGATCAAGGCACCACGGTGGACCTGCCCGACAACGCCTACGACGACCTTTTCAAGCGCTCGCTCTTGGCTACGGCGCTCCACCTGGATGGCAAAGGCGGCGGCGTGGTGGCGGGAATGCACAACGGCGCCTATCCGTTCGTCTGGCCCCGAGATGCGGTTTACGCGGCCATGACGCTTGCGCGGACGGGCCACTTCGACGAGTCGCGCGAGGTCTACCGCTACCTCCGAGACGTGGCGTACCGTGGGAACGAGAGCTGGGGCAAGGGCTTCTTCTATCAGAAGTACACCACCGACGGCTACATTGTGTGGAGCGCCCCCCAGGTGGACGAAACCGCCGCCGTGCCCTGGGGCGTGTGGCAGCACTACCTCCTTACGGGCGACATTGCCTTCCTCCAGCAGAACTATCCCATGGTGTACAGCGCCGCTCGGGCAAGCAGCGAAGATAGTGCTTTGGATTCGCGGCTTTTCTACGACGACGCCAACAAGCTCATGCACAGCATGAACGTGTGGGAGGATTCGTTCGACGATTTCCTGTATTCGAATGCAGGAGTGTGGCGAGCTTTGGATGACGCCGGCAACATCGCCACCGCGCTCGGCTATGGAAGCGACGCCAGCTTGTTCTCCCAACGGCGCGCCGACATCTACGACGGCATTCGGGGCCGCCTGGCTTGGAATGGGGAGAACACCGACATTTCCCAACTGGGCTTGGTGTATCCGTTCGGCGTACTCTCGCCAACGGAAGCGGACGCCGTCCGGACCATCGACCGCATGAACGGCGTTGCCGCCGATCGCTACGGCAACGTCCATCCGCTTGTCAACTTCTCAGGCGAGTGGACGGGATTGATCAACCGTTATTGGGGTGATGGCTACTGGAACGGCGGGCCGTGGTTCCTTTCGACCCTTTGGTACGGGCTGTACTACGCCGAACGGGCCGACTCGACCGCAGGCCGTGCCGACATCGACAACCTGAAGTACCGGATCGATCTCTGCCGAGCGAACCTGGGACCCGCGGGCTTGGGTGCGGAGCAGATCTCCCCGTCGAACAGCTTGCACTACCCGTCGTTCCGGCTTCAGGCAGCCTGGCCGAACGCCTGGGAATCGATGTCCACCCTCATCGACGCGATGATGGCGTTCTTGGATTACTCGCCGGATGCTCCCGCCAACCGCATCGCAATCGCGCCCAAACTTCCCACGGTTTGGAGTTCCATGGCATTCCGAAACCTCAGGCTCGGAACGCACCGGATCGACGTTGCGGTGAGTGAGAACGTGAAGGGGGCAACCCATGTTTTCACGAACGTGACCGGCCAACCGGTCAACTTCTCGACATGGGTCCGCGTGCCCCCGGGCAAAACCTGGTACCAAGCCACGGTAAACGGCGTTCCCGCCACGAGTGTGACCAAGGACCCGGCCGCGAACCGGGTGCGCATCCAAGGCGCGATGGCAACGGGAGCGAACGCCCAAACCGTGGTTAAGGTTCAGTGGGTGGGCAAGTCAGCGGCGGGCTAGACGCCCATCGCGACGAGAAGCTCCAGCCTCTGGAGACGGTTTTCCCGCTCGTCACGAAGGGCGCGGGCGGTGTCGAGATCGACCTCCTCGAAGGTCGTCTCGTGGCCCGGGGCGAGTTGCCCCAGCCGATCTATATCGGCCGAGATGACCACGCCGATCCGGGGGTAGCCGCCAATCGTCGGACCGTCCCATCCAAGAACGATGGGCATGCCGTCGTTGGCGAGCTGGATGGTGCCCACGGGCGTCGGGCTGCTTGGCATCTCAGACCGGGTGGGTAAAGGAATCCCCGTCAGGCGGATGCCCCGCCGGTCTGAGTTCGGGGTAACTCGCCAGATCCCTGCGAGGCTCGCCCCTTCGCCTTCGGGACCCCTCACGAATCGAATAGGACCCGGAAGAAGGAGCCCGGCGATTCGGCGAGCCGCTTCGGCATTTCTCCTTGCCTTAGGGGACGCGCCGCCACGTACGTGCGGCACCCGGTTACGGGGGCGGGCACGTGAACAGGCTCGCCCGGAACGGCTCGAACCGTATGCTTGCCCGCTGCCCCCACGATGGCGACCAGCGAAGGCTCGGGTACTTCGAACGAGGCGGCAACCAGGGCGACCTCGTAGACGGGTTCGGCACTGCCAAGCAGGGCGAGAGCAAGACGAAACGACTCCTCGTCGGCGGGACCGCCCGGCGGCACGCCAAAGTGCCGCTTCCCCGGTTGGGCGGGCGCTATCCGCCGCACCAACGGGCTGGGCTGCAAAGGGCGAAGCCTCAAGCGCCGACCTCGTACCCTGCATCCCTAAGCGTTCTCGTGATCTGTTCGGCAAACTCCAGACAGCCCGGAGTATCGCCGTGAAGGCAGATCGAGTCCACGCTTTCCGCGAGCTTCACCACTTGGGTCTGAATTTCAGCCGGGTCGTGAAGGACCGCGCCAGGAGTGCCCCGCTTGGCGAGGTGGCCGTCGGGGAGGTAAGCCCGGTCGGCAAAGCCCTCGCGGATCAGGCGCCCGTGGACTTGCGCCATCTTGGCGACCGGCCCCACCGGGAGGAGCATCAGCGGCAACTCGTAACGGTGGACGACATCGTAGGCGAAGGCGACCGCCAACCCGACGAGCTCACTCGGGGCCGCTCCGCCGGCGACGAGGTGATAGAGCGCGCCGTGCGGTTTCACGTAAGCCGGGCCCAGCGACCGAAATCGCTCGACTTGGCTCCTTACCGATTCCATCGCCTCCAATGCGCCGTCCGGAGCGGGGTTTTCCCGTCCCATGCCCGCCCGATCTGGGAAGCCGGGATGGGCGCCGACGCGAACGCCCCGGACGCGGCACTTCTCAACCGTGGCAAGGGTGAGTTCCCAACTCCCGGCGTGTTCGCCGAGGCCCACGTTGGCCGAGGTAGCGAACTCGAGCAGACCATCGTCGAAGGGAAAGCCCTCGCCGATATCGACGTTCAGGTCGATCCGCTTCATAATCGCTCTCCTTTGAGCCGGGAAAACTCAGACTCGTCGATTCGTTCGAAGCGGACGAGATCGCCCGCGCGGAGCGGAAAGTAGTCTTCTTCGACGTCGACCAAGGTCAGCGGGGTCCGCCCTATCAGGCGCCAACCACCGGGCGTCGCGCTGGGATAAACCGCTGTTTGACGCCCCGTGACGCCGACCGATCCGGGTTCGACCCGCACCCTTGGCGTGGCGAGGCGCGAAACCCCCGAAATGCCTTCCGGCAAGTACCCAAGGTATCCGAATCCGGGCGAAAACCCGACCGCGTAGCACCGGTATTCGGCGCCCAAGTGGGCAGCGACCACCGATTCCGGATCCAAGCCCAGGGCTGCCGCAACGTCGTTCAGATCCTCGCCCAACTCGTAGCAGACCGGGACGACGTGGTTTGAAGGTTCGATGGAATCGACATGGGAATCGAAAGTCTCCAGAATGCGCTGTGGATCGGGAGCGCCGGAAGCCATGAATACGCCCACATCCTCATAGCTGGCGACCACGTCTAGAACGCCCGGGAGGCTGGCTCGTCGCAACGCCTCCGCAACTTGATAAGCGGGCGCGCCGAGGTTCTTGAGAAGCCAAGCGGAGTCGCCGAGGGCTTCGATCCGCATGGCTTGGATTATGGCGCGGTAGCATCATCGCCAATGTCGAACAAGGTGACCGTCAAGATCAGCGTGGGTGCCAGCGGGTTCTTGCCCGAGTATCAGACGGAGCATGCGGCAGGCATGGACCTCAGGGCGGCGGAGGATGTCGTGCTGAGCCCTCTGGAGCGCCGCCTCGTGCCAACCGGCATCCGAATCGCGATCCCCGAGCATTACGAGGGCCAGGTTCGCCCGCGAAGCGGTTTGGCGCTGAAGAAGGGAATCGGCATGGTGAACGCCCCGGGAACGATAGACTCGGACTATCGCGGGGAAGTGGGGGTCCTTCTGATCAATTTGAGCGGCGACGTCGTCCAATTGGAACGTGGCGAGAGAATCGCCCAACTTGTCGTCTGTCCGATCGCTCGTGCCGAGCTGATGGAAGTGGAAGTCGACGCGTTGGGCGAAACCAATCGAGGAGAAGGCGGATTTGGCAGCACCGGCACCCGGTAACGAACTAAAGCTTTGCGAGAAGTGCTTTGCGATGCTCCCGGAAGGGGCGGAGTTCTGCCCTGATTGCGGCGCCCCGACCGTGACGGCGCCGGGCGCCGGCGGGAGCGATTCCGCGATCTATCCCGAGCTTGCCCGCGCCAACCTACTCCGGATGCGGGGCGAGTACAAGCAGGCGGAGGACGTTTGCCTGTCGATCTTGCGACGTTTCCCGAACAACGCAACGGCGAACACGCTTCTGGGCGACATCAGCGCCGAGCAGGGCAACCTACACGAAGCCGCTCAATGGTACGAGCTTGCGCTGGACATCTTGCCGGATTCAGAACTGGATCAACAGAAGCTGACCGCAGTTAAGCAGCGCATGGCGGAGCGGGAAGCGGCGACGACGGCAAAGGCGCTCGAGCTTCCCCAACGGCGTGGATTGGGTCCGCTTGCCGTCGCCCTGCTTGTTTGCGCCATCGCCGTCGTGGGGGCGATCAGTTTTGTCATCGGCCGGCAGGGAAAGATCGGCGCCACCCTGTTCGACAAGCCCTTGGTGCTTCGCCCGGATAAGCAGACGGAGCCGCCCAAGGAGCCGACCCGCACGGAACCGCCGCCTGCCGCTGAGGAGAAGACGAAACCCGAGGAAACAGCCGCAACGCCGAACTGGCCCGGCAGATCCCAAGAGGACGCCGAACTCACCACCAGCTTGGCAAAGGGCTTGGGAGATGGCCCCCAGGTGCTCGACGCCTCCATGGACCCTCGGACCAAGGGCGTTCGCGTGACCTTCCTTGCCAATGAGGGCACCGACGAACGGCTACTGGCGGCGCGGCTTTGCGCGGGCGTTCTTGCCCAAAGGGCGGACACTTCCGTAGTGGTGGCGCGAGGATTAAGGGCGAATCGGCTGTATTACGTAGTGACCGCCACCCGAGAGAAGTACGCGCCCACGGCCGACTCTGCTTGGCAAGAGGCGCATAAGGGAGACGACAAGGCTCTCGCGGACGCGATCTTGAGCGACGAGTGGCGGGCGAGCGCCAGCCCCTAGGCGGCCCAAAAGTGCCACAATAGACTCGAAATGGCGCTCAGCTACGAACAGATTTCTCAGACCCTTGGAGCAGATGCCGAGTCGCTTCTTGGGCACCAGTGCAAGACGATCGACAAGAGCCAACTCCACCTTCCCGGCGAGGACTTCGTCGATCGTATCTTTGCCCAATCGGACCGAAACCCGCAGGTTCTCCGCAGTCTGCAGGCGATGTTCGACAACGGCCGCCTGGCGGGCACCGGCTACGTGAGCATCCTGCCCGTGGACCAAGGCATCGAGCATAGCGCAGGTGCCTCGTTCGCCAAGAACCCGATCTACTTCGACCCCGAGAACATCGTGAAGCTCGCGATCGAGGGTGGCTGCAACGCCGTCGCATCGACCTTGGGCGTGTTGGGCGCCTGTAACCGTAAGTACGCGCACAAGATTCCGTTCGTGGTGAAGATCAACCACAACGAGCTCCTCACCTATCCCAACAAGTTCGACCAGGTGCTCTTCGCGCAGGTCGAGCAGGCGTGGAACATGGGTGCCGTCGCAATCGGGGCCACCATCTACTTTGGCAGCGACGAGAGCACCCGGCAGATCGTGGAGGTCAGCCAGGCGTTTGCGCATGCCCACGAACTCGGGCTGGGCACGATTCTGTGGTGCTACCTCCGGAACAACAAGTTCAAGCAGGGCGGGGTCGACTACCACGTGTCCGCCGATCTCACGGGCCAGGCCAACCACCTCGGCGTGACGATCGAGGCAGACATCATCAAGCAGAAGTTGCCCGAGAACAATGGCGGCTTCACCGCGTTGAACAGCGGCGACAGCAGTTACGGCAAGCTCGACAAGCGGATGTACACGGATCTTGCCACCGACCATCCCATCGATCTTTGCCGCTACCAGTTGGCGAACTGCTACATGGGCCGTGCCGGACTCATCAACAGCGGCGGCGCGTCGGGCGAAAACGACCTGCAAGATGCGGTGAAAACCGCGGTGATCAACAAGCGCGCCGGCGGCATGGGCCTCATCAGCGGCCGAAAGGCGTTCCAGCGTCCGATGGCCGACGGCGTGAAGATTTTGAACGCCATCCAGGACGTTTACGCTTGCGACAAGGTCACCGTAGCCTAGCGGGACATCGCTGGCAATAATGACAAATCCTCCCGCCCCACCTTCCGTGGGACGGGAGGTTAGTGTTTAATAGAGGGTGTGCGCGCCCATTGGGGGCGCCAACTGTGTTTGATGAAAGTGGGTGACCAATCGATGCGAAGGCTTTCCGTACTCTCTCTTGCCCTCCTTGCCGTAGCCAGTTCCCAGGCAGCGAGTATCTCGCTTTGGGACAACGGTGGCTTCGTAACCCATCCGGGCGGAGGATCGGGCGGAGCGGACGCCTCGTCCATTCAGTCGGGCAACCTTTATGGGGTCGGCATTCAAGCCGCGCGGCTGAACCACGCCGCCGACGACTTCCAGGTGCCCGCCAACACGCGGTTCCGACTGCGCGATCTCGAACTCTATTTGTATCAAACCGGCAGCGGATTGACTTCTACGATCACAAGCGTTACGGTTCGCATCTGGGACGGCGTTCCCGGAGGCGGCGGCAACGTGATCTACGATAGCGGAGCCACGAACCTGTTGACCTCTTCGACGTTCACCAACGCCTATCGGGTTGCTCCGGGAACCATGACCTCGACCAACCGGCCGATCATGAAGTGCGTCGCATCGATCCCCGGCGGATTCCTCGTCGATGGCGGCAACTCGGGCAAGACGCTCTGGGTGAGTTACCAAGCGAACGGGACCCTTTCTTCGGGACCGTGGGCGGTGCTGGTTAGCATTAACGGCGAGACAGGCAAAGCCGGCGCCAACGGCCGACAGTTCATCAACACCGACGGAGTCTGGTCGCCCATCGTGGACGACGGAGCCCCTCCCGGATACGAAACGCCCGTGCCGCAAGACTTGGCGTTCGGCTGGAGCGGCAACCGCACTGAGCAGATGGCGGCGGCGAGCTACGTGGTGGTCGAAGGCGAAGAGAACGCCGGCGACCTAAACTCGTTGGCCGCGTCCGACGACAACTACCTTTCGTTCTTCAACGACTCGGGCACGCTTGGCGCGGAGATTCGAGTTACCTCGGCGCCCACCAACAACACTTCGCCTTCGAAGACGACCGTTGTGGTGGAGCATTCGGTGGCGCGTGGCGGCCTCTCGGTGCAGGGCCGGCTGAAGAACAAGAACACGGGCAACTTCGACCTGTTCTTCGGGGCAACGGCGACAACGTCGGACGTAACGAACACGATCGTGACGACCAACCCCAACTACGTTCAGGGGTCCGGCGAAGTGGAGCTCAGCGTGAAGTTCCAACCGATCAACGACGAATCTCCGGCGTTCGACGGCTGGCTTCACCAACTTGATCTTGTGCGATTTGAGACAGAACCGTAGGTGAAAACCCTGCACCATAACCTCGGGCATGCCATCCTAATGGCATCCCGAGCTAATGAGCAGGGAGTTTAAGACGACTTGTCATTGGCTTAAGGAGACTGAAGAAGGATATGAATGCAACTAGAACTTTGACTGCAGCCCTTGCGGCGGCAATCCTGAACGGGTCGGCAATGGCCCAGCGGGGCACGCCCCTGCCGGTTTCCGGCGGGCGTAGCCTTCCCGTGATCGCGTACGCGCCGATCGACGCCCAGGGCAACGTGATTGGAGCTTGGCGCCAGCCCGAACCCTCGGACTTTTCGCCGAACTTCATCGTTTTCGACAACTTCGAAGCGAACCCGACCGGCACCGGCCAGCCCTTGGAGTATCGAACTCCGAACTGGGGCGAGGGCAGCACGCGCTACTGGTTTGGCCCGGGCTATAAGAACTGCTTCTGCATCAACGATTTCACCGTCGTTGGCGGTTACGCTGGTAAGCAGGTCAAGCGAGCTAACTTCGCGTTTGGCATGACTTCGGCGAGCGCGGAGACCGTGTTCGTTCAGATCAAGGTGTACGACACGTTCGTGAACACGGCCACGCCTCCGGGTGCCACCGGCTTCCTCTCCGGCTACATTGCCGCCCTCGGCTCGGTTACTCCCAGCCAGACCAACTACTTCTACGGCAACCTCACCCTGACGGGAACGGACGCTTGGAATATGCCGGCGGACGGTAGCGGCGCCTACGAGATCAAGCTTCTCAAGCAACTCTCGCCCGAAACACAGTGCACGGAAGCGCAGCCGATGTTGTGGATCATCAAGCCCGGCCAGTACGATGCCGGCGCCCAGGGCCCGCTGCAGTGGGACGACGACGCTCCGGCGAACAACGTCCACACCTCGGTCGAACTCTACGACTATTCGATCAGCGACCCGTTCCCCGTGGGCAACACGACCTTGGAGCCGATGGGCGCCATGATGGGCTTCTATGCGGATGCACCGGCCATCTTCTGCCCGACCACGATCAACCTCCTCGAAGGTCAGGATCCGGACGGTACACCCGACTCGGTCTGCACGAGCGACGACGTCTACTACACGGCGTTTAACGATTCGTTGACGCAGGGTTGTTCGGTCGAACTCATCGGGTCGGTGGTCAACAAGGTGCCCGGAACCCTCGTGTTCACCATGGAGTCTTCGACGGCTCGCCTTGGCTTGCAAGAGCAGGTTGCGCTGTACAAGTACACGACCAACGCGTATGTGACCTTGAACGGCCGCACCGCGACTTCGACCGACAGCACGATCTCGATCACGCGCACCGCCGACGCTGCCGCCTATGTGAACAGCTCGACCGGTGAAGTGAAGGCTCGTGTGAAGTGGGGCCCGATCAACGACGAGGCGCCTGCCTTCGACGGCTGGCTGCATCTGATCGACCTCGCCAACTGGAACGCTTACTAAGCGGTCCCCACAAAGCCCCTTCTGCCCACGGGCAGGAGGGGCTTTCTTTGTTTGAGGTAGCGTGCTCGAATGAAACGCCTGGCTGCCTACGCCCTATCGGCCTTGCTTGGTTCGGTTGTCACGGGGATCGTCGTAGCCCAAGCGGGCAGCCAATCGAATCCGGACAGTTTCTACAAACTAGGTCCCGATTCCATGGTGAAAGATGGCGTGCCCAAGGGCGCCATCGAAGGTCCGTTTGTTTCCCAGAGTGCGGCCTATCCGGGCACCCAGCACACCTATTGGATCTATGTTCCCGCCCAGTACGATCCCAAGAAGCCTGCCGCGTTGATGGTGTTTCAGGACGGGCACGCGCACATGGGGCCAGACGGCGGGGTTCGCGCCAGTGTGGTCATGGACAACCTGATCTGGCGGCGCGAGATCCCGGTCATGATCGGCGTGTTCGTCAATCCTGGCCGACGCCCAGACCAAGACGAACCTTCTGCCCAACGGGGTTGGGGCGACGGATTCACCAACCGAGCCCAGGAGTACAACGCGCTGGACGACAAGTATGCCCGGGTGGTCACCGAGGAGATCATGCCAGAGGTCGAAAGGCGCTTCAACATCAGCAAGGACCCGGAGATGCGCGGGATCGGGGGCACGAGCTCGGGGGCGATCGCGGCGTTCACCGTCGCCTGGGAGCGTCCCAACGCCTTCCGCAAGGTGCTGAGCATCGTTGGCTCGTTCACCAACATTCGAGGCGGGCACCAATATCCCGACCTCATCCTGAAAGCAAAGAAGAAGCCGCTTCGAGTGTTCCTGTGCGACGGGCGCAACGACCTTCGTGGCATGAGGGACGGCAAGTACGACGCGACCTGGGATTGGTTCTTGCAGAACGTCCGCATGAAGGACGCGCTGGTCAAGAAACGTTACGAAGTGAACTACACGTGGGGCATCAACGGCCACGGCGTCGCTTTCGGGGGCCAGATATTGCCCGACATGATGCGGTGGCTCTGGCGGGACGCGGAAGCGGTTTCCACGGATCCCAACGATAGTGCCGAGCGGAGTCTGAGAACTCCTCCGGGTCAATAAGAAAGCCCCTCCCGCCCAAGGGCGAGAGGGGCTGGGTTTGATGGCTTCGCCTAGTTGACGAACTGCCAGCGAACCATGTCCAACGAGTGGAGCCAGCCGTCGACCGCTGGGCTTTCATCGTTGATCGGGTTGAACGAGATCCGCGCCTTCACTTCGCGAGTCGTGGCGTCCATGTAGTCCGCCGGCGTGCCCGCTTGGTAGTTGGTCGTGGTCGGCGTGGTCGGAGCCACGCTACCGCCCATGGAGACCCATGCGCTCGTGGTGTAGTTCCAGAACTTGACCGACATCGACAGGCCGTTTCGGGCGACGCTAGCGCGAAGGTTCAAGCGGAACAGGGGCGCGTTGGCCGGAGCCGTGGAGGTTACGTCCACGATGGCGGCGAGGGTTGCCGGATCGTTGAAGAGGTCGACCGAGGTGCCTTCTTCGAAGAACAGGTCGCAGATGCCGCCCTGAGACGGGTCGCCTTGCACGATCGTGAACGACTTCGGATAGGTGGCGCCCACGGGAGCCTTGGTCGCCACGGTCAAGCACGGGTTGGTTCCCGGCTTGTACAGGCCGACCGCGGCGCTGGAGTCGCGAGGCGGCGTGTTGCAGGTGAACCCGAAGTTGAACGTGGTGTTCCAAGCCATCGGGTTGCCGCCGTTACCATACGTGGCAGTGGACCATTGGATCCGACCGCCGGAGCGGACCGCGGTCCAATCGTTGTTGGCGTCTGTGTCCGGGTCGCGGAAGTAGATGTTCGAGACGGTGAGGCCATCCGGTACCGGAACCGTGAACTCGCGAACCTGTCGGTCGCTCGTATGGTTGTACACGGCGTAGTTGTAGCGGTAGTTGCCGCCACCCAGGGTGGTGACCTTCACCGCGACGATGATGTCGCCTTCGTCTTGCGGCTGGGCAATGGCGTTCATGTCGCCGTAGCGCTGAATGGTCGGGCCGCGGACGAAGTCGGTCTGACTACCGAAAGTCCAGCCGCTGTTGTAGGCGGGCGTGAACCGGCGAGAGCCGATGTTGTTATAGACGTTGCTGTCCTCGCGGGTCATGTAATACGCCTCGTAGTAGTACGTGGCCGAGGTGTCCAGCAAGTCGCCTTCGCGAACCTGAAGCTTGTGGTCGATCGTGTTCCAGCCGGAAGAGGTGTTCCGCTTCACACAGTCGTTCTGGTAGCCCGAGAAGTAGGAACCGACGCAGGTCCAGATGCCCGTGAACGGGTTCATCTCGTTGCGAGGACCGAGGTCGTCCAAGTTGGTGTTGTTGAACACACCGTAGGTGTCCGAACATCCGGGTCCTAGCTTGGTGCCGGTGCCCGGGTTGTTGCAGGGCGCGCAGCCGGTGCTCGTGCTGTTCGTCGCCAGCCACCCGTGCTTGAGCCAGGAGGTGCCGATTTGCTCAAACCGGTCACTGGTGAGGCGGTACACATTGAATGCGATGACCGGATGTCGGACATCCATAGCCTCGAACCAGTCGATGTTGTTTGTGCCGGTGTTGCAGGACGTCGTCGAAACGCCGAAACCGAGCGTGCCGTTCGGAAACACGCCGCCCTCTCGTCCGCTCTGGGTGAGCGAGCTGAGCGCAAAGAGTTGCACGTCGTTGGTGCTGTCTTCGGGCGGGGTCTCGTCGCGCTTGACGCCGTCGTCCACGGCGTCGCCGCCGATCTGCTCGACATGGGCGACGATCGTGAGACCGCCCACGAATCGTCCCGCAAGCTCGGGGCGCCGCGCGGCGATCGCCATCTCGGACGTCAAGGTGACGTCCAGTCCAAAAATGGTCATCGTCTTCGACCCGCGGTCGAAGTAGATCCGCGCTGCGCCAAGGTCGAAGATCGGAGCCTGGGTCGAAGATCGAACGACCAGGTTCTCCCAACCAAACCGGCCCTTGGGGTTGATCGTGAAATCGCTGAGGTTGAAGCCGGCCTTCTTGGCGTCGAGGGTAAAGCCACCCGAATGTCGGATCGTGCCGCCGCTGAACTCGCGGAACAGACCGCCGGTTGTGACCATCTGCAGGTCGCTCTTCGGCGTAATGGCGAAGGCGATCGGCTTGGGCATCTTCTCGTTCGGAGTAGCCGTCTCGCGGATACCCTTCGTTGCCAAGCCGGAGTCCTTGATCAAGCCCTCGTTCAAGCTGATGGTGGTTGTGCCACCCGTAACCCGCCAAATCTGCTCAGCGCCTGCGAACGAGCTGACGCCCGCAAGCACCGCCAATGAAGCGGCGATCTTTGAATATTTGTTCATAAGTACTTTTCTGCCACCCAAATGGGGAACCCCCAAAAGAAGTAGGGCCCAACGTCACAGACCGTGACGTGGTCCCGAATAGGAAACATTCTAAGCGATGAGAGGCTCAAACGCCAACAACTAACTGAAAATTGTTACCGGAGCCTCAATCCCCCGAACTTGCCTGGGTTTCGCTCGGCCAAGCGAAGCAGGATCTGTTCGCCGGAGGCAACGTCGCCTTTCTGACCGTAGAGATAGGCTATTCGTACCCAGGCGTCGTCGTCGGAGATGGGGGACTTGAGGAGTCTCTGCAGGGTGCCGTCAAGTTCGCCAGCCGCCTGGACGGCTCGCGCCCAAGCGACGAGAAACCCCGGATGGGAAGGGCGAGACTTCAACTCGGCGTCGGTTTCTGCTATGGCTTCCTTTGCTCTTCCTTCGCCAATCATCCGATAGGCTCTGGAAAGGGCTAAAGCGTCTTTCGCATCTTGGTCGCCCGAGCCCGACTTAGAAAGGTAGGCCTCGTATGCTCGTTCCGCATCGGCGAACCGCTGAAGGCCGACGTAGGCGTCGGCGCGAATCCGGTCGGCGCTTCCATCTGCCACAAGCTGTCCCCCCGAAGCGGATTCGATGTCCTTGAGCAAGTCGAGAGCTTCCTGCCACTTGCCTTTGGATCGCACGAACTTGGCGAGGGCATACCGGGTCGGAACGTCATCGTTGAGCGCCAATGCGCGACGGTACTCGGTTTCGGCTTCGGCATCCCGTCCGAGGTAGCTCATCAGCGAACCCATGTCACGATGGTTGCCCGCGACGTCGAAGAGGCTCCATCGCTGCGCCGTTTGAAAGTGTTCCAGGGCGCTGCGCGCCTCTTGTTCGGCAAGGGCAGGGTTGGTAGCTTTGCTGGCCTCGGCTACGGCAAGGCTGGCTCTTGCCTCGTGGACGGTGGCCTGCAAGAAGACGGAGTGGAGCACGAAGCCGAACCAAAGCACTGCCACCGCCGCGAAGACGACCCCCGCCGGGCGGAGTTTCCCTTGGGCTTTGAGTTGCCACCGCTGCAAACGTTGTTGGGGGCGGGAAGCGAGACGCCATGCGTGGATTCCAAAGTAGGCGCCCACGGACGAAAGCCCAAGCGCGAGCAGGAAGGGGACCGCGTCGTAAAGCCCCCGAAAGGCATAGAAGCCGAGCAGAAAGAGCAGGCCCATGCCGGCCTCCTCGCCCAGGGAAAAGTCGTAGACCGCTTTGGTCCGTTTGGGTCGAACCGCGATTTGGGGCTTGCCGAATCCGAAATACAACGCTTCGTTCGGGCAAACGTCGATGCAGTCGGTGCACTTCATGCAGCCGGGATCGACCACCATCCCGAACTTCGCGACCTCCTCGTGGACGCGCACGTTGGAGGTGCAAATCGCCGTGCAGTGGCCACAGCCGTTGCAGGCATCGGTCACGCGGATCTTGCCCGGGGCAACGCGGTCAGCTTGATAGAAGAAGGCGCCGTAGGGGCAGCCGTAAGTGCAGAATCCCTTGTTTCCGAGGAGGAGAACGACCAAGAAGCCGCAAACGAGCAACGTCAGACTTGCCATCCCCGGTCCGGCAAAGGTCGCCCAGAAGTGCTCCGTTTGGAAGTGGGCCTGCAGGCGGGGCATGAACGGTCCTCCCGCGAAGATGCGCTGGACCGACGGCCAAACGAACATGTAGAGGGCGGCAAACAGCGGCACGAATACCAGCAGCCGAGATCGGAACGGCTTGGGTCGAATGCCCAACTTGCCGAGCAACCAACTGCAGAGGTCCTGCAGGGCTACCAAGTGGCACGCCCAACCGCAGAAGAACCGCCCGAATACGAGAGTACTGAGGATGAGCGCCGCGAAAAGGACGAAACCGGCGTTGACGGCGCCCAGTTCCAAGGTCTTCATCGCCTCGCTGGGCTCTACCGGAGTGAGCGTCGAACCCGTTGCCTTCCAGTGGAGGATGTGGGCGACGATGGCCACATGAACCAGGATTAGCACCACCGCCCGCCATCTGCCCCGATTTGAATGGGGCTTCTTCACTGGTGCGACGGGAAGCGGTTGGAGGGCCATTGCGGGTTCGTCGTGCCGTGTATTGTACGCCTGTTGCCTGTGGCAACTTCGCGCTTGGCTTGGTTCGCGATGCGCGCCGAACACGGTAAGAGTGCCTGGTTCTGCTCAAATTACGGGCAATAACCGCGGGTACCAGTACATCGGTCTTATACTGGAGTGTACATGGGCGTCATGGCGCCGAGTCATCGGCGTCGAGGGTGACGGCCCGTGAATCGTTTGAGGAGAAAGAAGACTTGAAGCGAAACACCTTATTACTCGCAAACGTTGCGGTCGCCCTTCTGGGCGCTGCGGCGGCGCACGCCGACTTCACGGTTACGGCGGCGGGACCCATCAACTCCAACGGCCCGGTGGGCGATGCCGGCAACGGCACCATCAACGCCACCTACACGGGCGCCAACTCCCTGTTTGGCACGCTCAACTTCAGCGGCGACCTTACCGACGGCGGCGTGGGCACGTTCAAGAGCGAGGCTCGCTGGCGAATCACGAACAGCACCCTGGGCGGAGCCGCAGATTTCCAGCCGACGACCGGCAACGGCTTCTCGGGCACGATCAACGTGACCAAGTCCGTCTCGGTTCTCGCCTGGGCCAACATGAACGACGCCTTCTCGTTTGAAGCGTTCGAGTCGTTCAACGACTCCGGGCTTGACGCCTACTGGACCAACGTGAACTTCACGTTCACCGGTTCGGTCACCCCCACCAACTTGGGCACGTACGTTAGTGGAACGTCGCTTAGCTTCGACACGTTCACGTCGAGCTTCGACACCGAGTTGGCGCTCTACACCGCTGGCGGAGTCAAAATTGCTGAGAACGACGATGCGGGAAGCGGCCTTCAGAGCGAGATCAACGCGGGCGTGCTTGCCGATGGCAACTACCTGTTGGTGGCAGGCGGCTACAACAGCTCGTTCGGCAACGGCTTTGCCTTCGGCGGCGCCGCTTCGGGCAGCCTCAACGTGAACGTCAATGGCAGCAGCGTCTTCGCGGGCGACCACGCTGCGGGCAGCCTGGACACCTTTGCGTTCTCGGTCGGTCCGGTCCCCGAGCCGGGCACCTTGGCCGTTCTCGGCCTTGGACTTGTCCCGTTCCTTCGACGCCGCCGCAAGTAAGGCGGATCGTCAACTCCACTCCGAAAGGGCCTCTGCCGCAGGGCAGGGGTCCTTTTTTGTTCCGCCCAACAGAACAGGGCTGGCTCGCAGATCTGGGCGCGGTCTGATAAACTCCGGGCATGAACGCGGACTTCCAGTCGTGGCTCGGCGGCCAAATCCAGTTGCTCAAAGACCAACACCTCTATAAGGTGCCGAAGATCCTGGAAACGCCCGCCGGCGGTCGGGTGCGGATGAACGGCAAAGAGGTTGTGAACCTCTCCAGCAATAACTACCTCGGGTTGGCGAACCACCCCAAGGTGAAGCAAGCCGCGCTGGACTCCATCGAGAAGTGGGGCGTGGGTGCCGGTGCCGTCCGTTGGATCGGCGGCACGATGAGCGTTCACCAGGAACTGGAAGAGCGCCTCGCCAAGTTCAAGCACACGGAAGCCGTACTCGTGTTCACGGGCGGGTTCACCGCCAACTCGGGTTGCATTCCCGCCGTCGTTACCGATAAGGACGTGATCATCAGCGACGAGCTGAACCACGCCTCCATCATCGACGGGGTTCGGCTTTCCACCGCGCGCTACAAAAAGAGCGAGGGCTTCGTTTACGCCCACAAGGACATGGGCCAACTCGAGGAGATCCTCTCCAAGACGCAAGACTTCGAGAAGCGCATGATCATCACCGACGGCGTCTTCAGCATGGACGGCGACATCGCCCCGCTGCCGAGAATCGTGGAACTGGCGGAGAAGTACAACGCCTTTGTGATGGTGGACGATGCCCACGCCAGCGGCGTCCTGGGCGAAAAGGGCGCGGGGAGCACGTCGCACTTCAACCTTTACGGCCGCGTCGACATCCAACTGGGCACGCTAAGCAAGGCGCTCGGCGTGGTCGGCGGTTACATCGCCGGCTCGGCGGTTCTCAAGGATTGGCTCATCAACCGAGGTCGACCCTACCTGTTCAGCACGGCGCACCCGCCCATGGTTGCCGCCGCGTTGATCGCCGCGCTGGACGTCATGGAGAACGATCCCGAGCCGATGAAGCGGCTGTGGGACAACACGCGATGGTGGAAGAACGCCCTCGCCGAAGCCGGATTCGACACCATGGGCAGCGAGACGCCCATCACGCCGGTCTACGTGGGCGATGAAAAGGCGGCGCAAGAGATGGAGCGCCTGCTTTGGGAAGAGGGCGTCTACGCCCTTGCCATCGTCTATCCAACCGTAGCCAAGGGCAAGGCGCGACTGCGCACCATGCCCAGCGCCGCCCACACCCTCGAGGACCTCGAGTTCGCCCTCAACGCCTTCAAGCGGGTGCGCGACAAGCTCTCGGTAACGGCGTGAACCCAAGGTGAACGAAGACACTTCGACGGATTCCGAAATCCAGGCTCCGCCGGTGCTCGATGGTGAGCCCGAGCCTTCCTCGTTGCCGCGCTCGATGACGGGCTGGGTGGTGCTCACGCTCCTCTTTGCCGCCCTGGTTCTGTTGAACCTCTGGGGCTACCTCGGCCGAGACTCGAAGCCGGGTGCCCTGAACAACGAACTGGACGTGCGTCTGCGCACGATCGTGGCATCGAAGTCTCTGGGCGAGAGCACCAAGAACCCGGAGATCAAGAAGTCCATCGACACTCAACTGGAAGACTTGGTTGCGGAGGTCGTGGGCAAGAAGGGTTCCGACCGGAACGCCGCCTTGTTCTATGCTGCTGCCCGAGCGGAGCAAGGGAAGGCGGTAACGATCGACGACGTCGCCTTCCTTCGAAAGGGGGATGAGGCTTCGAAGGCGGTCGCCGAACTCTACACGAACCTGAAGCTGGACGAGAAGACGGCGCGGGAGTTGGGCAAGAAGTTGCCTGAACGGGGATTCGTATACAAACTCGCGGTGGTCCAGGCGCTGGAGCGTCTTAAGGTGCCCCACGCGCGCGACGACCTGGTCTCTCCTGCCAAGGCACTGCTCATGGCGGTTGGAGGCATGATTCTGGGCGTCGTTCTACTGGGCGGCATGGTGCTCATCTCGTTTTACGTCACCCAAAGGAACCAAGGCAAAATCAAGCCGATTGGGATCGCGACGCGCGGGATCACCGCGGCTCAGGCAGACCGCTACGCCCTCCGCGCCGCCCAACTGTTGCTGGTCTTCGTGCTGAGCGGCATTCTCGTCGAGGTCCTCCGGCTGGGAGACATCGCCGGCAATCTCGTCGCCTTCGCCATCACGATCTCCGCCGCCGTCATTCTCAGCAAGGTGCCCATCGACGGCGTGCCCATGGGATTGCCCCAGGTCGGCGTTGGAACCAGGGATCTGGGCACCAACGTGCTTTGGGGCTTGGCGGGCGGGATCGCCAACTTTCCCATCATGCTCGGGCTCAGCTTCATCGGGAACGTCCTGTTCTCCGGACTTCCCGCTCCCGAGCATCCCCTGACGACCAAGCTGATGGAGGGCCAGTCCGGCGGCTACATCGCGCTTTCGATGGTGCTTGCTTCGATTTGTGCCCCGCTGTTCGAGGAGTTCCTCTTCCGGGGGCACTTGTTTCCGGCGCTGGCACGGGTCAAAGGCAGTCTCGTTTACGGTGCTGCGGTGTCAAGCCTGCTCTTTGCCGCCATCCACCCCACGGGAATACCGGCTTGGCTACCGCTGGCGGGCGTCGGCGCCATGGGATGTTTTCTTTCTCACCAGCGCGGTTCGTTGGTGCCCAGCATCGTCATGCACGCCACCCATAACCTGCTCACGCTGGTGATGGTTCTGACGCTGATGTAGGGATCGGGTCACGGTCCCTGCCGTACCCAACCCAGAACATCAGCCACGCGACGAGCGTCGCGGCGGCAAACACCACCTTGAAGGCGGACGGCACCTGGGGGTTGAAGCTAAAGAAGCCCTCGATCGGAGCCGCTAGCAGCGTTTGCACGATGCCGATTCCCAGAAGGACCGCCGAGTCTTTGCCGGCGGCAAGGAGGGCTTCGCCTCGCCTTCTTCGGCCCGGGTTGATGAGCGCCCAGCCCATTGCCAAGCCCCCCGCTCCCGCCATCAAGATGCCGCTAATTTCGGTTACGCCATGCGGCAGGACGGAAGCGTAAAGGAAGCCGAGCTTGTTCACGCTCGCCATTTCGTGCGAAAGCGCGCCGAGGATCATGCCGTTGGTGTACAGCAGATACGCGGTTCCGATTCCGAAGGTGGATGCGGCGGCCGCCCCCGCCACGATGGACACCCGGGGGTTATTGGTGGCGTAAAACGCCGTCATCAGCACCGACTCCCCGGCTGACCGATCGACGCCTTCTCCCGACTTCCAGTGGTCGAAGTTCCCCTCGTAGTCGGGAGGAATGACGTGGCTCCGCATGTCTGGCCGAAGGCTAAGGATGGACGATGCGAAGATCGCCCCAAAGAGGAAGATGCCGAAGCTGGCGGCAATGAGCCAGCGGCAACGCCGCACCGTCTGCGCGGCGATGAGAACCGCCGACGCCAACGATTTGCGAAGCGGTTGGGCAGGCGTCCGGTAGAGCTGGGAGTACGCCCTTGCGCAAAGATCGTTCAGGAACTCGATCAGTTGGATGTTGCTGGACTCGGTTCTTGCCCTTGCCAAGTCGGAAGAGACCCGACGGTAGGTCCGGATGAACTCGTGAAGT
The DNA here is from genome assembly GCA_046330155.1 of Fimbriimonadales bacterium. Classification (GTDB taxonomy): domain Bacteria; phylum Armatimonadota; class Fimbriimonadia; order Fimbriimonadales; family Fimbriimonadaceae; genus CALMEF01. Next base: position 30,747 of record JAXLTH010000003.1, on the reverse strand, counting down.
TCGGTCGCCGAAAGCAGGGCGGGCGAGGCGTCCGCCTTGTCGCATAGCGCGGTCAGCCGCTGCCAGTCGGGTTCGCGCTTTTTCACGAACGCTTCTTCGTTCATGCGTGCCGGTGATATTATCGTATTCCAGCACTCGGGAGAGAAGATGAAACTGAGACCGATCGTTCTTGCCGCCGCGATCTTGCTCGCGGGTTTCGCTTCGGCGGAATCTCTGCTCACGTCCGCCAAGGTGATCAAAGTCACCGAGAGGGGACTCATCCTCCAAGTCGGCACCGAGCCTCTCGCCGTAGAAGACTCCACGACGACCAAGTACTGGCGAGGGCGCGCGGTGGGCAAGCGCGAGGCGTACGTTCCGGGAGAGAACGTGATGGCTCGGATCAACACGAAGGAGGACCCGCCCGAACTGAAGGAGATCGCCGACGAGGCGAGCTGGAAGTGGCTGGACGGAATCCGCAAACACCCTCAGAAGGGGACCGTGGAGAAGTTGGACTCGAAGTTCCTGACCGTGCGGTTGGTCGATGGCACCGCCTTCTCCTACCGGGCAACCGACAAGACCGACGTCACGCTGAAAGGGAAGTCTTCTCGCCTAAGCGATCTTGAGGTCGGAGCGACCGTTTGGGTCAAGGGGCGAACGCTGCCCACCTTGGACACTTGGGCGGTAACCGTTACCGACGAGCCGATTCCCGACAAGGCGGCGAAGACGAGCAAGGAGCCGAGCGAAGCCAAGCCGAAGATGAAGCCCCTTGAGGCGAGCGGCGTGGTCGAGGGCGAACTCGTCGGGCACCACCCCGAGCTGAAAATGCTGGATTTGGATCAAGGCGGGCGAACCCTGCACGTGACCTACAGTAATTCGACGGTATTTTTCTTGGACGGGAAACCGGCTCGCCCCACCGACGTCCAGATTCAACAGCACGTTCGAGCGACGTATAAGCGGGACAAGTCCGGCCGAATCTTGGCGAGCCGCGTGGAACTTTCGTCTTCTTGAGTTCTACAATTCAGGCGAACAAGGATGGCCCGACCGGCGTCAGCATGATTGGGTTCTTGCTCTTGGCACGAATCTTGCGGATAGAGTGATCACGCCGAGCGGCAGATGGCGTAACACAAACCACGCGAGTGGTCGATCACATGGCTCGTAACGGAAACACACCGGAACACGAAGACGGCATTCCCAGCTATTTGGGACGCCTGACGCAAGCTCCCCTGCTTAGCGCAGAGGAGGAGGTGGCTTTGACGCGTGCGATCCAATGCGGCGACGAGTCGGCAAAGCAGCGGCTGACCGAGTCGAACATGCGCCTCGTGATCAATATCGCGAAGAGCTACCGTAGCCGCGCAATTCCCCTCGAAGACCTCATCCAAGAGGGTGCCATCGGCCTGATGCAAGCGGCGGAGCGATTCGACCCCGAAAAGGGTTTCCGATTTTCGACCTACGCCACCCACTGGATTCGCCAAGCCATCGGCAGGGCGATCGACAACAAGTCTAAGGCGATCCGCCTGCCTGCCCACGTTTCGCAATCTCTTCGTAGAATCGAGCGGGAGCGCCTCCGATTGGTGCGCGAGATGGGCAACGACCCCACTCCCGAGCAGCTTGCCGCGGCGTTGGGCATCAGCCCCAAGAAACTCATCACCCTCGTCCAATCCTCTCAAGAGTTGCTCAGCTTGGACATGGCGGTCGGCGACAACTCGGGCGTCACCTTGGGCGGCTTGCTCCGGGATACCGAGGAAACGCCGGAAGCCCGCGTGCTCAGCGAAGAGGTCGTCATCGAGATCCGTCGCATCCTTGAGGAACTGAACGAGCGCGAGCAGCGCGTTATGCGTCTGCGGTTCCGGCTCGACGACGCCCAAGAGCAAGATCCTGCCCAGCAAGACGAGATCGCCCGCGAGATGAAACTCTCCCGCGAGCGGGTTCGCCAGATCGAGATTCAAGCGATCAAGAAACTCCGGGCGCTGGCGCACCGCCGACGATTGCGCGAAATGCTTAGCAACTAGCGCCTCGCGCGGTGCTAGAATCCTCCTGTTCGTGAAGCCGCACTGTCGTGGTGCGGGTGAAACAATGGGGAAAGTCCGGTGAGATTCCGGCACTGTGCCGCAACGGTTAGAGTCCGAATGCCCACTTCGCGATCATCGCGACGTTGCCGCCTGCGCGCACAGGTGAAAGGTCAGGAGCCCGCTCGGGCACCGGCTTTTTCCCCGCCCATGGTCGACGTTCGTCGCGAACGGAGACCGAATGAAGCGCGCACTTAAGAGACCAGATTCCGGCTTCACCCTTGTGGAGCTTCTCGTCGTTATTGCGATTCTTGCCATTCTGGCGGCGATCCTCTTCCCGGTCTTCGCCCGAGCCAAGGAAGCCGCCAAGCAAGCCCAGTCGACCAGCAACCTCCGCCAGATCGGGCTTGCCTGGACGCTCTACTCCGGGTCCTTCGACGACGTTTTGATGCCACCCCGGTCGGCGATGGGGGGAGCCAAGTTCGCCTACTGGTGGGCTTCCTACGACGGCTCAACGGGAGATCAGAACGAATCCGAAGGGCTGCTCTACCCCTACACCAAGGGGTCGGGCGTGCAAGCCGATCCTGCCTGGCCCAACCGTCTGCGGCGGGCGACGGGCTTCACGGGCTACGGCTACAACTACTCCTATCTGGGCACCGGACAGGTGACGGCAACGGCGGTTACCGACCCCAGCGAGACGGTCGCGTTCGCGAGTTCGGCGCGAATCCAGTTTCAGGCGCCTCATCAACTGGAGGGCAACACCTACCTGGAGCCCCCATCGAGCCGCTACCCCACTTTCCATGGCCGGACCAACGAACGCGGCGTCGTTCTCTGGGTTGATGGCCACGTCAAGTCCCGCCTGCCGCTGATGCGGACGGGCACGTTCGGCGCGTTCCGTGCCGAACAGTTCGAGCCTTACCACTTGGGCGAAATCGACCGCGACGGCGATCTGTCCACCGACGAACTCTTCGACCTGCAATAGCCATGAAACGTATCTTCACCCTCACCCTTACCGCTCTGGCGGCATCCTCGTCGTTCGCCTTTTCATTCTCAGATATCCGTTTCTGGGCAGGCACCGGAAGCCGTCAGGCGGGGCTCGTCATCCAGTGGAGCGACGGTAACACGCCCCAGTCGTTGGCTTGGGGATACCGCTTCGACGGCGTCAAGACCGGCGAGGACATGTTCCGCGCGGTGGTCGCGGCGGATCCAAGGCTCTTCGCCTATACGGACCAGTTCAGCTGGGGCTATGCCGCTTACGGGATCGGCTACGATGCCGACGACGACGGTGTGATTGGCACCGGCTACACGACGGGCGCCACGCCCGATGATGCCCTTGCCAACGATAGCGACGACCGCTGGCGGACCGGATGGCTGACCAACGGCTATTGGAGCTATTGGACCGGGTCTGACGGCTCAGAAGCCGCCGGATGGGCTTCCGCGTCCTTCGGCATGTCCGATCGGACGCTCGGCGATGGCAGTTGGGATGCGCTTTCCTTTGCTCCGGCACCGAACTGGACCGCCGATCCGCCTTCGGGCATCGAAGCCGCTGTCCCCGAGCCCGGGAGTCTTCTCGCCGTGGCGGGCGGCCTGGCCGCTTTCGCTTGGCGCCGCTCTCGTCGGCGGTAGCGTCGGTGTATCCTTGCCCCATGCACTTCGTGGGGCAAGGATGACCGCGCTACTCGCTCTCGCCGCTCTCGCTCAAAGCGGGCCCCGGTTCGAATATGCCAGCCCGCTTCCGGGTCTGCCCCCGATTCTCATCGATTCCCGTCTGGACGGCATCGGCATTGCCCAGCAGGCCGCCCGCGCCCAGAACTTGCAGGCTCGGATTCTCTGGGTCGACGGCACCGCCAACTTGGAACGCGTCTCGAGCGCCGAGAAGATCCATAGCCTGGTTGCGAAGATCAAGGCGACGGGTTTCAACACCATCGTGTTCGATGTGAAGCCGATCGTCGGCTATCCGCTTTATCCCAGCAAACTCGCCCCCAAACTCCAGACCTGGAAGACGCAGAGTCTTCCGATCGACTTCGATCCTTTGGACGCCATGAGCCGCGAAGCCAAAGCCCAAGGCATCCCCCTGTACGTCAGCCTCAACGCGTTCAGTGAGGGCCACGCCCTCTTCAAGCAGGGGCCAGGCTACGAGCATCCCGAATGGCAGACGATCCTTTACGAGCCCAAGCCCTATCTGCGGTTGGGCTCGGCTCGGTACGGCCTGAACCCGAAAGCGAACAGCCAACCCGCCGTTGACGACCTTGTTTCGGTAACGGACCCGGCGAAGATCGTGGCAAAGGACGGCGCGTTTGCCGTGACGGTCGACCGCTTTGGACGCGTCGTCGATGGGTTTGAGGCGCCGGGGAAGTTCGACAAAACTCCGACGGTTCCGCGCGGCGGCGTAGCGGTGGTCGGCTACGGTAGTGGCGCCGATTTTCTGCGGAAGAACGCCGAGCCCGGCGCAATGGCGATGTGGGAATCCGAGCCCGAGTTTGTCCGGATCTCCGAGCGGCCCGAGCAGCAGTATCCGCTGATGACGAACCCCCACCGCGCGGATGTGCGCGCACGGGGCCTCGCCTACATCGAGGAGATCACGAGGAAGTACCCCGTGTCGGGAATCGTGTACGACGACCGGCTCCGATTCGGAGGGTTGAACGCCGACTTCAGCCCCGAAGCGCGAGCCGGATTCGAGGCTTTCATCGGTTCCCCAGTTCTTCGCTGGCCCCAAGACGTGTTCGAGTGGTCGATCAACCCAGACATGACCAAGGGAGTGCGACCGGGTCCCCGATGGGACGACTGGCTGGCCTTCCGTGCCCATACGATGCGGAACTGGCTGGGCGAAGTCCGCAAAGCGCTTCCGCCTGGCATGCAACTCGGCGTGTATGCAGGCTCCTGGTACGGTGACTACAGCACCTATGGCCAGAACTACGGTTCGCCGGAGCTCGAAGCCGGATTCTGGTTTCTCACGCGCTCCTACCGTCAGGCGAGCATTGCCCCCAAGATCGACTTTCTGATGACCGGCTGCTACTACGGCATCCCTACGCTGTACGAGGCAATGGGGAAGGCAAAGCCCCTCGGGCAGACGATCGAAGCCGCCGGCTACCTTACCAACCGCGTCGTGCGCGATACGACCTGGGCGTACGCCGGCATCGCCTTGGACGGTTTCAAGGGAGACCCGGATGGGCTTGCGCGTGCCCTTCAAGCCGCGTGCTCGACCACGCAAGGGGTGATGGTCTTCGACCTTTCGCACGACATCGAGCCTATGTGGCCGGTGTTCGCGAAGGCGTTCTCTATTCCCAAAATCGCACCCAACCAGACGTCGGTGCTGGAAGAAGTGCGACGAAAGCGCGCTCGCTTGGATCAGATGGGCGTGAAGGACCCGCCCGTGGTCATTCTTGGCGGTGCTTCAGGAATCGGGTTCTAGTCCCCGTTTCGGGCCAACCGCTTCAAGATCACGAACTGCCCCACGTGGTAGGTGTCGTGGATCGCGATTTGGAGGAGCGTCTTGACGGCTTTCTCGTCGGACCGCATGGCGTGCGCAAACGGTTGGGCGCTCGCCAGGCGATGGGCTTCCTCCAGCCCGGCGAGGAACTCGTCCCGCACCGCCGGCCATTCCGACGCTTCGGGCACTCGCCAGTCCTGGGTGATGTTCGGCGCCCTTTCTCCTCGAAGCCGGCCCAGCCAGACGCGGTGCCAGAAGTTGGCGTGCTCTACGTAGGTGAGAAGCGAGAACTTGGCGCCGTTGGGCACTTTCGCGGCGCTTGCGATCGGGATGCGCGAGAGCACCTGGCGCGGCGGAGGGAAGTCCTCGCCGTCGATGAGTTGGCGGAGCGCCTTTGCCGCCGTCCGCGGATCCATGCCCTCAGTGTACGTCAGAGCTTTCCGCGGTAATAGTCCTGAAACTTGTCCGGTGCGAGCATCAGGGGCGGCTTGGCGCCCAGGCGGTGAAGTACGGCATCGTCGGCGTAAGCCTGCAGCCCTTCGTTTGCCCGGTCTCGCATCGTTTGGATGTCCCCTAGCTCCCGATAGGTCATCGCCAGCCAACGATAGGTGTCTCGCAGGGCCTCCGTGTCGTCCTCGTTAAGGGTTTGGGCCGCCAACGCCGAACGTCGGGCTTGCTCCAGGTAGCGGACCGCTACGGGGTACTGCTTCGCCCCAAGCTGGAGCTGAAGTCGGGCGATCTCGGTGGGGATGGCGATGCTCGACGGGTTCTCCTCAAGCCCTTGGCTCAGGAAGGCTACGGCTTTCTGCACGGAATCTGGATCGCCCGCCTGGGCGATCACGGACGCCCCCACTACCCACGCAGGGGTGAACGAGGGATCGACCCATGTGGTGAGGCGATACAAGGGAAGCGCCGCACGAGGGTCGTTGTGCGTGTGCTCGTGCATGTCCTTGTAAGCGTTCACTTCCCGATCCAGGTCTCCGAACAAGCCCCGGAAGTCCCTGTCCTTGGACGGGATCACTGTCACTAGGTTGTGCTCGTCGAAATCCATCTCGCCTTCGGCGGGCTTGGCTTCCACCGTGCCGTCCAGATGCTCGCCGTGGGTCATCGGACGAAGTTCGACGCCATTGTGCAAATAGAGATCGGTGCGCACCCAAAGCCAGGCGGAGATCGAGGTTCTGAACTGGCCGAGCAGAGAGGCGGAGGCGTGGGTTTCTTGGGCTTCCAGACTGCTCATCCGCTGCTGCGCCTGCGAGTGGAGAGGCCCGACGTTGGCGATCAAGCCTCCGCTGGCGGCAAGAACGCCGAGAGCCGCAACGGGAATTCCCTTCGCCAAGTTCACAGGGGACGGCTCCTGAAGCGGGCGTATCCAAGGCTGAGCATCGCTCCGCCGTAGACGAGCGCGTAGCCCGCCAAGGCAGCCATCGCCCAAAGCGGGACAAGCGACCAGCCCGTGTTCGCGACGCGGCTCCCCAGATCGAACAACCCGTATTGGGGCACGATCCAGTTGACGAACTTGAAGACCGGGACCATCGTTGGAGAGCTCGCCGCGGCGAGCACGAGGGCGCGAACGATCATCGACGAACCGAATGCGAGGACGAAGCTAAGCGTCGCCGCTGCCTGCGGGGTCATCCAAATACTGAGCGTGAGGGTGACCGAGCACAGCACCGCCAGCCCAAGCATCTTGCCCACGATGTACTGGAGCACGATCGCCTCGAACTGGACTCCAAACACCGCCAGGGCGACTCCGGTCAGAGCAACGAGCAGGAGGAAAGCGATCCACGACACCGCGATGGCCCCCAGGAGCTTGCCGGCCAGAAGGTCGAAGCGGCTGATCGGCCGGGCGAGCAGCGGATACAGAGTCCGGTTCCGAAGCTCGTCGGGCACTTGGCGGCACGCCGTGATGACCGCGAGAATCGTGCTGAAAAGGCCGAGCACCGTCACGGCGAGGTCTTTGGCAAAGGCTTCGAGTCCTTCGAAACCAAAGAATCCCAGTGCACCCGAAGCGCACATGATAATCATGCCCAGGATCGCCACGACCCACATGTCCTTGCGGCGGACGGACTCAAGGACGACGCCGCGGGCGAGCGAGAACCAAACGCGAAACTTCATGCCGCCCTCCCGATCGCTTCCACGAAGTAGTCTTCGAGAGAGCCGTCTTGGGCGACCACGTCGAGAATGCGCCCTTTTTGGGCATTGATCCGGTTGATCGCCGCGAGCAGGTCGCCTTTGGCGACGAACGTGGCATGGTAGGTGTCGTCGTACTGCGACCATTCACGGGAAAGATCGAGCAGGTTGACTTCGCCGGCGTAGGTGATGGCGTAGTGACGAAGTTCGCCTTTGAGCGCCTCGATGTCGCGCTCTTCGATGAGCACGCCCTTGTCGATGAGCAGAATCCGGTCGCAGAGCATTTCCACCTCGCTGAGCTCGTGGCTGCTGAAGAAGAGGGTGCAGCCGCGCTCCTGGCGGGATCGCAGAAGTTCGCGGAGTTGTCGCCTGCCGATGGGGTCAAGTCCCGACGTGACCTCGTCGAGGATCAGCACCTCGGGATCGCCGAGGAGGGCTTGGGCGATCCCCACCCTTTGGAGCATGCCCTTGCTGAGTTGGCGGTTGGTCTTCTTCTCGGTTCCGGCAAGGCCGACGGTTTCCAACAGCATCATCGCCTCGTCTCGAAGGGCTTTGCCGCGCAATCCCTGAAGCTCGCCGTAGAGGGTGAGCGTTTCGAGGGGCGTCAGGTATGGATAGTACATCGCCACTTCGGGCAGGTAGCCGGTGCGGGCCCGCGCTTCCTCGCTACCGGCCGCGAAGCCGTTTACGCGGCAATCTCCGGATAGGGGTTCCACAAAGCCCATGAGAGCTTTGAGGGTGGAGCTTTTGCCCGCGCCGTTGGGCCCGAGGAACCCGACGACCTCGCCGGGCTGCACCTCGAAAGAGAGCCCCCGCACGGCATGGACCATCCGCCCGCCTTTCGCCCGATAGCGAACGTGCAGGTCGCGAACCTGGATTGCCTCGTTCATTTACAGGGTTAATAGTCGGCGGTTTCCCAGATTCCTAGAGGGTTCGCGCACAATCGTTGTACGTCCATGACCCGCCTCACCTCCGAGCTGATTCGAGCCGCCTACGGCGAAGGCGCGTTCCCCATGGGGGAGGACGACGGCACGATCGAGTTCTATGTGTCGCGGGTGCGGGCCGTATTCCCGATCGAGGGAGTCCGCGTAAGCCGGTCCCTGGCGAAGACGATTCGGAAGGGCACGTTCGAAGTCCGGTTCGACACCGCCTTCGAGGCGGTGATGCGGGCCTGTCGCCGTCCTAAGGACAATTGGATCAACGAGGAGATCATCCGCGCCTACACCCAGGTCCACCGCGAGGGGTGGGGGCATTCCGCAGAGTGTTGGCGCGAAGGCGAACTGGTGGGTGGAGTCTACGGGTTGGCGGTGGGAACGTGCTTCTGCGCCGAGTCGATGTTCCACTTTGAGACCGACGCCTCCAAGGTCGCCCTGTGGGCGTTGGTCGACAAGTGTCGGGAACTGGGATTCACGCTCTTCGACGCCCAGATCATGAACCCGCACCTCGCCTCGTTGGGGGCGTACGAGATGGGCATTCGCGAGTACCTTGCCAAGTTTCGAGAAGGCCTGAAGAATCCCACGGAATGGAGCGCGCCGAGGGACTTTCGGTTCCCTTGAATCTGCCATAATTGACCGTTCCCGAGACGAAGGCGTCCGGGAGGAATACGTCTTATGAAGGTCAGCATTATCGGTGGCGGCGGCCGCGTTGGATCAGACGCCGCGTTCGCCCTGCAGCTTGGAGGAATCGTCAACGAGATCGTCCTGGTGGACGCGAACCCGGATATGGCCGCAGGGGAAGCTCTCGACCTGCGACACGGATCGGCCCTCACCGCCAGCCAGCGCATCGTGAGCGGCGACTACGACGCCATCAACGGCAGCGACTGCGTGGTGATTACCGCCGGACTGCGCCGCAAGCCCGACGAGAGCCGGCTCGAACTGATCAACCGCAATGTCGGCTTGTTCAAGGGCATCCTCGACTCGCTGAAGGGATGCAAGCTGGCCAGCGGCGCGACCATCCTCGTCGTTTCGAATCCCGTCGACATCCTCACTCAGCTCGCGGCCAACGCCGGCCTCCTGCCCACGTCGCAGGTTCTCGGTCTGGGCACGGTGCTCGACACTTGCCGCTTCCGATCGTTGTTGGCGGACCACTTCAACGTCGGCGCCCGCGACGTGAATGCCCTCATCCTTGGCGAGCACGGCGACTCGATGGTGCCGATCTGGTCTTCCGCTACGGTGAACGGCATGGCCCTCTCCAGCCTGCCCGGCTTCACCGAGGACGTCGCCAACGGCATCTTCGACTTCACCAAGAAGTCTGGCGCCGAGGTCATCCGCCTGAAGGGCGGCGCGGGCCGCGCGGTGGGCGTCTCGATCAAGGAAGTCGTGGAAGCGATGGCGCTCGACCAGGGCGCGATCCTGCCCGTGAGCGCGATTCAGGACGGCAAGCTTGGCGTAAGCGGCGTGTCGTACTCCTTGCCGACGGTGGTCGGCCGCCATGGCGTGGTCAAGATCCTCGAACCCAAGGTGAGCGACGCCGAGCGCGAGGGACTGCTCAAGTCGGCGGAGTCCTTGAAGTCGGTGTGGGCGCAGATCAGCTAGTTAACTGCTAATCTTCTGCGGTTATCTAGGACCAAAACCGGCGGGTGAACCCCGCCGGTTTTTTTTCGTTTAGGCACTTTGACCCAATCAACAAAGATCGCCGGAACCACGCCGGGCGCTCAAACGATAAATGGTAACAAGAGGAACGCCCATGAGGATAACCGACTACGAAACGAGAAAATCTCTAAACGATGTCAGCCTCACGCTAACTCGCGATGAAGCCGAAGAGCTGGCGGTGTACCTCGAGCGATTGCTCAGCAATCCCGAGGTGGAACGCGCCCACCTTAGCGAGGTGGCGAATAGCCGGCTCGAGCGTGAACTGACGGTGCAGATTGCGCCGACCTTATCCTACGCACACCGTTGTGCCTGACTTAAGTAATGATGACGCGATGCACTTCAAGGACTTCGAAACCGCGCAAGGCCTTGAGCGCATCGCGCTCGAACTAACCCCCGGGGAAGCCGAGGAACTGGTCCTCTACCTCCGCGCCCTGATCCACCGCCCGACCATCGGGCCGATGTTTCTCACCGAGATTCACGAAGGCGAAATCGAGCGCGAGTTGTCGATCGCCATCGCCCCGCCGATCTAGAGCCATAATGAGTCATGAGGATTCTCCTCGCGACCGATGGCTCCGCCCACGCGAGCGTAGCGGAGGCCCTTCTTCAATCCGTGAAACCGTGGCGAGAAGCCACGATCGTGGTGGCGGCAGTAGCCGTCCCCCCCACTCCCTTAATGGCGTCCTTCATGCCGACTGCGGAGACCGCGTATGCGGCCCAGTACGCCGAACTTTGGACCGTTCTCCGCACCGAAGCGCAGAAGCACCTGGATGCGGCGGCTCAGCGCCTGCGCGCAAAGGGCATGAATGTCGAAACTCGACTGCTTGAGGGCGACGTTGCGGCGTGCCTTGCCGAATGTGCCGAGAAAGAGCAATGCAGTCTGATCGCGGTCGGTTCGCGCGGCCAAGGCGGCTTCGCGAGTTTTCTACTGGGAAGCGTCGCCCGCAACTTGGTGAACGGCTCCAAGACGTCTGTTTTGGTGGCCCGGCACGACGAGCACGCCACCCCTGAAGCGACCGCCGAGCGAATCGCTCAACTGGAACGGCTCTCGGTCCTCGTCGGCATCGACGGTTCCGACGGTTCCAAAGCGGCGGTATCGCACCTGGTCGGCTATGGACCCGAGACCTTTGGCGACATGTACGCCTTGTGCGCCTTGCCGCTCAGCCCCTTGCCCATCGGCATCGAGCCCGAACTGGTCACCGAACTCGTCGACTTGGATCGCAAGCATGGCGAGGAGGTTGCCCGCGAGATCGGCACGAACCTTCAGCATTGCTGCGACAAGGTGACTTGCGAGACCATCGCGGGCCGCTCCGCCGAGGTCCTCATCGAAGAGGCCAGGCGTAAGAAGGTGGATCTGGTGGCCGTGGGCGCAACCCGCCACGGGACCCTTGAAAGGTTGCTGATCGGCAGCGTCGCCTACGAGGTAGCCACCAGCGCACCGTGCTCGGTGCTCGTCATCCGGCCCGCCGCATGATTTTAGGGCTTGGAATCGACGTGGTGGAGGTTGCCCGCATCGAACGGGCAATCTCCAACCCGCGTTTCCTTGCCCGCATCCTCACGCCGCGAGAGGCAGAACTCATTCGAAACCCCAGCGAAGCCGCCGGCCGGTGGGCGGCCAAGGAAGCGCTGGCGAAGGCGGTTCCGGGACTTCGTGCTTGGCAAGACGTCGAGATCCTCAGGGGTAGCCAAGGAGAACCGGTCGTGAACTTCGTGGCGGGCGTGCTTGGACCGGGTCAGCGGGTGCATCTCTCGATCACGCACGAGCGGGGCGTTGCCGCCGCCGTCGCCATCCTTGAGGGCTTCTCTGAGGATTTCGGAACTTCCACCCGACAATCTGACTAGGATCGCTGTCGCTTGGGGAGGCGCACGTTCCTAGCTTGCGTCATGAACGTCTTGAGGGCAAAGAGGCACGCTGACGTCACTGGTCTCCAAATCCAGTGGGGCATCGTTCTAGGTGCCACCCTTCTTGTGGCGGTTGGAAGCCCGACTCCCTTTGCGTGGATCGCGATCGGAGTGGCCGCCTTGGTCACCTTGCTCGTCGAAGTCAGACGATCGTTCATCCTGCCGGGCGGACCCTGCACGGCCGACTGTTGCGAACGTGGGCGCTACGTCGCCGGTGCGGCGTTTTGTCTCCTCAGTTTCGCGCCCGCCCATCGGGGCGACAATCTCTGGCTGCTCAGCCTTCCCCTCGTCATCGGCGAAGCGATCGAAACCCATAATCGCCGCAAGACCCTGTACCTCACCGGCTTCTTGGCGGCGATCCAAACGACGGCGCTGGCAGCCCAAGGCGCCTACGGGATCGACTATCTCTCCGCCGGCTCCGCTTTTGTCCTCGCGGCACTTGCGGGCATTGTCTTGGCGGGGTTCAAGGCGCGGGACGCAATGCTCACCGCCCACGATTCGCGGTTCCGGGCCGTCACCGACTGTAGCGAGATCCTGGCGCAGTCGGGCGACCTGCACCACACGATCCAAGAGGTCCTTCGCCGCTCCGCAAAGGAGACCGCCGCCGACGTCGGCTACGTCATCCTTACCCAAGACGACCCTCGCGAGTTTTCGATCGTCGCCCGTTATCCCCATCAGGATCCTGGCCTCGAACGGCTTCCCCAAGGCTTGGAGCAAGCCATCAAGGTGGCTCACACAGGCCGATCCAAGCGCCTCTCTGAGTCCGGAATTTCGGGCATCTGGGCTCCGCTGGTCGCCCGCAACTTCTCGTCGCGCCCCCATGGTGAGGTGCTCGGGGTCGTTGCGCTCCTCGACACCACCCGCGAGGGCACATTCAAAGGCGAAGACTTGGCGTACCTTCAGACGATTGCCTCGCTCATGTCGGTCGCCGTGGCGAGCGAACACGCCGAAAAGCGGCAGTCGAACAGCTTCCTCAGAACTTTGGAAACGCTCGCTTTGGCATTAGAAGCCCGCGACGAGTACACGAACGGCCACTCGCAACGGGTGTGCGAACTGTCCACCCTAATCGCGCGGCAACTTCGCCTGGACGAGCAAACGATCCGGGAACTGCGGATCGGCACGATCCTCCACGATATCGGCAAGATCGGCGTGCCCGACGACATTCTCAACAAACGCGGGCGACTCACCGACGAGGAGTTTGCGGCGATGAAGTCGCACGCGGCCAAGGGTTACGAAATTTGCCGCCCGCTCCAGCTTGATCCGATCGCGCTCAGCGTTATTCGAAGCCACCACGAGAGGATGGATGGACGCGGCTATCCGGATGGGTTGGGCGCCGATGAACTCAGCCTGCCCGTGCGCATCGTCTGCGTGGCCGACGCTTTCGACGCGATGGCGTCGAAGCGCCCCTACCGTTCGCCCATGTCGGTCGCCGACATCATCCACGAGTTGGAAAACGGCCGCGGAAGCCAGTTCGACCCCGTGGTGGTCGATGCGGTCTTAAGTCTGATCACAAGCTTCGAAGTCCAGTCGCTCTACGCGCCGTTCTTCGCCGAATCTGAAGTCGCCGCCTAGTCTGCCGGTAACATAGATGCTTCGGAGCGATGGCAGAGTGGTCTAATGCGGCGGTCTTGAAAACCGTTGACCGATGAGGTCCGTGGGTTCGAATCCTACTCGCTCCGCCACTTCCGTCCCGCTATCATAGGGTGTGAGTCCCCTTTTCGCCGCGATTCCTTTGCTCTCCTCCTGGGCACCCAGACCATCGCTCGACATCTGGTTTGAAGAGCCGGCGCGCAGTTTCACCGAGTCTTGTCCGCTGGGCAACGGCAGGTTGGGCGCGATGGTGTTCGGGGGAGTCGGCGCGGATCGGGTGGTTCTGAACGAATCGACCATGTGGTCCGGAAGTCCCCAAGATGCGGACAACCCAGATGCCTACAAGAGCCTGCCCGAGATTCGGCGCCTTCTGCTGGCGGGCGACAACCGGGCGGCGCAGGCGCTGCTCCAGCAGAACTTCGTGTGCAAAGGCCCTGGCTCGGGTCAGGGTGCGAGCAAGGACGGTCCGTACGGTTGCTACCAGGTTTTCGGAAACCTCGAGCTCAAGTTTCCTTCCGAAACCGGCGAGAACTACCGCCGCGTGCTCGACCTCGACCAGGCCGTGGCGACGGTGGAGTACGACACGGGAGGGGTTCGATATCGGCGCGAGGCGTTCGTCTCCCACCCGGCGCAGGTGGTGGTCTATCGGATTTCGGCGAGTCGGCCGGGGGCAGTCTCGTTTACAGCGGGCTTATCTCGTCCAGAGCGGGCCAGCTTGCGAACGGAAAAGGGCCAGCTTGTGCTGGAAGGGCAGCTTGCCAGCGGCAACCCGACGATCCCCGGGGTGAAGTTCCTGGGGCGGCTTGCCGTGGTGACGAGCGGAGGACGGTGCACCCCGGACGGCAACGGCATTCGAGTGGATGGGGCAGACGAGGCAACGATCCTTTGGTCGGCGGGAACCGACATGTTCGACAAGAACTTCGAGGCAAAGGCCGCCAACCAACTGGCGCGGGCATGCAAGGTGCCCTTTGCCCAGCTGAAAGCCGACCACGTCAAGGACCATCAGAGCTTCTTTCGCCGGGTCTCCCTCGCGTTGCCCGAAGGTCCGAGCGCAAAACAGCCGGTTCTGAAGAGGCTGCAAGCCGCAAAGGCGGGCGAAGACGACCCGTCGCTGGCGGCGCTCTATTTCAACTTCGGGCGTTACCTTCTCATCGGGTCGTCGAGGCCCGACAGCCCGTTGCCGTCGAACCTGCAGGGCATTTGGGCGGAGGAGGTGTTGACGCCTTGGAACGGCGACTTTCATCTGGACATCAACGTGCAGATGAACTACTGGCCGGCGGAGGTCTGCAATCTCAGCGACTGCCACAAGCCGTTGCTGACGTTCATTCCAAGGCTCGCCGAGAATGGCGCCAAAACGGCAAAGGCGTACTACGGCGCGCGCGGCTGGGTCGCCCATGTGATCACCAACCCCTGGCTTTACACCTCGCCGGGCGAGCACGCCAGTTGGGGATCGACGTGTAGCGGGGCGGGTTGGCTGTGCGGGCATCTCTGGGAGCACTACGCATTCACAAAGGACTTGGCGTATCTCCGCAGCGCCTATCCAACCCTGAAGGGTTCGGCAGAGTTCTTCTTGGACATGCTTATCCGAGAGCCCAAGCACGGTTGGCTGGTGACCGCGCCCTCCAACTCGCCGGAGAACGCGTTCCGCATGGCCGATGGCACCGTGGCTTCAACCTGCATGGGACCGACCATGGACATCCAGATTGTTCGGGAGCTCTTTACGAACGTCATCGAGGCTTCGCAACTCCTCGGGGTCGATCCCCAACTTCGAGCTCGCCTGCAAGAGGCGCGGGCGGGGCTGGCTCCGCACCAGATCGGCAAGCACGGCCAACTTCAAGAATGGCTCGAAGACTACGACGAGGTGGAGCCGCAACACCGCCACGTTTCGAACTTGTACGGGCTGCATCCCTCGAACCAGATCAGCCCCGAATCGACGCCTGAGCTTGCCGCCGCGGCAAGGAAGACGCTCGAGCGTCGAGGCGACGTGGGAACCGGCTGGTCCCTTGCTTGGAAGGTCAACTTCTGGGCGAGGCTGCACGACGGCGACCATGCCTGGAAACTGCTCAAGCGTCTGTTCCATCCCGTGACCGCGACGGGTTATGACATGGCCAACGGCGGAGGCACGTATCCCAACCTCTTCGATGCCCATCCCCCGTTCCAAATCGACGGCAACTTTGGCGCGACGGCGGGCATCGCCGAGATGCTCGTGCAAAGCCATGAAGGCAAGGTGAGAATCTTGCCTGCGTTGCCCAAGGCGTGGGCTGACTCCGGCGAGGTCAAAGGCCTAAGGGTGCGAGGCGACGCCTTCGTGGATTTCGCCTGGAAAGATGGAAAGGTGACTCGGCGTCGAGTCTATGGACCCGGCGCCAAGTCGATCGTTTGGGCTCGTTAACCAGTTGGTTACTTCGGCTTCGGGTTCGCAACGCCCGGAACGCCCACCTTGTCGGCAACGCCCTTGGCGAATGCCGCCGGGTCGGCGTTGAACTTGGCTTGGCAGTTCGTGCAGCAGAAGTAGTAGCGGACGTTCTGGTAGTCGGCGTATGCCCCAGCCGCCGCGTAAGAAGCGATGGCAACCTTGTTGACCGGGCAGAAGAGGACTTCCTTCGCGGGCAACGCGCCGAAGGTCTTCGGGGCCTTGTCGAAGGCGTCCTTGTTCTCAGGCGAAGCGAAGTAGAACCTCACGCCGCCGAAGGTCGAGGAAAAGTCCCGATGCTCGGCAAAGTTGATCGGCGTTCGAGAAACCGGATCGAATAGGGAGACGCCGACCGTCTTGCCTGCCTTAACCGTTTGGTCAAACAGTTTCTTGGGCGTCTTCTCGAATGTCTCCTTGCACCCTCCGCAACAGTAACCGATGCGGACTCCGTTGTAGTCGGTGGTGGGAGACGAGAAGGTGGCGGTACCGCCCATGACCGGACAGCTTAAGCCCGACTGGAATCCGCCCGTGATGAGAATGGCAATCGTTGCAAGAACCATGGATGAGTAACCTCGCTTTTTCTACTGACGGCTCCGTTTTCCCCGATCGTTCCGCGAACTGAGAATCGCGAGTTCGGGAGAGGTACACTTCAACGTCACGGGCGCGAGGATGCGAACGGTCTTGGGTTGACATCCCGCGCGCGCGAGGATTAAATCTATGAGCGCCCCTACCGCTTCTTATCCTAACTACAGCCCTGGCCTCGAAGGCGTGATCGGCGGAGTGAGCACGATCAGCGAGATCATCAGCGAGACCAGCAGCCTCACCTACCGGGGCTACAACGTTCACGACCTTGCTTCGAAGGGCACGTTCGAAGAAACCGCGTACCTTCTGCTGTACGGCAAGCTGCCCAACCAAGCCGAGTTGGACAACTTCAAGGCGACCCTGTCGGCGGAGCGAGAGGTTCCCGCCGCGGTTTACGCCGCCTTGAAGGAACTGCCCAAGTCCACCCATCCGATGGACATCGCCAAGGTGGGCTTTGCCGTGTACGCTCCGTACGATCCGGACTACGCCGCGCCTTCCACCGACCAAGAAGCCAACCGCCGACGCGCGGTGCGCATCGTGGCGAAGGCGAGCACGATCGTCGGCAACGGCCACCGCATCCGCAAGGGCCTGGAACCCCTGAAGCCGAAGCCCGAGCACAGCATCGCGCAGAACTTCCTATATCTGATCAGCGGCAACGAGCCTGACGCCAATACGGCGCACGTGCTCGACAGCTCGCTCACGCTCTACGCCGAGCATGGCTTCAACGCCTCGACCTTCGCGTGTCGCGTCACCGTCGCCACGCTCAGCGACATCTTCAGCGGCATCGTGACCGGTATCGGCACGCTTCGTGGTCCGCTCCACGGCGGCGCCAACGAGGAAGCCATGAAGATGCTGGAAGAGATCGGCTCGCCGGCCAACGCCGAGGCGTGGATCCGCGATGCCCTTGCCACCAAGAAGAAGATCATGGGCTTTGGTCACCGCGAGTACAAGAAGCGGGACCCGCGCGCCATCTATCTCACCAAGGTGGGCAAGGAACTCGCGGTCAGGACGGGCGAGACCAAGTGGTCCGAAATCGCCGACATCCTCGAGCACGTGATGGAGACCGAGAAGGGCATCTATCCGAACGTGGATTTCCCGGCGGCGTACGCCTACTACCTGCTGGGCATTCCGGTCGACCTGTACACGCCGATCTTCGTGATCGCCCGCGTGTCCGGCTGGTCCGCCCACGTGCTCGAGCAACTCGCCAACAACCGCCTCATCCGGCCGGGCGTCATCTACGAAGGTCCGCACCACGTGGATTGGACGCCGATCGCCGACCGCGTCTAAGGGCGCCACAACAGAAGCGGCCTCCCTCTCCCGTTCAATGGGAGGGGGAGGTCAGGGGCAGAACGCCCTGACGAGTTCGCCAAACTCGGCGAACCGATAGTCTGCCGAAGTGCAGCTTCCAAACCCGTACCCCACGAACGCGAACGGAACGTTGTTCGATCCTGCGCCTCTTCGTCGCCGGCGGTATCGCCCACCATGACTGGGGCTTGTAGGCCGTTCCGGCTGATGACCGACCGGAGATTCTCACCCTTGGATGCCCGTGTTGCCATAGCACTCCCAATCGGTGAAGCGACTGGAGCCCGCTGGTGGCGAAGAACGTTTCGATGTAGCCGCTTTGGCAGTTGCTCACGATGAACAGGCGGTAGCGATCCTGAAGCGCCTTCAGCCCGGCCGCCACTCCCGGATACAACGGCGCCCCATGATTGGCTATCCACCGCACGTCTTCGACTTCGCTTCGACGGATCAAGGTCTGGAGGCTCGCCTGTCGAGCCCGGGAAACGCTTGCGAACGGCCGCATCATGGGGCATGCCGGTCACGCTCGCCACATCCTCCGGCGTCACCTTCCCCCACGCGATGCCTTCTTCTGTAAGCAAGGCGTTCCAGGCGTCCGTGGTCGGGATCGTCGCGTTCAAAGAGTGCCGTCAAGGTCGAACACGATGGAGTCGAGTGGGCTCGGCATGAGCTACCGAGTCTGCCTTCGCGAGCACGGCTCACCTCAGGAAGTACGGACCGCCGAAACCACAATGTTCCGTCGGGATCCCAAAGCGACCTTGAGTTGGAGCGCCACGCTTTCCTGCAAGAGCCGATGCCAAGGTTTGGTCGGCACCGCTTCGGCAACGATTACCGTGATCAAGCGATCTGGGCTCTCCAAGGCAAGCTGGTCCACGTACTCCAAGATCGGATCGGTAAGCGACCGGTAAGGCGAGTTGAGCACGACGAGCGGGATGTCGGTGACGCGGTCCGCCCATTGTTTGACCAAGCCCTTGGAAGCCTCTGGCACGATGGAGATATGGAGGGCGCGCACCTCGCCGCCGAGGTGCCGTGCGATTCGATCGCCTTCATCGCGCCTCGGTGCAATCGCGGCACGAGCACGAGCACGGTATGGGCGGCGTAAGAGGGCTTGTAGTCTTCTTCCAGCGCCAACTGCTTGGCAACGTTGTCGTATCGCCTCCGAATCACGGAAAACACGGTTGCGGCGAGAATGGCGACAAGGATGACCACGATCCAGGCGCCTTCCCGGAACTTGGTGGCAAGGATTACGCCGGCGACCAGGAGGGTCACGATGCCGCCCAGTGTTCACCAGTCCCTTCGCCAACCAACCCCGGTCTCGCGACTTTCGCCAATGGATGACCATGCCGATTTGCGAGAGGGTGAACGCCGTGAACACGCCGACCGCGTAAAGCGGGAGCAGGAGGTCGAGTTCACCGTGGAAATGCCAGATGAGAACGCTGGCGGCGATGGCGAGCAAGATGATGCCGTTTTGAAAGACGAGCCTATCGCCTTGGCACGCCGCAAGGCCTCGGGAGGAAGCCGTCGCGGGCGAGCAGGCTGGAAAGCCTGGGGAAGTCGGCGAAGCTGGTGTTTGCCGCGAGAATCAGGATCGCCGCCGTCATGAACTGCACGGCATAGAACATGAAGGATCCTGCCCCAAAGACGTGGCTGGCGATCTGCGAGATGAGGGTCTTGTACTCCGGATTCTTGGTTGCCAGGAGTTGAAGTTGGGGCATGTGCAACGCGATCTGCCCGATCCCCAGGAAGAGGATCAGGAGCAACGTCGCCATCAAGACGAGGGTTCGCGAGGCGTTTCGGCTTGCGGGTTCGCGAAATGCGGGAACGCCGTTACCGACCGCCTCGATCCCTGTCAGCGCAGTGCAACCTGCGGCAAACGCCCGGGCGAAGATGAAGATCATCGGAACCGCAAGCTCAGATCCGATCGCGCCAGGTTCGCCCGTCAGGGCTGGTGCACCCGTATGTCCCCAGGTTCGGAAGAGCCCGACCACGATCATGACCAGCATCAAGCCTACGAACCCGTAGGTGGGAACTGCGAACGCCGCGCCCGACTCTCGCACGCCTCGCAGGTTCGCCCACGCCACGAGCATTACGCAGAAGAGGCTGAGCTGGGTCAGATAGGGATGGAGGTCAGGGTATGCAGATGTGATCGCCGCGATGCCGGCGGCAACGCTCACCGCCACCGTCAGAACGTAGTCGATCAGCAAGGCGGCACCGGCGACCAAGCCGGGAATCCATGCAGATTCTCGCTGGCAACCACGTATGATCCGCCGCCACTCGGATACGCGTCTATCGTTTGTCGATAGGAGAAGGCTACGATGCCGATCAGGGCGCAGATGCCGATGGTGATGGCTAAGTGAACTGACCGCCGCCGCTCCGCCCAAGATGAGCACGCTCAGAATGGCTTCGGTGGCATACGCGACCGAAGAGAGGGCATCCGAAGAAAACACGGGCAAGCCTAGGAAGACGCCTAACCGCTCGTGGTGGGCGTGCTTGCTGAGAATCGGTCACCCAGCAGGGCGTACCGAATCCGTCTGAACCACGGGACAGGCTTGCTGGAGGGTACACGACTGGTGAGCGCGCCGAGCAGAATCGGCATACCAGGAGAAAGGAAGACCCTGGAAAACGCAATATGCGACATGACGCTAGCACTTCCTTGCGGTCGCACGCTTGCCAACGCCTGGCGGAATCGGCTCCATTGTCGGGTCCCATCCCGCGTCCAAAGTGAATGCGGCTACGCTATTTGGTTTTAGATTCTAAGTATAGCAAACGCTACGGTAGGCGCACAAAGCAGAGCGTGCCCGTCGGCGTAGGCGACGATAGAGCCATCGCCCACTCGAGGCGGATTCGGCATGTCTTCCAACTCGCCGATCGCCCCATGCGTAGGTCCATCGAATCGAACAGCATGATGTTCGACTCGGGGTGGGGGACTTTGCCGAGAAGGTGTCCTGCCATGGAAGCGCGGAGGGCGTGCCCAAACAAGTTGGATTTCGATGCATTCGGTATTCGGGCGCAACGGCAGGCTTTGAGGTTCTTAACGTAGACGTCGTTCACCTGCTGGAGCCACTAGCTGCGGGCAACCGGTCGTCGTGGTCGTCGGCATACATGAGAACGCCGAGCGCGAGCATCTTCATGCGCGAGAGTTCAGGTCTCGAAGGCTGTCCTTCGACTGCGCGAAGATAGAAACAGCGGCGCCGCGACGAGCAACGCGACCGCTACCGCGAGGAAAGCCGTGAAGATGTTCTTCGCGGTACCACCCATCCCCATTATCGCCCAGCGTTCTACACCGGGACTGCTTCCGAGCCGAACTGCTCGCGGTACAGCTTTGCGTACAACCCGTCCAGAGCGAGCAGTTCGTCGCTCTTGCCGCGCTCGACGATCTTGCCGTCTTCGAGCACCAGAATCATGTCGGCGGAAAGGATCGTCGACAGCCGGTGCGCAATGGCAAAGGTGGTTCGCCCGCCATCAGCCGGTTCAGCGAGTCCTGGATAGGCGCTCTGAGGTGGTGTCCAGCGAGCTCGTGGCTTCGTCCAAGATGAGGATGCGCGGGTTCTTCAGGAGCGCACGAGCAATGGCGATGCGTTGCTTTTCGCCGCCCGAGAGTTTGTAACCGCGCTCGCCGACCACCGTATCGAGTCCTTCGGGAAGGCCTAATATGGTCCCAGATCGCGGCGGCGCGGCACGCCTCTTCGATCTCCTTGTCGGTGGCGTCGAGCTTGGCGTACTGAAGGTTCTCTCGAATGGAAGCGTGGACGAGATAGGTTTCCTGAGTCACAGCTCCCACGATTTGCCCGAGGGACTCGAGCTGGATGTCGCGCACGTCGAGTCCGTCGATGCTCACGGAGCCCGACTCGACGTCGTACAACCTCGGAATCATGTAGGTGAGCGTGGTTTTGCCCGCTCCGGATGAAGGCTTCCACCAGGGCGATC
This sequence comes from Fimbriimonadales bacterium, assembly GCA_046330155.1. Lineage (GTDB taxonomy): Bacteria > Armatimonadota > Fimbriimonadia > Fimbriimonadales > Fimbriimonadaceae > CALMEF01. The sequence continues at coordinate 8,904 of JAXLTH010000003.1, read as the reverse complement.
AAGTCGCCAGGCTTCGCCTCAAAGGAGATGTCGGTAAGGGTGTGGGCTTCTGCTTCGTCGGCGTACCGGAAGAACACGTTGTTGAAGGCAACCGCGCGCCCTGACCTCGGCGGGGGAGAGGCTTCGCATCGGGACGATCCACGATGTCCTGCTCCATGTCCAGGTACTCGAAGATACGGTCGAACAGAGCGAAGGAAGAAATCACTTGAACCTGGGCGTTGGCAAGCCCGGTCAGCGGGAAAAACATGCGCGACGATTGCCGGTGGAAGGCGGCCAGGGTTCCAACCGTGATGTTGCGCTTGCCGCGGACCATGAGAAAGCCGGCAAGCCAGTAGATGAGGGCGGGCACCAGCGAGAAAATGAGGCGGATCAGCCCCATGAACAGGTACATGATCACCTGTTGCTTGATCTGCCACTTCGCCAGCTTCTCGTTTTCTTCCGCGAACTTGGCTTGCAGCGTGTCTCGGCGTCCGCTGGTCTTCGTGAGGAGGACGCCCGAAACGCTGAGCGTCTCTTGCATCATCGCGTTCATCTCCGCGACCTGCTCTTGGGCGCCCTTGCGAACCACCCGCATCTTCTCGCCCATCTTGGCGCCGACGACCGCGAAGAAAGGCACGACCGCGAAGGTGAGCAATGCCAGCCGCCAGTCGAACATGAGCATGGCGATGGCGGTGGTAACGACCACCGCGAGATTCGAGATCACGTCGGTGAGCGTGTCGCTCACCACGCTTTGCACGCCGCTCACGTCGGCGCTCAGGCGGCCTGGATCTCGCCTGTTCAGGTCGCGGTGAAGAACCGTAACGACATGCCTTGCAGGTGGCTGTACAGGCGGTTTCGGAAGTCGACCATGATCTTCTGGCCGACCACCACGCTCCAATAGCCGTAAAGGAGGGTGAGGCTGGCGCCCGCGATGGTCGCCACAAAGGTGTAGGCGGAGTACCGCGTGATCAGCCCAAGGTCTTTGTGCTGGAAGCCCTTGTCGATGATGATCTGCAGAAACCAAGGCGGCAGGAGGCCGAACAGCACGGCAACCATGACCACGGCGAGCGTCGCGACGACCGTCCCCTTGTAAGGAGAAAACGCCGACATCACGCGGCGCACGGTCTCTTTATTCATCTTCTTGGTGGGCGGGCCTCCGCCCATCTGCATCATCATCGGGACCCTATGATACTTCCCCGAGGGCTACCAGCCGAGGACCTTCTCGTTCCCTGACATCGTGATGCGCCCGGCATCGTAAACCACGCCCTTGGCATACCCGTCGATCCGCCAGCGAAAGAGCCAGACATGCTCGAGGTTTGCCAGCTGGTCCAGGTTAAGTCCCTCCACGGCGTGGTTCCATTCGGCAGCCGTGCCGCGACGGCTTTCGTTGAGATCGAAGCGCCCGAACGCGGGCTGGTACACGTATTGCCACGCATCCGGCTCGTCCGGGGCGATGGCGCGAACCGCGGCTTCGCTGTCCTTGAAGTGGGGCACCTTGCCCCAGCCTTCCAGTCTCGCGGGGAAGTCGCGGCAAGCCATGTTGAGCCTGAAGCCTCTCCAGTAGCCGGTCGAGCGATCCAATCCGGGATAGGGCCGGCTGGGAATCAGCAGGACGGCGAGGGCGATGGGAATGCCGATGAGGTGGACGGCAACGCACTTGGCGAGTACGTAGGATTGGTACGCCTTCCGTTTGGAGGCAAGCCAGACAAACGCTTCGACGAGGGCGGATGGGAAGGCGAAGATGGTGAGCACACCAACGGCGAACAAGAAGGGGCGCGGGTGCCCCGACATCTCATGGAAGAAGGGTGCTCCGCAACCTAAGCCAAGGAACCCGGTGAGCGTATTCGCGAGAAGCGACAGGGGGAGAGAAACGCGAAGCGGCAGGGAAAGCCAACGCCCCATCAGCCACGCCTCGAAGATGATCGTGACGACGACGTATGCCCACCAGGCATCGACCCGGAAGACTTCCAAGCCCAGCCCCATTGCGCCGTTGGCCCGGGCGCTCGCCGCCAACGCGACTCCGAGGATCACGACGCCCCGTCTCATCAACCGAAGGACGAGACGGGGGCGTGGATTGGGTCGTTACTGGTTGTAGCGGCGCGCGTACGCCTCGGCATGGACCGCGCGAGCCGCTTGCACGAGCGGTGCATACGGAACGTCGCCCACCGAAACGAAGCCGATGTTGTAGTTCTCGCCGTCGGTCTCGCGGCCGGTGACCGGCTCGTCCATGTACTGGAACCAGTGGCATCCCACGAACAACGGACTGTCCGCCATGCTTCGCACGTAGTTGGTGTACGCCGTGCCGCGAGAAGCTTGGTCGGGAACTTGGCACAGGCCCGGATGGAACATCCCGGCGTCCGTCGCGCCGAAGTGGAACTCGCTCACCAGGAACGGTTTGTTCACCCAAGCGAGGTCGTTCCAAGAGGTGGCAAGTTGCGGGGCGTACACGTTGAAGCTAACCACGTTGCAGTAGCTGCCCGCCGCCTGAAGCGCCTCGGTCGAGTATCGGAAGAACCGACAGCCCAGGTACAGCACGTTGGCGTCTACGGCGCGCAGCGACTCCTTCATCACGCGGAAGTACTCGCGCACGGTCTGCAGGCAGAACTCCGCAAAGTCTGTTTTGCGTGCCGCATTTGAGGGCTCGGCGAGCGTGATCGGCGCCTCCAGCACCGACCACGAAGCGAAGCTGGTGCCCCAAGCGGTGTTGAGGGCCGCGATGGTTCCGTACCTGTTCTTCAGCTTGTTCATCAACTGGACCTTGGCGGGGCTGGTGAGATCCATTTTCATGGCAGCGTAGGCGATGCCGTAACGGCCCGACTCCTCGGAACTGGGGGCTCCCATGATCGTCGGTTCGTTGTCGATGAACCAGCCCAGACACCAGGGATCGTTGATGGCGTTGAGCGGCTGGGCGGCGATACTGGCGACAACGGCGGTGCGGAATGCCGGGTCGAATGGGTCCGGGAAGCGCTTGCGCGCCGGATCGACGTTGAGCGTCTGGTAGGTTCCATTAAGGTCAACCTCTACCGTGTAGGGAACGCGCGGCGTGCGCCAGAGTTGGATGTCGCACCAACCGCCCAGCGTGTTGAATCCCCATGACTTCATGCGATCGATTTGGCGGGCCTTGGCGGTGTTCACCCAGGCGTTGCCCCACTTTCGGAAGAGGTTCGCGGGATAGAACGAGTAGGTCTGTAAACCTGCGTCGTTCCGATCGTAGAACGCCGTAAGCGGGTCGCCGCCCGAAGGCAACTGCTGGAACATGTACTCGCGGCCTTGGGTCACGGTCTCGTGGTGCGTGCCCACCGCGCCCATGCCGAACGAAAGGAACAGTTTGCCTTCAGGCGAGACGAACCACCACTTGTTGTTGAACTTGGCGGTGTAGAAGCGGCTGAACGCCCCCTTTTGGGGACCGGCTCCCCACGCGCCGCGCGAGTCAAACCCGGCGATGTTGGGATTCGCGATCAGATCGAGGCTCTCCGCCTGGTCCTTGGCAAGCAGGTCGGAGGTGTCGGCGACCTTGCCCGTCCAGGTCGTTCGGGAGTATTGCCCGAACGGATCGATCATGTTGGTGAAGTCGGTGCCCGAGACCGCCAATCGCGCGTTCGCGAACTTGAACGGACGGGTTGGACCCACCGGATTCTCAAGGTACAGCATCCACCGCCAGATGTGGGTGAGGTCGATAACGCCGTTGTTCATGGTCAGCCATTCGCTGCCTTGTAGGCCGGGTAGCGCCTTCATGCCGTAGTCCGCCGGGCGTAGGCGCAACGGGAAAGCGACCGTGGACCACCGTCCTGGCTGGGCAAAGGTGCGGCCGGTTCGAGAGCCTGTGAGTCCGTTGCCGGTGAGGCTGTCGTCCACCCGCAGGTAGATCTGCAACGGGTCGGCGCTCGAGTTGTACACGTCGAGCAAGAGGGCGTCGTAGGTCGACCAGTTCTCTCCCGCCGAATTCTTCACGGTGATGGTGGGATAGGGGGCGAGCTGAAAGTCTGCGTTGAGGGTGCCGCTGGTAAGTGAGTACCCCGTTTTCCAGAATGACAACAAGCCGCCGGAGAGCTTCTGGTCGAAGGAAATTGGGGTGTCTGCCGCGATACCGAAGGAAGCCGAAAGTAAGGCAAAGAAGGCAAAGTAAGTTTTCATGGGGAGAGCAGGGGCTTCGGGGCTATTCCCGCGCCGGTCTCATTTCCATAGGCGTAAAAGTACGGGTTCGATACGGTCGGCTGGGGGCGTTGCGGCGTTTGCCGCAATCGCGCCGAGCGTCTTCCGGGCGACCTGGCATTTGTTGTGGGGAGCGGCGCAACGAGCCAGACCTAGCAATTCAAACAGGCTCGGCGGACCCGCAGCACAGCGTGGTGGGGCGGCGACGTGTCAGAATTCCAAGCGCTGCCCATGGCCCCCTCTCTGCGCTTAAGGACCTGTTGGACCGCCCCCAAGTTGGGAGGCCGCGCATGAAGGTTTTAGTCATCGGATCCGGCCCGATCGTGATCGGCCAGGCCGCCGAGTTCGACTACGCGGGCACCCAAGCGTGCAAGAGCTTGAAGGAGGAGGGCCACGAGGTCGTCCTGATCAACTCGAACCCGGCGACGATCATGACGGACCCGGGTGTTTCCGACGCCCTCTACATCGAGCCGCTGACCCCCGAGTTCTGCGAGCGCGTGATCGCCCGCGAGCGGCCCGACGCGCTGCTGCCCACCTTGGGCGGGCAAACCGGCTTGAACCTTGCCACCCAGCTGGCCGACAACGGCGTGCTGGAGAAGTACAACGTTCGGGTCTTGGGCACCCCGCTTACGGCCATCAAGAAGGCTGAGGATCGAGAGAGCTTTCGGTCGTTGATGCGGGAGATCAAGGAGCCCGTCCCCGAGAGTTGGATCGTCGAATCGCCCGAACAACTCGAGGCGATCCTGGAAGTGGTGCCCTACCCGTGCATCATCCGCCCCGCCTACACCTTGGGTGGAACCGGAGGTGGGATCGCGAACACCCGCGAGGAACTATGGGAGACCGGTAACAAAGGGCTCAAGCTCTCCATGCGCTCGCAGATCATGGTCGAGCGCTCGCTCCTAGGTTGGAAAGAGATTGAATACGAAGTGATGCGCGACTCCGCCGGGAACTGCATCACGGTCTGCAACATGGAGAACTTCGACCCGATGGGCGTGCACACGGGCGACTCCATCGTCATCGCGCCTTCCCAGACGTTGAGCGACCAGGAGTATCACATGATGCGAACGGCGTCGCTGAAGATCATCAACGCGTTGGGCATCGAAGGAGGATGCAACGTGCAGATGGCGCTGAACCCGGACAGCTTCGACTACTACATCATCGAGGTAAACCCGCGCGTTTCCCGATCATCGGCGCTCGCCTCAAAGGCCACCGGTTATCCCATCGCCCGAGTCGCAGCGAAGATCGCCGTCGGACTGACCTTGGACCAGATCGAGAACCAGGTCACGGGCACCACCAAAGCATGCTTCGAGCCTGCGCTGGACTACTGCGTCGTCAAGATCCCGCGTTGGCCGTTCGACAAGTTCGCAACCGGCGATCGGACCCTTTTCACCCAGATGAAGGCGACGGGCGAGGTCATGGCGATCGACCGCACCTTCGAAGCCGCGCTGATGAAGGCGATCCGTGGCTTGGAGGTCAAATCGAAGGACCTGCGCCATCCCAAGTTCGCGACAATGTCGGACTTGGAAGGCGAGATCCGTCAGCCCACCGATGAACGGCTATGGGCGATCCTTGAAGGGCTTCGCCGAGGAATGTCGGTAGACGACATCAACCGCATTTGCCGGGTGGACAAGTGGTTCCTCCGCAAGTTGAAGCACCTCGTTGGGATCGAACAGAAGCTCGCCAATCTAGGCTCGCTCGACCCGAGCGGCGACGAACTTCGCGACGCCATCACGGAGGCTGCCGACGCGGGATTCTCGGTCGCAACCATCAAGAGCTTGCTAGGCGTCACGCCCGAACTGGAGCAGGGCATGAAGGCGATGCGCGACGAGATCCGGAACCGCTTCGACCAAGGCGAACTCCAGATCACCGCCACCGTCGCGGCGTTTGCGAACGAGAACCCCGAGTTTGAGGCAGAACTCGACGACCGCATGAACGAAATGAGCGCCGTCGCCGGTGAGTTGCCCGCCTACCAGGAGTTCTGGTCGAAGGACGACGCCTTGGACCCCGCGTTCCGCGTGCGCTTCGCGGCTGCAGGCATCCTCGGCAACGGCATTCCGCAAGTCTTCAAGATGGTCGACACCTGCGCGGGCGAGTTCGAGAGCCAAACGCCGTACTACTACGCGACGCGTGAAATCGAAGACGACGCGCTCGTGTAGGCATAATCTCCGCGATGGGCGTTGAGATCGGTGCCGTGCGGCTCCTCGCGTTGCTGGCGCAAGCCGGTGTTGATCCCGTGCGCACCCTCACCCTCGGACGTCAGTCGTTGCACGCGGGGAAGATGGATTTGCAGCGCGCTTTGATGGAGTGCGGGACCCCGTTTCGAGACGGCATCGTGAGGGAGGACGGCTATGCCGAAGGGTTCTTCGAGTTCCTGGGCGCCCAGACCGTCGATTCGATGGACGCCTCGGACTACGAACACGCCACGCACGTGCACGACCTCAATCTCCCGCTACCGGTCGAACTGAAGGGACGCTTTAGCCTGGTCTACGACGGCGGCACCTTGGAGCATGTCTTCCATTTCCCCCAGGCGATCAAGAACGCGATGGAGTTGGTGGAGGTGGGCGGCCACTTCGTTGGCGTGACGGTCTGCAACAACTACGTGGGCCACGGCTTCTACCAGTTCAGTCCCGAACTCTTCTTCCGCGTCTTCAGCCCGGAGAACGGGTTCGAGACCAGGCACGTGTTGGTCTTCGAAACGAGGAAGACCGGGCTGGACGACGGCACGATGTGGCGGGTGGAAGACCCCGCCAAGCTTGGCCGGCGGGTTCTGCTCCAGAACGCGAGCGAGACCCTGATCGCGGTGGTCGCGCGCAAGACCGATTCCGTGGACATCTTCGCCCAAACGCCCCAGCAAAGCGACTACGTGGCGTCTTGGGATTCGGAAACCGGCAACGCGTTCGCCGAGAAGCCCCGTCGTGGACTTCGAGCCCTCACCCGCCCCGCCCGGTACGCGCTGAAGCGCGGGGTTCGGCCCCTTAGCCGCGCTTCGACAGGAGTCCGGCTCGCCTTGAAGCCTTACGAGGATCCGGCGTACACCCGGGTGCGGATGGACGTTTCCGCGCTGAAATGGCTGGGCCGATGAACCCGTTGGACCCTAGCCACCTGCTTGCCTCCAGGGCACGCCCTGACGGAAGGCCGGCGATGTGCCAGGAGTGGCGCGACCTCTTGTTCATCCATTGGACGCTGGAGCCCGAGGTTGTGCAGCGTCTGTTGCCGCCCGGCCTCACGGTCGATGGTTTCCCCGACGCATCGGGTGAGTTGAAGGCATGGGTCGCACTGGTCCCGTTCACGATGCACGGAATCCGACCCATCCATGCGCCCGCGTTGCCCTGGATCAGCGCGTTTCCCGAAACCAACGTCCGCACTTACGTGCATCGGGAAGGGCGCGACCCGGGAGTTTGGTTCTTCAGCCTGGATGCGGCGCGTTGGCTGGCGTGTGCTTATGCCCGTCTCGCCTACGCTCTGCCGTACCACCACGCGTTCATGTCCCTGCGGCGCATGGGCGAACGAAGGGACTACCGGTCTCGCCGGACGAACGGCGGTGCGCAGCTAGAGGTCGAATACGAGATCGGGGAACCAATGCCGAAGCCTGAACCGGGGACCTTGGAGTTCTTCTTGGTCGAGCGTTACCGGCTGTACGCGTACCGTCAGGGCAGGCTGTTCGACGGCATGGTCGCGCACGAGCCTTATTCGATTCGCCGAGCTTCGCTGGGACGTTTGCAGGAGACATACATGGAGGCGGCGGGGTTGCCGGTTGGCGACGTGGCGCACCTGGCGTACAGTCCCGGCGTGAAGGTTGAAGTTTGGCCCATTCGGGAGGTAGGTAACATCGCGCGGTGAACCGGACCCGCATTGCGGCCACTTGGGCCGTGCTCGCCTTAGCTTCGCTGTCCTTCGCCCAGGCTCGCATCGCGAACGAAAACGCGATCACCGGCGCTCGGCTGAAGGCCCACCTTGAACTTGTCGCCAACGATCTTCTCGAGGGCCGCAACACGCCTTCGCCCGGTTTGGACCTTGCCTGCACTTACGTGGCGACGCAGCTCAAGCTATGGGGTGCCAAGCCGGCGGGCGACGACGGCGGCTTCTTCCAAAAGATCGACCTTGGCCCCAAGGGCATGGCGGGCAAGTTCACGCAAAACGTGGTCGCGATCATCGAAGGCTCCGACCCGGTCCTGAAGAACGAGTACGTGGCCATCGGCGCCCATATCGACCATGTGGGTAAGGGTCAAGGCGAAGGCGACACGATCTACAACGGGGCCGACGACGACGGCTCGGGCACCGTGTCCGTGCTTGAGATCGCCCATGCCTTTCTCACCGGTGCCCGACCCAAGCGAAGCATCCTTCTGGTTTGGCATTGCGGCGAGGAACGGGGTCTTTGGGGTTCGGACTACTTCACCGAGCACCCCACGGTGGCGCTCGACAAGGTCGTTGCCCAGTTGAACATCGACATGATCGGCCGCTCCCGCCCGGCGGGAGACACCAAGCCCGAAAACAACATGCTCACCGCCGCGGACGAGATCTACGTGGTAGGTTCGCGCAAGCTGAGCACCGAGTTCGGCGACATTCTGGCGACCACCAACAAGAACCTCTACAAGCTGCGCTACAACTACCACTACGACGAGCCCAACGATCCCGAGAACATCTACATGCGTAGCGACCACTACAACTATGCGCGCAAGGGCATTCCCATCGCGTTTTGGTTCGACGGCGTTCACGAGGACTACCACCGCCCCAGCGACGAGGTGTCGAAGATCGACTTCGCGAAGATGGAGC
>JAXLTH010000029.1:0-43077 GCA_046330155.1 Fimbriimonadales bacterium | reverse complement strand
GCCAAGATCGAGCCGCACCGCATGGACGAAAGCCTGAGCCCTGACCGCTTTACGCCTCGTGAAGCCATCGCCCATCTCGCCGACTGGGAGCCGATTCTGCGAGGAAGGCTTGAGACTGCGGTCAACACTCCCGGCGCCACCATCGCCGCCTACGACGAGGGAGCGCGCGCCGAGGAGATGGGCTATCGCTCTTGGAACGTGAGCGAATCGGCAGACAAGTTCCTAACGGAGCGCCGCAAGACCCAAGCTTGGCTCAAGACCCTCAAGCCAGAGGATTGGGACAAATCGGTGGTCCATCCGGAGCGCGGCGTGCTTACGGTTCGCGACCTCGCGAACATGCTATTGGGCCACGATCTGTACCATATCGAGCACCTTACGCAGTACTTATCCGAGAAGACCGTATCGACTTGGTGAGCCCTAGACAAGCTTGAGCCGGCGGCTAAGATCGCTGGCGATCAGCCCTTCGGGATCGAGTTCGCGCTTCGCCTCCCGGAACCGCTCAAGGTCGTGCCCAAGGAATCGGTGCGCTTGGTCGGCGGTCAGGGTGGCGTCCTTGGCGAAGTAGAAACGTCCGCCGACTTCCAGCGCCATCTCGTTCATCGCGTGCGCCATGCGAAGGAGCCGCGCCCGGTCCTCCTCGGTCACCTTGAAGTCCATCGCCAGCGAGTAGCCGTCGATCGCGTGGGAGAAAACGAACGGCAATCGGTCGAGCCGATGGCGCTTCATCACGATGAGGAACGACTCCAAGCGCTCGCTTTGGGTCGTTGCCACTAGCCTGGCGAACGTCTCCCTCGCTCTCTCTTTGGGGATGAAGTACTGCAACTGGATCAGTCCGCCCGGCGCATAGGACCTCTCCCAGCCGGGCACGTAATCCAGCAGGAAGTTGAAGGCGGCAAGGCTCTGGACCACCGTCTTCTCGTGCTCGCGGGTTTTGCCCGCGAAGTTCTTGGCGGCGTTCACCAGTTTCATCCCCGGGCGGTTGTTCAGCAGCTTGAGAATCCGCCAGACCTGATTTTTGGGGAAGATGCCCATGATCCGCGGAGGAAGGTCTTGGTGCTCCAAATGCAGCGTGTGCGGCTCCGGATCCTCGACGTGCCATGCCGCGTGAAGAATGCCGCGGCCCGAGGCGGCTCCGGCGCCGAAACCGTCGATCCAAGACACGACGTACTCGGCTTCTCCCTCGAAGCGCTCGAAGGCGGCGAACTGCTCGTCCCAGTTGCGGCAGCTGACGGCGTGGACACGCACGTTGCCGCTGCGAACCGGCTTCAGTTGCAGTCGCACCTTCGTAATTCTGCCCAGAAGCCCGGCGCCGCTCACAACGACGGCGAATCGCGGATCGTCGGGCTCCAGCCAGAAGTCGCCCTGCGGCGAGTGCAACTGCAAGCCCAACACATGTTCGCCAAAGGTGCCGGCTTTGAAGTTGTTCTTGCCGTGGATGTTCATCGACACCGCGCCGCCCAAGCTGACCTTGGCGGTGCCGCTCACCACGGGAAGCCACCAACCGAGCGGCAGCGTGTGCCGCCAAAGGTCCTCAAGCGTGACGCCCGACTCGGCTTCGACGATGCCCGTCACCGGATCCATCTCCAGGATTTGTTTCCCCGTGTTCGGTGCCAAGAGGTTCTCGGCGTTCAGCGCAGGGTCGCCGTAGCTCTTTCCCATGCCTCGAAACGCTACAGACCGGCCGGCTCGGCGCGCGATCTCAAACGACTGGGTCGGCTCCACCGGCGTGGCATCCGATGCCGACGCTCCGCCGAATCCCGTGAACCTCCGCAAGGCGGAAAGGGGCAGTCTCAAGGAGGCCCAATCCTCCGAAACAGCCAGCCCGGAACCGCCCGAATGGCGGCGAACAAGATGCGGTGAACCGGCGACAGGTAGTGCTCGCCCGGATGCCGGGATTTGCGTAGGATGTGCGCGGCGGCTCGATCGACGGGCATGGCGCCCTTGAGGTTGAGTCCTGCCGTCATGTCGGTCGCCACCGGACCAGGCTTCACCGTGACGACGGTGACGCCTTTGCGATCGAGACGGTTTCTCAGCGCCTCGAGGAACGTGGCGAGCGCCGCTTTGCTGGCGTTGTATGCCGGCTGCCCCGCCCTGCCCCGGTCGCCTGCCACGCTGCCGATGCCCACGATGGTCCCGCTACCGACGGCTTGGAACCGAGTCGCGGCTTGGTCGAGCCAAGCCATGGCGCCGACCACGTTGGTCTCGACGATCGCCTGGTCCTTCTCGAAATCGAACTCGTCGGGCTGGACAGCGGGCATGACGCCGGCGGCGTACACGAACAGCTCGAGCCCACCGAGAGCCCGGGTGACCTCGCCAAAGAGCTCAGGCACGTCCCCCGTGTTCCGGACGTCGTGAACGAAAGGCAGCACCTGGTCCGGAAACGCCGCCGCCAGGGCGGTCAAGGGTTCCTCGCGGCGAGCCAAAACGGCGACCCGCGTTCCCTGCTCGGCAAGCTGGCGGGCGATCTCCATGCCGATGCCGCTCGACGCGCCGACGATGATCGCGTGCCGCCACCTCATCCCTTCACCTCGACCAGGGGCAGATGGAAGCCGCTCATGGCAAGCAACGCCGCCGCGAGAAAGCCCACGATACTGAACAGCAGGTGGGCATCGCGAAAGAGGAGATTCTCTGGCTCGCCCCCCTCTTCTCTCGAAAAGACCAAAAAGACGTACCGGGTGATGCCGTAGAACACGAACGGCGAGGTCAGGATCAGCGATGGATACGCCCTGGCGGTCGGGCTCTCCACGGAGTAGACGCCGTAACACATTGCCGCCCCGGTCGCCGCCATCAGGAGAAGCGCGTCGAGCGCTTCGCGCGTGTAGCCGCCCAAACTTTCCCGGCTCTCCACCCTAGCCGCCCCTTGGGCGAGATACTCCTGTCGCCGCTTGCCGAACCCCAGCAACAGCGCCAGGGCTCCGGTGCAAAACAGCAACCAACCCGAGATCACAACGGCGATGGCGGCGGCACCCAGCGCGGCCCGTAAGACAAATCCCAGGCTCAGCAGAAACACGTCCGCAACCGGCACCCGTTTCAAGCCCAGGTTGTAGATCACCTGCAAAGCCACGTAGACCGCCAGGATGGTGGCGGCACCCTTTCCGACCGTCCATCCCAGGGCAAATCCTCCCGCCAGCAAGACGATTCCAAATGGCAGCGCCACCGACGGCGGAACCAGGCCGGAGGCGATCGGACGCCGCTGCTTTACTGGGTGCTTGCGATCCCGGTCAAGGTCGCGCAGATCGTTGAAAACGTAGGTTGCCGAGCTCACGAGCGCCATCGCCGCGAACGCGAGCAGTGCCTGCTGGACCGCCCACGACTGCTCCCAACCCTTGGTGAAGATGAGCGCCGCGAAGACGAGCAGGTTCTTCGTCCACTGCTTGGGGCGCATCAGGCGCAGCAATCCGCCGAGCATCAGCGCGCCCTCTTGCGTTTCTCCGCCATCAGCGATTCATAGACTTTCAGGGTCGCCTCCACCATTCGGTCCTGCGAGAACTCCGACGCCTTTCGCCAAGCGGCGTCCGCCATCGTCGCCCGCAAGGCGTCATCGCCCATCAACCGATCCAACGCCTTCGCGAGTTCCACCGGATTCTGGATCGGCACGATCAGCCCGTTGGTTTCGGGCTCGATCGCCAAGCGAGCGCCGCCGCATTCCGTGCTCACAATCGGCACGCCCGCCGCCAAAGCTTCCAGCAGCACGTACGGCATCGCTTCGTACCGGCTGGGCAAGCAGAAGATCTCGAAGCCCCGCATCGCCTCCTCGCCGGGCTGGTTGCCCAGCCAGCGAACCCTTCCTGCAAGCCCCTGGGCTTCGGCGTAGCCCTTGGCTTCGGCTTCCAAAGGGCCGTAACCCACCATCGCAAGCGTCCAGTCGGGGTGCCGGTCGGCGTTGCGGGCAAACGCCTCGATAAGGTTCAGCGGATCCTTTTGAGGCTCCAGCCGCCCCACGAAGCCAACGGTCTTGTTGGCGGCGCGGGCGGGCCGCTCTTCGGGAAGGACGATGCCGTTCGGAACAAGGTGCAGCTTCTGCGGATCGATGCCCAAGCCGATGATGTGCTTCTCCTCGTCGCCCGAGACGCAGATGATCGCGTCGGCTTTGGGGGCAAGCGCCTTCTCGATCGTCGAGAGCATCAGCTTGGACTTGCCCGACAGAGTCGGGTTCATCGTCGAGATCGCGTGCGGGGTGTAAACCACCACCGCCGGATAGTGATGTCCCGCCAGCCGAGCCAGGGCGCCTCCCTTTGAGGATTGGCCGTGGACGACGTCGAAGGGTCCGTGCTTGCGAATGTAGGCTTTGATCTCCCGGATGGCGCCGAGGTCGGCGGGACCGGGGCTTCGCGTCAAGGGCAACTCAAAGGTGGCGGCGCCCATATGGACCAGCTTCGCCAAACCTGCGGTGGTGCCCACATCCATGCGTGCCGAAGCGTAGATCAGATCGACCTCGTGACCTCGCTCCAGCAACCCGGCCGAAAGGTCGACGACATGCCGACCCACGCCTCCGCCGAAGGATTCCACGATCTGCAAGACCCGCATTGGGCAAGAGAATACTTGGGAAATTGCCGTGGCTGGCGCAGGTTCGCCACTGCCAAGGAAATCCGCTTGCGCAAATGGCGGCAAGAAGCATCTCGCCGCGGCTCCTGAAGGGTTCGCCCGACCCTGCCGATAATGCCAGTTACCGGGCTTCGGTAAGGTACTCTCAGGTTCAAGGAGGCGTCCAAGGATGTGCGCCCGTCCTGTTTTGAGAGACCAGAAACGCAAGACTACGGCCCCGTTGGGAACGTAGAACTGTTAGAAGAGTCGGCTAGTCAAATCAGTAAGCCGGTCTTCGGCAAGGAAAAACCAGAAAACCATGTGGCAACGCTTTACGGAACGAGCTCGAAAGGTCGTCTTCTACGCACAGGAGGAGGCGCAGAAGTTCGGGGAGGGTTATGTCTCGACCGAACACCTTCTGCTAGGCCTGGTCCGCGAGTCCGACAGCGTCGCGGCCCGGGTTCTGGAGAAGCTCAATATCAGCCTGAGCAAGATTCGGACGGAGGTCGAGAAGCAGCTCCCGAGGGGGGATGCCCGGCCGAGTCAGGACATGACCCTGACCCCGCGTGCCAAGCGAGTCATAGACTTGGCCTACGACGAGGCCCGGAATCTGAACAACAACTATATTGGGACCGAGCACCTGTTGCTCGGATTGATTCGCGAAGGCGACGGCCTCGCGGGTCGCGTGCTTGCCAAGCTCGGAGTCGATCTCGAGCGCGCCCGTCGCGAAGTGACGGCTCTGCAGGATAACGAAACGCAGAGCGGCAAGTCGGGCGGCGGCCAAAGCCGCGCATCCGGCAACCCCGGCGGCTCGACGAAGACTCAGACCCTCGACGAGTTCGGAAGAGACCTTACCGAACTCGCGAGAGAGGGCAAACTCGACCCGGTCGTCGGACGGCAGTCCGAAATCGAGCGGGTCATGCAGATTCTCTGCCGACGCACGAAGAACAATCCGTGCCTTATCGGCGAACCGGGCGTTGGCAAAACCGCCATCGCCGAGGGCTTGGCGCTCCGAATCGTCAGCGGCGATATTCCCGACCTCCTGCACGACAAGCGCATCATCGCGCTGGACCTTGCAGGATTGGTCGCTGGAACGAAGTATCGCGGCGAGTTCGAAGAGCGCATGAAGAAGGTGATGGAGGAGGTTCGCAAGGCCGAGGGCCAAGTCATCCTCTTTATCGATGAACTGCACACGCTGGTGGGTGCGGGCGCCGCAGAAGGCGCCATCGACGCGAGCAACATCATGAAGCCCGCGTTGGCCCGCGGCGAACTGCAGTGCATCGGCGCCACCACCCAAGACGAGTTCCGCAAGTACATCGAGAAGGATGCCGCGCTCGAGCGACGGTTCCAGGGCGTCAAGGTCCGAGAACCTTCGGAAGAAGAAGCGATCGACATCCTCAAGGGCTTGCGCGAGCGGTACGAGGCGCACCACCAGGTCGAGATCACGGACGAAGCGATCAGCTCCGCTGTTACGCTCAGCCAGCGCTACATTACCGACCGCACCTTGCCCGACAAGGCGATCGATTTGATCGACGAGGCCGCTTCCCGCGTCCGGCTCCACCAGAGCCTGCCGCCCGAGGATGTCCGCCTGGACCGCACCAAGCTGAACAAGATGCGCACCGAACTGGAGCACGTCGAGAAGAGGGCGGACGAAGGCAGCGAACGGCTGGACACGCTACGACACGAGATCGAGGATCTCGAAGCGAGCGTTGCCGAGCGCGAGGACGCCTGGGATAGCCGCGAGAAGATCGAGCCGATCGTGACCGATCACGAGATCGCGCAGATCGTCCAGAGCTGGACCGGCATTCCGGTCATGAAGCTGGTCGAAACGGAATCGCAAAAGCTTTTGAACATGGAGGGCGACCTCCACAAGCGGATCATCGGCCAACACGAGGCCGTGGTCGCCATCTCGCGCGCCATTCGCCGCGCCCGCAGCGGCCTGAAGGATCCGAAGCGGCCCATGGGCAGCTTCATCTTCCTGGGCCCCACCGGCGTGGGCAAGACCGAGCTCGCCAAGGCGCTTGCGGCCTACCTGTACGAGAAGGAAAGCAATATGGTTCGGATCGACATGTCCGAGTACATGGAGCGCTTCTCGGTCAGCCGGCTCGTCGGTGCCCCCCCAGGATACGTGGGCTACGATGAGGGCGGCCAGCTCACCGAGCAGGTCCGTCGCAACCCGTACTGCGTCGTTCTTCTCGACGAAATCGAAAAGGCGCACCCCGACGTCTTCAACATCCTTCTCCAGATCATGGAAGACGGCCAGTTGACCGACTCGCAGGGCCGCACGGTGGACTTCCGCAACACGTTGGTCATCATGACCTCCAACGTGGGCGTCCGCCCGATCGAGATGGAAAAGGGACTCGGCTTCCGAGACACGCGCCAGGACTTCAACGATCCCAAGGTGTACGAGTCGATGAAGGCGAAGATGACCGAAGAGATGAAGAAGCTCTTCCGGCCAGAGTTCCTCAACCGCGTCGACGAGATCATCGTGTTCCAACACCTGAAGAAGGAGGAGATCCTGGAGATCGCCGACCTCTACTTGAAGCGGGTGAACGAGCAGGCCGCCGCCATGGGCATCACCATCGAGCTCAGCGAGAAGGTGAAGGACATGCTGGTGGACAAGGGCTACGACCCGAACCTGGGCGCCCGACCGCTCCGCCGCGCCGTCCAACGCTACATCGAGGACCCGCTCAGCGAGGACATGCTCCTCGGCCGGTTCACCTCGGGCGACGCCATCATCGCCGACCTCGACGAGGAAGGCAACGTGGTGTTCCGCAAGAAGGGCGAAGACGGCCCCAAGAAGCGCGAAAAGGCGATGGCCAAGAACTAAGGTCCGAACGCGACATACAAGGAAGGACGCGGGCGATTCGCCAGCGTCCTTTTTTGCATCTGCCCTTTCGCGTACCTTACTAAGCACGAAAAAGTACTGTGTCCCTCAAAAAAGTTCGCCGTTCTCTGACTTTTTGATCGAAACACGTATTTTTACTGTGCCTCAATCGCAAAATCAGGTCCACTCTGAGGGGAGCACCCTGCAACATTCACAGGGCACGAGGAGAGACTTATGAAGACGAAATTCCTGCTGCTACCGCTTGCGGCGCTGGTTAGCGCAACCTCGCAGGCATCGGTCACCCTTTGGGACACGGGCTTCCCCCACCCGGTCAACTTCAACGGAACCGACACTTATCTCGGGTTCTCATCGGGGAACCTCGCGGGAGCTCCCCAACGATGGGCGGCCATGCCGTTCCGCGTTGGTGCGGGCGGTGTCCGCATCGACCAGGTCGACGTAGACTGGTTCGTCGTGGCCGGCTCCGAGGCCGTGAACGTGAACTATAAGATTTGGCAACGATCCGGTCTCAACGCTCCCGGGGCTCTTGTGACCGAGGGTGTTCTCGGCGCCTTCGGCGCAGGCATCGACGACCCGCGCGTTGCCGGAACCGAAGACTGGCTCCACCAGTACACCGGCCTGAACATCACGCTTCCGGCGGGCGACTACTACTTCACGATGTACGGCGACATCCCTGTCAACACCGCCGCCAACTGCGCTTGGCTCACGGGCGGTGAACTGCAGGCGGCCGACCTTCAGTGGGACGGCATGTGGCGATCGGTCTCCTACCCCTCGCCTGGATTCGTCGTCTATAACCCCACCAACGTCCTGCCGGGTGCCGGCATGACGGATCCGCTCGATCGTTGGAACTGCTGCTTCGCACTTAAGGGTCTCCCCTTGGTGGAAACCGTGCCGGTCGGCGCCGTGACCTTGGTCGAGGGCGAGTCTCCTGACGGCGGCCTCGCCGAACTGGCAGCAAGCGACGACACGTACTACACGGCGTTCAACGACTCGTCGAGTCTTGCCTGCAAGATCCAGTTCGACGGCACCACCGTCATCACGACCCCGTCCCAAGTCAAGTTCGACATCGAATACAACGTGGCTCGCGGCGGCTTGGCGTATAACGTGGCGCTGTACCGCTACTCGACTGGCACTTTCGTTAGCCAAAACGGCGGCGTGGGCTCGACGAGCGACCAGTCGGTGTCGGTGACGATCTCGACGAACGCGGCGAACTACGTTGGCGGCGCAGGCGAGCTGAGCGCGCAGATCCGGTTCAACCCGATCAACGACGAAGCTCCCGCCTTCGACGGCTGGCAACACGCCGTCGACTTCGCCCAATGGACGATCAACCTCTAAGTCCCGTTTACCAAACGCAGGAAAAGCCCATGGGCCCTCCCTTTCGGGGGAGGGCCCTCTTCACGTCAGGACGACTCTACGCGGGGGGCGGTAACATCCTAGCTCCCGATGGCTCGTTCTTCGCCCAGTCCTCGACAAGCCCTCACCCAGGCGCAGCGCCTCGGCATCTATCGTGAGATGTGCCGCATGCGCGCCTTTGAGGAGCAACTCACCCAGTGGTCTCGCGACGGCGTCCTGCGCGGCTCGCTCCACCTTGCAACCGGCCAAGAAGCCCTCCCCGCCGGTGCTTGCCTCGCCCTTCGCAAGGAAGACCGCATCACCATGACCTACCGCGGCCACGGATACGCCCTCGCCAAGGGTTGTCCACTCGGCCCGATCATGGCCGAGATTTTGGGGCGGACTACCGGATTGGGCAAGGGCAAGGGCGGCAAAATGCACCTCGTCCACCTCGAGACCGGCATCCTCGGCGCGAACGGAATCGTCGGCGCCGGAGTGCCCATTGGAGCCGGCGGCGCCCTTGAGGCTTGGGCGACCGGCAAGGACCTCGTTGCGATGTCCGTGTTTGGCGATGGAACCCTGAACCAGGGCTGCGTTCACGAGACCCTGAACATCGCGGCGCTCTGGAAGCTTCCCTTCATCGCGCTTTGTGAAAACAACTTATATGCCGAGATGACGCCGCTCAGCAGGAGCACCCCGGTCACGAGCCTGACCGAGCGTATGGCGGCTTACGGCATTCCCGCCGTTCAGATCGACGGCAACGACCCGCTGGCGGTGTACGACGCCGTTGCCAACGCCGCCGAGCGCGCAAGAGCCGGAGAGGGTCCCAGCTTCATTGAGGCGATGACCTACCGCACTTGCGGGCACTACCAGGCGGACTCGGGCTCGTACCGAACCCGAGAGGAAGTCGCCGAGTGGGAAGCCAAGAGCCCCAGCGCCCGCTACGGAGCCTGGCTCAAGGCGAACAAAGACGCCGACGACAAGAAGCTCGCAACACTGGCGGCGGAGGCGACAGCCGAGGTGCAGAAAGCCGCCGAGTTCGCCCTTGCCGGGCCGGTTCCCACCGCCGAAGACCTTCGCCAGGACGTGTTCGCATGAGCCAGATGACCTTCACCCAAGCCGTGAATGCCGGCATCGTACAAGAAATGGAGCGGGACTCCCGCGTGGTGCTCCTCGGCGAAGACGTGGCGCACTACGGCGGCATGTTCCGCGTGACCGAGGGTCTGCTGGACCGCTTTGGCCCCAAGCGCGTGATGGACACTCCAATTTCGGAAGCGGGGTTCATCGGCATGGGCCTCGGCGCGGCGATTTCCGGGCTCCGGCCGATCGTCGAGTTGATGTTCATCGACTTCTCGCTCGTGGCTGCCGACCAGTTGCTCAACCAGGTTGCCAAGACGCGGTACATGAGCGGCGGGTCGGCGCACGCGCCCATGGTGATCCGCACCCAGGGCGGGGGCTATAAGGGAGCCGCCGCGCAGCACTCACAGATGCTCGAAGCGCTGTTCCTCCACGTCCCCGGCTTGAAAGTGGTTGTCCCTTCAACTTGCGCTGACGCCAAGGGTCTCCTTGCCGCCGCCGTTCGCGACGAGGACCCCGTGCTATTCATCGAGCACAAGCAACTGTACACCGTGAAGGACGAGGTGCCCGACGGCGAGCACGTGGTGCCGCTCGGTAGAGCCGCCGTTCGCCGCGCCGGAAAGGACCTCACGATCTTCTCCTATTCGTACTCGGCGACGCTCTGCCAACAAGCTGCCGAGGCACTGGCGGCCGAGATCGACATAGAGGTGGTCGACCTCCGAACCCTCAATCCCATCGACTGGGATACCGTGGCGGCTTCGGTGGCGAAGACCCATCGCGCCATGATCGTCCACGAAGGCCATTCCCGGTGCGGAGTGGGCGCCGACCTCGCCGCGCAGATTCAGGAGAAGCTCTTCGACGAGCTTGATGCGCCCATCGCCCGCTTGTGCGGAGAGGACGTGCCGGTGCCGTTCGCCGTCGAGTTGGAGAACCTGGCTTTGCCCACCGTAGAACGAATCGTCGCCGCCGTGAGGGCGCTTTGAGGCTAAGCGGAAAGAAAGCCCTGATCACCGGCGCGGCGCAAGGCATCGGCAGGGCGATCGCCGAAGCCTTCCGAGTCGAGGGTGCGCGCGTCGCCGCCATCGACCTCGACGCCGAACGCATCGCCGACTTCGACTGCGCTATCGGAGCCGACCTTTCCCACTCGGAGAACGCGGCGGCCCTCGTTGAGGAAGCGAGGAACGCCCTGGGCGGGCTCGACATTCTCGTCAACTGCGCCGGGATCTGCCCCACCCGCCCACTGATGGAGTGCGACTTGGAGACTTGGAAGAAGGTCTTCGACGTCAACGTCCATACGCCGTTCTTTCTCGCCCAAGCCGCCGCGCGGCACATGAAGGGCGGCGTCATCCTCAACCTGGCGAGCGTTTCCAGCTTCCTGGGCAAAGCCGAACAAGCCGACTACGGTGCCTCGAAGGCGGCGGTGGTCAGTTTGACCCGCTCTTTGGCGGTCGTTCTCGGACCTCAAGGCATCCGGGTGAACGCCATCGCGCCCGGAGTCATCGAAACGCCCCTCACCCGGTCCATCGCCGAGCAACGCTCCCAGATCAGAGGGGTTCAGCCCGAAGAGACGCTCGCTCCTGTCGTCTCCGCTACCCCGCTCCGCCGAATCGGCGATCCCAAAGAGGTCGCCGAGCTTGCCGTCTTCCTCGCCAGTGATGCCGCCAGCTTCATCACGGGGCAGACGATTCTGGTCGACGGCGGCTTTCTCATGCGGTGACATCCGCCATTTATCGGCAACGGCAGGAAACCTATTGTATAGTCACATGCAAAGTAGCAGGAGCAAAATGGTCGGTGCCACCACGGGTAAGCGCTTCTTCGAGCTCATGCAGCTCGCGCGCGAACTCGCCGAACAGCCGTCCGTGGACGCCCTCTGCGAAGCCGCCGTCCGTGAAGGCACCCAACGCTTGGGCTTTGACCGGCTGGGGCTTTGGATTTGCGAAGACGA
Source organism: Fimbriimonadales bacterium (assembly GCA_046330155.1). Lineage (GTDB taxonomy): Bacteria > Armatimonadota > Fimbriimonadia > Fimbriimonadales > Fimbriimonadaceae > CALMEF01. The sequence goes on along the minus strand of JAXLTH010000029.1, from coordinate 31,354 downwards.
CCCCAACTGGGTCCGCGGCTCCTACGGCATCGACGAACATGGCAACGTGCGGGACGAGCGTTCAATACGGATCGAGGCACGCGCCGACCAGTTCGATTTCCCGTTTGCCGGAAGCTCGGATCCCGTCGTCTTCGAAGCCGAGAAAGACCTCTGCAACCATGCGGGCGATGTCGTGGGCCACGGCGAGCACGCCAGCGTGCTCATGTGGAACGGGAGCCGCATCGTCGGCGTGCTCTGCAGCGACAACCTGCTTAGCGGCAACCCGTTCACCGAAAGCGATCGGATCATCCTCCTCATCTACTCGATGACTTTGGCGAACCTGCTCTCCAAGCGCCGCGCCGAGGAAGCGCTTGAAGAAGCGTCGACGCTCTACGAGACCATCTTTGAGACCGCCGGCATCGGCATCGCCCAGGTGGGGCCCACGGGCGAGTGGGTGCGCCTCAACCAGAGGTTCTGCGAGATGCTTGGCTACGCGCGCGAAGAGTTCAGTCAGGGTACGTGGCGGTCCATCACCCACCCCGAGGACATCGAGCCGAACCTCACCTACTTCAAGGAAGCTTGGGAGGGTAAGCGCGACTCTTACACCATCGAGAAGCGGTACCTGCGGAAGGACGGGAGCATCATGTGGGGATTGCTGAGCGCACGCACCGCCAAGGGGCCCGACGGCGCCACCAAGTACATGGTCAGCGCCTTGCTGGACATCACCGACCGCGTGGAGGCGGAGCAGCAGGTGCGCCAGATGAACACCTTGCTCGAACAGCGCGTCGCCGCGCGCACCGAAGAGCTGAAGCAAGCGCTGGAGCACATGGAAGCCTTCAGCTACTCCGTATCGCACGACCTTCGAGCGCCCCTCCGCGCCATCCACGGGTTCAGCAGCCTCCTTGCCGAAGACTATCGCGACAAGCTGGACGACGAGGGCCAAGACATGCTGGACCGCGTCGGGCGCGCCTCTGCGAACATGGGCAACCTGATCGACGCCCTCCTGCAGCTCGGGCGCGTCAGCCGAGCGCCTTTCCAGCCCCAAGTCGTCGATCTTTCAGAAGAGTTCCAGCACCTGGCTGACGATGGGACCTTCCCCGGCTTTGCGGGCACGATCGAGGTGCAAGGAGGCGTCACCGGACTGGGCGACCCCCTCTTGCTGCGCGCCGTCCTGCAAAACCTCATCGAAAACGCCACCAAGTTCACCGCCCTGAGGGGGGCCGAAGGCAAGGTCGAGTTCGGCGCCACGGAATCCTCGGGAGGCAGGGTCTACTTTGTCCGAGATAACGGCGCGGGCTTCCAGCCGGAGTTTTCGTCGAAGCTTTTCAAGCCGTTTTCGCGGCTCCACGAGAATCGGGAGTTTCCTGGCACGGGCATCGGGCTTGCCACCGTGGCGCGCATCATCGAGCGGCACGGCGGACGGGTTTGGGCGGAGTCGAAGCCGGGCAGCGGGGCGACCTTCTACTTCACGCTGAGCCAAATCGCGCCGTAAGGACAATCTGCCCGAACAATCGTCAGTTTCGTCCAATTTGACGAATATGATGGCGCCCACAATTCAAATATGCGGGACGCAAACACGCTTCACTACCTCCCGATTCTCACCACTCTTATCTCCGCCATCTTCTCCACGGTCCTGTTCCGTGCCGCCATCACCCGAAAGAGCGGCCCCCACCTTTGGTGGTGGGCATTCGGCGTGGCGGCGTACGGGCTGGGCACCCTCATCGAAGCGACCATCACCCTTTCGGGCAACACCGTCTTCCTGACCAAGGCCTGGTACATTGCCGGCGCCCTGCTCGGCGGCTATCCGCTGGCCCAGGGCGTGGCGTGGCTGCTCATGCCGCGCGAGAAGGCGCGCAGGCTCACGCTGATCACGGTGCCCTTCTTGATCCTTGCCGCCATCTTCGTGTGGCTCAGCCCGGTCGACCTCTCCCACCTGGAAGCCCAGCGGCCGACGGGATCCATCCTTGTCTGGCACTGGGTCCGCTTGCTCACGCCGTTCCTGAACCTGTACGCCTTCGTCATCCTGGTGGGCGGAGCGTTTGCCAGCGTCCGCTACTATCGGAAGACGGGCACGAACCCGGAGCGGGTGATGGGCAACATCCTCATCGGCGTCGGCGGCATCCTGCCCGGCATCGGCGGATCCATGGCGAAAGCCGGCATCGTCGAGGCGCTTTACGTGGGCGAGTTGATGGGCATCATCCTCATCTGGATCGGCTACGGGGTCATCGCGACGCGCAAGAGCATGCGGGCTCAAAGCCAAGCGGCGTAAAATCTGGGCATGCCTTACAACGGGCTCTGGCACGCCAGCTTCACGGTTTCGAACCTTGAAGCCTCGATCGACTTTTACTGCGGCCTGCTGGGGATGGAACTCTACCACCAGCAGGTCCAGCACAACGAATACACCTCAAAGCTCGTCGGCTACCCCGACGCCCACCTGAAGGTGGCGATGCTCCGCATCCCCAACGCCTTCGTCGGCCCGAGCGGGCACCACCTCGAACTGGTGGAGTATGTGCACCCGCGCGGCGAGCCCACCGACGTCAGCACCAACCGCCCTGGCTCGCCCCACCTCGCCTTCGTCACCGACGACATCTTTGGCGACTACAAGCGGCTTAGCGAGGCCGGCGTCCGGTTCAAAGCCCCCGAGCCCGTGGCGATTCTGGCGGGCGTGAACCAGGGCGGCTTCACCGTGTACTTCTTGGACCCGGACGACATCACGCTCGAGATGCTGCAGCCGCCCGCCGGGCGGCCTTGGGGAACCTGCAACGGGGTGGAGCTCACCCGGCCGTGATCGACCCGGCGACGCTGAACCAAGCCGCGCCCGTGCCGCAGAACCCGCGGCCCATCGTCGCCATCGGCACCGGCGCCATCGTGCGCCACGCCCACTGGCCCGCCTACAAGATGGCGGGCTTCCCCGTTCACAGCGCGTTCGACACCAACCCCGAGGCGGCGCGCGCCCTCGCCGAGGAGTTCGGCGTTCGCCACGTGTGCGCCACGCTGGAGGAGTCGGTGAAGACCGCGCCCGCCGATGCCGTGTTCGACGTCTCCGTGCCCGCCATCGCCATCATTCCGGTGCTGGAGGCGTTGCCCGACGGCGCGGCGGTGCTGGTTCAGAAGCCGCTCGGCGAAAACCTGGAGCAAGCCCTCGCCATCCAGGAACTGGCGCGCCGAAAGGGGCTCTTCCTGGCGTGCAACTTCCAGCTCCGGTTCGCCCCGTACGCCCTGGCGGTGCGCGACCTGGTGGACCGGGGAGTGCTGGGCAAGATCCTCGAAATCGACGTCAAGGTGAACGTCCGCACCCCGTGGGAGCTTTGGGACTTCCTGGAGAAGGCGCCGCGCATGGAGTTCGTGTACCACTCCATCCACTACCTCGACCTCATCCGCTCGTTTCTGGGCGAGCCGCAGCGCGTCCTCGCCTCGACCATCAAGCACCCCGCCTCGCCCAAGCTGCACTCCTCGCGGTCGGCGGCGATCTTGGACTACGGCGAGTGGCAGCGCGCCACGCTGGTCACCAACCACGGGCACCGCTGGGGCACGCGCCACCAGCAGAGCGAGATGCGCTTCGAGGGCGAGAAGGGCTGCGCGGTGTTCCAGATGGGGCTGAACATGAACTACCCCGAGGGCGAGCCCGACTACCTGGAGTTCATCGGCGAGGGCATGGAGACGTGGCAGCGCGTCCCGTTGGCGGGAAGCTGGTTCCCCCACGCCTTCGTGGGCACCATGGGCTCGCTCATGAAGGGGCTGGAAGACCCGGCTTACGTTGTGCCCACGCGGCTGGACGATGCCGTGGAGACCATGCGCCTGGTGGAACAGGCGTACGAGTGTTCCGACGCCAGCTAGTTGCGCGCTTGGCGAAATGTTGCTGATGGGGGGTCGCACCGACCGAATTTCGCCATCAGCAACGCTACGTTTGACCCTGGGGGCAGCCGTCTTTGGCGGTTTTCGGGGTTTAGAATGCAACATTATCAGCAGAAGTTCTAATATGGGATAGGGACTCATGAACTACGCGCTCTGGCTGTTCGCCGTCGTGTCTAGCGGGCTCATAATCGTCTGTTTTAGCGGGATGCCATGGTTGCCTAAGGTTGGGGGCAAACTCTGCTTCACCGCCCATCTGCTTCTGCCCACCATTGTTCATGGCGGGGTACGTCTACGTTTCGTTACAAGTGGGGATCGAGCAGTGCTTCGACAGGTTTGGGAGCTTCTTTTGGCTACTCCCGATCATCTTCGGCACCAGCTACGGCACACCCTATCTCAAGCGAGTCTCTGTTAAGCCGCCTCAAAGAGTCCCCCGCTTGTTTGGCAAGGAACCAAGCCAAGGACCGAAGTGAAGACTCTCGCCTATGCCCTACTCATGTTTTCGGTAGCCTTCAATCTCCGTGACTTGAGCGGCTCGCAACGCCAATGGTGCTCGTTCTGGTTACCGTAGCCTCGGTTGCCGCAGCGTGCCAGACATCCGTTTACGGTTGCAACCGTTGTCGCTGCCCTGATCCTGTTCTGCTTGGGCTTGAGACCTGCACTCAAGTGGCGAGCCTTGAGCGCGCCTAGAACTAAGCGACCGCGCTAGAGGGACTCATGGGACAGGTGGAGACCAACCCGGATCTTGCGCTCGGAGACGACCTCGTCGAGGCAACGCCTGCGGACTTCTCGGTACTGACATACATCCTCGTCGGAGTTCTGGCTTTGCTCGTTGGCGGGTGGTCGGCGTCGGGGTCATCCAACTTTCGGGAGGCTATGGTTCTGGTACTGCTTTCGGTGCTAACTGGGGGCATTCTTGCCTCGGTGCAACATACGGATTGAGAAGGCGAAACGGGGGCAAAGCACCCGTGCGATTCTGGGTGGGATTGTCTTCACTCTTGTTCTCCTCGCCCTCGTGACGCTTGGTACTTACGGAGTCCGCGTCGTCACGAATGACGTCGGACCCACGACATTGAAGGACATCGGAATCCAGTTCGGATCCGCCTGCTTTAGCGCACTTGTTTTCACGCCTGCTACCCGTTCGCAAGAACAACGCGCTTCCGAACTCGAGAAGTACCAACAAGCCTGCGGCGTGATTGCAGATTCGGTGGTCATGGAAGCTTCTCGCATGCATTCCTGTGCATACATTCGGATTCGTGCCCAGGCTTGCAACGGTCACGGCTCTTCATCGTGATCATGGGCGCGATGTTCTCATTGTCATGGGCATGGCGATCGCCCGTATCCGTCGCGCGATTCGGGCGAACCAGCCAGCGTCGATTGCTTTCATGCCGCCGCCGGATTCATGGCGCCGGTTCTTGCGGCGGTCGTGTTCGCGGTTCTTAACGTAGCCGGGACTCGCTAGGACCGCGGGCGCCCGAGCGCGCCACCGGGAACGGGGACGACGGCACCAGCCAGGCGGCGAGCGCCAGCGCGATGACGAGGTCGTCGTGGATGCTCGACATGCCGCCCATTTGGGCGAGGTTGCCGTCGCCGCTGTCCTTCGCCTCGTAGTTCTCCAGCTCTCGCATGAGCTCGGGCTGGCAACGATTTGATCACCTTTTGTCCAGCGATCATGGCGAGATTATCGATCAGTTGGTTCTTCGAGACCGCGTTGAACTGGAACCCCGAGATGACGGCGTTGCGTGGCGGATACCTGAGCTGTTCCACGAACGGGTCGCCCAGCCCGTGCGGTCGCGTACAGCACCACCGGCGCGTTGTACGCCTGCAACAGGCGCGTGACGCGATCGACCTGCTCGGCGTAGCTCAGCCTCGTGAACGCCGCGTCTCCACCACCTGCATCAGATCGCGCGTGCCCGAAAGGACGACGGCGGCGGTGTAGTCGCGGTACGGCCTCGAAGTCGACGCCGACCAGAACCGGCTCCTCGACGGGCAGGGGCAGCGCGGTGCCCACCATGTCGTCCAGGGCGTCGGTGCGAAATACGCGCCCCGCCGAGTCTCGAACTCGGCTTCGTACTCTACGGCGTAGGCGCGCTCGCTCAGCGCCGCCTTCTGCACGTCGAGGAAGCGCCGGGAGACGTACGGCGACTCGGCAGACGGGGCTTGCCGGCTCCAAACCCCGTTCTCGCCCGTGACGCCCATTTGGAAGAAGCGCCAGAAGTGGTTTCTACCGTGCGGCGTGCCGATGAGCGTGAGCGTGCCGTCGGTAGTGGCGAGCATGGGCATCGCCACCTCGGCGATCAGGCTCGGGCACGTAGGACGCCTCGTCCACCACGATGCTGGTCGCCTCTTGACCCCTCAGCAGCCGCACACGTCTGACCGGGCGGTGAGGCGGTGCGTTTCCAGGGTGAGGCGCGGGTACGACGAGCGGCGCAGTTTGGGAATCTCGCCCAGCCTCCAGCATCTCCAGCACGCGGTCGAAGATGAGCCCCGCCTGGTCCTGGGTGGGGGCGAGCACCAGGTGGCGCGTGGGCGAGGCCGGAGCAGGTCGAGGACGATTTGGGCGGCGCAGGCGTCGGTTTTGCCCCACTTCGTCGCACGCCAGACTTTGATCTTGGCGTCCGACTCGAGGAAGTTGCTCTTACCGGGGTGGGGCTGCCACACCGGGGCGAGCAGGCTCCAAGGCTTGTTCATGCCTGTTCCACGCGGGCAGCGCGATTTCGTCAGGTTGACGGCGGGCGCCCAGGGAATTGTTGCCGACGGGGATCGCAGGTATTCATTGCCAAGCTGTTGAACCGACGGTGACGGCATCGGGTCAAGCGCCCGTATAATAAATCTATGGACAACCAGTTGACCATTGTGTTTGAACCTGCGGAGGAAGGCGGCTTCACGGCCTTCATTCCGGAGGTGCCTGTGCGGTGTCCGAAGGTGAGACCATAGAAGATGTCCGCCTCATGGTCCTTGACGCGCTACACGAACTCACGCTTTACAGGCGCGATAGCAGCCTACGGGGCAGTTCTCGTTCGGTTATTGAGCGCGTGGCTCCCGCTTTCTAGCCCAGGGGTGGGCGGCTTCTCTATTCCAAGGTCGGAGCAAATTCGCCTGATCGTGTTGCGTTTGATCTCATTGTGCCGCGGGACCGAGGCGGTCGCTCCGTTGGCGGTTTAGCCAAATCTCATGGCGCCCGCCCTGCCGTTCGAAGCGGCACCCGGCACCTCGCAGGTGGCGCTCAAACTCACTTCGCTTCATAATCCTCCCCGACCACGCCAGCAAGGATGCCAGATTCCTTCGATGCGAAGCCTACCCCGGCGGGTGGGCCGCGAACGCTCGCCATTTTGGGACGCGCCGGCGTAGGCCAACCGTACCAGTAGGATGAAGCCGACCAGCGCCAACATGAAGCCGACGACGATCATGGCAGGAAGGACCAAGCCGCCGCCCACGGAAAGCGCTCGGGGAATCGATACAGGAAGCAAAGGCACCATCGTACTCAGAAGGTGAGCCGAATAAGCGTCGTCACCCAAACCCCTTGCCTCTGATTCTTCATGACTTGTCCACTGGCTCGGCGGTCGGTTTAGCCCTCTTGAGCAACACAAGAGCCACGATGATCAGAGGACCCAAGCCGATGGCGACGTCGAATAAGACACGGCAAACCTGGAGATCGACCTTAGGCACCCAGGGATAGATTTCCGGCTGGCGGAAACGCGAGATACAAAACGTGGCGGCTCCACCCGACAGGACGTGGTCAGTTGACCCAGGGCAGAAGTCCACGCGGACTCGCTCGCGAGCCTTTCCGGTAAGCATGATTCTTGCGATGTGTCCCATGGGTCTCTACTTTCCTACAAGTTGGTCGCCCTCGCGCCCATCACCGCGAGGTTGGCGATAACGAAAGCCGCGATCATGCAGTATCCGATCAGCTTCGTCCTTGAAAAGTCCTCTGCGCGGGGATAGGAGAAGAGCGCGATGTGCTCGCTAGCGATCGCCGCCATCCCGACTCCAGCATGAACCCTCCCTCCAACCGGAGCGATCTGGCAAGGACACCAAAGGGAGCGCCACCGCAACGATGGCAACACATAGGGACATCTCCCCGTGTCACTTCTGTTTTAGGTTTCGAGCCACGATGGCACGATTGGTACTCCCGACCACCGAGAAGACTACCCCGAGGCAATCAGAACGCTTACCAGAGTCTTCATTGCATCAACTTCTTCACGGACGTTACCGTTAGAATGAGCCCAGTGAGGCCGAGAAGTTGAGGTTTGCGCTTCTGGGCACGCCGTATCTGCCGGGGGTCTTGGCAAAGGCTCGCTGAAGGCGGCAGGGACCTCGGGAACATCATGCAATACAGCCAAATGAGGAGCACCACCGTGCCCAAGCAAAGGTTTGCGATCCACCACTTGCGTTCTCGGTCAGGCATGGCTCGTGTAGAGGGCTACCTCTCCCCTTTGCGGTAGTCCGTTTCCATGAGCTCTTTGCCGAGCGAAGTACCCTTCAGCCCGGGGACCGATTTACTCGAGAATCGCGCAGGATGGACCGGCGAGGGCGCCGATGAAGATGCACCAGTCTCCAAGCCCTTCGGACCGAATGATGTCGAGAATCTCCTGCCACTCCATCGAGGCTAACCGATGTGCGGCGATTCCGCCCTTAGTTGCTCGATGAAGTAGATTTGCCCGATGTAGCGAAAGTTCTCCGGCTCTACCGACCAGCATCGGAGGTCGTCTGCCGATTCGAAGGTCACCACCTCGGGAGGGTCGTCGTAGTTCTGAACGGTCAACGCGAAGGCGCGAGGGTTCGTGACATCCACCTTCAAGAGTTTGAGGTCGTGGAATCCGACGTAGATCTTGAGCACGGTTTTCCTCCGATAACGAGGTTGCCCGGCGGGGGCAGACGTCTTCCACCAGCCTTCGCCCCAACAGGACGAAGAGGGGACGCCCACTGGCATCCCCTGGTCACGATCCAGCGGGACCTACCTTGCGTTGATGATTTTGCTAGCGTTCTGAGGATTCTCGAAGGCGGAGACTTGGGCATCGGATGCATCCTTTTGCGTTCGATGCTTAGCAGCCATACTCTCCCGATTTGCTCCATTGGTCGACAAACGCGAAATAGCCGTCCATATTTCCTCCACTGTTCGGGTGCAAAGGCATAATCACAGAGATCACACCGGAGACCGTTGCGAGGTCGCCTTTGTCTTCCCGCTTGTCGATCATTACCGAGATGGAGGGATTTGGCATTCCACCGGTCCGCGGAACAAAATCAGTCATCCAACCCACATAGAATCCCTCAAGCTGCTTTCGTGTCAGCTTGCCGCTTTCGGGGCCAGGATAGGCATAGTTGCTCGGAAAACTGCCGTCGCCGGTCGCGTCCTTTGCAAATGGAGCCATAAAGGCGGACGCGTTGCGAGTCGAATAGGCATTCACCATCTGCTGGTACTGATCTTTGATGTCCTTTGGCGTGCCTTGTTTGGACTTACCAGAAGAATCGCCGCTTGCGGCGGTACCACAACTTGCCAACGCCGCAAATATAGTCAGTGAAAGTGCGGCTCCGCTCAAAGAACTGCTCCACGATCGGATGATTACGCGAACTGAACGCAGCGAATCGAATATAACCCGCCAGATTCGGAAACGCATCAATTCAGGTACGGCGAGCGCAAGGTTACGATCTTATCCGCAGTCCGCAAAGACTACCCCGCGGGTTGCGACGTCTTGCGTCCAAGGCGCCGGCCCAGCAACACGAACAGCGGGGCGAGGATCAGGGCAGGCAGGTAGTCCGCCATGGCGAGGCGCTTGATCTCGAGCAAGCCGAGGCCGATGCCCACCAGCATGAGGCCGCCCGCGCCGGAGAGGTCGGCCAGCAGCCCTTCATCTTTGGCGATGGGGCGCAGGGCCTTGGCGGCGAAGGTGAGCAGGCTTTGGAACACCAGCACGACGAACGCGGTGACCACCACGCCCAGCCCCGCCGAGCGCGAGGTGGCGGCGAAGAACACCGCCGCCACGCCGTCCATGGTGGACTTCAGCGAGAGCAGCTCGATCTTGCCCTCCAGCGCGTCTTCCATGCAGCCCAGCAGCGTCATGGGGCCCACGCAGTACAGCACGCTGGTGGCGATGAGCGCCTGGTTGAACTGCGCCGCGTCTCCGCCGCCCAGCCGCTGGCGCATGAACTCGGCGAACTGCTCGAAGCCCGCGCTGATGCCCACGAACGCGCCCAAGATGCCGCCCAGGGCAATGGCGCCCGCCACGACCAGGATGTCCTTCGCGCCGAAGAACATCTTGAAGCCCAAGCCGACCGTGACCAAGCCCAGCCCGCTGAGCGCGATGGTTTTGTACTGGTCGGGCAGCGCCGAACCGGCGAGCAAGCCGACGAGCGCCCCCGCCAACACGGTGACGAAGTTCAGCAGCGAGCCGCGCGGCAACGGCAAGGGTTAGCCCTCGCCGGTGTTCCCGAACGGGGACGTGTAGTTCGGCGGCTCCTTGGTCATCCAGATGTCGTGCGGATGGCTCTCTCGCAAGCCGGCGCCGGTGATCTTGACGAACTCGGCCTTGGCGCGGAGTTCGCTGAGCGAGTTTGCGCCCACGTAGCCCATGCCGGACCGCAAGCCGCCGATGAGCTGCGCCATGGTCTCGTTGAGCGGGCCCTTGAAGGGCACGCGGCCCTCGACGCCCTCGGGAACGATGGTGCCGCCCGCTTCTTTGACCTGCATGTAGCGGTCGCTGGAGCCCTGTTTCATGGCGCCGATGCTGCCCATGCCGCGGTAGACCTTGTAGGCGCGGTTTCGGTAGATTTCCAGGTCGCCGGGCGACTCTTCGCATCCGGCGAACATGTTGCCCATCATGACGGTGCTGGCGCCGGCGGCGAGGCACTTCACCACGTCTCCGCTGGAGCGGATGCCGCCGTCGGCGATGGTGGGAATGCCCAGCTTGTTCGCTTCCTCGCAGCAGTCGAGCACGGCGGTGAACTGCGGCACGCCGACGCCCGCCACGACGCGCGTGGTGCAGATGGAGCCCGCGCCGATGCCCAGGCGGAGCGCGTCGGCGCCCAGCGAGTGGAGCGCGCGCACGCCTTCCTTGGTGGCCACGTTGCCCGCCACCACCTTCAGGTCGGGTAGCTTGGACTTCAGCATCTTCACGCACTCCATCACGCCCTTGCTGTGGCCGTGGGCGGCATCGATGACCACGAAATCCACGCCCGCATCCATGAGGGCCTTCGAGCGCTCGTAGGGCTGGCGAAGCGCGCCGATGGCCGCGCCCACCACCAGCCGCCCCTTGGCGTCTTTGGTGGCGAAGGGATGCTGCTTCACCTTCAGGATGTCCTTGATGGTGATGAGCCCCTTGAGGTGGCCGGTCTCGTTTACGATGGGGAGCTTCTCGATGCGGTGCTCGGCGAGGATGTGCTCCGCCTGCTCGAGCGTGGTTCCCACCGAGGCGGTGATGAGCCCCTTGGAGGTCATGCGCAGGTTGATCGCCTTGGTGAAATCGGTTTCGAACCGGATGTCGCGGTTGGTGAGGATGCCCACCAGCAGCCCCGTCTCGTCGACGATGGGCACTCCGCTGATGTGGAACCGCTCCATGAGGTTCACGGCGTCCTGGATGGTTTTATCCGGCCCCAGCATGATGGGGTTGGTGATGATGCCGTGCTCCGAGCGCTTGACCCGGTCGACTTCGGCGGCCTGCTCCTCGATGGTGAGGTTTCGGTGGAGGACGCCCACGCCGCCCTCTCGGGCGATGGCGATGGCAAGCCGCGCGTCGGTAACGGTGTCCATCGGCGCGGAGACGATGGGAACGTGAAGGGTGATTCCGGGCAGAAAGGCGGTCGAGATGTCGACTTCGCTGGGAAGGACCTCGGTGTGTTTGGGGGTTAGAAGAACGTCGTCGAAACTAAGGCCTTCGCGAAAAGCGGACATGTACTCTCCTGGCTTTTCGGTTGATTATGGCGTTTGGAGCCCCCTTTAAGCAAGCGAAACCCACCGCCGCCGCGTCCGTAATCATGGCTATGGTCGATCTTCATCCCTGGGTGACAACCTCAAACGGTTTCGACGGGTACCGCGTGGTGCGCGGGTGGGGCGTGGTGCGCGGCATCACGGTGCGGAGCCGGTCGATGTTCGGCAACATCGGCGCGAGCTTCCAAACGCTGGTGGGCGGGAACATCACGCTGTACACCGAGCTGTGCGAGCAGGCGCGCGGCGAGGCGTACGAGCTGATGATCAAGCACGCCGCCACGACGGGAGCGAACGCCATCGTCGCCATGCGCTACGATGCCAACGAGATCGCGCCGGGCGTGACCGAGGTCATCGCCTACGGAACAGCGGTGCAGATCGAGCCCATTCCACCAACTGGTTAGAAACTTGCGGACTGCTCGGCAATTGCCGAGAAAATTCGACAAGTGTCACCCATTTCCTTAAGAATGGGTTATCATCAGGGTGCATATCCTCCTTCCCTCTCCGGGGAAAAAGGTTTCTTCGGAAACCGGAGCAAGGCCGCTCTACCTCAAATACGGGCGGCCTTTGTTATTTCTGGATTAGGCGTCGAAGCAGATTCGCGCCGCTGCGTTCTCACGGTCGAGCCCGACCACGTAGCCGAAAACGTCACGCTTGCCCGGCAGGTCGAGGAGTACCCGTTCGCCTGGCTCCGGGAGGCCGCCTTGCGTCACCACGCGGGCGCCCGACGCCGATAGGTCGGCCAGGACGACGCGCACCCCGTTCAGCATGGCTTCGGCGTTGACCGGGTGCCTCCGCTCGCTTCGCCTTTCCACGCGGCGAAGCGGCGCCACCAACCGCAGGTTGAAGCGATGCGTCTCGGCGTCCCGCGCTTCAACGGCGGCAACCCCGACCCACACTCCATCTTTCGCCGGCGTTTCCACGCGCAGACGCTCGCCCACCCGGAGCGCCACGTAGGCGTCCCGCCGCAGAGGGGCATCGATGGTCCACAAAGCGCCCCGCGCCTCGACGATGCGGCTTCGGAACGAACCGTGAGGAGCCGCCAGCCTTAGCCGGGCGCCCGACGCCGGCGCAAAGCGGGGCCGACGAAGAAAAGCAAAGAGGTAGCCGGCGACAAGCGCGCCTACAAAGCTCGTGCCGAACAGGACAAGCGGCGAAAGATCAAGCATGGTTCACTTGCCAAGCTCGACCTCCGACTTCTGCAGTTCGCGAACGACGCCCAACTGCTTGAGCGCCTCGCCCAGGTTCAGGGTCGAATCGCCCAGTGCGTTCTCGTCTCCCGACTGCAGATAGTCGCGAAGCTCGGCAATGCACTGGTTCAGCAAATTCAATGCCAAAAGCCGCCGGTCGCACGACTCTTTGTGCCGCTCGGGAGCGGGGACGAGTTCGGCAAGCGCACGGAAACCTGCGCCCACGTTTGCGAGCTCCCCTACTTCGGGACCGATCTTAGCGTCGGTTCGGTTTCGCCGTGCCCGTTGGAAGGCGTCCCGCACCCTTGCGCCGAGTTTGATCGCGCCGGCATCGCAGATCGACGCCATGGACAGGTAGCGGTTCGCCAGCGAGCCGGGGTCTTTGGGCAAGCCCAGTTCAGCCGCCTTGTCGGTATCGCGCTTGCCGCCCTGAACGTCGCCCGAGACCAGGAGCGCGGCACCCCGATAGAAGAGGGCTTCCGCAGTCGGCTGCTTCTCCACCGAAGCGTTGAAGTGCTCCACCGCCGCCGCCACTTCCAACTTCATCAGGCTCATCTCGCCCAGCAGCATGCGGGTGAGGGCGCTGTTCGGATCTCGCGCCACCGCCTCGTTCAGGTCTTTGTTCGCCTCGTCCGGGTCGCCCAGGCGAAGCCACGCCCGCGCCGCCATGACGCGCAGTTCGATTTCGTCGGGCTTGATCGCCGAAGCGCGGCGCGCCTCTTCCGCCGCGAGCCGGAGCATGCCCATGTTCATCAGGACCGAAACCAGCAGACGCCGCCGCTCGATGTCCATCGGCTCTTGGTCCACCGCGTCGCGCAGGGTGAGCAGCGCCGTGTTGAGGTCGCCCGCCGCGAGCATTCGCTGGACGTTCTCGACCAGCTTGACGTTGTCCACCTTGTCGGGGGGCGGCACTTCGACTACGGGAGGAGCTTGGCCCGGATCAGGCTCGGGCGTCGGGTTCATCGGCCGCGGGGGCAAGCCCTTGAAGGGGCCGGAACTCATGATTTGCGCCCACGTGCGCGCCAACGAGACGGCGGCGTTGTCCAGGTCCACCTCGTTGTCGAGGGTGACGGAAATCACGCGCCATTCGGCGTCGGGCTTCCGCTGGTCGCCCTCGATGCGCCCTTGCCGGCGAAGCCGCTCTTCCAAGTTGGCGAGCTTCTCCATCGCCTGTTGCGATTCGGCGGAAGGATCGTTCCACACCACCTTGCCGCGGCGATAGAGCTTTGCTTTCGCCTTCAAATTTCCGCCCTCGCGGACGGCGGTGATGGCCATGAGGTACTCGGCTTTGATCTTGCCCGCACCCGCCAACGCTTCGTCAAGGTTGGGAGATTCGGCGGGGCCTTTGATCAAGCCGTCGTTTACGGCGGCGCGGAAGAAGGGGTCGGTCAGGCTCCACACGACGGGGGCGACACGGCCTTCCTTGTCCAGCTCGCTCGCCAACTCGTTGGCGAGCGGCACGTTAGGATCCTTGTCCTTCTCGTGCTTGACGATGTCTTGCACGATCAGTATCTGGGGAATCGGAGCGCGAGCCGCCTGGGCAGCCCCCCAACCAAGAACCAACAGGGCGGTCAGCGCGACCTTCATTCGCTACCTTGGAGAATCTTGAGCGCTTGTCGGCACGATTCCAAACCGGCGGCGTTCTGCGAGGCTTCGTAAGCCTGGACGGCTCGGTTGTACGACGCGATGGCGTCGGCTTTCCGGCCAAGCTTCTCGTAGCATTGGCCGAGGCGCTGGTGGACGCTGCCGCCGGACGCTCCGTTCTTAACCGCTCGCTCGTAGAGCGAAGCGGCACCGTCGAAACGGCCGAGTTGGAACTGCTCACGCGCCTGCTTCAGGAGATTGGCGCTGTCGTTGGGGCGATCGACGTCGGTGCTGCCGCCCAAGTTCGGACCACCGCCGCCGCTGCGCTTGATTTCAATCACGCCAGGATCGTCTTTCGGCTTGGCGGGCTCGGCCGGCTTCGAGCCGTCGTCGATCTTGGGGTCGATTCCGTCGTTGCCCCGGTTGCCGCCAGATGTGTTCGTGGAGTTCGATCCGTTGCCCTGGTTACCCGTCGTGTTGTTCTGGTTCCCCGTCGGGTTCGGGTTGATCGGCCCGGTGGGCTCGATGCGCACGGGCGGCACCGAGATGTCGGGGAGCCGATTTCCAGGGTTCGATGCGATCGGCCCGGGCGCCGAACCGTTGTTGCCCGCGGCGCCGTTTCCGGCGTTGTTGGGGTTGTTGTTCGGAGGTTGGGTGCCCTGGTTGCCGGCGGCGTTGTTCGCCGCGTTGGGGTTGGCGGCCGCGACGTTGGGATTCGTGAAGCCTTCTTCCAGCATCTGGTTCGCGGACGCCGTTTCCTTGGAGGCGAGCGTGCCCGACGGCTTGCCCTGGTTCATCATGGCGATCGCGCCGCCCAGGCAAGAAACGAAGATGACGGCGGCTAACGCCCCGACCAGCGCGGTGCGACGGTCCGGGGCGGGCTTAGCTTTGGCGTGCGCCGCCAGCGTGGTGCGAAGTTGGGTGATGCGGATTTTGTCGAGGGCGGAGTCTGGATTGATCTCGAGGACGCGCTCGTAACACTCCAGCGCTTCCGCCATTTCGCCACGGCGCTCGTGGGTCATCGCCAGCAGAGACATCGCCGAGGCGCTCGAGGGGTCGGAGACGATGGCGGCGGAAGCGATCAACGCTGCTTCTTCGGTTTCCCCGGCGCTCAGCTTCTTGTAACCCTCCGCGAGGAGAAGGTCGAGTTGCTCGCGTTCGACCTTGATCTCATCTTCGGGCAAACCCACCCCGCAGTTCCGGCAAAACCGGCTGTCGAGGCTGTTCTTCGTTTGGCAGCTCTTACACGTCACCATTTTCAAATACTCCGCCGGGTCCCCAGACTCTCCAGTGTACCGTTTGAACCTAAGCGGCCTTTTTGGCGGCGCCGCGCTTGGTCTCGGAGCGGTACACCGCGCTCAGCCCCGCGTAGGGATAGACGCGCAAAGCCCGGTGTAACTTCTTAAGTCCTTGCACAAAACTGTGCTGGGCGGACTGTTTGCTCACCAGCAGTTCGCGTCCGATCTCTTCGAACGAGCGGCCGATCATCTTCCGGGTCATCACTTGCTCTTGACGTTGGGTCAAGCGCGCTTCGGCGAAGATCCCGGCGAGCTCTTGCCTCAGCAGGTCGTCGTCCTTCTCCACCGAGGCAAGGTTCAGATACAAGACGTTGTCGCAGGTCTCTCGGTTCAAGCGCTTGCGAAGCGCCTCCTCCGTGTAGAAAGGCCGGTCGGCGGGCTTGTCGCACATCGACAGCAGCGCGTCGGCAATAAAGGTCAGTTCGGCGTCCGTCATGGTTCCTCCAAAATAGTATATTATTGTCTACTATTCTGGATGCCAGACGCATCTTCGTCAAGTGGAAAACTCGATTTCCCTAGAACCGGGAGAAGCGGTGTTTGAGGAGGGTCCAGAACGCTTCGGGCGCATCGGTCCAGCGGATTTTCTTGCCCGCATCCTTGGTTCTGGGCTCATATCGGATGGGGACTTCCAGGATGCGCTCGCCCAGCCGGATCGACTTTGCGGTCACCTCGGGGCAAAACTCGAATCGATGGCACTGCAGGTGCATCCGTTCGAGCAGGTCGCGGCGAAAGGCCTTGTAGCAGGTCGCTTCGTCGGTCACCTTCCGGAAGAACAGGAGTCCGACCGCCCAAGCCAGGAGCTTGTTGACGATCTTGTTGGGCAGCGCCATGTCTTTCGGCAGCCCGTGGGCGAACCGGGTGCCGTACACCACCCCCGCCTTGCCGGCGAGGATCGGCTCGACCAACAAAGGAAGTTCTTCGGGGAAGTACTCGAGATCGGCGTCCTGGATGACGACCACCTTGCCCTTCGCTTGAGGCAGGGCAAGCCGGATCGAGTCTCCCTTGCCCGTTTTCTCTTCGCTGCGAAGCACTTCGATGCGGTCGCCAAATCCCGCAAGGATTTGGGGCGTCGCGTCGGTGCTGCCGTTGTCCATCACGATCACCTGCACCGATAGGGGGAGCGCAAGCAGCCGCTCCACGACCTCGGCGATCGTGTTCTGCTCGTTAAGAGCCGGCACCAGTATCGTAACGTCGGGCGCCTCGTGCGGCATCGGGCGCTAGGATACCGGCGAGGGGCGTCTGCAGGCACGATCTCAAGTCATCGGCGAGGTTCGAACAGGGAACTTCACAAGATTTCGCAGATTTGCCCTCAAGTTCTGGCAACAACCCGCCAGTATGAGTAACAGGCTCGTGCCAAACGGGCGATTGGGGTCGTAGAGGGAAATGTCGAAAGTCGTTGCCGGATTAGCCGCGCTTATCGCCTTGTCGGCAGGCATCTTGGCAAAGGTCGATCCCATCACTTGTTTGCAACGAGGCGCCGTAGCCTACATAATTGGCTGGTTCGGCACGCAAGTCTGGTACGTCTTCTTTACCGTTCGGGTTCAACCCCTGAGGGTTGCCACGGACGAGGAAGAGGCCGACCCTGGCGAAGCGATGAGGGCGAAAGCGGCTTAAGGTGAAGTAACGATGGCTCTATCGATCGACCAACTCAAGCAAGCCTGGATTGACTGTAAAGTCTATAAAGACCCCAACGCGAGGGTCGAACTGATCGACCACTACTCCTATCTGGTCAAGATCACCTCGGGCCGCTTGGTTGCCAACCTTCCGTCCGGACTCGATCGCGAGGACCTTATCGGGGCGGGCGTTATCGGACTGATCAAGTCCGTCGACCAATACGACCCCACCCGCGAAGTCAAATTCGAAACCTACGCCATCGCGCTCATCCGGGGCGCCATTTTGGAGCTCCTGCGGGACGAGGACTGGGTTCCCCGCTCCGTTCGCGAGAAGCTCAAGGCGCTCGACCGAGCCCACCATCAGCTTGAAGACCAACTGGGACGCGCGCCCACCGATCTCGAAGTCGCCGAGCGTCTCGGATTGCCCGACGTCGAGGTTCGCGAACTGCTCATGCGCAGTTCCCGCACCGGCATCTACAGTCTCGACGACATTCTCGTCGGCTCCGACGGCGAAGACCACATCCACTACATCGAAATGATCGAGGATGGGGATGCCGACACCGCCGAGGAAGCCGAACGCCGCGAAGTCCGCCGCGTGCTTGCCCGTGGTGTGGACGCCCTGCCGGAGCGCGAGCGTCTCGTCGTTTCGCTTTATTACTATGAAGGTTTGACCTTCCGCGAGATCGGCCAAGTTTTGGCGGTCAGCGAATCGCGGATCTACCAACTTCACGCGCAAGCGATGAACCGCCTCAAGGAGTTCCTGCATTCCGACGGGACGGTGACCGCGGGGGCCTAGCCCATGAGCCATGTCGATCGCATCGATCCGGTAACGCCCGCGTTCAGCCCGCCGACTTTGGCGGCCCGGTCCATCCGAGACGAGCGTCGCGGCCAGGGCCAAGGGCACGGCCACGAAGCGCCGGAAGACCGCCTCGAACTCCACTCTGAAGACGAGGAAACGGTCGAACTTGAGCTTGTGGAGACGGACGAACCCGGTGAAGATAGCCAGGGTTTGGACATTGCCGTCTAGCCGGGCACCATTGGCACGGCGCTTGCGTTGTAGTGAACCGGCACGAATCACCCGATAGGTAACATTGGGTTTCGAGCCCGTAATCTTACGAGGGAGTACCAATCGATTTGAAGAAGACCATTTCCATTGCCACTATCAGCGCCACGCTTGGCGCGCTTGCCACGCTCGGCGTGATCGGCATGGCCGGCTGCGGCGGCGGGGCCAGGCCGTTCGCGGTCGTGAACGGCGAGGCCATCACGCTCGACGATTTCTATCAGTATCTGAAGACCAAACCTTCGATCCGAGTTCAAACCCAAAACGGACCCGCCGAAGCCCAGGTTGTCGACACAATCGCTTTTCAAGGTTTGCAGGACGTCGTGGCGAACCGCCTGATCATGCAGATGGCAAAGGACCAAGGCGTGTACCCGACGGACCAGGAAGTCGCCGCCGAGCTTGAGTTCCGCAAGAAGGGCAACCCGAACTACGTCTTCCAAATGACCGCCATCGGCCACACCTTGGAGAGCATCAAGCAGAGCATCGCCCTTGACCTCACCAAGGAGAAGCTCATCACCAAGGGCATCACCGTCAGCACCCAGGACGCCGAGGAATACAAGAAGCAGAACCCGGATAAGTTCATGAACCCCGCAACCGTCGAGCTCACCGGAATCCTGGTAGCGACGGACGCCGACAAGGCGAAGGTCGATGCCGACCTTGGTGCCGGAGAATCGTTCAAGACCGTCGCGGCGAAGTACACGAAGTTCCGCAACGGCGGACAGTTGGGCACGCAGCCGATGACCGCATTTGATTCGTCGCCCGACATTGCGAAGGCCTTGGGTGCGACGCCGGAGCAAGGAACGACAGGGTGGCTCAAAGCCGCGGAAGGCTGGATGAAGTTCTACATCAGCAAGAAGACGCCGGCGTCTCCCGTTCAGATGGACGCGAACAAGATGGAGGTGCTTCGACGCAGGCTCGCGCTGGAGCGCGGCGCGGCGGCAATCGACCTCAGCGCCCGCCTCATCGAAAAGTTGAAGAAGAGCACGATCGACGTCTCCGAAAAGTCGCTCAAGGACGCCTGGACGAAGTCTTACGAACAGATGATGAAGAAGGACCAGGTCAACGTCTCGACCCCCAAGGTCGGCGACGAGCAGAAGTAAGCTCTCTGCCTTCAAATCGAAATCGCAGGGTCTCGAAGTTCGAGACCCTGCGATTTTTATTGGGCGATGCCAACGATAGAAACTATGGTTGGCGGAAGAGCCCTACACGTGTCTCTCTGCCTCGCGCCGGCAGCGGCGCTGGGCTTGGTGGCGTACAGCGCGCGCCAGGTCGACGACCGGTTCAAGATTCTCGACTATCCGACGCAACACGCAGAGCGGATCGACCGTTACGTTGAGATCGTGCGGGAAGCGCGCGTCGTGCGCTATACGAACGACTACGACCGTATCCTCTCGGTGAGCCACCGATGGATTGCCGGAACGCGGGAGGGCCGGTACGCCGAGTTGCCCCCTCTTGCTTCGGGCGACGACTTTGGAAGCGGGGCCAAGCGCCAGATCCTCGCCGCGCAGGACGCTCTGTTCGAGGGGTTGGCGGGGGCCGCCCATTTCTACCGGGCTCAGGGCGATTACGGACGCAGCGCCGAAGCCTGGGTGACCTACCTCGAGCTGGGTGACTGCCTGAAGCGCTCCGACCTGGATCTTCTGACGCGCCTCAGCCTGCGACAGCTGAGCGCCACCCAGCGTTTGGGCGAAGCATTGGCACAGGCGCCTCCGCAAGATCGAAAAACCCTGGGTTTGCGGATCGCGGCGGTTCTCAAGGACCAGCCCAGCCCCAAGCAGATGGCGAAGATGGCGGAGTACGACTACATCGTCTCGCGATCCGACATCGTGCATCCGGAAGAGGTCGGCATCGCCCCCCGCGAGCTAAGAACCTATCTGGGCGAGGTGACGGCGATGGCGAAGACGAGGCCCAAAACCACGTCCGTTGAAGCCAACACGTTGCTGAGCCTTCTGCACGTTGCCGTCCGGCACCATGCCCGCCTGAAGGAAGAGTTGGAAGCCTTGGTTACGGCGCCGTAATCCAGATCACGTTGTCTCGCTTGTCGGCAGAGAGTCCGCGTTCCTTGACGACGTCGTTCACCGCCTTCTGCGGTTCCACGCCCAACAAGCGCCACTGGTACGTATCGTTGACGCGGTCCACCGCGACCACGACCGGGATTCGGTAGGTTTCCGAAGCGGCGAGCGCGAGATCCAGCAAGGTGCCCGAGCCTTCAACGCGCATGTGCGGCTTCGTGCCGGGAATCGCCAGATAGAGCGGCGCGGCGGTGTCGTTCACCGTAATGGAGACCCAGCGCGCGTTTTCGAACTCGTTCTGCACCGGCTTCTGCATCCGGTCGTTTTGGCCGAAGCGCAGGCTCTCTTGGACCTTGCCGTCCTGGTCTTTGACCACGAAGGTGCGGGTTTGATCGCCCCACGCCTGCAGGATCGCCTTGTCGCGTCCCTCGTTCGTGGTGATCTTGAAATCTCGGACCGTGACCGTTCCCGGCAGCGTGCCGGCTTGCATGCCGGGCGCCCCGCTTCCGCGGAACAGGATCGCCGCCACCGCAACCACCGCAAGGCCCCCCGCCAAGGCTAAACGCCACCAGGCAGGGAATCCAACTTTGCCGGCGCGGCGGGTTTCGAGTTTCTGGAGGTCGATCGCCGCCATGATGCGGTCGTGGAGATCGAACTCCGGTTCGGGAACCTCGGTTTGAAGGCTCGGCAAGCGTTCCATCGTGCGCTCGAACGCGCGATATTCGGCTTGAACCTGGGCGTCAGCCGCCAGCGCTTTCTCAAAAGCCTCGCGCAAGCCGCCCTTCAACTCGCCTTCATAGTAGGCGGAGTAGTTCTCTCGTGCCTTTTCCAGGTTCATTCCATGGTCCTCATGCCGTTGGACTTCACCGCAGTCCGAAAAGTTCCTCGTCCCGTTCCAGCCGCTCGCGAAGCGAGATTCTCGCCCGGTTCAGGCGGCTCTTGACGGTGCCGATGGGCAGGTCCAGCGCCTCGGCGATCTCCTCGTAGGAGAGCTGCTCGGCGTGGTAGAGCGTGATCATCGCCTGCTGGTACTCGGGCAGCTCCGCCAAAGCGCTTTGCACCGCCCGTTCTCGTGCCGACTTCTCGGCTTCCTCATAGGGCGTCGCCCCGTCGTCCTCGATCTGCCGTTCGACTTCCCCTTCGTCCGTGGAAAGCACGGCGTCCAGGCTGGACGCCTGGCGCGACTTTTCGCGCTTGCGAAGGTCGAGAAAGCAGTTGGTGAGGATTCGGTACAGCCACGTGGTGAACGCGCTGTTGCCTTTGAAGTTCTTGAGGGCGGTGTACACGCGCACGAACGCGTCGGCGACGATATCGGACGCTTCGTCGGGGTTGGAGGTGAGTCGGTAGGCGTATTGGTAGGCGCGCTTCTCGTGCTTCCGGATCAGGGTGTCGAGGGCGTCGGCGTCGCCGCGCTTGCTTCGCTCGATCAGCACCAAATCGTCGGGGAAGCCGCTCATGACACGATGGGTCGGGGCGCCACGGCTTGCGCTTCCTCGATGGCGCGAAGTTCCTCTTGCGAGAGGTTGCGCTCGGTGCGACCGCGAGCCATCGCCTTGCCGTAAACCCGGCATTCGGCTCGGCCAAGCAGGCTGGTCAGCACGGCGCCGTCGCCGTTGTCGTCGTAGAGGGCGAGGGCGAAACTCTGCGAGCCGCCCACATCGTCGAAGGCGTCGAAGCGGACCAAGCCCAGGTGGCGCTTCGCCGTCTGCATCTTGTCTTCAAGTCGAGCCAGCCGCCCGTCGTGGCCGTCCAGCCTCTCATCCGTGGCCAATCGCTCGCGCAGGTGGTCGTTCAACATCCGTTCGAGGTTGTCGCCCCGGACGCCGTCCAGAAGCCCGCGCCAGCGGTTTTGGAGCATGGTTACGCGACGCAGCAATACCGCCACCATAACGATCAGGGCCAAAACCGCCGATGATAGGATAAGTATTAGTGCCGGTGCGTGCTGGGATAAGCTCTCAAGCAAGCCTTTCATACTGACTTGGGCGCGTTGCGCCGAACGTAGAGTATAGCTAAGATGGAAACCCTTGGAGTGAAGACACGGGCGACGACGAGCTACGCAGGGACCCTGCTCCTGGTTCTCGGCATGGCGATCTTCTTCTTTCAGAACTTCAAGACGGTGGTCGTCTCGGGGCAGTCGATGGAGCCCACGTTCCTGAACGGGCGCCGCCTTCTGGCCTCGTCCGCCTATTGGCTCATCGGAAACATCCGGGACAACGACATCGTGGTCATCCGCGCTGAAAAGGGTGACGAGTACGTGATCAAGCGGGTCTACCGGATGGGCGGGGAGACCGTGGACTGGGTCAACATCCCCGACGATTGGCCCCTGACCAAAGGGCGATTCGTGGTGCCGGATGGCAAGATTTACGTGCTGGGCGACAATCGCGCCGTTTCCGAAGACAGCCGCAGGTTCGGCGCGGTCGACGTGAGCCGCGTCTTAGGTAAGGTTGTAGTCCGTTGAAGCGCTTCCCCTCCGGCAAATACGGGCGTCAAACGCTCACGTTCCATCCAGCGCCCTTTCGGGCGCCGTTGCGGGCGTTTGCCGGATTGGTCTTTCCGTGGCAGGAAGAGCGGGTATTGCTCTGCGACATTCTGGGCCGAGGCTGGTGCATTCCCAGCGGACGGGTCGAACCGGAGGAGGAGTCCATCGAAGCCGTCCGCCGCGAGGCATTGGAGGAAGCGGGCGCCTATCTGGACAACCTCCAGTACATCGGCTGCTACCAAATCCTCGAGCGGAACGAGACGCGCTGGGCGGACTGCTTCACGGCTTCCGTCGCCGATCTGACCGACATTCAGATCACCGCAGAGTCTCGCGCCCGCGAGTTCTATTCGATGGAGCAGCTCCCCTCGATCTACCACGTGTGGAACGAGTTGACCGATCAGGTCTTCCGCCACGCGTTCGAAGTCTATTCACGCCTCCGCGCGATGTAGTCCAAGAAAATTCTTGGCATCACGCGCCTTTCCGTCGTACCATGGCGTCGTTTTGTGCACGGCGGCGCTTTAGACCGCCGGCAGAGAGAGGACTCATATGAAGCGAAATTCTTTTGTACGATGGTGTGCTTTCGCCGTGGTTGTGGGGGCGACGGTCGGCTCGATTGCCGTGGTCAACGCCCAGCAAGCCGTCATGCCCAGCCCCATTAAGTGCGGCACCAAGGACCTGACGCCCGACGAGGCGCTCCGCGTGGAGAAGGACATTCTCCAGAACGGCGGCGCCGGCTTGGACGCGACGACCTACATCCCGGTCGCGGTCCACATCATTACGAACGGCACGGCGGGAAACATCTCGGACGCGATGGTTAACAGCCAGATCAACGTGCTGAACACGGCGTATGCCGGCGGGACCGGCGGCGTGAACACCAACTTCCAGTTCACCCTGCTCTCGATCGACCGGACGGCGAACGCCAGTTGGTACACCATGACCCCGGGCAGCGCGGCGGAGAAGGCGTGCAAGACCGCGCTCCACATTGGCGGGCCCGAGACTTTGAACCTGTACTGCGCGAACATCGGCCAGGGCTTCTCGGCTGGGCGACGTTCCCGTCGAGCTACAACAGCGCCCCCAGCCAGGACGGCGTCGTTGTTTTGACGGCTTCTCTGCCGGGTGGCACGGCGGCACCGTACAACCTGGGCGACACCGCCACCCACGAGGTCGGCCACTGGCTTGGCTTGTATCACACGTTCCAGGGCGGGTGCAACGGCAACGGCGACTACGTGAGCGACACACCCGCCGAGAAGTCCGCCGCCTTCGGATGCCCGACGGGCCGAGATTCCTGCGCGAACAAGGCAGGCAAGGACCCCATCGAGAACTTCATGGACTACACGGACGACTCGTGCATGTTCAAGTTCACGGCGGGCCAATCGACTCGGATGCAGTCCGCTTGGACGACCTACCGCTAGGCGGTTCGTCAGACAAAAGAACGGGGCGGGACCGAACTGGTCCCGCCCCGTTTCTCTTCGCCTACTTGCCCAGTTTGCCGTACAGGTAGCGCATCACGGTCGCGAACACGTGCGGCCGGCTCCAGTTCTTGCCGATGCTGTGGTCGTCTTCGGGGTACGCCATCAGGTCGAAGTACTTCCCTTTCTCGATCATCCGCTGCATGAGCCGCGCGGTGTCTTGGAAAAGCACGTTGTCGTCGAGAATGCCGTGGACCAGCAAGAGGTTGTCCTTCAACCCGTCGGCGTAGGTGATCGGCGAAGTCTTCTCGAAGATCTCCTTGTCGTCCTTCACCAAGCCGAGGCGGCGGCGGGTGTACCACTCGTTGTAGGTCTTCCAGTCGGTGACGCTCGCCACCGCGACGCCGGCGTGGAACACGCCGGGCTTGGTGAGGAGCGTCATGCACGTCAGGTAGCCGCCGTAGCTCCACCCCCAAATGCCGACGCGGTCGGGATCGACGTAGCCTAGCGACGCCAGGTAGTTCTTGGCGGCAACCGCCTCGTCGGCGTCGATGAGGCCCATTTGGCGGTAGTAGCCGCTGTTGAACTCGCCGCCGTAGCCCCAACTGGCGCGGAAATCGACCTTGAGGACCACCATGTCGAGTTCCATGGCGGCGTAGTTCTCGAAGTACCCGCCCCAAGCCATCTTGCCGCTGTTCGCGTAGATGTTGCTCAGGAACGCGGGGTGCTTCTTCGACGTGTCCAGTCCGGGCTTTTGCACGAGAGTCGCGTGGATCATGCGACCGTCGGGCGCCGGGAACGAGACCTCTTTGAACTCCGCCCACTTGATCTTCGCGAACTCGGGGCGCTGGCTCACGGTGAGCCGCTTCAACTCGGGCAACACGCTGTACAGTTCGTTGTTCCGCGTCGGGTTGCTGGCGAGCGTGGCGACCTGCATTCCGTTGTCGCTAAAGAGGGGCAGTTGCGCGTCGTCGAAGTCGACGGGAGTGGCAAAGCCGTCCTCCTCGGGGACGATGACCTTACGCTTGCCGTCCGGCTCCTGAATCGTGATTTCCGTCTTCAGCGGGCTCCGCCCCATGGTGACCAGAAGCAGGCGGTCGCTGTTCTTGGGCCGGGTGGCGGCGGCGATATCGTGCTGCTCGGCGTACACCTTGAGAAGGTTCTTGCCGTTCGGCTCGACCGACAGCAGGGACCGGAACCCGAACTGCCCGTTGAGGATGTCGGTGGTGAACAGGATTCGCTTGCTGTCCCGGGTCCAGAAGACCTTGCGGAAGTCGGGAATGTAGTTCTTGGGCGCGGTCTCGTGGTACGCGTCCGCCTTCTTCATCGTGGTGATCGGAACGGCGTTGATCGTGTACTCCTTGAAGTCGTCCTTGAACCAACCGTAGGCGAGCATCGACCCATCGGGAGACCAAGCAAGGTCGCTCGGCCACATGTACCGCGGCAAGCCTTCGACGAACTTCACCAAGCCGCCGTCGGCTCCGACGACTCCGATCTGGTTGTCTTGGCTGAGTTCGCCGTTCCACATTCGCTGGATGCTGCGGACCTCGGCGCGATCCTTCGTGAAGTCCATCATCACGTGGCGGCCGAGCTTTGAGCTATCCGACCAGATCATCGCCACGTTCTTCGAATCGGGCGACCACAGGTACGACTCGATGTTCGTGTTCGGCGCGCTAAGGAAGGTCAGCTGTTTGGTGGCGCCGGTTTTGCGGTTCAGGCGGTACAGGTTCTGTCCCTTCTGGAACGACAGGTACTGCCCATCGGGCGAGTATTGGAAGCCGTACGAGCCCTCGTTGGCATCGAAGACCGGCCGAAGCTGGTTGCCCATGGGGTCCATCAGCCAGGCTCTGCCCTTGTAGCTGAAGCAAACCTCGCGGGAATCGGGCGACCACACGAATCCACTGATGCCCGCATCGTAAAGCTGCTCCTTTTGCTTGTCGTCGTCGGTTCGTTTGTCGTCCTGGTTCGGGAGCCGCTCGATCGTCGCGGCGTCCACAATCTTCTTTGGCTTGCCGTGCGGGTATTCCAACACCCAGACGTCGAGCCGGCGATCGCCGGTCTGGTTCCAGCCGAAGACGATTTTGGAACCATCGGGCGACATCGCAGGAGTTGTCGGGCTCCTTCCGTTCAGGACGGGAAATTGGTAGAAGCGCTCGATGGAAATCTCGGCCGGCGGCAGTTGCTGGGCGAATGCCGAAAGGGAGAACCCGAGCGTCAATGCGACGACGACGCGGTGCTTCATCAGGGGTGATTTACCCTAAATCACTTGCCTTCCACGTGCAGGGTCTTCTCGTGCGTGTAGAACACCGTGCCGACCTTGGCGCCCCGGGGGCGGCGAACGTACTTTTTCAGCGTGTAATCGACAGGGACAAAGCCGCTGTGCTTGCTGGCGCTGTGCTGTACCGCTACCTTGGCGGCGAACTCAAGCGCCTCGCGTCCGATCTTCTCCGGGCGCTTGTTTGTGACGATCACCACGTGAGCCGAGGTCGATCCGCGCACGTGCAACCACCAGTCGTCCGGCTTCGCCACGCGAAGGGTCAGGTAGTCGTTCGCCTCGGCGGTTTCGCCGTAGAGCACCGTAACGCCGCCCGGGCCGATTAGCTCCCGAACGCGATGGCCCTCGTAGGGACGTTTCTCCGGTGTCTCCGAGTGAACCTGATGGTGGGTCCACCGACGGCGCTGGGCCTGGTCGGCAAGGTCTCGGAGGCCTTCCAGCGTCTCCTCCGTTTCGACCTTGTGCAGGTGAGCCGTGACGTCCACCCAATCCCGCTCCATCCGCTCGATTTGGCCCCGAACCAGATCGGCGCCGCGCTTTGCCCGACGAGCCTTGTCGAACAGCTTCTCGGCGTTCTGCTTGAAATCGAGGTCGGCGTTGAGCTTGATCGAAACGGGGTTGCCTTCGTAGTCGACCGCCTCAAGGACCTTCGCCCCGGGCGGCAACGATCCGCCGTAGGCGAGGATCAGCTCGGCCTTCATCTGCTGGGACCGCGCCTGAGCCGCCGCGTCGGCGGCTTGCCGCAGATCGGAGAGCGCGGTTTCGCGCGCGAGCTGGACCCGCCGAAGCTGGGCCACCAAGCTCTGTCTGAGTTGGTCTATGGTAGCTTGGCGCTCCGCCTGGGCGAAGTGCTTTTCCAAGGCTACGCTGATGCTCGGCATGGGCTGCTCGGTGAGCCCGAGCGAAGCCACGGATACCGGATAGGCACCGCTTCCCGGAGAGTAGACCGGGCTGAACGGCCGGCGCAAGACGTCCAAGCCCTGTTGCTCGATCAGCTTCAGCAGGAAGGGTGACGCGCCCTCGAAGCTCGCCAGGTCGTCGCCGTCGCGCGCCGTCAGCAAGCTGGGCTTGGGCGGGAAGGGAGGGGGCTCGTACAGTCGCCCGGGGGTGATCGGACGCACCGACTTGCTGGGATTGACCCACTTCGACGCCGAAACGACGTGGTCGCGGGCGTCGACGAGGATCAGGTTGGCGTGCTTGCCCATCAACTCGGCGATAAGTCGGGCTTCGCCGGCTGGACCCTCGAATCTGAGCTCGAGAATCCGGTCGAAGCCGACCTGACGCACCGCAGCGAGCCTAGCCGAAGCCAGCCGCGCCCGCAACGCTTCGCAGAAGGCGGGCGGATTCCCTACACCTCCCTTTCGCTTGGCGACCAGGTGGACGCGGGCAAAAACAGGGTGGCAGGACAGCAGAAGGGTTGAATCGCGCCCCGCATAAAGCTCGACGAGAACCGTCCACTCGTCCGGCTGGACGATCCGTTGGACCCGGGCGCCTTCAAGCGCGCCCAGCTCGTGGGCGACGGCGCGCAAGGTTAGGCTGTCGAACGGGATTCTCATCGGGGTATCCGGGATACAATTGTGGCGGCTTGGGCGTCCTTATGGCGTCGTGCCCTCGATCATGGACCGCCCGAAGATTCTCGACAACATTCTGCACGCCATCGGCGACACCCCGATGGTCCGCCTCAACCGCATCGGCAAGGAGTATCCGGTCGAGATTCTCGCCAAGTGCGAGTTTCTCAACCCCGGCGGCTCGGTCAAGGACCGCATAGGCTACCGCATGGTGGAAGAAGCCGAGCGGGCGGGGCTTATCAAGCCGGGCGACACGCTGATCGAGCCGACCAGCGGCAACACGGGCATTGGCATCGCCTTGGCGGGCGCCGTCAAGGGCTACCGCGTGATCATTACGATGCCGAACAAGATGAGCGCCGAGAAGCAGCTCACGATGGAGGCACTGGGAGCCGAGATCATTCGGACGCCGACGGAAGCCGCCTCGGACGACCCCGATTCGAACATCTCTCTGGCACGGCGGATGGCGAAGGAGATGCCCAACGCCCACATCTTGGACCAGTATCGAAACCCGAACAACCCCGACGCCCACTACTACGGAACGGGGACAGAGATTCTGGAGCAGACGGACGGAAAGATCGACTACTTGGTGTGCGGCGTGGGCACAGGCGGCACGATGACGGGCATTGCCCGCCTGATGCGCGAAAAGGCCCCGAACTGCAAGATCGTCGCCGCCGACCCCGAAGGATCGATTCTGGGCGGGGGCACCGAGGTCAAGCCGTACCTCGTTGAGGGAATCGGATACGACTTCTTCCCCGAAGCGTACGACCCGAAGCTGGTCGATATCGTGGTGAAGACCAACGATGCGGACTCCTTCCGCCTCGCCCGGCAGCTCATGAGCGAAGAGGGGCTGCTCGTTGGGGGATCCTCGGGCTCCGCGATGATGGCGGTCTTGGATGTTGCCAAACAGTGCAAGGGTGGCGAGCGGATCGTTGTGGTGTTGCCCGACTCGATCCGGAACTACATGTCGAAGTTCCTCGACCCCGCCTGGCTTGCCGCGCACGGCTTCTCGGCGTAGTATTGTTCGCCGCTTCGTTCACAAACAAAAAGAGCCGCCTCTTCCGAGGCGGCTCTTAAGCTATCTCGCGAGAACTCGCTTAGGCCTTGCGGCGTCGGCGAGCGGCGAGGGCCACGAGGCCAGCGCCAACCGCGATCATGGTGCCCGGCTCAGGAACGGCCGTGTACTCGAGCGAGAACGGAAGGTCGACCTTCGAAGCTTCAACGTTGGCTTCGCTGTCGTTCTTCAGAGAGGCCCAGCCCCAGTTGGGGTCGCCAACAGTGCCGCCACCCGTGGGCGAACCGTTGCCGTAGTGGACCAGACCGTCCGGACCGTTGGCCGTGCGGCTCAGAGCGAGCGGAGCAACGGCGATGTAGCCCGAGTTCGGAGGCGTGCTCGACGAGGAGTCGAGAGCCCACTCGAAGTAGTACTGCGTGTTGGCGTTCAGAGCAACGCCGCCGCCGAGGCCGATCGTGATCTCCTGGAGACGTCGAGCGGTCGACAGGGTGCTACCCGAAACGCGGTAGATCGCACTGTTGCTGTTGTTCGGGTCGGTCGCAAAAACCGTCGACGTGGCGCGGCTGTTGTCGAAGTCACCGTAGACAAGCGTGGGGGAACCGGTGTCCGGCGTGCCCTGATAGATCTTGATGAACGCGCGGTCGAGGTTGGCCGTGGTTGCCGTGTTGTAGTAACCAAGAACCTTGACGCTCGTGACCAGGATGTTCGAGTTGCCGACGGTGTAGTTGTCAGCGACCGAGAACGGGCCCGGAGCATCGGCGAGCGCCCAAGCGCTGAGGCCGAACGTGGCGCCGCGAGTGTCGTCCGCCTGGGACGAAACCGAAGTGCCGTTGATCTGACGAGTAACGATATTGCCGTTGGACCACACGTCAGCCGAAGCGCCGACTGCGATGCTGCCCATAACGACTGCAAAAGCAAGTTTCTTCATCTATTCCTCCTTCTCGCTACATAGCTTTGTTCAACGCCGGACCGGTCTAGTGACCGTTAGGCTGCCAAGGCACCAGAGCTATGATCTGAAGTGTTTCAGTGTAACAACACGCCTTGGACCGAAGGCACTGGCAAAAAAGCCAGATTTCTTCAAATCACCCCGATTCAGACGTGTCCGAAACGGGACTGACCAGCGTGACGCTTCACCGTCACACTTGAGATTGTACATCCAAATATCGCGGGCGACAAAGAATTTCTCCGAAAAAGCCTTGCGATAAGGCAACTTTAACCTGCCGCAGGGAGAAAGCCCGGCAAAAAGCCCATACTTTTGATAGATGCGCCACCGTCTCGACACCTTGGTCGTCCACGCCGGAGTGGAGCCTGAGCCGATTTCAGGCGCCGTGATGACGCCGATCTTCCAGACCAGCACCTACGCGCAAGCCGAGCCGGGCGTCCACAAGGGCTACGAATACTCGAGGACGGACAACCCGACCCGCACCGCCCTTCAAGCTTGCCTCGCGGCTTTGGAAGGCACCCGCCACGCCCTGGTTTTTGCCTCGGGCATGGCCGCCATCGACGCAGTCCTGAACACCTTGCCGGCGGGTAGCCACATCGTGGCGAGCGACGACCTCTACGGCGGCACGCGCCGGCTGTTCACCCGCCTCGCCGTCCACCGCGGCCTCGAGTTCTCCTTCGTGCCGATGCAGGACCTGGATGCCGTGAAGGCGGCGATCCTCCCAAGCACGCGGCTGGTCTGGATCGAGACGCCCACCAATCCGCTGCTGAAACTGGTGGACATCGAAGCCGTGGTCCAGATCGCACGAAGCCATAACCTCAAAACCGCCGTTGACAACACCTTCATGAGCCCGGTGTTTCAGAACCCGGCGGCGCTGGGCGCCGACATCGTGATGCACAGCATGACCAAGTACCTCAACGGCCACTCGGACGTGGTGATGGGGGCGCTCATGCTGAACGACGACGATCTGTACGCGCAGCTCAAGTTCATCCAGAACTCGATCGGCGCGGTTCCCGGTCCCTTCGACTGCTGGCTGACGCTTCGCGGCATCAAGACCCTTGCCCTGCGAATGGAGAGGCACGCCGCCAACGCCATGAGGCTCGCGACGTGGCTGTCCAGCCATCCGAAAGTGGAGCGCGTCATCTATCCCGGCCTCCCT
>JAXLTH010000028.1:0-44521 GCA_046330155.1 Fimbriimonadales bacterium | reverse complement strand
GGGTGCCTGCGGCACGGCGGGGCTGTTGATCACGATTTCGCCACTTTTGAAGTCGATATCTTGTATGGTTCCGATGGCAAAGTCCTCGCCGCTCTGCCGGGCGAAGCTGCAAAGCAGCCCCCGGTAAGCATGCGGCGCGGCGAACACCGCCCGCTTCGCGTGGACGGCGTCGAGCAATCTCGCCACCATGGGCTCCGGCGGTTCTTCGTCGTAAACCGCGAACAGCGTCGATCCGCAGATCTCGGCGTGCTGGGCTCCGTCCATGCCGATCTTCTCTCGTTCCGCCCCCGAGAGCGCACGCCCCGCGCCCAGCCTCGCCCCTTCGATGGCGACGGAGCGGAAGGGAAACCGGTGCTCGGTTGAGGATTCGATCAGCTCCAGCCAACGCGCTTTCCGCTGGGCTTGGTTCACGAGATCGGGCACGTCGCCGCGCAGGCTGACCGCCTCGGGTCCCACCGGCCACCCCTCCGGATCAAGGTCCGTTGTCGTCTCCACCAAAATTTCCTCCGGCTGTAGAAGCTGCGCCAACAATAGGCAGGTCTGACGGTTCAGAGGCGTCGGGACGTAAGGGAAGCACTGCACGGCGGCAGACTCGGTTTGTTTTAGGAAGCCCGCCAGCGCCGCGATCACCACATGAGGTGCGCGTAGAGGGTCCAAGCTCCCGATGAACCGCCAAGCCACCACTTTGCCGCCACGAACCAGACACACGCGCCCCGGCGCGCCAAAACGGGTTTCGGCAGGATCGAGAAGGATGAGGTCGCGGCTACCCAGGTTAGCGTCAAGGTACTCGCGCCACGATTTGCCCGGACCGGCGATGAGAAGGGAGGACGCCACCAACTGTTAGACGGCAAAAGTAGGTGGGAGGGAGCAATCCGTGCTCCGACCTCCGTTTCCACCTGAATCCTTGGTGTCTCCCGCAAAGACTATACCCGAAGCGGGCCTCGAAAAGTGCCTAGCGTTTCGCCACCGGCGCCTTCGTGGCGCCATCCAAAGTCTCGGCGTAAAGCTGCGCCGCCTTGTTCGCCGCCACCCGCATGCGGCGTTGCTGCTCCCGGGCAATCGCGTCGTTGGCAAGGGGACTGGAGGTGAGGGAAACGGGCACCAGAACCTTCGCCGTCTGCCCGCCGGACTTAACCGTGATCTGCTCGTAGCGGAACACGTTTTCCATGCCGGTGCCCACCACCTCCTTCTGCAAGGCGTTGTTCAGGATGGGCAAATCGTTGGGGCCGAACGGGACGGAAACATTGACGGGTGGCGCCTGTTCCGAGACGACCTTTGACAAGGCGAAGAACATCTCCTCCTCGACGGTCCCGACCGTCGTTGAGCCGCTCAGGGAGCCCCGAATCGTGTAGCCGCGGAACTCCGCCGAAACGTCTTTCGGGAGGTTCGATCCCACGTTCGAACCGAAAGCCGATACTGGGCGACCGACAAAGACGGGTCGAATCCGACCATGCTCCATGCCCAAGAAGTACGCCCCGCCCAGAGCCACCCCCCAGAGCAAGACGCCGAACCCCGCGTAGGCCAGCAACCGGAGGGTGCCGAACTTCCTCCGCGCTCGTTTCGCCATGCGCGGGTTGCTCCGAACCTCGGCGAGAATCGCGCCAACTTCCGACGGCGTTGCGCCGATGGCTTCCGCAAGGTCTTGAAGACGCGGGGCGGCGCCGCCGGCGTTTGGGCTACCGTGCCGCACCGCCCACATCTGCAGGACCGCTTCCGTTTCGGTCGGCGTCAGGGTATCGGATTCGGTCGTTTGATGGAGCATCGCCGGTACCTGATACCCTGACTTTCGCCGATCCGTTTCGCTATTTCTTCTTGCCGGCGGGCGGTTGCTTCAGACCCAGATGCTTCATGAACGCGTCCATCTTGGGCGCGCGTCCCAGGTAGTCGCGCAACATGTCCATCTCGTCCATCGAGCCGCCGCGGCCCAGGATCTTCTCCCGGTAGTACAGGCCCGCCTTCGGCGACGTCACGCCCAACTCCTCGAAGCGTTGGAACATGTCCTGGGCGTAAACCAGCGACCACATGTAGCCGTAGTACGCGCCCTCGTAACCCGTCAGGTGGCCGAACGCCGCCTGCGGGAACGTCATGGGCAAGAACTTGTACGGCATGATGCTCTCGTACACCTGCTGCGCCACCTTGGTCGTGTCGACCTCGCCCTTCGGCGCCAGGTGGAACTTCTGGTCCATCTGGCCCAAGAAGAACTGCCCCTGCGTCTCGATGCCGCTGCCCAGCGTGCGCGCCGCTTGCATGCCCGCCAGCAGCTTGTCCGGAAGCGGTTGCCCGGTTTTGTAGTGCTTGGCAAAGGTCTTCAGAACCGACGCGTTCCACACCCAGTTCTCCATCATCTGGCTCGGC
This sequence comes from Fimbriimonadales bacterium, assembly GCA_046330155.1. Lineage (GTDB taxonomy): Bacteria > Armatimonadota > Fimbriimonadia > Fimbriimonadales > Fimbriimonadaceae > CALMEF01. Next base: position 42,166 of record JAXLTH010000028.1, on the reverse strand, counting down.
GCTTCCACGAAGTCGCGGGCGACTGCAGTCCCGCTGAACCGGCCGTACTTCGTGTTGGTCAGCATCTGGTGCAGACCGTGGCCAAACTCGTGGAAGAACGTCTCCACCTCGTCGTGCGGAAGCAGGGAAGGCGTGGTCGGGGTCGGCTTCGTGAAGTTGCACACCAAAGCGGCCAGCGGCTTTTGCACCGTTCCGTCCGCCCAAACCTTGCGCTGCCACAGGCCCCAGCACGCGGCGTGGCTGTACTTGTTGTCGCGCGGATAGAGGTCCGTGTAAAGGTGTCCCAGAACCTCGCCGTTCGCCTTGTCCACCACCTCGTACAACTTCACGTCGGCGTGCCAAATCGGCAGGCCGAGTTCGCCGGCCTTCTTGGTCACGTCGCGGTACTCGATGTTGTAAAGCGAGGACGTGATCTTGAACAGCCCTTCCACTACCCGCTCCATCGGGAAGTACTCCGCGACTTTCTCGCCGTCCACCGCGTACTTCTCCTTCTTCAGCAGGTTCTTGTAGAAAGAGTAGTCCCAAGGGTTGAACGTGGCCTTCGGGTTCTTGGTTTGGGCGCGCTTGAAGGCAAGGAACTCCTTCACGTCCTGCGCGGCCTTGGCGTTCACGATGGGCAGGAGGTCGTCGTAGAACTTCTTGACCGTCGCCGCGTCGTGCGCCATTCGCGTTTCGATGGCGTAGTCCACGAAGTTCTTGTAGCCCAGCAGCTCGGACTCCTGCGTGCGGAGCTTGAGTAGCTTCTCGAGGACTTCCACGTTCTTCTGGCCGCCGCGTCGCCGGTAGAGCCACTGCGCCTTCTGGCGCGTCGCGTCGACTTCGCAGTAGTCCATAACGGCGCCGTACGTTGGGCCGTCGAAGCCCATCAGAACGACGTTGCCCAACTTGGGCAGCCGATCGACCACGCTCTTCGGAACGCCCTTCAACTCGTCCGTGGTCAGCGCCAGCTTGGTGGCGTCCTCATTGATGTTCGTTTCGAACTCGATCGAGAGCTTGTTGATCTCCATCTCGATCTGCTTGAGCTGGTTGCGCTTTTCCAGGGGCAGGTCCATTCCGGCGCGCCGATAATCGCGCATGGTGAAGTCCAACAGCCGCTTCTGCTCGCCGCTGAGGTTCGGCTTGGTGTCGGCGTAGGCTTTCACCGCTCGGAAGAGATCCTCGCGCTTGCCGAGGTCGATGCCCCAGTTGCTCACCGCCTCTTCCGCCGCCCGCGCCCCGTCCCGGACCTTGGCGTCGGTGGAGACGAACTGCATGAACAGGGTGAGCGACGTGTCCGTGTCCAGTTGCGTGCTGATGTCGTCCAGGGCGCCGATCGTGTTGTCGAAGTTGCGTTCGCCGTCGGGAATCGCAATGATCTTCGCGACCGCGGCATCGGCCTTTTTAAGGGCGGCAACGACGTTCGCCGGAACCTCTTGGGTGAAAGCGGCGGCTGCCATGGCTAGGACCGCCAAACATAGGGAAGTTCGAACTCTCATCTGACTCCCACTTATACCGGAGAGGCGGGCGATGCGGTTGCCGGCGCAAAACGGCCCGCTTAACAAATCCTTAATCGGTCGGTTAACAACTCCTTAATCGGACCATCACATTCTCATCCGCGAACCAGGAGGTTTGACACTGATGAGGGCACATTCCATTCTTTCACTAGCGGCGCTCGCCGTCGCCGGCGTGGCGGTCGCTGCGCCATCTGTCCCCCTGTCCGACTCGCTCGCCCAGGAGAAGCAGCCGGCATCGAAGCGGCAGGTGACCAAAGAAGAGCGCGCCAAAGCGATCAATCTTCTCGAGTCGCGAAGCGCCTCCATGACGACGCTCCGTGAGAAGGCGAACGCGATTACCGGCAAGATGGCGGATATCGCCAAGTCGGGCAAGGTCACCAGCGACGAGTCGATCAAGGCTCTTCAGGACATGGTCCAGGAACTCCAAGGCATCAACGAGAAGCTCAAGAAGATGCAAGAGGAGATCGACGAGATCAAGGGCTGGATCGAGGGCCAGAACGAGAGCCTCCCGGTCATTACCAACGACGTCGATCAGCTAAAGCGCGTAAGCTGGGGCAGCTACGTGCAGTTCCAGTATCAGGACACCGAAGAGGGCCCCAACAAGGCGGGCGGCTCGAACCGCACGAACAGCGACGGCCTTGCGCTGCGCCGCTTCCGAATCAGCACGACGAACAAGATCGACCCGCGCACGCAGATGAAGCTCTCGTTCGACGTGGCCACCGGCGGCTCTCGTACGTCGGCCGAACTGAAGGACGCCATCCTCCAGTACGATATCGTTCCTTCGGACACCACGGTCGGTGTCCAAGTGCTGGCGGGTCAGCAGCCGTTGCCGCTTGGCTACGAGCTTGAGCGCTCGTCCAGCGAGCGCGAAATGCCCGAGCGCTCGATTTACAACCGCACGATGTTCAACGGCGAGCGCGGTCGCGGCGTGTACCTGAAATATGGTCTTGGCGGCAGTTCCTTCGCCCACTTCGGAGTGTGGAATCCGCTCACCTTTACAGACCCGCAGCAGTCAGATTCGGGCAGCTTCCGAAACCTCGACGGCACCAAGATGGCGTTCTCGGGCGGCTTCCGCACTGCCGGCACCCACTACGACGTCGGCATCTCCGGCTTCTTCGGGCAGCGCCCGTCGACTTCGGCGAAAACCATCACGACCTTCACGGACCTGAACAACAACGGCGTCGTCGATGCCGGCGAAGTGAAGAACACCCTCGTTCCGGCAACGCCCAAGAATGATCGGCGGTTCATCTACCTCGACGGAACCTACGTTGGCCTTCTGGTTCCCCAGCTCACCGTCCGCGGCGAGTTCATGTGGGGCAAGGACCGCGTGCCGACCCTGTCGTCCGGCGTCCCCGTGGCGCTGGCGGAAACCAACATGTCGGGCTACCAGTTGCAGGCCACCTTCAACCTCAACTACCGCAACGCCCTGACCGCCCGTTACGAGGCGTTCGACCCGGACACCGGAGTCGGCAACAACACTTCGTCCGCCTTCGGACTTGGCTACAGCTACTACATCAACCCCGGCGTGAAGCTCTCGTTGGCCCACGAGTGGTTTAAGGAGCAGCCGTTCAACGCGAAGAACAACGTGTGGACGATTCGCATCCAGTACCGCTTCCAGTAAGCCCCGACCGAACAAAGGAGACAAGATCATGATTCTCGAAACCATTGCCGCTCTCACCCTGGGAGCAACTTCTGGCGGCACCGTGTCGGTAAAAGGCTCGGACACGCTGCTCATCCTGAACCAGCGCTGGGCGGAAGCCTATGGCAAGTCTGCAGGTGGCAGCGTCGCCGTCACCGGCGGCGGATCCAGCATCGGCATCCGCGCGTTCATCAACGGCGTCACCGACATCTGCGCTTCATCGCGGCAGATGAAGGAGAGCGAAGTCAAAAGCGCCCGTAGCCGCGGCGCCATCGCCAACGAGATTCCCGTCGCTCTCGACGGCCTCGCCATTGCCGTAAACGCCTCCAACTCCGTGAGTTCGCTCAGCATGGACGACCTGCGCCGCATCTACGTCGGCCAGGTGACCAACTGGAGCCAGGTCGGGGGTTCGAACGAGCCGATCGTGGTGTTCAGCCGCGACAGCAACTCCGGCACCTACGGCTTCTTCCAACTCAACGTGCTGAAGAACCAGAACTGGGGGCCCCAGGTTCGCTTCTTGCCTTCCACCAGCGAAGAAGTTCGCGAAGTCTCCCGCACCGATGGCGGCATCGCCTACGGTGGCGTGGCTTACTTCAAGGGCAAGAAGGGCATCAAGATCGTTCCCATCGCCGCCAAAAAGGGCGGCGAGGCGCTTGCTCCGACCGAGGACAACGTGCGATCGAAGAAGTACCCGATCTGGCGCTACCTGTACTACTACACCAACGGCAAGCCCTCCGGCGACACCAAGAAGTTCATCGACTTCGTGTTGTCCGGCGCCGGCCAGAAGATCGTCGAGGAAGTCGGCTACTACAGCCTCAAGCCCCTCTAAGAACCCTCCCGCCCGCCTCCCCCCGGGGGCGGGCAACCCAGAATGAACCGAAGAGTCACCGATTGGATCATGGAGCGCGCCGTCGCCGTTGCGGCGGCATTCGTTGCTCTCATGGTCGTCGGGCTCTTCTACTATTTGGCGTCCGAATCTCGGTATGCCTTCAATCGGACTTTCCCCTACGGATACCGCTTCGCCGCCCAAACGGGCGACTCCAAGCCGCTTGACCCCGTGGGAATGGACCCCAACGCCTCGCTTCTTGCCGCGAATCCAGAAGGTGCCGACGGCGTGGACGAGAAAGAAGACGGCATCGCGATGCCGACCCTCTCCGACCTGAGCGGAGCATCTGGGACCGCCACGGGGACCGCCCTCGTCGGAGACCCGTCGAAGGTCGACCCGAACTCGCTGCACCGAGACGATTGGCGTCCTGCCCGCCCGGCAAGCCAGGGCGACCAGTTCCTCCTTTTTGCGTTCGCCACCCCCGAATACAAGGAATCGCGCATTCGCCTCGCCTGGGAGCCGGATGCAGCGTTCGACCCCAGCTTGGCGGCGTACGATATCCGCCTGCAAACAGTGCAAGTACCCGCTGGCGTCGATGCCGAGAAACTCGACATCGACCTCGTCGCCCAGCCCAAAGGCGAAGTGTTCTTGCCCGTCTGGCGGGCGAGCAGCGACGCCGAGCGCACCAAGGGCTACGTGTTCCGCATGGTGGCAACGCCGAAGACCTCGGGCATCGCCGCCACGCTCTCCTCGCTGTTCCGTACCGACTGGAACCCGACTTTGGCGTATCCCAAGTTCGGCTTGATGCCCCTCCTGCTGGGAACGCTGCTGATCACGATCGTGGCAATGCTTTTGGCGACGCCAGGCGCCATCCTCTGCGCGGTCTTCTTGAGCGAGATCGCCCCGGCAAGGCTGAGGGAGTGGGTGAAGCCCATCGTCGAACTCCTCGCAAGCGTTCCCACCGTCGTACTTGGATTCTTCGGGCTGATGCTGGTGGCGCCGGGCTTGCAAAGGGTTCTTGGCTCCGCCCTGCACATGGAGTCGGGCCGAAGCCTGCTCACCGCGTCGGTAATGATGGCGGTGCTGGTGTTGCCCACGATGATTTCGGTGGCGGAAGACGCCTTGCGATCCATGCCCAACCCGATCCGCGACGGCGCGATCGCGCTCGGCTTCACAACCTCCGAGGCAATCCGACGGGTCCTGCTGCCGGCGGCCCGAAGCGGCGTCTTTGCCGCTGTCATGCTCGGCTTCGCCCGCGCCATCGGCGAAACGATGATCGTGTGGATTCTCTCCGGCGGAACGCCCACCATGCCGACCGGCCACCTTTCCGACCTGGCTCAGCCGGCAAGGGGAATCCCCGACACCATCGGCATCGAGATGGGCAACGTCGAGTTTGAGATGCCCCATTACGGACACCTGTTCCTGTTGGGCTTGATCCTGTTCCTGTTGACCCTCGCGATCAACTTGACGGGCTATGCGTACAGTCGGAGGCACGCGTGGCGAGCGTAGGCCAGATTCGATACGACGAGCGCGACTTGGAAGCGCGCGACCGGCGTCGCCAGGGCCGAAACACCCTCTTCCTGACAATGGTCGGCATCTCGTCCGCCCTCGCCGCGCTCCTGATCCTCGGCATCATCGGAACGATTCTCATCAAAGGTGCGCCCGCTATCACTTGGGACTTCCTGAGCAAACCGCCGGAGGAAGGGATGTCGCAAGGCGGCATTTGGCCGATGATCCGAGGTTCTTTGTTGCTCATGGCGGGCACCCTCGTCATCGTGCCCCTAATCGGCATCATGGGCGGCATTTGGCTGGCCGAGTACTCCAGCGAAGGCCCGTTGCCCAAGATCATGAGGGCGTGCATCACGTCGCTCGCCGCCACGCCGTCGATCATCTACGGGCTGTTCGGCTTGGCAATCTTCGTCCTCAAGTTCAAGCTGGGTACCAGTCTCGTCGCCGGCTGGCTGACCCTGTCCATGATGTCGGTCCCGGTGGTCGTTCTCACCACTGAGAACGCGATTCGCGCGGTGCCCGACTCCTTCTTCACCGGCGCCGTCTCGCTCGGCCTCAGCAAGTGGCAAGCTATCCGGCGGGTCATTCTTCCCAACGCGGTTCCGGGCATCGTCACCGGCTTCGTCCTCGCCGCGGGCCGGGCGGTCGGCGAGGCCCCGCCAATCCTGCTCACCGCCGGCCTTTACTACTCAACCGAGAAGCTCACTTTAGACTGGGACACGCTGAAGAAGCCTGTCGCCAACCTGCCTTACCACCTCGCCGAAGGCTATCGCCAGGGCGGGGTCATTCCGGAGAAGATCATATGGGGAACCTGTCTCGCACTGATGATGTTCGTGCTCCTGATCAACCTAGGGGCGATCGTAGTCCGTTCTCGCGCAAGGGCAAAGCAAAGATGGTAGAAACTTCCGTCGCTCCTGGCATGGCGCTGCACACCGCCGACGCCAACCTCTACTACGGGGACAAGCATGTGCTCAAGAACGTGTTCTTCCAAGCGGAGAAGAACAAGGTCACGGCGCTGATCGGACCCAGCGGCTGCGGAAAGTCCAGCTTTCTCCGATGCTTCAACCGCATGAACGACCGCATCATCGGGGCGCGGGTGGAAGGCGAGTTCGAAGTGGATGGCATCGACCCGTACGCCAAGGACGTCGACCTCATGGCGCTCCGCCGCAAGGTCGGCATGCTCTTCCAAAAGCCGAATCCGTTCCCCATGTCGATCTACGAAAACGTGGCGATGGCGCCTCGGCTCCACTTTGGGTCGAGGGGCAGGGAACTCGACGAGATCGTCGAGCACGCCCTGCACAAGGCGGCGCTCTGGGACGAGGTGAAGGACGACTGGAAGAAGAAGAACGGCTTGGAACTCTCCGGCGGCCAGCAACAACGCCTCTGCCTCGCTCGAATGCTCGCCGTCGAGCCGCACATCATCCTCATGGACGAGCCTTGCTCGGCGCTCGACCCCATCAGCACCGACAAGATCGAACAGCTGATCGTGGACCTCTCGAGCGAGTACACGGTCATCATCGTCACCCACAACCTCCAGCAGGCGCACCGCATCGCCGACAAGACGGCATTCTTCATGCTCGGCGTCCTGATTGAGGCGGGCGATACGAAGCAGATGTTCGAGAACCCTTCGAACCCGCTTACCGTCGACTACATCCAGGGCCGATTCGGCTAAGCCAAAGCAAAAAGGCCCCGTCGCCGAAACCGGCAACGGGGCCTTCGCCTGTTAGTGGGTTAAACCTGGTGGTCGTAGACGCTGATGCGTCGCTTATCCTTCGGACCTCGAACTTCACTTGGCCGTTGACCAGCGAATAGATCGTGTGGTCGTTGCCCATGCCGACGCCCACGCCCGGATAGAACTGGGTGCCGCGCTGGCGGACGATGATGTTGCCGGGCTTCACAACTTCGCCGGCGTACTTCTTTACGCTCCAGGCGCTGCGAGTTGGAATCGCGACCGTTACGAGACGAGCCTTGACCTTTTTTATGTGCCATGTGTAGTTAGCTCCCCGCCACGATGTCCGTCACGCGAAGGTGGGTCTCCGGCTGGCGGTGCCCCCATCGCTTGCGCTCGTTCTTCTTGGGCTTGTAGTCAAAGCCGTTGATCTTCTTGGCTTTGCCCTGGCGGACGATTTCGGCCTTGACCTTGGCGCCCTTCACGTACGGGCTGCCGACCTTCACCTTGTCGCCCTCGCAAACGAGCACGACTTCATCCAGCTCTACCTTGGCGCCGGGCTCACCGTCGAGTTTCTCAACGATCAGCACGTCGTCCTTGGCGGCCTTAAACTGCTTTCCACCGGTCTTGACAATCGCGTACATGACAACTCACCACGCCTAGGCGCGAACAAAAAGTATGGCACAAACCACCGCCCTTCGTCTAGCCCGGGGCAATCTCCGGGTTTGAGAACGGATCGGCACTGAAACTGCCTCTAATTAGATGGAGGGCGCTTTGCCATGCTTTGTTTGCTTGTTGCTTCCTTGGTCTCTTCTCCATCGCATTCCGTTGACCCCTGGGTCGAACGATCGATCCGGTTGCCCGAGTTGCGCGTCGAACGGTGCGCCAAGGTGGCGAACCTTGGCTTGGGCACGCTGAAAACCAAAAACGGCACTCGTGTGCTTGTGCTTCGTGACGGCGTGAGCTTGGATGCGGCGGTCCGTCGCCTCCAAGGCGCCGGGATCGGAAAGGTCGAACCCGAAGCCCCCCGTATGGTGGGGAACGTGGGCGCGTGGGGCAAGGTCTCGTCCCTTCAAAGGCTCGTGGAAGAGCAGGAGGAAGCCCTCGAAGCGTTTAATCGGTTCAAGGGCAAGAAGGGCGAAGAAGAAGAGGGCGGTTTGGACTATCTCGGCGCCCTTTTGCACTATCGGATGCAGCGCGCCTATCCAAACGACACGGTGGACTGGAGCGCGTGGGACAAGGCGAGCGCGCACCGCGACCAGATGCCGCCCGCCCGCATCGGCCCTGTCGGCCCGGACGATTCTCCTGCCGGAACCTGACCTTCGTCGGGCCCAAGAACCTCGACACGCCTGACAACCTTCGGCCTGGGGTTTCGTTCCTACGAGCGGCACGCGTGAACGCCATCGCGGTCCATCCCACCGTGCCCACTACGCTGTACATCGGCGGCGCGGGCGGAGGCTTGCTGCGATCCACCAACGGGGGAACCGACTGGACCTCCCTGAGCGACGCTTGGGAGACTCTCCCAGGTGAGTTGCATCACCCTCGACCCCACCCGGACTTCAACAAGATCTATGTGGGCACCGGCGACTACCACGGATGGGGCTCGTACGGCGTCGGCATCATGAAGTCATCGACGGCGGCGCCACTTGGACGAACATCGGCCGTCTCTACCGGCAACTTCGCCGTCAGCGACATCGTCGTCGACCCTGGAGAACTCAACATCGTCGTCGCCAGCGCCGGGCGTGGGCGCGACTATTGGGGCTACGTCTACCGGTCCACCAACGGCGGCGCGACGTGGACGGCAACCCTCGCCACTTACGCCGGCTGGTCCGACCTTGCTCAGCGCCAAGACGGGAACCACGCGGTACCTGTACGCCGGAGGCGGCGACTACAACGGCGGCCAGTTCTTCCGATCTGCCGGACAAGGCGGCGCGACCTGGACGAGCATCCGCGCCAACCTGGGCCCATCCGCCAACTTCCAAGACCGCTACGCCATCGCCTATGCTCGCCCACCGACCCCGAGAAGGTCTACGCCATGCTCCCCACCGACAACGTGGTGAAGAAGAGCACGGACCACGGGCAAACCTGGACGATCATCACGGGCAACCTTCCCACGGGCTACAACTGGACCCAAGGCTGGTACGACTTCCACATGACTTGTTCCACCAAGACCGGCGGCGTCGACGTCCTCTACTGCGGCCTCATCGACGTGCAAGTCGACGATGGCGCGGACGGCACGTGGGCGTCAGTTGGCGGCCCCACCTTCGTCGGAACTGCCCTCCTCCACAACGATCAGCACAGCATGGCGATCGACCCGTCGAACCCCAACGTCGCCTACGTGGGCAACGACGGCGGTTTCTACAAGGTGGTCTACAACCCGACCAACCAAACGTTCGCGTACACCTATCTGAGCGCGAACATCGGCGTCACTCAGTTCTACTCGCTTGCTACCCACCCCACCGACGCCACCCGCATGCTTGGCGGAACCCAAGACAACGCCACGCCCTGGAGCCGCGGCACCTTGGGCGCTTGGGACAACGTTGCCGGAGGCGACGGCGTCGGCGTGACGCTCATCAAGAACGCGCCGAACACCATGTACGCGAGTTACCAGTACTACGGCTCGCCCAATCTCACCCTGTACAAAACGACGAACGGCTGGAGCTCGTCCACCACGACCCAAACGACGTCGAACAACGAGGGCGCGCTCTTCATCGGGCCGATGGCGAGCGACGCCACGGGCAATGTCTACATCGGCACCACCTACCTCTATCGCTACACGGGCTCCGCATGGAACAACCGGCTGGGCAACCAGGTGCTGAGCGCGACCGGAAAGGTCTCCGCGATCCATGTGGCTCCCTCTCAGGCGTCTCGCCTTTACAGCGGCGCCAGCGACGGCGACGTCTACACGAGCGGCAACAGCGGAGCCAACTGGACCCGCATCGACAACACCACGAACGCCCTGCCTGATCGGTACGTGACCTCCATCAGCGCCGATCCCGCAAACCCGGCTGACGTGCTGGTCGGGCTCTCGGGAACCGGTTCTGCCCACCTCTATCGGTGCTCGAACACCCTCGCGGGCAGCCCCTCGTGGGTCAGCGTTAGCGGCACCGGCCTCACCGGCTTGCCCGACATCCCCCTCAACGGCATCGCGCGAGACCCCGACGACCCCGCCGGCACCTGGTACGTGGCGACCGACATCGGCGTCTTCATGACCACCAACGCGGGCTCCACTTGGAGCAACGCCACGGGACCCCTCGGCTTGCCCAACGTGCAATGCAACGCCATCACCGCCGAAGCCGGCACCCGTTTCCTTACGGTCGCCACCTTCGGCCGGGGCGCCTGGAGAATCGCGTTGCCCGCCATCGTTTGCCCGACCGCCGCTGTCCTCGCCCTCGGCGAGGCGAACAGCGGGGACGTGGGCGCGCTCTGCACCAGCGACGACGTCTACCTCGACTTCTTCAACGATCCCGCGACGCTCAACGCCGCGCTAGAGCTCACCGGAACATCGCCGATCACGGCGCCCTCTGCGCTCGCCATGAACGTCGAGCTTAGCGTGGCAAGGCAGGGCTTGGCTTGGGGCGTCGACTTCTACAACTACACCACCTCGGCGTGGACGTTCGTGAACGGCGGCGTTGCGCCCTTGGTGGACGCCACCGTGCTCGCCTCGCTCACCGGAACGATGGCCCCCTACGTCCAAACCGGCACGAAGCAGGTGCGGGCGCGGGTCCGGTTCAACCCGATCAACGACGAGAGTCCCGCCGTCGACGGCTGGCTCCACCGCCTCGACCTGGCGCGCTGGACGATCACTCCGTAGCCGTTACCGCCGGGCTGGAGCTTGGTTCCAGTCCGGCGGGTTCACGCCGTGCAGCCAGCGCACAAAGAAGTCGCGCCGCTTTCGCTCGCCGTAGGGTCCACCGTCCGTGTGGTCTGCGCCCGGAATGATCACGAAGTCGAACTCCTTGTTCGCCTTGATCAAGGCGTCCGCGAACCGGATCGTCGTCTCCGGCGGAACGTTGCGGTCCTGCTCACCGACCATCAACAAGAGGTGCCCCTGTAGCTTGGCAGCGTTCTCGATGTTCGACTGCTCCTTATAGTGCGGGCCGATCTCGCCCATCCACGACTCGTTCCACCACATCTTGTCGATGCGGTTGTCGTGGCAGCCGCAACTCGCCACCGCCGCCTTGTAGAACTCCGGCTGGAACAGTGCCGCCGCCGCCGCGTTTTGCCCGCCCGCCGAGGTGCCGTAGATGCCCACCCGCGAAACGTCGACGTACGGATATTTCTTCGCCAGCGCCTTCATCCAGGCGATCCGATCCGGGAATCCCGCGTCCGCGATGTTCTTCCAGCACACGTCGTGAAAGGCCTTGCCCCGGTTGTTCGTGCCCATCCCGTCCACCTGCACCACGATGAAACCGAGCTCGGCAAGCCGATTCATGTTGAAGAACGGTCTGAACGCTCTCGGCACGAACGAATCGTGGGGTCCGGCGTAGATGTTCTCGATGATCGGGTACTTCTTCTTCGGGTCGAAGTTGGAAGGGCGGATCACGATGCCGTAAATGTCCGTCTTGCCGTCCCGCCCCTTGGCGACGAACCGCTCGGGCAGCGCGATCCCCGTCTTGTTCTCTGCCTTCTCCAAGGTCGCGATCAGCTTGCCCGTCTCCGCGCTTCTCAGCTCGTGCACCGGCGCCTTGTCCACCCGCGACCACGTGTCGGTGAGCGTGCGTCCATCGGGCGCCAGTTCCACCTCGTGGGTGCCGTCCCCGTCCGTCAGTTGCAGCAGCCCCGTCCCGTCCAGGTTCACGCGGTAAGCGTGGATGTAATACGGGTCTTGGTCCTTTGCCAAGTCGTTTGCCGTGAAGATCATCGTGCGCTTGTCTTCGTCGACCCGCAAGATGCTGCGCACCACGAAGTTCTGCTGCGTGATCGGCTTGGTCTCGCCGTTGGCGAGGTTGACCAGGTAGTAGTTCGCCCAGCCGCTCCGCTCCGAGCGCCAAATCGCCTCCGGCGTCTTCTGCAACGGCCGAAGCTCGAGGTGCCAAACGTCCACAAACGTCTTCGAGACCTCGTCGATCACGGTTCGCACGTCGCCCGTCTTGGCGTTCACCGCCTCGATGCGGTAACGACTGAACCCGCGCGTTGGGTTGTCGGTCAGAAACTCCGAGGAATCCGGCGTCCAACGAACCTCCGGCATATCCTCCCAAGGTTGGCTTCCCGTGAAGATCGGGTCCAACTTCGCCTTGGTCTCCGACTTGCTCGCGATGTCGTACAGGAAGAACTCGAACGTGTCGACCTTATCTCCGGGCTGGTCGTACAATCGCTCTTCCAACTGTGCCCGCGTCGTGCCCGGCACCGCCGCCTTGAGCAGATACACCTTCTTGCGGTCGCCGGGAATCAGGTGGAAAGCCACCAGGGTCTTCGAATCGGGAGACCATCGGAAGCCCGCCATGTCGCCCGTGGTTCCCAGCGGCTGCCACTCGCCGTCCTTCGGCTTGATCTCCACCTTCCCACCCGTCAGCCGTGCGGTCCAGTTGCCGTCCGGGCTTCGCCCGTTCGATGGTGGCGGCGTTCCCGCCGGCCGTTGCCCCCGGCCCCCCGCGCCCGCCGGCGTGCGCACGCTGTCGTCCTTCGCAATGGCGTAGGTCTTGAGATCGACGCGGTAGCCCTGTTGGTCCACCCGGAACGAAACGGCGCCGTCGGTTAGCTCGATCGTCGCAAACGGCAACTTGGTCGGTTCGACGGCTTTCCCGAGTTCCTTGGCAAGCGCTTCGGCAAGCCGCTTGGCATCGAACGCGGCACGCTTCACCCCGGTCGCCGTCTCGACCACCACAAACTCCTTGCCTTGGTCGGCGAGGTCGCGCCGGTACCAAAACGCCGCGCTCCCCATCCAGTTCGGCTTGAGCGCGAGGTTGAACGTCTTGGCGTCTGCGCCCTTGCCAAAGTCGTTGGCGCGCTGGTACGCGGCGCGCAGATCCTGCTCTGAGGGCTTGTACGCTTGGCTCCAGACGGTGACGGCGGGAAGAACGGCGAGGGCGATGACGATGCCGCGCATGGTTTCGCGAGTTTAGCGCGAGCTACATGCGGAACACGCCAAATTTCGGATCGGAAATCGGCGCGTTTTGCGCTGCCTCGATTCCCAAAGCCACCACGCGCCGCGTATCGACCGGGTCGATGATGCCGTCGTCCCAGAGTCGTGCGGTGGAGTAGTACGCCGAGCTCTCGGCATCGTACTTCTCCAGCGTCGGCCGTTTGAACTCGGCTTGTTCTTCGGGCGACATGGTCTCGCCCTTCAGGGCGAGCTGGTCCATCTTTACGGTCAGCAGGACGTTTGCCGCCTGCTCGCCGCCCATCACCGAAATCCGCGCGTTCGGCCACATCCAAAGCTGCCGCGGGCCGTAAGCCCGGCCGCACATGCCGTAGTTGCCCGCGCCGTAGCTGCCGCCCACGACCACCGTGAACTTCGGCACGTTCGCCGTCGAAACCGCCGTCACGAGTTTCGCCCCGTGCTTGGCGATGCCCTCGTTCTCGTACTTCCGCCCGACCATGAAGCCGGTGATGTTCTGCACGAAGACGAGCGGAATGCCGCGCTGCGCGCAAAGCTGGATGAAGTGCGCCCCCTTCTGGGCAGACTCCGAAAACAGAATGCCATCGTTCGCCAGCACGCCCGCCAGGTGGCCGTAGAACCGGGCAAATCCGCAAATGAGCGTCGTCCCGAAGTTCGCCTTGAACTCCTGGAACCGGCTGCCGTCCACGATCCGCGCCAGCACCTCGCGCATGTTCATCGGCGTCTTCGCATCGGTCGGCACCAACGAGTAAAGGTCCTCGACGGGGAGAATCGGATCCTCCGGCTCGGTCGCCGGTGCGGGCTCCACATGCTCGTGCGCTCCCAAGTTCTCGATGATGTTTCGCAGGATTTCGATGGCGTGGGCGTCGTCTTCGGCAAGATGGTCCGCCACCCCCGAAAGCCGGGTGTGGACGTCGGCGCCGCCCAAGTCTTCCGCCGAAACCTCCTCGCCCGTTGCCGCCTTCACCAGCGGCGGCCCGCCCAAAAAGATCGTGCCCTGCCCCTTGACGATGATCGCCTCGTCGCTCATGGCAGGCACGTACGCGCCGCCTGCCGTGCACGAGCCCATCACCGCCGCGATCTGCGGAATGCCCAGCGCGCTCATGTTCGCCTGGTTGTAGAAGATCCGCCCGAAGTGCTCCTTGTCGGGGAAGACTTCGCTCTGCAAGGGTAGGAAAGCGCCGCCGGAGTCGACCAGGTAGATGCAAGGAAGCCGGTTCTCCAGCGCGATCTCCTGCGCCCGAAGGTGCTTCTTCACGGTGATCGGGAAGTAGGTGCCGCCCTTGACCGTGGCGTCGTTCGCCACGATCACGACCTCGCGCCCGTGGATTCGCCCGATGCCCGTCACGATGCCCGCGCCGGGAGCCTCGCCGTCGTACATGCCGTATGCCGCGAGCGTGCTGAACTCGAGAAACGGCGCGCCCTCGTCGATTAACGCCTCGATCCGCTCCCGGGCCAGCATCTTGTTGCGCGCCTTGTGCTTCGCTACCGCCGCCTCGCCGCCGCCGGCCATCGCCGTCGCCGTTCGGGCTCGGAACTCCGCCATCACCGCGTCCATGGCCGATCGGTTCGCCCGATGCTCGGCGTCTTGCAGATTGACCTGGGTCTCGAAGCGCTCCATGCGAGGTTGAGGATACCAACCCGGAATCTACGGGCGCTCCCAAACGTCAATATGAGCGCCGACTCATGATCAGTCTTCTCGCCGCCCTTGCCCTTGCGCCCGAACCGTTCAGGTTCGTCCAGATACCCGCCATGGTCGACTACAACAGCGGTCTTCAAGAGCGCGCCCTCGACGAAGCCCAGCGGCTATCGGCGGGAATCACGGTCAGCGTCGGCTTCACCGACGCCAGCGGAATCGCTGCCCAAGCCCGGTTTCCCACCTGGAAGTACTTCGAGCAGGTCGTGGGCGGCGCCCTCGACCGCAAGATTCCCAAGATCAGGCTCAAGATCGGCGGCGGTCCGCCTCCCCATCCGTCTTGGCTCGCGCTGAACGACGGGCAACCGTGGGAGGAGCCCTACCGGCCTCCGCACGGTCCCGACAATGCGCTCTGGAAGCGACTCGTCTACTACAAGCAAGCCGTCATCGATCGTGCCGTCACGCTGGTCCAAGTGGCCAAGCGCGATCCCAAGCAGGTTCTGGAAATCGAGCTTGCCACCGAGCCCGGCAAGGGCGGTTCAGGCGGTCCTTGGCGCGGCGCCCCTGGCGCTTACGGTCCCGCCGTGAGGGCGTATCCCGAGGGTGTTTGGGACCTTGGCTTCCACGAAGAGTTGTCGTTTGAATGCCAAAACCTCGACTTTCGTGGCCTCCCCGTCCTCTCGCCGTCCTTCGAGTTCCAAAGCGACGAGACCTTCGCCCAAGAGCTGTCCAGCGCCCAGTCGGCGATGGGCGAGGGGTGGCGGTCCAAGGTCAATGTTTGGGTGGTAAACGTCTACGCCCAAGCCAAGGTCGGACCCGACGGCTCGCTCGAAGGGCCCCTCCGCACTTTCGCCGCCAAAGCCCTTGAGGCCCGCGATGCGCTCCGCCGCACGTTCGGGCAGAATGTCGCCATCGCGGTCGGCGAATACGGCTGGACGGCCAAATCCCTCGGGGTGCAGGGCCGATCCGATGCCGAAGGCCTGCGAGGTCGGGCGCTCAGGGAGAGCGAGTCGCTCCTCAAGCAAGCCGGGTTCCTGAGCGCGTCGCTTTACACGATGGTCGATGACCGCGAAACGCCAGGCTTCGGGATGTTCGACCGGCGCTTTTCCACCGATGCTGTGCGCGAAGGCTTCTTGGCGGCACCGTAAACTGGGACCCATGCACGCGTTCAACGATCAGGAACTGTCCGCCGCCCTGGCGGGCTTGCCCGGCTGGCAAATGGAAGGGAAGGGGATTGGCAAGACGTTTCGCCTGGGCTCGTACGCCGACCACCTGGCTTTCGTGAACTTCGTCGGTCGGCTTGCTGATCGGCACGACCACCACCCTGACATGACCATCACGTATCCGCAGGTCGTGGTCTCGCTGTGGACGCACACCCACGACGGCGTGACGGAGAAGGACCTCGCGTTGGCGACGGAGATCGAAAAGGTCGCGGCGCTGCTCGCCTAGCCGAAGCGTCCCGAGATGTAGTCTTCGGTTTGCTTGTGCGCGGGGCGGATGAACAGTTCGCCCGTCTCGCTGAACTCCACAAGCTCGCCCAGCATAAAAAACGCCGTGAAGTCGCTGGCGCGTTGGGCTTGCTGCATGTTGTGGGTCACCATCACGATGGTGTACTCGTGCTTAAGCTCGAAGATCAGGTCTTCGATGCGGCTCGTCGCGATGGGGTCCAGCGCCGAGCACGGCTCGTCCATCAGGATCACCTTCGGGTCCACCGCCAAGGTTCGGGCGATACAGAGCCTCTGCTGTTGGCCACCCGAAAGAGCGAGGGCGCTTTGCTTCAGCTTGTCCTTCACTTCGTCCCAAAGCGCCGCCTTTTGAAGGCACTCCTCCACCTTCGCGTCCAGCGTTGCGCTATCCTTCGTCCCGTGGATTCGGGGTCCGTACGCCACGTTGTCGTAAATCGACATCGGGAACGGGTTCGGCTTCTGGAACACCATGCCGACTTCCTTGCGCAGTTCCACCACGTCCACTTCCGGCGAGTAGATGTCGAACCCGTCGATGGTGATCTTGCCTACGAGTCTCGTCCCGTCGATCAGGTCGTTCATGCGGTTGAGGCACCGCAAGAAGGTGGACTTGCCGCAACCCGAGGGGCCAATGAACGCCGTTACCCGGTTGGCGGGCACTTCAATGGAGATTTTCTTCAGGGCTTGGAAGGTGCCGTAGAAGAAGTCCACGGACTGCGCCGAGACTTTCGTGACGGGAACATCAAGGGAAGCCATGGCGCTCAAGCGTCTGATTTTAGCCGATCAAGGTTAAGAAACCGTCATGAAATCGCTTGCTGTCTTAACGCATGGTCGGCAAGGACCAAGGCGACCATCGCTTCCACCATGGGCACCGCCCGCGGAAGGACGCACGGATCGTGGCGCCGCGCCCCCTGATCGTGGTGTTTTCGTGTTCGGTCGTCACCGTGTGCTGCTCGTGAAGGATGATGGCGGTGGAGCTGAACGCCGCCAGAAGCAGGATTGGCTGCCCGTTCGAAATCCCGCCCTGGATGCCTCCGCTCCGGTTCGTGGGCGTCGATACTCCCCCCGCCGAGTCGGCGAAGTACTCGTCGTTGTGTTCACGCCCCGTCATGAGCGTGCCCGCAAAGCCGCTTCCCACCTCGAAGCCCTTACAGGCGGGAAGCGACATCACCACCGCCTTGGCAAGGTCGGCTTCCAGCACTGTCGAACACCGGCTCCCCAGCCCGCGGAACGCCGCGCGCCACGCATCCCACCACTCCGCCGAGTCGCCCTCCTTGCGAATACTCGTCCTCGATCATCTTGGGCGCGGCGCCGGGGTCTGGACAGCGAACCGGTGTGTCGACTTGCTCCAGCAGCAACGTGGGCGGATCTACGTCCGGAACCCGTTTCGCCCACCGAAGCGACCCAGCCGAGGACTTCGACTCCGAATCGCCGCAACAGCGCTTTGGCGACGGCACCCGCCGCAACGCGCCCGATCGTCTCCCGCGCCGAAGCCCGTCCCCACCCTCGACGGCCGAATCCCGTACTTCTGGTCGTACGCAAAATCGGCGTGGCTCGGACGGTACGCTTGGTGCGCATCTCTTCGTAGTCGCGCCCTCGGGCGTCCTCGTTCGAACGAGCATCGCAATGGGAGTGCCCAGCGTGACGCCGTCCTGAATACCGAAGAGAATCTCCACCAGGTCGGACTCTTTGCGCTGGGTCACGAGCGCGGATTGACCCGGCCGAATCGCTTGATCCAGTTCGCGTTGGATCTCCTCGTGCGAAACCGGCAGGCGGGGTGGGCAACCGTCCACCACCACGCCTACGCCTCCGCCGTGCGACTCGCCAAACGTGCTCACCCGGAAGAGGATCCCGAAGCTGCTTCCCATCGGGCGGAGTTTACCGACGTGCTCCAAAGTGCACGTTTTTGAGGAAAATCACGCATTTCGTTGGGACAACCCCTAGATTCGATGAACATTTGGGAATAATAAGAATGGATCCGGTGGGTGCTTGCGTTGCATTTCCGATGATCCGCTGGGGGTTCGGCCCGTTGCCACACCTTCCTCCCAAAGTCCCAGTGGGACGGGCTCCCCCACCTCTCTCCAGCTAGAAACCGCGAACTTTCTAGAAACCGCGAACTTTGCGGGGACCTTTGGCAGTCAATTGGCGTACTGTAAGTGGTTTACGGTACTTCCCGGAGAGCATTCATGAAAAAAGCCTTTACGCTCATCGAGCTTCTCGTCGTCATCGCGATCATCGCGATCTTGGCGGCGATCCTTTTCCCCGTGTTCAACCAAGCCAAGCTTGCGGCTAAGCAAAGCAAGGGCTTGTCGCAGATGCGCCAGCTTTCGGCTGCCGTCATGATGTACGCGGGCGACAACGACGATTACTTCGTCCCCGCCTCGGCGCGAGACATCAACGGCATCAGCGACCCCCGCATTTGGACGCAGGGCCTCTATTCGTACATCAAGAACAAGGACATCTTGGTGGCCCCGGACAGCGAAGGCGCCTTCGCCGAAGACTGGAACGGCCGCCGCAACCAGAGCGTGGGCTACTCCGACGCCACCGGCGTCGACCCGAACAGCACCGCCGTTCCCGGCAACGCCGGCCCCGGCACCGAGGGCTTCACCATGGCGGCTAACTTCAGCATCGCCGAGGAGAGCGCCCGCATCGGTCTGTTCGCCTTCACCGCCAACGCCCCCAAGGGTGTGACCACCACCAAGCACCGCGGCTACGTCTTCAACCCGTACAACGGTTTGAACGATCCGGGCGGCGACTACTCGAAGGGCCTTCCCATGATCTCCGACCGCGACCTGGTCACCCAGACCGGCGACGAGAACTACCCGAACTCGCCCAGCCTCGGCGCCGGCGCGCTCAAGCCCATCTTCGCCCGCGTGGGCTCCACCGGTCGGAACGAGGGCCGAACGCCCGTCACCTTTGCCGACGGCCACACCAAGGTCTACTCCGCCAAGCAACTCAACCGCTTTGGCGAAGTCGTCTGGCGCTTCCGCTAAGCGCGGGTACGCAATACAACCAAGGGCCCCGTACCGAAAAGGTACGGGGTTCTTGTGTTTCTGCCCTTGGGGGACTCAAGTTGAAGCAGGTCGGTTCCGACAATTTCCGTACGCAATGTCGAACTTGCCGACTTACAACGATCTTCGCGACGCCTTTAGCCAAGGCAAGGGACTTCCCAAGCTGCCGGGGACTGCACTCGAACTTGTGCGGATCATCGACAGCGGGAGTTGCAACGCCACCGATCTTGAGCGGGTGATCGCCCGCGACCCCTCGCTGTCTGCCGGCTTGCTCCGCATGGCGAACAGCGCCATGTTCGGGGGGCTCACTTCGGTGTCTACCATTCAGGGCGCCGTCATGAGGCTGGGCTACTCGTCGGTGCGTTCCATGGGGCTTTCGCTCGCCGTTACCGCCATGGTCGGCGGCAACACAAAGGCCTTTGACGCCGGCCGCTTCGCCCGCCACAACGTTTTTGTTGGCTTCTTGGCGCGCTATTTCTACGCTCGACGCAAAGCACTCGAACTCTTCAAGTCCAGTTGGAGTGCGGACGAGATCTTCTCCGCGGGCATCCTCCACGATCTTCCGATCGCGCTTCTGAGCCGGGTTTCCCCCGCCGCTTACGAAGCCGTCGTCGATTACTCGGCCAAACGCGGCATCAGCGTCCGCACCGGTTTCCAAGAGTTCTTCGAGAACTCGCTCGGCGCCCTTGGCCGCATTGCGGCCGACGCCTGGACGTTGCCGTCGATCTTCGGCGAGACGATGGAGTTCGTCGAGGCGCCCTTCGACCACGGCCACGAAACGATCTCGCTGGCATGTCTGGCTCTCGCCGACGAGTACGCGAACCGCTCCGATTGGGCTTTCGAAGGCTGGGGCTTCCGCACCGATATCGACCAGCGGGTGGTCGAACTGATCGGCCTCGCGGAAGAAGACGTCACGACCGGCATCGAAATGGTCGGGCGCCACGCCGAGGCCTTTCTTGCTGATACGAAGCAAGCGGCGTAGCCTATGACGTAGGATGGTCTCAGGAGTGCTCGCGAGGCAGGAGATTCCAAGCTTAGGGCGCGACGGACGCAAGACCGTCGCGCCTCTTTGGTCCGCGTCTCCCAAGCCAGCCCATCGGCCTACTGGGGGTTGCAGGAGGACGTTGCCCGGTGGCACGCCATCTACGCGCTCTACTCGAACGACAATCTTGAGGGCGCGCTGCCCTCGTCGAGGAATCGAGCGCCGGTGTCCGCGGCCAGCACCTGCCGTTTCTCCAGCAGATTCTCGAAGCCGAGTGGGCAACGCAGTCCCAGGGCGAACGGCGTCGCCTTACCCTTGGCTCGAAATCGAGCTTGTCCTCGCGGAAACGGGTGATGGTATCGACGAACTTGCCAAGGTCGCCCTTGCCGCGTGCCAGATGGTCGGCAACCGTCTCGACTGGCAGCACGAGGTGCCCGTGCGCCTTTCCTTGCTTGCCGAGGAGCCCGGCTCGGGCTATCGCCTGGGCTACGAAGCGCTCAAGTATCCCTACGAAAAGATCTGCATTTCGCCCACCACCATCCACGACGGCAGCTTCGCCTCCGTGGTCGCCCACGAGTACGGACACGTCGCCTCGGAGAACATGTCCGCCTCGACCATCCCGACTTGGGTGACGGAGGGCGTCTCCATCTGGGTGGCGAACCAACTCCAGTCTCCCCGCCCGTTTGTCGATGGCAGCTGGCTCTGGCGGGACCCTTCAGCCTTGGAGCAGGTTTTCGCCACCACTTGGTCCCCGGTTCGCGGCGAGCTCAACGATCGTTGGGTCGCCTATCAGCAGGCGGGGCAGATCGTGGCGCACCTCGCATCCCGCGGCGGAGAGGCGTCGATTGCCCGGTTCCTCCGCGCCCACGCCACGAACAGTTGGTTACGGGTCGTCCAAACGAGCATCCTCGGCCAACGTCCCACCCAAATCGCGCTCCGCGAGGTCTATAAACAAGACGAGCCGAGCGTTTTCCGCTCGGCTCGTGAGTTGCTGGCAAGTTTGGGTTAGGCTTCCGCTTCCGGCTGAGCTTCGGCTGCCGGCTCGGGCTCCGCGACGGCAACGGGGGCTGCCTCGCGCGAGACCGCTTCTTCGTCCCGCCCGATCCGAGTTCGACGCCGACCGCGCCCTCGGTGAAGGACGCCTTGATCTTGATGCGTCGGCCGAAATCCTGCCCGCCGATCGTCTCCCAGTTGGCGCGGTCGAGCGCCCACTGCCAGCCAAGGTCGCTGGGTGCGTAGACGAACTCGACGCCCTCCTGCAGAATGTCGCTGAGCAACGCCTTGAGCTTGTCGAAGCCCTCGAGCTGCTTTTCGCCCGCCACGAGGTTGGGCATCAGTCCCACCGTAACGGTGATCGGCTCGACTTCTTCCGTCTTGCTCACTTTCTTCGGGGCTTCGATGCTCTCGCCTTCGCCATTCCAGTTCGCGGGCTACGGCGCCGGTCAGCTTCTCGTAATCTTCGGGCCAGGTGTACTGGGTGCCGTCGTAGATGGCGATGGCGTGACGCCCGGTGAGGGTCAAGGCAGACGCCACCAAAGCGGCGTCGGTCGGCTTAAGCTTCGGGTAAGCCTTTTTGGTCGCCTCCAAGGCGGTTTCAAGCTTGGTCAGGTTGCAGGTGATCAATCGAACTCCGGTCAAAACGACGCAGACGATCCTGCTGGACCGTGCGCCATAATCTGGCAGTGTACCCGCTGGGGTCCCCGACGGGAACCCGCAGTCGGGGAGGAGATTGACCATCGTGACAAAGATCTGGACGGGTTTGGCGGCTGTTGGCTTGGCTCTCGTGATGGCGGGCTGCGGCTCGCAAAGTTCAACGTCGGAAACGACCGGCTCCCCCGCGCCTTCGGGCGAAAAGAAGCTGAAGGTCGGCATCGTGTTCGACAGCGGCGGACGTGGAGACAAGTCGTTTAACGACAGCGCTTGGGCGGGCCTGAGCGGGCGCAAAAGGACCTGGGTGTCGAGCCGAAGCCCGTTGAGAGCAAGAGCGAGAAGGACTACGAAGGCAACCTGACCGCCCTCGCAGACGGCGGTTGCGACATGGTCGTGGCGGTCGGCATCAACATGGAAACCGCGCTGAAGACCGTCGCTCCCAAGTACCCGAACGTGAAGTTCGCCATCGTGGACGGCAGTGGCGAAGGCGCCAACGTTCGCTCGCTGCGCTTCAAGGAAGAAGAGGGCAGCTTCCTCGCGGGCTACCTTGCCGGCCTCATGACCAAAACCAACAAGATCGGCTTCGTCGGCGGCATGGAGATTCCGCTCATCAAGCGCTTCCAGTGCGGTTACGAGGCGGGCGCCAAGACCGCGAATCCGGCTTGCGTGTTGCTTCCGCCCAAGTACACCGGCGACTGGAACAACAACGACCTCGCCAAGACGGCGGCGACCGTGCTCTTTACCGAAGGCGGCGCCGACATCGTCTACCACGCGGCGGGGCGCGCCGGCTTGGGCGTCATTGCCGCCGCCGGCGAGCAGAAGAAGTACGCCATCGGCGTGGACAGCGACCAGGACTATCTGGCGGAAGGATTCGTGCTGACCAGCATGATCAAGCGCGTCGACGAGGCTGTTTACCAGACCATCAAGGACCTCCAAGGCGGCAGCTTTGCCGCCGGCGAGAAGGTCTACGACCTCGCCGCGAACGGCGTCGGACTCTCCGACATGAAGTTCACCAAGGACAAGATCGGTGCCGACAACCTGAAGAAGCTCGACGAGATCAAAGCCAAGATCGTCTCGGGCGAAATCAAGGTTCCTGCCAAGCCCGAAGACCTCGCCACCTACCTCGCCAACGTCAAGAAGTAGGGAAGCCTAAGCATCGGGGTCCCGGGCCAAGCGGCGACGGGACCCCCTTTTTCGTATGAAGATCGCCACGTTCAACTGCAACTCGGTGCGGCAGCGCCTGCCCCTCATCCTCGACTGGCTCGCCGACAACGAACCTGACATCCTCGCCCTCCAAGAGACCAAGGTCGAGGACGATAAATTCCCGCGTTTCGACTTTGAGGAGATGGGCTGGCAGGTGGCGGTCCACGGGCAGAAGTCCTACAACGGCGTCGCGTTCGTCACACGCGAACCTCTCGCCCGCGTCATGGGCGGCTTTGGCGATCCCGCATTCCCCGAGGACCGTCGCATCCTCACCACCGAGTTCAAAGGGCTCCGCATCGCCAACACCTACGTGCCCAACGGCACCAAGATCGGCTCGGACAAGTTCGAGTACAAGCTCAGGTGGATGGACCGCCTCCGCAAGTTCCTCGCCGACAACCGCATCGACGTCTGGCTAGGCGACATCAACGTGGCGCCCAAACCCGAAGACGTCTACGACTCGAAGCGTGTGCTGGGCGGGGTCGGCCACCATCCTGCCGAGTTCGAGCGCCTCGAAGCGATCCGCGACGACGGCTGGGTCGACCTCTTCCGCACCTTCACCGAGGGTCCCGGGCACTACACCTACTGGGACTACTTCATCAAGACCGCCTTCGAGCGGAACAACGGCTGGCGCATCGACCACATCTACGCCCGCGGCGAGGCCGCGGCGCGGTGCACCAAGTGCGTGATCGACGTGGAGCCGCGCCGCCATGAAAAGCCCAGCGACCACACGGTAGTCTGGGCAGAGTTCGCATGAAGTCCACGCCCCTCGTTGCCTTGATCGGTTTAGTGGTCGCCGGTTGCCAAGTGTCGCTCCCGGCTTCGCGCATCGCGTGGCGAAGGAACTGGGATCAGGCGCTGCAAGAAGCGGCAAGCTCGAAGAAGCCGCTCTTCATCAAGTTCTACACCGACGACTGACCGGCATGCCGAGAGCTGGAGCGGGGTCCGCTCCAGAACGACAAGCTCGTCGAGCGTCTCAAGGGCTGGATTCCCGTCAAGCTCGACGCGAACTCCACCGACGGCCGCATCGCGGGCGAGCGCTACCACATCTACGGCGTGCCCACCATCATCATCGCCCAGCCGAATGGAGACATCAAAACGTCCCTGGAAGGCGTCTGGGCATCCGACGCCATCCAGTTGGCCATGGACAAAGCTCAGCCTCGTTAGGCGATCTGCGCGAGTTCCTGCTTGAGCACGTTGATCGAGTCGATGTTCTCAGGATCGACCTCGTTCAGCGCCGCCAGATAGAGGCTCACGTAGTCGCCCAGCAGCGTCAGGTTCATCATCTTCGCCAGCAGGGTCTCGCCGTGGATCTCCACGTTGTGTACTTCGCACACGCCCCGGATCAGGTCGGTGGTCACGCGCGCCCGCGCCTTCATCTTCTCGCTTTCAGAGCCGTCCTCGAGGATGAGCGCCACCCACCGTGCCACGCCTTGGCCGTACGCCTTCACCCACCCCAAAATCTCGTTGTGGTTCAGTTCGGGGAACGCGTTGGCGAAGGTCATGTTCTTCGCGTTCTCGTTGATCTGGCCCTTCCAGCGGTTCGCCACGATCGCCTGCCAGCCGCCCAAGCCGTAGATCACGCTGAGCTTTCCTTGCAGGGTCTCGGCGAGCTTCTTCGCGATGTTGTAGTGGTACGGAGCGTCCACGCCCCAGCTGGTCACGCAGTCGTCCAGTCCCGCGAAAACGTGGTTGTAGTCCTGCGGCGGGATCAACCCCAGCCGCTCCGAGACGACGATAATCGGCACCATCATGAAGCCGAGCGCGGTCCTCGGCGGTTGCCCGCCCGGAATCGTCACCACCGGGTAGCCGTCAGCGCGCGCCATCTCGGCAAGCTTGCCGCCGCTCGTCACCGCGATCACCATCGCCCCCGCCGCCTTCGCGCCCGCGTAGGCGCTCAGCGTCTCTTCTGTGTTGCCCGAGTACGAGGCGCAGAAGACCAGCGTCTCCGGCCCGACCCACTTCGGCAGGTGGTAGTCGCGGTTCACCGAGAAGGGAACCGCCCCGTGCTCGTCGAAGAGGGCCTTCGCGAAGTCGCCTCCCGCGGCAGATCCGCCCAAGCCGGTCAGCATAACAAAGGTTGGCCGGTAGTCCTCGTTGCGTAGATCGACGGATCGGGCGATCTCGAGGGCGCGCCGGCATTGGTTGGGGAAGTCGCAGGTGAGGGCGTACATGCCCTTGGGATCGAGTCGAGTGACGAAGGAGGCGTCGTCGAGCTGATGCATGGGTGCCCTGATTATGGGCATACAACCACATCCCAAAAAGAAAAAGGCGGCCCTGCCGAGGCAGGACCGCCAAACGCATATCCTTAGGCCTTGCGGCTTCGTCGGAAGAGGAAGAAAGCGCCGAGGCCGAGCGCGGCGAAAGTGCCCGGTTCGGGGACCACGGTATAGCTCATCGGGTGCGCTTCCGAGAAGTCGCCCCAGTTCTGAATCTGAGGGTTCGGGTTGCCCAGCGAGTCCACCGCGCCGTCGCCGCCGCCGCCGCCGCTCGAGAAGGCGTCGAACTGGAAGGAGCTTCCGATGCCAAGCCCGAGGTCGGCGAGGTTCAGGGTCAGGGTGACCGAGCTGTCGTCCTTGCTGATGGCCATGCCCGGCGTGCCGTTGTACGTCGCGCCGTTCAGCTGCCAGCCCGAGCCGTTCCAGCCGCGGTTCTCAAATCCGTTGCCGCCGTCGACCCAAGAGCCGAGCCAAGAGTCGGCGCCGCTGGGCATGGCAATCGGGCGAACCCAACCGTTGCCCGCGGTGTCGCCGCCGGCCACGCTGTCGATGATCACCATGTACTTGCCCCAATCTGTGGCAACCGGGCTTCCGTTCAGAAGGAACTGGAACGAAATCGCGGAGTTCGTATTGGTGATGTTCATCCCCGTGATGTCGAGGTGGGGGAACGGGGAACCGGGGACCACCACGTCGCCCACCGTGTCCGTGTAAAGGGTGGCGTTTGCCGAGGCGACCACGCCCAGGCCCGCCAAAATGAGAATCTTCTTCATCGATTGCTTCTCCTCTTCTCAAGACGCCGCCCTCGCGGATCCAACTTAGCTTGAGAATACGTAATCTCAATGATACGGCAACCAAAGACGCTACGCCAAACCAAGGACCGCCCAAATCGGCAATCCTGGCAATTGACCTAGGCGGGGAAGAGGCGTCGGGGGACTGGTACACTCGAAGGACCGTTGCCGCTCCCCCTGCGCCAAAGACGTCGTCTCTGGGTGCGCACCTAACCTATTGGAGATCAACTGACCCTACCATGAGCAACAAGCGCGTTTACCTGTTCCGCGAAGGCAATGCCACCATGCGAGACCTTCTGGGCGGAAAGGGTGCGAACCTCGCCGAAATGACCAACATCGGCCTCCCGGTTCCCCCCGGATTCACCATCACCACCGAAGTCTGCAATGAGTACCACGCCGGCGGCCACCAAATGCCCGCCGGTCTGATGGACGAGATCCGCGCCGCCCTCGCCGACGTCGAGAAGGACCAGGGCAAGACCTTCGGCGATCCGAACAACCCGCTCCTCGTTTCGGTCCGCTCCGGCGCTAAGTTCTCCATGCCGGGCATGATGGACACCGTCCTCAACCTCGGCTTGAACGACGACACCGTCGCCGCCCTCGTCAAGGTCCAAGACCCGCGCTTCGTTTACGACAGCTACCGCCGCTTCATCATGATGCTGTCCGACGTGGCCTACTCCGACACCTACCCCGGCGTCGGCAAGCACGACTTCGAAGTGATCTTCGCCGCCCTCAAGAAGGAACTGGGCGTCAGCGGAGACCTCGACGTGGACGCCGAAGGCATGAAGGAACTGTGCAAGCGCTTCGAGTCCCACGTGCTCAAGACCACGGGCACCCCGTTCCCACAAGACCCGCAGGTTCAGCTTCAAGCTGCCATCGAAGCGGTGTTCCGAAGTTGGAACAACGAGCGCGCGATCATCTATCGACGCCGCGAGCGCATCTCCGACGATATCGGCACCGCCGTAAACGTCCAGGCCATGGTCTTCGGCAACCGTGGCGACGACTGCGGCACCGGCGTCGCCTTCACGCGAAACGCCGCCACCGGTGAGAACCACGTCTTCGGCGAGTACCTCATGAACGCCCAGGGCGAAGACGTCGTGGCGGGTGTGCGCACCCCCATGCACATCGACGAGCTCGAGCGCCAGAACCCGGCGATCTACCAGCAGTTCAAGGAAGTGTGCGACAAGCTTGAGCGCCACTACCGCGACATGCAGGACATCGAGTTCACCATCGAACACGGCAAGCTCTTTATCCTCCAGTGTCGAACGGGCAAGCGCACCGGACCGTCGGCGATCAAGATCGCCGTCGACATGGTTGCCGAAGGCTTGATCACTAAGGAAGAAGCCGTCCTCCGCGTTGATCCCGAACTGCTCAACCACTGCCTGCTCCCGGTTATCACGCCCGGAGCCAAGTACGACGTTCTCGCCAAGGGCTTCGGCCGGCCCCGGCGCCGCCACCGGCATCGCCGTGTTCGACGCGAACACCGCCGCCGAACTGGGCAAGGGAGGCAAGGGCCAGAAGGTCATCCTCGTCCGCGCCGAAACCAGTCCCGACGACCTCAAGGGCATGCTTGCCGCCCAAGGCGTTCTCACCGAAAAGGGCGGCATGACCAGCCACGCCGCGCTGGTCGCCCGCGGCTTCGGTATCCCGACGGTCGCCGGCTGCTCTGACATTTCGGTCAGTTCCGCCAAGCGCGAGTTCACGGTCAACGGCCGTACCGTCAAGGAAGGCGACGTGATCTCCCTGAACGGCACGGTCGGCGAAGTCATCGACGGCGCCGTCCCGGTCCAAGAGCCCACCCTCACGGGCGACTTCAACACCTTCATGGGTTGGGCGGACGAGTTCCGCCGCCTCGGCGTTCGCACCAATGCGGACACGCCCGCCGACACTGCGCTCGCCATCCGCTTCGGCGCCGAGGGCATCGGCCTTACCCGAACCGAGCACATGTTCTTTGAGGGCGAGCGGCGACCCGTCGTCCAGCGCATGATCCTTGCCGAAGACGATGCCGAGCGGCAGGCTGCCCTCGACGAGCTGCTCGTCTTCCAGCGGGAGGACTTCGTGGGCATCTTCACCGCCCTCGAAGGCCGGCCCCTCACGGTCCGGCTCATCGACCCGCCGCTTCACGAGTTCCTCCCCAGCCTCGAAGGCCTCGTCGCCGAGGTTGCGGTCCTCAAGTCGCAAGGCAAGTCGGACCCCGAGAAGGAGGCGATGCTCGAAGCCGTCGAGTCGATGCACGAGGTCAACCCGATGATGGGCTTGCGCGGTTGCCGGCTCAGCATCGTGTTCCCGCAGATCGTGCAGATGCAGACCCGCGCGATTCTGGAAGGCGCCGCCACCGTGATCAAGCGCGGCGGCAAGGCCGTTCCCGAGATCATGATCCCGCTCGTGGGGCACGTGAACGAGCTGAAGTTCGTGAAGGAGAAGCTGGAGCAAACCGCCAGCCAGGTCGTGAAGGAGCAGGGCGTCGAGATCCCGTACGTCTTCGGGACGATGATCGAAGTACCGCGCGGCGCCATCACCGCCGACGAGATCGCCGCCGAAGCCGACTTCTTCAGCTTCGGAACGAACGACCTGACGCAGATGACCTACGGGTTCAGCCGCGACGACAGCGACAAGTTCTTGAAGCCGTACGTCGCCCAGAAGATCCTGCCCGGCGACCCCTTCGAGAGCATCGACCAGACTGGCGTCGGCGTGCTAATGGAGATGGCCGTCACCAAGGGCAAGGCCGTCAAGCCTTGGCTCAAGCTGGGCATCTGCGGCGAGCACGGCGGCGAGCCGCGCTCGGTGGAGTTCTGCCACAAGATCGGCTTGAACTACGTGTCCTGTTCGCCCTACCGCGTCCCGATCGCCCGCCTCGCCGCGGCGCAGGCGGCGCTTAAGGAGCGCGTCAAGGTCACCCTCGACAAGTAGGCTGCCGTTGCTTCAAAGCCACCCTCCCCCGCCGGGGAGGGTGGCTTTGTCATTTAGCGCCACGGAGTTCGTTAAGCAGGGTTCTGGGGAAGGGTCTGGTCGTGCGTGCCTCTCCACGAACGAACCACCAACGTTGTCCCTTCAGGCGTTTCCCAGAAGTCTGGCCGCTCGGGAGGGTAGGGCGAACCCCGTTCTTGGACGATCTTGCCGCCGCGCCATAGCCGGCCGAACAGGAAGCAATCTGAGGTCCACAGTTCCACCAAGTCCACTGCCTGCCGGATAAGCTCATCGCGGGTCTGACCTGCCCACGCCATGACGTGGTCGTGCCAACCATCCCATTCCAGGTACACCTCGTCACCCCCGTCGGTCCGACACGCCTTCACCAGCAGCGGTGAATCTATCTGTGGGTGTTCGGAGGGGATTCTAAGCTCCAAGAACCGATCGATCAGGCCGTCGGGACCAACGACGCTGTAAGACCTATGTAGACCTTCCACTCGTTATGTCTGGCGCTCAGCTCGCGAGCCAGATTACGGGAGAAATCTTCGAGACGATCATCACTTTCCCGCACGTCGGGGAAGTTACCTGGCTCTCTCGGCGGGCAAACACCCGACCACGAGTCGAGCGGCTTGGGCTAACCCCTTGCTACTCTGGACCGGAAGCGCCCGAGCAAACGGTGAAGGTGCGATTTGAGGTTGCCATTTGTTCAAAAAGTCGTGAATATAAGATAAAAACTCGCGGAAGATAACGTAAAATCTAAATGAGATGACGGAACTGCGCACTTTCTTGGAGATCCCTTACGACCAGATCGAAGAGCTGAACCTGGAGGCAAAGCCAAGCAGATCAGCCGCGTCGACGACGCCAAGCGCTGGGCCACTACCTGAAATATCTCGAGCAGGAGAAGCGCATCAAGGCGGTCACCGTCTGCTTCACCGACCTGGAAGGCCGCTTCCACATGCTCGACTACGACAAGAAGTTCCTACTCAAGAGCCACGATAACCTCACCTTCGACGGCTCGTCCATCCGCGGCTTCAGCGTGGTCAGCGAGTCCGACCTGCGCCTCGCCATCGACTGGGGCAGCTTCCGCTGGTTGCCCAGCGACGTCTTCGGCCCCGGCAAGGTCATCGTCTTCGGCCTCATCAAGGATCGCGAAGGCAACCCCTACGGCTCCGACTTCCGCGGCCTGCTCAAGCAGTACGCCGCCGAGCAGTTCGCCAAGAAGGGCTACGAGTTCAACATCGCCGTCGAGTGCGAAGGCTTCCTCTTCGAGGGGCTGAACGCCGAGCAAAAGTTCACTTCGAGCGAGGGCTTCAAGCTTGTCAGCAGCGGCGGCTACTACCACTCGCTGCCCAACGACCCGCTTCGCCGGTTTATCGACCGCCTTGCCGAAGCCCAGCGCGCGCTCGGCTTCGAGAACGAGAAGGACCACCCGGAGGTCGCCCCCAGCCAGTTCGAGCTGAACTACATGTACACGGATGCCTTGCTCGCCGCCGACCAGGTGCAGCTGTACAAGCTCACCGCCCGGCAGATCGCCGCGAACATGGGCCTCACCGCCAGCTTCCTCCCCAAGCCGATCTCCGGCATCAACGGCAGCGGCATGCACACGAACATGTCGATCACCCAGAAGGGGACCAACATCTTCTATGACAAGAAGGGCGAAGACGGCTTGAGCAAGATCGCGTGGGATTTCGTCGACCGCCTTCTGAACAGCGCCAACGACATCTGCCTCATCCTCAATCCCAGCGTGAACGCCTACCGCCGGCTCGACCCGCACTACGAGGCCCCGAACCAGATCAAATCGAGCGCCGTGGACCGGACGTCCATGATCCGCATCCCGCTCGGCAACGCCAAGTCGGCACGCGTCGAGTCGCACGGTCGCTCCGGACGTGAACCCGTACATGACCTTCTACTCGCTCATCCGGACCGGCATGGAGGCACGATGACCGAAAA
This sequence comes from Fimbriimonadales bacterium, assembly GCA_046330155.1. Classification (GTDB taxonomy): domain Bacteria; phylum Armatimonadota; class Fimbriimonadia; order Fimbriimonadales; family Fimbriimonadaceae; genus CALMEF01. The sequence continues at coordinate 11,166 of JAXLTH010000028.1, read as the reverse complement.
GATCACCGACGGAAACCCGCCGCACCCGAACCCGGTTCCTGCCCGACAACATCTACGACGCCATCCGGCTCATGAAGCAGAGCGACTTCGTGACCGAGCTCTTGGGCGAGATGAACAAGGAGAAGTTCATCGACCGCAAGGTTGCCGCCGCCGAGCGCTCCGCCAAGGAGTTGGGCACCCGGGTCAAGACCGCCGAGGTCATCTACCACCACGAGGTGACCAACCAGTATCTCTGGGGCAAGTTCTAGAACCCACCGCCAGCCCTGCTCTCGTCGCGGGGCAGGGCTGGCTTAAAACAGGCAAAATCTGCCATAATTCACGGATGCTCCCGCAGGGTGCCTTACCCTGCCTGCCCGAGGTATTCCGTTGGCCAAGACTGCGACCATTAAGCCCGAAGAACTGTTTGCCCGAGCCTACGCCGATCGGCTCATCCTGGAGAAGCTCACCGAGCTCGACTCCGTGATCAAGCTCGGCGAACTTGCCGACAAGCTCTCAAACGCCGACCTCGGCTTGGCGGCGGTTCGCGCGCTGCTCGCTTCGAACCCGGATCGGTTCGCCTACCATGAGCGCAAGTGGATTCCTGCCTCGCGCGTCGAGGGCCAGGGCCGGCCGTTCGCCGAAGGCGTTCGCCTGGTGCTTGACCGGTTCGGAGGCCCCATGGCGAAAGCCGCCCTTGCCACCGAAGTCGCCCGCATCAACCACCGCACCCTCGACGAGATCGAGCCGATGCTGGACCGCGTGCTCGATATTGACCGGGCGTTCCTCGTTTCCCCCAACGGGTTGGTCGCCCTCTCCTCGTGGGCGTTCGACGCCACCGGCGAGACCACCGAGCGCGCCTATGCGCTGTTCGGCGTGAAGGCCGAGGATGTCGAGGCCGCCCGCCCCAAGCTTAAGGACATTGATTGGCATGCCGCCGACGCCGCCGAGAAGGCGCTGAAGGCCGCGGCTCCGGTCAACGCCAAGGTGATCGGTGCGGTTGCCTGGTCCACCCTGTACACCCAAGACCCGCGCCAAAAGCTGACCTACGACGGCCGCAAGCTGTTCGCCGACCTCATCGACGTTCCGGGCTTCATTTACGGCGCCGACGGCGCCATGCACCCCGAGTCGGATGCCAAGAAGTGGCTGAGCACCGCCGTGAAGCTCGCCGACAAGCTCGCCCCGACCGTGGACGTCGAAGACGCCGCGCCGATCGAGGTCAAGGTCGAGGACATCGGCAAGATGATCGACCGCATCGTCAAGTCCGAGAACACGGTCACCGCCACCAAGCTTCTCGAGGACTTCTACGAGATCACGCCGAGCAACAAGACGTTTCCCGACGACATGGCGAACGTGATGGCGGCTCTCCAAGGCGAAGACAAGGTTTGGTGGGTTGGCGTCGACCGCTTCCGCAAGCCGAACTCCGCGCCCGACTTCATCTACACCGTTCCGGAGCCCTTCCAGTTCGTTCAAACCGAGGTTCTCAACGACGAGGGCGACCTCGTAGACGTCGAACTGACCGACGAGGGCCTTAGCAGTACGCTACGAAAGCTCCTGCAGCACCCGCTCGCCATGGACGTCCTCGACGAGGACATCATGCCCGCGCCCAAGATGGTCCAAGACAAGCTTCGCCTTGTCCTGAAGTCCATCCACCGCGAACTCGGCACGTTCCCCATGGCGCAGCTTCCCACCGGCTTCCTCGAACTCAAGCCCAACATCCAGGAGCTCGTTCTCATCGACCAGGCTGGCAACGAACTGCAGGTCTGGGCGAACCACGAAGCCCGCCTCCTTTACGGCCTCATCGACTGGTGGTACGAGCAGCCCATCGAGAGCGGTGCGGTCTTCACCCTCAGCCGCACGGCCAAGCCGAACGTCTTCGAGTTCGCCTGGGACGAGCAGACCGACCCGGTCGTGTTCATCTCCAACCAGCGCATGGAAGAGTTGCGCAACATCCAGGCCGAGTCGGAAGGGAAGAGCACGCTCGACCTTCTGGTCGAGGTTATGGCGCACTGGCCCAAGGGCGCCGACTTCCTCACCCTCCTCGCCGAGGTCAACGTCGTGCGCCGAAGCACGCGGCGTCTCATCGCCTCGCTCCTCAGCAGCTACCAGTGCTTCTACCAGCGATCGGGTTCGCCGGTGTGGCATTTCGACGCCAAGAAGATCGATCTCGGCTTCGACAAGACCAAGAAGAAGTTCATTCGCAAGTAGGCTTCGGGTATAACATTCCGGTTACGACAGCATGGCAAACCTAAGTTCAAGCAAGAAGGATGTACGTCGCAGCGAGAAGCGACGCCAGGTCAATCAGGGCGTGAAGAGCGCGCTGAAGACCTACGTGAAGAAGGTTCGCACCTCGGCCGCGGCGTCTGACGCCACGGCGACCACCGCCAACCTGAACCAAGCGATGAAGGCCTTGGATAAGGCCGTCCAGCGGGGCGTCATCCACAAGAACCAGGCCGCGCGCCGGAAGTCGCGCATCGCCAAGCTCGCGAACTCTGCCAGCAAGTAGCGCGTAACCCTTTCGAAAACCCGGTTTGGACGGAAGTTCAAACCGGGTTTTTCTTGCTTATAATGCAGGGTATGAGGCGGTTTGCCCTTCTACTTCTGCTTGTCTTGGCTTCCTTGCCTGGCTTCGCCCAAAAGCAATGGGTGCGCTACCGGGTCCTGTGCCGAAACTCGGTGGAAGTGGCACGCGTTGCCGACTGCCCCCTCGAACTGTTCAGCGACAACTTGAAGATTGGAGCGAACGACCTCGCCGTCGATCCGAAGCTGATGCCCGAGCTTTGGAAGTTGCGCCTCCCGTTCACCCTGGTTTCGTATCTGCCGCCGCCCGACGCCTGGAAGGATTCCAGCGTCAGCGATGCCGACGACTATCGCAACCAGTATCTGCCGTTCGCCAACATGATCAACCTATGCGAGACGTGGCGCGCGGCGAACCCGAACCTGGTCACGCGTGAGCAGATCGCCTCCGGCTGGAACGGCAACCCCGTCTGGGCATACCGAATCTACAAGCAGGACGCCTCCGACGTCGAGTATCCGAAGAAGAACATCGTCGTCATCGCCGGCATCCACGCCCGCGAGTGGATCAGCCCCTCCGCCGGGCTCAACATCATGGATCGCCTGATCCAAAGATTGAACACCTCGGACGACGCCTTCACGAACAAGTTGGTGGACAACTGCGCCATCACCATCATTCCCGAGTTCAACCCCGACGGCTACATCTACAGCTGGACCACGAACCGCTACTGGCGCAAGAACCGCCGCAACAACGGCAGCAGCTTCGGCGTCGACCTCAACCGCAACTTCAGCGTCGGCTGGGGCTTGAACGGCGGTAGCAGCAGCACCCCAAGCTCGGACACCTATCGCGGGCCCGCCGCCTTCAGCGAGCCGGAAGCGGTGGGGCTGAAGAACTTCTGCGCCCGGCAGCGAAACCTCGTCGGGTTCATCGATCTTCACAGCTACTCCGAGTTGATCCTCTATCCCTGGAGCTACCAGACGGCGCTCTGCCCCGACGACGCCTTCTTCAACTCGATGACCACCCAAATGGTCGCGGACATGGTCGCTTCGGGAGGGCACGCCTACACCAAGGGGCAAACGTCGCGCATCCTCTACATCGCCAGCGGTACCAGCAACGACTACCTCTACGGAATCTACGGAACCAAGGCGATCGCCATGGAGCTTCGCGACACCGGCACCTACGGCTTTGTGTTGCCCGAGAACCAGATCATCCCCACGCAGGACGAGGTCTGGGCTGCGTTCGTTTCGATGGTGAACCGCATCCTCTAGGCGATCGCGCCGAAGATCGCCTCAAGCTCGGCTTCGATCGCCTTTGCCTGGGCGTGGAAGGCTTCCGAAGCGCTGGGGAACGTCTTCGCGAACACCGCCGAGGGCCGGAGCGTGGCGACGAACGTCTTGCCTCCCTCCGCGTAGATCATGATGTTGCAGGGAAGGAACACGCCCACCGAGCGCTCCATGCCCAGCATCTTGTCCGCGTTCGCCGGCGAGCAAATGTCCACCGTCTTCATCGCGGGATGGCCTCCAAAGCCCTTGCTGCCCAAAATCTCGGTGAAATCGTAGGCGCCCAGCACTCCCCACTTGTGCGCTTCGGCGCTCCGGCGGACCGCAATCGCGGCATCCGCAACGGACAGGGAGACTTCGGTGACGATGGCGTACTGAAGGTCGATCATGGCTCCTATCTTACTGGGTAAAACCAAGTTCCATGGAGATCGTGAGTTGGGGCGGCTGGGACCGATGCGCGCGCCTCGTTTCGGGCGAAACGGAGATCATCGTCACTCTTGAAGTCGGGCCGCGAATCGTGCGGTATGGCCGCATTGGCGGGCCGAACCACATGCGCGAGAACCCCGAAGAAATGGGCCTCAAGGGGGGAAGCGAGTACCGCAGCTACGGCGGCCACCGCCTCTGGATCGCCCCCGAAGACTTCCGCCGAACCTACCAACCGGAGAACGACCCGGTCGACTATGCCGTCGAAGGCGACGTCCACAAGTTCGGCATCAAGCCTGACGTCTACGGACTGCAAAAGGAGATTTGGATCAAGGCGATCCCGACCGGCTTCGCCGTCGGCCACCGCGTCACCAACACCTCACCCTACGCGCTGGCTTTCGCCCCTTGGTCGCTTACCGTCATGGCGCCCGGGGGCGAGTGCATCTTCCCCCAAGAGCCATTCCAGCCCCACAGCGAGAACTTCCTTCCGGTCCGCCCCCTCGTCCTCTGGAGCTACACCGACATGGCCGACCCGCGATGGACGTGGGGAACCCGAACCGTGCGCCTGCGTCAAACGACCAACCCGCAGCCCCAAAAGGTGGGCACCTTGGTGAAAGCGGGATGCGTCGCCTACGCCAACCACGGCGAGTGTTTCTTCAAGCGCTTCCCCTACGAGGAAGGCGCGCCTTACGCCGATTTCGGGTGCAACTTCGAAACCTTCACCCGCCACGACATGCTGGAAGTCGAGTCCGTCGGTCCGCTTCGCTCGGTGGAACCCGGGGAAACGGCTTGGCTGCTCGAGTCGTGGTCGCTCCTGCCGGAAACGCCGCCGACCGGTGACGCCGAAGCGGCTGAATGGCTGAAAGCTCGCGCCGCCGAGCGACCGCTTACCTGGTAGACCAGAGCCCGTCGATCTGGTTGCCGACGATCTCGGTGCGCGCCGCCGTGGGCGAGAGCGTCGCCGCGTGGCCGTCTGCGAACAGGAAGAAGTTGCCGCCGTCGTGCCGCGTCTGCCCCTTGCCGCTGAACTTGCCGTCCTTCGTTTCCGCAAAGGCAAGGCGGGTGACGTGCCGGGTGTCGCGGTCGAACGCGAAGTTGTCTCGATCGAACCCGATCATGAACCCGTCTTGGGTCGGGTTCCCGTCGATGTCCAAGAGCGGAACCGGGTTGTAGGTGTTCTGCGCGCCCTCGTTCGAAGTCTCGGCGACGATGACCGCTTGGGCGGGGTTTCGCAACGAGAACGTGGCGGCGGCGGAGCGCATCGCGAACATGCCGTAGCTACACTCGATCTCCTTGTCGCTGTCCGTTCGGTGCTGAAGGTGCGTGTTCTCCTCGCTGGACGCCGAGGGACACCGGAAGTTGGAGCGGTCGCCCATGTACTCCGAAATCAACGACGCCCACGTGAAGGGATGCTTCTTCCCGTCGAGTAGCGGCGCCGTACCCTGCACGGTCGCGTAGAGCGGAGGGAGCAAGCCGTTGTTGGCTTCCGCGTACAGGTTCATGGCGTTGCCGATCCCGCGAAAGTTCTGCTTGCAGAGGTGCTTGTCGCTCTGCCTGCGGCACGAAAGGTACACCGGCGAGCAGATCGCCAGGAACACCACCAAAGCGATGCTCACGACCTTGAGGTCCTTGAACGAAACAAGGGAACTCGACGGACGATCGTCGATCGGATCGAACTCGTCGGCCATTAGCGGAGGCTCACCCGAACCGGGTCCGCCAGGTTGTACTCTTCAAGCGCCTTGGGCAGTTTCGCTTCGTCGAGTTTGAAGTTGTAATCGCCCGCCGGCAACACGGGCACCGTTCCGAACTTGATGCCGTCCTTGGGAATGCGCTGGGCGAACCGCGCGATTGCCGCCATCTCGGAGCTGCTCAGCCCGTCTCCCAGAACGTGGATGGCTTGGTCGGCGACCTCGCCGATGAGTTGGGGCTTCTTGCGCATCGTCTCCTTCAGAGCCAGCATAAAATCGACCTGCCGCGCCTGGCGGTGGAACGTGTCGTCCGAGTGCCGGAACCGAACGAAGCACATGGCTTGGTAGCCGTCCATGTGCTGACGCCCCGGCTTGAAATCGATGTAGAGCGGCGGATTCGCCCGCTTGTCGGTGTACTTCATCCGCTTCGGCACGAACACGTCCACGCCGCCCACCATGTCCACCATCTTGATGAACGATTCGTAGTCGAGCGTCAGGGTGCGGTCGATGCTGATTCCCAACACCTGCTCTGCCGCCTTCTGGGCAAGCTCCTTGCCCCCGATAGCGTGGTAGGCGTTCACTTTTTGAGAGCGGTATCCGGGCAACTGCACCAAGAGGTCGCGAGGAATGCCAACGCCGGTGATGCGGTTCGACTCGAAGTCCAACTTCGCGACCAGCATGGAGTCGCTGCGGGCCTGTTTGCGCAGAACCTTCGTGCCTCCGTACGAGACGTCCTCGTCGCAACCCAAAATCAAGAGCGTCACGGCTTGCTTGTTGCCGAAGATCTCTTGCGGCGAAGTGTTCGCCAAGGTCTGCTGGACAAAGCTCGCGGCGACCTTGCTCTTACCGAGCCATCCCATCGCCGTGCCCCCCGCGAGGGCAACTCCCAGAAAGGTCACGTAGGCGCCGGCGCGAAGCACCTTGCGCAAACCGGAAGGCTTGGTGGGAGTGGAGTTCGACATGGGGGAGGGATCTTGGTAATTCAACGTCTCAGGCTCCGCCCCCGGTTCCTTGTCCAACGGGAAACCGCACGCGGAATGTGGACCCTCGCCCAAGCGCCGTGTCGATCTCGACCTTCCCGTTCATCGCGGCGGCAAGTTCGAGCACGATCTTCATGCCCCAACCCGATCCCGAAGCCTTGTCCCAGCGGCTGGTGGCAAGCCCCGCCAGAATGCGCTCCTTCGTATCCTCGCTCATGCCCGGTCCGGTGTCTTTCACTTCGAGCACGTGGTCCGAACCCGTGAACCGGTACCGAACGGCGACGTTGCCCAAAACCTCGTCCTCGTCCGCTTGCTCGATCGCAGTCTCGTCCAAGCTCTCGCGCACGGCTTTCACCGCGTTGCCGGTCAGGTTCTGCACGATCCGATGCAAGAACATCTCGTCGTACTGCATCGGCGCGGCGTCCGCCTGAACGTCGTACACGATCTTCACGCGGCTCTTGCGCGCCTCGCTCTCGCTAAACGCGGCGGCGTGCGTGATGATCTCGCTCGCCTGCCCAACCTGCAAGCTCGGCCGCAACGCCTTGCCCTTGGAGAAGTCGCTGAGCAGCCGCGAATAAGAGACGATGCGGTCCACCGAGCGGCGCAGTTGAACCGACATCTCCTCCAGCGAGTCGATGCTTGGCTCCGCGCCCACGCACTGCACCTTGGCTGCTTCCTCGCGCAGGGTCGCCAAGTCCATGTCGATGAACGACACGTTGGCGTAAAGCGACGCCGCCAGGTTGCCGATGTCGTGGCCGACCTTGCCCATCTCGATCAGCGAGGTCGTCTTCTTCTCGTGGTCCAGCAGCCGGGCGTTCTCGAACGCCATCGCCGCCACCGCCGAAACCGTGTCGAGCACCGCCACGTCCGCTTCGTTGAACGAGCCCGGCTTGTTGATAAGCTGCACCACGCCGATTGGCTCCGTGTCCTCCATCATCAGCGGCACCGTGATCATGTTGCTCACCACGATCCCCGTCTTCGCCTGAATGTCGCGCTGGGCTTGGCTGAGGTGGCTGAAGTCCGTCTCGCTCACCAAGGTGGTGCGGTTCTGGAACGCCTTGCCCGCCATGCCCTCGTCGTCTTGGATATGCCGGTCCCGGATCGACTCCGACTGCTCCGGAAGCACGTGGCGGAACACCAGGCTGTGCGAGGCGGGATCGTGCAGGTAGATCGTGCCGCCCTCGGCACCCACCGCTTCCACGCAGATCAGTAGCACGTCCCGCAGGATCGCGTCCAAATCCCCGTTCTTGGCGAGCTTGCGCGTCGCTCTCTGGACGCTTCTCAACAGGGGCTCGCTGGTCTGCATGGGAACGTGAATTCTACTTGGGTCGAGCCTGCATAAGCGACAACGGCTCGACTTTTCGCCGAGCCGTTGCCGAATCGAGTTGAAACTGGACTTTAGAACCGCGCGACGCGTCGGCCCGCCGCCACGATCTTCTCGACCGACGGCAGCACGAACGACTCCAAGGGCTTCACCCACGGCACCGGGGTGTCCAACCGAGTGACCCGCACGGGCGGAGCGTCCAGATACTCGAACGCCAGGTCCGACATCCGAGCCACGACCTCGCCGGCAAAGCCGCACGTCATGGGCGCCTCGTTAACCACCACCAACCGGTTGGTCTTCTTGAGCGAGCGAATAATCGTCTCTTCGTCGAGCGGAACCAGCGAGCGCAGGTCGATGACCTCGGCTCGGATGCCGTCCGCCTCGGCGAGCATGTCCGCCGCCTGCAGGCAGTGGTAAACGTTCTGCCCGTAAGTCACGAACGTGACGTCCGTGCCCTCGCGGCGCACTCGGGCTTGGCCCAGCGGAATGGTGTAGTCCTCTTCCGGCAAGACCTCCTCGATGTCCTTGAGGCGGTAAAGCTCCTTGATCTCGTAAAACAGCACCGGGTTCGGGTCGCGCAGCGCCGACTTCATCAGGCCTTTCGCGTCGTACGGCGTCGAGGGGCAAACCACCTTGATGCCGGGCGAGTTGCAGAACCACGCCTCGTTCATCTGGCTGTGGTACAGCGCGCCGCCGCCGTAGCCTCCCGCCGGCCCGCGAATCACCATGGGCATGGAGACTTCGCCCGCCGTGCGGTAGTGGTAAGTCGCGCACATGTTCACGATCTGGTCGAAGCCGCACGAGATGAAGTCGATGAACTGCATCTCGACCATCACGGTCTTGCCGTTCAGCGCGGCGCCCACGCCCGTGCCCACGATGCCGCCTTCGCTGATCGGCATGTCGTAAACGCGGTCGCGCCCGTACTTGTCGAGGAGTCCTTCGGTGACGCCGAACGCGCCGCCCAAAAGGCCGATGTCCTCGCCCATGCAGATCATGTCCGCGTTGCGCGCCATCTCCTCATCGATCGCCCCCTTGAGGGCCGTGAGGTAGTTCTTTTTGAGTTCTACAGAGGTTGCGGTAGCCATGTGGTTTAGAATCAGGCCTCCCTAAAGACCCACATGCCGCCTTCCTCGGCGGCGGGAACGGGCGACTTCAGCGCAAAGTCCACGCCGCGCTTCAAATACTCCACCACGTCCGGCGGGAAGTCTTCGTCGCGGCACTCGCCCGCGCTCTTGCCCTCGGCGGCGTACATGGCGGCTTCCTCGGCGGTCATGTAGCCCTTCTCCACCAGGTAGCGCTTGCAAACGGCGATCGGGTCGCGCTCGCGCCCCTTCTGCACTTCTTCGGGGTCGCGGTACTTGGCAGCGCGATCGTCGTCGTGGTCGCCATGCCCGTAGGCTCGGAACGACTTGCACTCCACGATGGCGGGGCCGTTGCCCGAGCGCGCGTGCTCCACGGCTTGCATCACCTTGTCGTACACGTCGAAAACATCTTGCCCGTCCGCGATAAGGCCCGGAATGCCGTAGCCGTCCGCCCGCCGCGCGAAGTCCTCCAGCGAGTACTCCAGCTCGGTCGGCGTGCCGTACGCCCACTGGTTGTTCTCGATGATCGTGATCACCGGAAGCTTGTGCACCGAGGCGATGTTGATCGCCTCGTGGAAGATGCCCTGGGCGGTCGAGCCTTCGCCGTTGTACGTCAGCACCACCGCGTCGCCGCCGTTCAGCCGGTCGGCGAGGGCAACGCCGCATGCGGCGGGAATCGTCCCCGCGAGCATCGAGGTCGAGTGGATGATCCGCTTGGCTTTGCTGCCGATGTGCGACCAGTTGTCGCGCGCCCTGCCGGGCGATCCGGACTTGCCCCAAACCTGACAGCACACCTCTTCGATCGTCATGCCCACCCGGTCCGGGTTGTCCAATCCGGCGCGCGCGTCCTTCAAGAAGAACGCCGGCATGTCGCGGTGGATGGGGCTGATCCAGTCGGTGCTCTTCAGTCCGTACAGCGAGCCCGCCAGAATCGCCTCCTGGTTATGGCTGGAGTAGAGGGTGCCGCGAAGGCGTCCGCGCTTCTTCTCCTTGATGAGGCGCACGTCGAAATACCGAGCGAGGTACAGGTGCTTGAGCAGTTCGAGATGCTCGTCTTTCGTAAGGGTTTGGCGGGGCAAAGTTGCACCCCCCTTCGAGGTCCGTGGTTTTTCTGCCGTCGCGCTGCCAGAGTCTGAAGTCAACGTTTCTTAATCTCCAAAGGGCTCTATTTAAGTTCGGGAGAAGAACGATTGTACCTCAGGCGGTCCGCCTCGCCAAACGCAAAAAAGCCCCCGGAGCCGTCGCTCCGGGGGCTTGCAAGGGCTTGGCTTACAGGCCGCCCTTGGCGCGGGCCTTGTCCATTTCGGCAAGGAACGCGGCGAGAGGTCGATATCCGACGGCTTCGTGAACCACCGTCTCATCGGGCTTCATGAACTTGATGGTCGGATACCCGGATACTCCGAAGTGCTTGGTCAAATCAGGCTGCTGGTCGCCGTCGATGTGCACGAATACGAAGTACTTGCTTTGCTGCTTGAACTCTTCGGTGCTGAAAACGTCCCGCTTCAGCATTTGGCAGTAGGTTCACCACACGGCACTAAAGTCGACCATGAGGAGCCGCTTCGTTTCCTTCGCGACTTTCTTGGCCTCCTCCAGATCTTCGTACCATTTCGCGGAGTTCATCTCCGCCTGCGTCATCTCGCGAGCGCCGTCCGGGGGCGTGAACGCGTACTTGGCTTCGTCCGCTGCCGAATCCGATGCGCCGGTGCCCACCGAAATCGTCTTCGCGTCGATGATCCAAGAAAGCTTGCCGTCCGGATTGTTGTTGACGATCTCCGCCTGGCGCGCAAGCTTTGCTTGGTCCAGATAGAACGTCACCACCCGGCGGCCGTTCTTGTCCATGGTCGCCTCGACGGCGGCCAAGGTCTGGCCCTTGCGGTTCTTGTTGCCCAAAGACTTCG
>JAXLTH010000027.1:0-46440 GCA_046330155.1 Fimbriimonadales bacterium | reverse complement strand
TCAGGTTCGCGATGTCGTCCTGGACCTGGGCTGAAGCCGCCTTCATCTTCCGACCGTTTCGGTTGATCACAAACGCAAGCACCGGCACGAAGAGCATGGAAACGAGAGCGAGTTGCCAACTCATGGCGATGACCGCGATGACGGCGCCGATCGCCTTTACCGGCCCGTCGATCGAGTCCCGAACGATCATGACCGCGTTCTGATAGACGTTGACGTCGTTCGTGAGTACGCTCTGGATGGCGCCGGCTCGCTTCTCGTTGAAATAGCTCACCGGCAATCGCTGAAGCTTCTCAAACAAGCGCACCCGAAGGTCCGAAATCATCAGCGCCGCGGCTTTGCTCAGATACCAGGTCTGCCCTCGGGTGAACCAGTACTTCACGCCAAAGATGACGATGACCAAGAGCGACAGCCACCCGAGAGTGTTAAGGTCCTTGCCGCCGATCGCCTCGACGATCTTGTTGACCACCGGAATGGTTAGCGAGGTGAGAACCGAGGTGGAGACGACGCAAGCCAGTCCCTTCGCGATGGTTGCTCGTTGTGCCCGAAGCTCCCTTCCGACGCGGGGATCGAAGTTTCGGATGAACCGGAATGCGGCCAAGAGCCGAATTCTACCGGGTTGCCCGGTTAGAACTCGGCGTTGCCGGGCGTGCGATGGTACGGAATGACGTCGCGGATGTTCTTCATTCCGGTGACGTACATCAGGAGCCGTTCAAAGCCGAGGCCGAAGCCCGAGTGCGGCGCCGAGCCGTACTTGCGCAGATCGAGGTACCACCAATAGGGTTCGAGGGGCAGGCCCTGCTCTTGGATTCTCGCCTCGAGGTGGTCGAACCGCTCTTCGCGTTGCGAACCGCCGATGATCTCGCCGATCCTCGGCGCCAAGACATCCATCGCTCGAACGGTCTTCCCATCCTCGTTTGCGCGCATGTAGAACGCCTTGATCTCCTTGGGATAGTTGGTGAGGATGACCGGCTTGCCGACCTTCACCTCGGTCAGCCACCGCTCATGCTCGCTCTGCAGGTCGGCACCCCAGAAGACCGGGTACTCGAACTTCTCGCCGCTCGCTTCCAACAACTTGACCGCCTCGGTGTAAGTCATCCGCTCGAAGTTCGAGTTGACCACGTGGCCGAGGGTTTCCAGAAGATCGGGCTCGATTCGCTGGTTAAAGAACGCGAGATCGTCGGCGCACTTATCCATGATGTGCCCGATGACGTTCCGAAGGAACTCCTCGGCGAGGTTCATGTTCCCTTCGAGATCGCAGAAGGCCTGTTCGGGCTCGACCATCCAGAACTCCGCCAAGTGGCGGCTGGTGCTGGAGTTCTCCGCACGGAACGTCGGCCCGAACGTGTAAACGTTGGTCAAACCGAGGGCGAGGGTCTCCGCCTCCAACTGTCCGCTCACCGTGAGGAACGAGGGCTTGCCGAAAAAGTCCTCGGCATAGTCGTTCTTCGTCAGTCGTGCCGGAGCCCCATCGCCCGTCGGGGCGTCCAAAAGGGTCGAGACCGCGAACATCGCTCCCGCGCCCTCGCAGTCGCTCGCCGTGATGATCGGCGTGTGGACATACTTGAAACCGCGCTCGTTGAAGAACTTGTGAATGGCGAACGCCGCCTCGCTACGCACCCGGAAGACCGCGCCAAACGTGTTGCCGCGAACTCGCAGGTGGGCGATCTCGCGCAAGAACTCGAAGCTCGCCCCCTTCTTTTGGAGAGGGTACGTGGCAGGATCGGCGACACCATAGATCTCGACACCCGTCGCAGAAAGCTCCACGGACTGGCCCGCCGCAGGCGACTCGACGATGGCGCCGTCGAAGCGCACACAGGCTCCCGTGGTGATCTTTTTGAGGGTCGCCTCGTCGAGCACACCCTCATTGATGATCACCTGCAGGTCCTGGAAGCAGCTGCCGTCGCTCAACTGGACGAAGCTGATGCCCTTGCTGTCACGACGCGTCTTGACCCATCCGTACGCCGACGCGGGCGTTCCGGGAGCTTGCGCGAAGAGGTCCTTGATATAGGTTCGTCGATAGTCCATGGGGTTCGATAAAACGAAAACGCCCCGTCACGCGAAGCGACGGGGCGTCAAAGTCGATAAGTCTCCTACTCGCCGGCTTCGGGCTCGGCAGCCTTCTTCTTCGCAGGAGCCTTCTTGGGCTTGTCCGCCGGAGCCGCTTCCGCCTTCTTGGCGGCAGGCTTCTTGGCGGCGGCCGGCTTCGGCTCGGCAACCTTCTTCGCGGGCTTCTCAGCGGTTGCGGTCTTACCGCCCTCGTACTGGGCTCGCAGTTCCTTCAGAATCTGCTTAACGCGCTTGTCTTTTCGCTGTCGGCGCTGTCGGATTTCCTTGTTCTTTACTCGCATGAGTCGGTCCTAAAACAAATAGCCGCGCGAAACGACGCGCGATTTGTCGTTGAAGATACCCGATCTTGACCCTCAGCTAGCCAACCGTAGCACGGTGTCTTCACCAGACTCGAGCGGGCGGAAGTTGTCAAAGGCGATGAGCCGTTTCGCTTCCACGAAGCTGGTGAGGCCCGCATGGACCCGATCGATCGCGTCTTCCTGCATGGTGCGGTACCCATAGCGACGCGCCACCTCGCAGATTTCCGCAGTTGAGGCACGCCCCGCGATGAGAGGCGCGACCTCGCTGGAAACGGGCAACACTTCGTGGACCGCCATCCGCCCCTTGAAGCCGTCTTGGCACTGGGGGCAACCCTTGGGCATCCATACGCGAGACTCCTCATCCAACCCGAAGAAGTGCATCGCCATCTCGGTTGCCACGTCGGGCTTCCGCTCCTCGCGGCAGTTGAAGCATAGGGTTCGCAGCAGCCTCTGCGCCACCACGCCCACCAAGGACGTGCTGAGCATGAACGGATCGACGCCCATGTCCAGCAGGCGCGGAACCGCGCTCGCCGCATCGTTACAGTGAAGGGTGGACAGGACCAAATGGCCCGTGAGCGAGGCGCGGATCGCCGTTTCGGCAGTCTCCCGGTCTCGAATCTCGCCGACCAGCACCACGTCCGGGTCTTGGCGCAAGATCGCGCGTAGCTGGGCGGCGAAGGTCAGCCCGATCTTCTCTCGGACCTGGCTTTGGTTGATGCCGTCGATGGCGTATTCGACCGGATCCTCGCAGGTCATGATGTTGGTCGTGACCTTCCTAAGCTCGCTGAGCGCCGAGTACAAAGTGGTGGTTTTGCCCGACCCCGTAGGACCGGTGACCAGAACAAGGCCGTAAGGCCGCTCGATCATCCGCCGGAACAAGTCCAGATTCCGCTCGGAGAACGCCAGCTCGTCCAGGCTCCGTAGACCGACATTGCGGTCCAGGATTCGCAACACGATGCGCTGCCCGTGGTGGTTCGGCAATACGCTGAGACGCAGGTCCAGAGCACGTCCGTCGAGCGTGAACTGCATTCTGCCGTCCTGAGGCAGACGATACTCGACCACGTCCACCTCCGCCATGATCTTAATCCTCGCCACAACCATCGCCATGAGGTCGAACGGAATCTGCATGGCGTGCGCAAGTTGGCCGTCGATGCGGTAGCGGACGTCCACACGGTCCTCGCGTGGCTCGATGTGGATGTCGGTCGCCCGCATCCGAACGGCGTTGGCAATGATCTCGTTGATCAACCCAACGACCGGGCGCGTTTCGACCTCGGTCATGGGCGCGTCCGCCGTACCGCGTACCTTGCCCCGCTTGGCAAGCTCGCTCATTGCAAGATCGACGAAGCCATCGGCTTTGCGCGAAGCGTCCGACTGCGGAATGAGCCTTCGCGTCAACAAGGCCTCAATGGCCCGCGCCAGCGCACCTTCATCGGCAAGCGCTGGCTCGATCCTCATCTCCGTGATGTTGCGAAGAGCGTCGATCGCGTCGATGTCCGAAGGGTTCCGCATCGCCACAACCAGCGTCTTATTGCGGACCGCAACCGGCAGAGCCTGGTACCGCTGGCAAAGTTCGGGCGGAAGGGCGGCAAGCGCCTCGTCCGACGGTGGGTCTTTGTGAAGGAACCAGGGCGAGACTCCCTTCTGAGCCGCGAGAACCTGCAACATCTTCTCGGTGCTCAGGAGCCCCCGACGAACCACTACCGAACCAAGGGGCGCCCTCGTAGCCCGTTGTTCCTGTAGGCAGGACTCAAGATCCTCCGGCATGATCAGCCGTTGATCCAATAGTATTTCCCCCAGCAGACGCTTCCGCATGGTCCTATTGTCGGAAGGCGAAAAGAAGGTTCTTCCCGAGACTTCTACCGGGAAATTTCTGCCAGGTCTCTTGGTGACGGCGTTGCCACGCCGACATGGCGCACAACGCAAGCCGCCGTTTCCGCCGCCAGTTCGAAAACCTCTCGGCGGAAGCCGGCAGACCCGATTCCAAGCGCCACCGTCGCGATCACCGTGTCGCCGGCGCCGGCGGTGTCGTAAACCTCAACGCGGCGAGCCGGCACTTCGACAACCTCACGGCCCACGGCGACCATTCCTTCATGGCCCAGCGTCAGCAAAATGCCGCCGACCTCGTACCGATTCCGCAGTTCGCGAGCTGCCGCGACCGCTTCGGACCGCTCGATCGGCTTCGCCCGTCCCAACGCCTTGGTGGCTTCGGCGCGATTGACGCTAACCAGCTCGATGCCGCGATAACGCTCGATGCTCTCAGGCTTGGCGTTGGCCACTACCGGAACCGTGACGGCTTCGATGCACCCTTGCACCACCTCCTCGGTAAGGGCACCCTTCACGTAGTCGCTCAACAGAAGGACTTGAGCGCCGTCCGTTTGGCGGCGAACCGCATCGACGATCTCGGAAGCTGTCGCCGCGCCAACGGGGTGGTCGTCTTCAAAATCGATGCGCAGGGTTTGGTGGGTGGCGTCCGCAAGCACGCGAACCTTTCGGGTCGTCGCGCGGCCACTTTCCTTGACGAGGGTCACCGAGTGAAGCCCTTGTTCCCTCAGGCACGCTTCAAGCATCTCCGCGCCCGGATCGTCGCCGACCACTCCGATCAGGTGCACCGAAGCGCCCAGCGCCTGCAAGTTGCGGGCAACGTTGGCGGCACCGCCTGGCAACCTCTCGGTACGCCCATGCCGAACCACCATGACGGGAGCCTCGGGCGAAATCCGGGTGGCATCGCCGTAAAGGTACTCGTCGATCATGACGTCGCCCACGACGACGACGCGTTGTCCCTTGAATCCGGTTAGAAGTTCGCCGTAGGTCATGCCGTGGGCACCGGCTCCGCCGGGCGCCTTCCGCCCAGGTAGTACGCGACCAGTCCGGCGGCGGTGATCGCAAGCGCCATCGCCTGGGCGTCCGTGATGGGAAGCGCACCCATGTAGGTCGAAGTGGTGCCGGCCCGCCAGAACTCGTAGATGAAGCGCGCCACGCCGTGCAACGCGATGCTCAGCCCCAAACATTGGCCCGGCTTGAGCCCTCGCTTCTCCAACAGCAGGACCAGCCACAGCGCACCCAGGTTCATCAGCGAGTCGTAGATCTGCGCCGGGTGATAGCGCCCATCTAGATCGTGAACGGTAACGCCCCAAGGCAAGCTGCACGAGCCGCCGTAGCAGCAACCGTTGAGAAGGCAACCTACTCGGCCAACGGCGTGGGCGATGAGGAAACAGGGACCGGCAAGGTCCAGCATCGGGACGAGCGGCTTCTTGGTCGCCCGCGACCAGAGAACCACCCCTAGGAAGCCGAAGATCAGCCCGCCAAAGCTAGTGAGCCCCTCGAACTTCGTGAAAATCTCACCCACGTGGTCCTTGTAGTAGCCCCACTCTTGCGCCACAAAGAAGAGGCGCGCCCCTAAAACGCCGGGGATGAGCGCCCAAACCGCCACGTCGGAAAGATCGGAGCCGGTGAACCCGTATCGAGCAGCCCGCTTGCGCCCGAAGGCGATGGCGATCAGTAGCCCGACGACCAGCAAGACGCCGTAACTGTGCACCTTGAAGTCGCCAATCTGAAAGAGGACGGGGCGCATCGGGTGAGCGGAATTCTACCTATCGAGCCGTATACTCTCCGCGTGCTCGTCGAGATCACGGTGGAGAACGTCGCCATCATTGAGCGCGCCCAACTGAACCCAGGGCGCGGGTTCAGTGTGCTCACCGGTGAGACAGGCGCCGGCAAATCTCTACTCGTAGACGCCATCGAGCTTGCGCTCGGCGAGAGGGCGGACAGCGATCTCGTGCGGCATGGGGCGGCACGGGCTTCGGTCGCCGCAGCGTTCGACCTCAGCCATCTGCCCGAGGCCCGTCGCCTATGCGAGGAAGCTGGCTTTGAACTGGAGGCCAACATCCTTTTCATCCAGCGCGACGTTCACGTGGAGGGTCGCTCCCAGTGCCGAGTGGGCGGAAGGCTAGTCCCGGTGGCGGCGCTTCGAGGCGTTGGTCGAATGCTGGTGGACCTGCACGGGCAGCACGACCACCAGAGCCTTTTGCATCCGGAACGGCACCTTGAGTTCCTCGATCTCTGGATTGGAGAACAAGCCGTCGATCTCCAACAAACGGTAGGCGAGGCGTTTCGCAACCGCGCCGACCTCGCCCAACGGTTGCGGGCGATGCAAACCAGCCGCCGAGACCGAGAGCAGCGAATCGATATGCTTCGATTCCAGATCGAGGAGATCGAGTCGATTGGCCCAGTCCCTGGGGAAATGGCCCAACTCGAGAGCGATCTGGGCCGGCTGACTCACGCCGAGAGAATCGGCGCCGCTGCGAGTGAAGCCCTGGCGGCGGTCGGCGATCGGGACTTCTGCGCCTACGACGCCTTGGCGGGCGCGGTGAAGTCTTTGGAGGAAATGGCCAAGTTCGACGCCTCGCTCGAGCAGGTGTTGGCGCCGCTCCGAGACGCCCTGTATTCCGCCGAAGAAGGAGTTCGCGCGCTACGAAGCTACCTCGACACGGTCGAACTCGATCCCCAGCGCCTGGAAGAGACCGCCTCCCGCATCGACGGACTGAAGCGCCTTCGCCGCAAGTACGGCGAAGATGAAGTTGCCGTCGTCGCGTTCCTCGACGAAGCCCGTAGAGAACTCGCCATCCTCGAAGACGACGGTTCCAGCGAGGAGGAGCTATCTGCTCGCGTCGCCGCGGCGGAAGAGGCCCTTCGCCTAGCTTGCCGGGAACTGACCGCGCTCCGCACGGAGAAGGCCAAGGAGTTCGCCAAACTCGTTCAGGGCGAACTGCACGACCTCGCCATGGAGAAAGCGGTGTTCTCCGTCTCCCTTCAGCCGAAGGAGCCCGACGCCTCGGGAGCCGACGACGTGACCTACTTGTTTTCTGCCAACGCAGGCGAGCCGCCCCGCGCCCTCAACAAGATCGCCAGCGGCGGCGAACTCAGCCGCGTCATGCTGGCGATCAAAAGCGCCTTGGCAGGGCGGGCGGGCGTGCCCACCCTAATCTTCGACGAAGTCGACGCCGGCCTGAGCGGGCGCGCCGCCGCCACCGTCGCCCGTAAGCTGGAGGCTCTGGGGCAGCACTACCAGGTCATCGCCATCAGCCACTTGCCCCAGATCGCAAGTCGCGCTGCCCGCCATTTCCGAATCGAGAAGTCGGAATCCGAAGGCAGGGTTCGCACCCACGTGCGTGAACTTGGCAACGAAGAGCGGATCGAAGAGCTCGCCCGCATGATCGCCGGCGACGCGATCGGTGATTCTGCCCTCGCCCACGCCCGCGAAATGCTTGCGCACTGACAAAATTCAATCGCTTGTATCAACCTCCGGCGGTCCCGTCTCTTGGCTTCCATTGGTCCGACTTTGGGACCTGGAGACTGGAATGAAAACGAAAATCATCGCCTTCGTCGCTCTGATCGCCGCCACGATTGGCGCCGCGTCCGCTCAAACCCTGGAACTGAACAAGATGTCGATCACGTTCGTGGCCGGCACCGATGTCCGCGCCGAGATCAGCCGAGCTAACGACGCCTTGGCGGCACGATCGATCACCAACACCCTGGACGACGAGTTCACGGTCAATGGAGCAGACACCCTGCTGGAGATCCGTCAAGACGACCAGACCACTCTTCGGTACCTTGTCGAAGTCTATTTCCCTTCGCGACCGTCGGTGAAGGCCGCTAACTATGTCTACGACGACGATCCCAACGAGACCGAGTCTGAGGTCGAAGGCGTGGACGACAGCAGCGGCTTGGTGGTGGGCGGCAACACGACCCGCATGACGGTTCGGTTGCAGACCCCCGCGCCGATCGGCGGAGCCGTGGTCCGACTGTCCACGAACAGCTTGGCCGTGACGCTTCCCCGAGCCATCCGCATTCCCGCCGGACGAACTTCGGCGATCGTTGCGGTGCCCACCAGCGCCGTCACCCGAACGGTTCGCGTCCGCCTGATCGCCAAGACCAGCGGTAAGACCGCGAGCGCCATGCTCGTTCTGATCAAGCGCTAAGGTTTTCCACCGGAGAAAGGAGAGCAGCGCCCGGGCTTCGGCTCGGGCGTTCTGCTATCCGCCGAACCAATACTGCTTGGCAAAGTACGCCGCGGTAACGACTCCGTAAACGGCTATGCCGATCCTGAGTTTCTCGGGGTCCATCTTCTGAGAAATCTTCGCGCCGGCAAAGCCACCCGCAATCCCGCCGACCATCAAGGCGAGCGCCGGGCCGAACAACACCACCCCCCTGGACACAAACACGGCGGTCGCCACCAGGTTGATCGCCACTCCCAACCAGTTCTTAACGGCGTTGATCTCGTGGATCGTCCCCTCCATGTAGAGGGCAAAGGCGGCAAGCATCATGATGCCCATGCCCGCCCCAAAATAGCCGCCGTACGTGGCGACGATGAACTGCAGAACAACCCCCGTTGTTGTGGACAGGCTCTGACGATGGCCCAACGCCCACTTCTTCACCTGCGGCTGAAACGCCAACAGGAGCGCGGCCAGCAAGATCAGCGCGGGAACGATGGCGTCGAAGACCCGCTGCTTCGTTTGGATAAGAAGCCAAGCCCCCAGCACGGAACCCAAAACGGTTGGCATTAGGAGCGTCTTGAGATGATGCTGGGTTGCGCCCAACAGGTTTCGGAACCCCAACGCGCCGCCCAGTGAGCCCGGCCACAAGCCGACGGAGTTCGTCGCGTTCGCTATTTTCGAGGGGATTCCCAAACCAAGCGTCAGGGTGGGAAACGAAACCAGCGAACCGCCTCCAGCCACGGAGTTGATCGCCGACGCGACGGCTCCCACGACGACGAGCAACAGATAGTGGGGCCAATCGAGGGCGGTCACGGAGCGCAAGGTTACCGCCAGATATACTCCCCCTGCGATGCGACTGACGCACCTGGTCTCCTGCGCTGGTTGAGCGAGCAAGCTGGGCCCAGCCCAACTGACGGAGGTTCTCCGTCTGCTCCCTCGATCCGCAAACCCAGACCTTCTCGTCGGCTTTGAACACAAAGACGACGCGGGGGTGTTTGCCTTGCCTGGCGGCCAAGCCCTCGTTCAGACCATCGACTTCTTCACTCCGGTCGTGGACGATCCCTATTCTTTTGGGCAAATCGCGGCGGCGAACGCGTTGAGCGACGTTTACGCCATGGGCGGAAAGCCCCTGACGGTGATGAACGTCGCTTGCTTCAACCCCCTGGCGGCACCGCCGGAAGTCTGGTCTTCGGTCCTGAAGGGCATGTACGACAAGACCGTCGAAGCCGGTGCCGTTGTGCTTGGCGGACACAGCGTGGAGGATACGGAGCCCAAGTTCGGCATGTCGGTGACCGGCATCGTGGACCCCGAAAAGATGTTCCTGAACACCGAAGCCAAGGTGGGCGACACGATCGTGCTCACCAAGCCACTCGGAACGGGCATTGTTGCCACGGCGCTCAAAAACGACGTCGCCACGCAAGAGGAGATCGACGTGGCGGTCGCCACCATGGCCGCGCTGAACCGAGCGGGCGCCGAGGCAGGCTTGGCAGCTGGTGTTCGGTGCGCGACCGACATCACGGGCTTCGGCCTTGCCGGCCACTTGTTCAACATTGCCAAGGCGTCGAACGTGGGGATCGAGATCGACGCCCACGCATTGCCCCTGTTGCCGGGCGTCGAAAGGCTCGTCGCGGCGGAGCAAACCACGGGCGGTGCGGTCAAGAACCGCAACTATCTTGGCGATGCGCTGATCGACGAAGATAGGTCTTGGCGGCTCGATTTGGTGCTCGATCCGCAAACAAGCGGCGGCCTCGCGTTGTTCGCCCAAGTTCAGGTTCCAGGTTTTCAGTCTATTGGTCGCGTAGTCGAGGGTCCTCCTCGAATCGTTCTACGGTAGTCGCTTCGTCTCTATTAGTCCGCATGTCGCTCACGGGTAAGTGGTTTGGATTCGGCACCGATGCCGATTACGATGAGGGTGCGCGCGCCTTCGAGGATGGGCGCTACGCGGATGCGGCGGGCTCCTTTGCCAAAGTTGCCGATCGGAACCGGGATCCGGCGATGCGGCAAATCTCCCGATTGCACCTGGGCGACTGCTACGGCAGGCTGCTCCGAGAGTCGCTTGCCACGCGTGACGGTCGCCGCGCCATCGAGTGGGGTCGCAAGGCGGTTGAACTCAACCCCAACTTTCCCGACCTCCGCCTGCAGCTTGGCAGGGCGTTTCTGCTGATCGACGACTTTGAGTCGGCGGAGTGCTCGATCCTCAAGGCGATCGAAATCAACGAGCGGTATGCCGAAGCCATGGTGCTTCGCGCGGGACTGGCGGCTCGCCTGGGCGAGCCCTGGCACGACATCGCCGAGGGAGCCTTCGCGATCAACCCATCGCTTCGCGAAACCGCCGAGTCGCTGATCGTCCGCACCGAGGCGGGCGACGCGTACGCCTGGAAGACCCTTCAGGCGCTCACCAGTGCCCATTCTCGGGACGCCAACATCATCGCAGGCGAGGCGGACGACTTGGCGCGGCAGAAGCTTTTTCCCGCCGCGGCGCTCCGGTATCAGAAGGCGCTCGAAATGGCGCCTCGCTATGCGGACATCCGTTGCCGCTACGGCCAGACGCTCCTCGAACTGGACCGGCTCGAAGCCGCCGAGGAGCAGTTCCGGATCGCCTTGGACATCAACCCGCGCTACGCCGAGGCGTGGGCGCAGCTAGGCGTCACCCTTAAGCGCCAGCGCCGGGACGACGAGGCGCGAGTCGCCTTTGAAAAGGCGTGCGCTGTCGATCCAAACCACATCATCGCGTCGCAGGAGATTCGACGCCACTCCTGGCGCTAGGGCTGAACGTAGACCCGGGTCTCGCCCTTCTCGATCTTGTCCAGCCAGAACGTCAGACCATAGTCGCCTTCGATCGACTGGATGCGTGGCAGCCGCATCGGATTGAGGTTGTCGCCGCCCGGGGGCGGCGCCGGATTCGCACCGACCAGCAGGGCGGCACGATGTCCGTATCGCTTGCCCTGATACTCGAACGACGCCAGCAGCCCCGCGTTCTTGGGCGAGATGCCGAAAGGCAACGCGATAACCGGGGCGGGAAATCCCAAGCCCGAGATGAACTCGACCGCCTTCCCCAACTCCTCCTTCACCTCGGCGTCGGAGAGCTTGGCGAGGATCTTGTGGCTCGCCGTATGGCTGCCGAGTTCGCAACCCCACTCCTTCAGGTAGGCGAGTTTCTTGGGCAGTTCGTCCCTTTGACCGAACGGCACCGGGGGCAGGACGAAGAACGTGGCCTTGACCGGAAAGTCGGGGTGCTTCTCAGCGAAAGCCCGCCAGATGCCGACGGCGCAGTCCGGATCGATCCGGCCATCCGGCAGCATGCGGAACTGCGAAATCTGGGAATCGTCGAAGGTGAACACCACCGGGGACGCCCCTGTGGCGAGATCCATCTTGCCGTCCAGGTAGTCGCTTAGGGAAACCGGCCGGAATCCCATGCGATAAAGTCGCTCAAGGTCCTTTTGGAATCGAACGATCGAACGATCCCAACGCGCCTCTTCCTTTGCAATCTTGTGATATTCCACAATAAGCACGCCGCCTCGCACGTTGCCAGGGCGATCCGAGACCCGGGCCTTTGGCGGCGATTCGGTTTTCTCACGCTTTGCCGCGTTCGGCGCGGGGCTTGACGTAGTCGAATTGCCGCACCCTGATGCAATCAAGAGGCAAATGAGGATCCAAGGATGGAACGACCAATTTCGCATGGAATGCGATGCCTAGTGTACGCCGCGCTCGCCCTTTCGGGCATGGGCTGCGGAAAAGATTCGTCAAACGCGCCCGCCCCTGAAAAGCCCGTCGCCAAAGCACCGACACCCCCGGCGGCGAAAGTCGCGCTTCCCAAGAAGCGGGTCTTCGCCAAGCCCGACAAGGTGCGGGGCATCTATCTGACCGCCTGGTCGGCAGGAGGGCGCAAGAAGATGGACAAGATGCTGGCGCTTCTTGACCGCACCGAGCTCAACGCATTGGTCATCGATATCCGCGACGCGGGCCACGTCTACGTCAAGACGGGCATCGAGGAAGCGGTGAAGTCGGGTGCCGAGACCGTGGCGATCATCAAGCCCGAAGCCCTCATGGATCGATTGGAGAAGGCGAAGGTCTATCCCATCGCCCGGATCGCCTGCTTCCGCGACGTCTTTGTGCCGAAAGCCTATCCGGAGCGGGCGGTGAACTTAGCTTCGGGGGGAGTCTGGAAGGATGGTGGCGGCTACACGTGGCTCGATCCCTACAACCAGAAGAACTGGGACTACCTGGCGAAGATCGTGGACTACGCGCTCGACTTGGGCTTTCCCGAGATCCAGTTGGACTATGTCCGCTTCCCCAGCGAGGGCAAAGCCACGACGCAGGTCTTCCCCGCCAAGAAGTACTGGAAAGACACGAAGGACAACAAGCCCCAAGACGTGGTGGCAAAGTTCGCCCAGTTCATCGCGAAACGGGTTCGCGCCCGAGGCGCGGTGATTTCGGCGGACATCTTCGGCATCATCTCGTCCTCGAAATCCGATCAAGGTATCGGCCAAGAACTGGAGATGGTGGCAGAGCCCTTTGACCTCGTGTGCCCTATGGTCTACCCTTCGCACTTCGCCAAGGGCGAGTACGGCATTGCCAATCCGGATTTGTCGCCGTACGCCATCATCGTGAAGAGCCTGAGGGACTACGCCAAGCGCATTCCGAACAAGCCGCTTCGGCCCTGGCTGCAAGACTTCTCGCTAGGCTCGACGTACGGACCCGCCCAAGTCGAGGCGCAGATCAAAGCCGCCCGCGAGGTGGGCTACAACGAGTATCTCCTCTGGAACGCCAAGAACGTCTACTCGGAGGAGGCGGTGCGCTAGAGTCGGGAAATGCCCGCCGCGATGCCGGAACCGCCAATGGCGAGAAGCACGATCAGCCATTTGTTGTCGTGCTCGAACTCGGCAAACGCGTAATAGAGGCCGTAGAGTCCGCAGAGAATGCAACCGAGGCCCTTCCAGATACTGTCCTGAAAGGCGTCGATGAGGATGATGACCCAGCCCACAAGTCCGCCGATCGAGAAGGCGGCCACGAGAAGCAACTTGATGAGTTCCATCGCGAAATCCTGCGTCCCGGGGTAAACCCGGTGAACGTTAGGACGAAGGCGAGACACTTAAGAGTTCAGAAATGGTGTTCGTAACAGTTCTGCTTCTTGCGGCTGGCCAGACGCTCGTGGGGGCGCCGGGCGATGTGCTGATGCGGCCCGTGGTGCCCGACGAGCGGCTTCTAGGGCAGGAGTGGGTCCAACGAGACCTTAGCCTCCCCCCACAGGCGTCGAAGGAGATCATGGGCGACCTGCAGTGGAGCCCCCAGCGGCTCAGGAACATCTCCCGCACGGGCCAGATCCCGCCGATGGACCACGTTCGAGCGTACGCCCAGCGTTACCAGAAGCGACTGGCCGAACTCACCCTTTGGGCAAACGACCTTCAAGCCCTGACGAACCCGACGGTGGGCAAAGAAGTCGGGCTCAGCGCCTCCCAACAGTCTGCCATCGATCGCTTGTACCGTTCCTACTACCAATGGTGCAAGGATGAAACCGAGCGAAAGCAGCGGGAGTCGCGGCAGATGGACATCACCAAGAGCCCTTCGTTTGGGCCCGACCCCAAAGCTGCGCGCGCCAAGATGCTCAAAGTGCGAGATGCCGTTAGGGCGACTCTGACCGCGTGGCAGTGGGCGGCATGGGACCGGGTCCGCGGAAAGGCTCCCGCCACGATCGGCCCGTTCGGATGGTCGAGCGCCGCGCCGTACGTGTATCTCCCCAATGCCGACTACCTCCTGTCAATGCCCCGAGTGCATGAGGAGTTGGGGTTCACGATGCGGCAGAGCCGGTTGACAATCGAACGGCTCGCAACCTCGAACTCCTATCAGGCGGAAGTCAGCAAGCTCTCGCCCTCCCAACGCGCCCGTCTCGACCAACTCGGGCTCCAGCGCCAAGGCCCGATGGCCATTCTTCGATGCGACATCTCGGCTGCCCTCAAACTCGACCAGGGCAAGCGCGACCGGCTTCTGCTCCAGGTTGCGCAGATTGCGGAACAGGACATGGGACTCCAATCCGGGGGCACCTTGGATCAGCGGCGACGACTTTGGGATCGACGGGACCAGATGTTGCTCGACGCCCTAACGCCCGCCCAGCGGCAGAAATGGAATGCTCTCGTGGGCGTGAGGTTGAAGGAGATCCAGCCCCTGCGCCCTTGACGGAATCCCATGATCTTTGCGCTCCTCCTTGCTTCACCGGACTATGAGGGCATCG
The DNA here is from genome assembly GCA_046330155.1 of Fimbriimonadales bacterium. Lineage (GTDB taxonomy): Bacteria > Armatimonadota > Fimbriimonadia > Fimbriimonadales > Fimbriimonadaceae > CALMEF01. Next base: position 31,852 of record JAXLTH010000027.1, on the reverse strand, counting down.
CCCTGGCGTTCCTCCGAGCTACGGGCCCCGACCTGCGCGGATGCTCGATTCAACGCAGATCGCATGCCATTCGTTCGGGAACCGTCGAGTTCGAACTTATTGAGAACAACCATCAGCCCGACCAAAGGAAGCCCTATCGCCATTTCGTCGTCGATCTCGATCTTGACGGTCGAGTTGTATGGGCGTCCAACTATGGTCTCGTGCACCGACGGGTTTACCGGCTCTACGATGCTTCAAAGAAGGTGCTCACTCGCGAACAGGCGCACGCCGCCTTGAAAAAGTGGGCGAAGAAATGGCCTGCCCCGCCCGGGTACGTGGAGCGATCGTTCACCTACGCCGATGAGCGGGGCGACTCGTGGTCAGCCTATGATCGGAACGTGTCGGGCTATTGGCTCGGCGAGTCAGTGGTGTACTCGATCGACACACGGAGCGGCGAGATGTCGCGATTTGGCGCGCCCAAGCCAAGTCGCATCGGCGTGACGAAACTAACCGTATCCCGGGCCGACGCGATCAAAGTGGCCCAAGCCGCGCTGGGAGACGTCGAGCGGCGGTACGGAAAGCACTACTTGACTTCGTGCAAAGTCGAGTTCGAACGACGTCCCGACTCCAAACCAGGGACCTCCGTTGCCGATCTCGGCTATACGTTACGTTTCGCCCCGTTCGGCACTTCGCACCCAACGTTGGGTTATCGCGGAGCAACGGTGCGGGTGAGCGCCGACGGCAAACTATTGCGCCCGCCGAGCGTGATGCAGGTAAAGGGCGGATAGAAACCCTATCGCTTGCGTCGGCGAAGCACGGCGAGCGCCCCAAGTCCGAGCGCCATCCAGGCCCCCGGCTCCGGCACGGTCTGCGTCCACAAAAGGGCGTGCGTCATGCTGGTGTTCGCATCCACGCCGTAGCCCGAAATGTAGGTGGTGTTACCGCTGCTCCAGATGCTGTACGCCCGCGTGCTGACGTAGCTGTTGTCGTGGATGCTGACCCACGAACCGGCGGTCCCGTTCCAGTACCCCGCCTGCTCCACGCCGCCGAGGGTGGCGAAGCCAACCTGTTGGCCGTTCCAAACTCCAAACGCCTGCGACTCGGTTGCCCCAAACGGATCGAGGTTCACCCAAGAGGCGGCGGTTCCGCTCCAAAGGCTCGCCATGTTCTGCCCACTGAAGACCGCGTAGCCCACCTGCTGGCCACCTTGCGTAAAGAAGCCGTACGAATCGGTAGCCCCGGTGGGGTGCATGTCGACGTAGGAGGCGCCAGTGCCGCTCCATACGCCAGCGTGGGAGGAACCGCTGAACGTTGCCTCGCCTACCTGCTGGTTGCCGTCGATACCGTGCAGGAACGACTCGGTAGAGCCGGAGGGGCTCAGGTCGGTCCACGATGCCGCCGAGCCGGTCCAACGCGACGCTCGGAACAAGCCGCCGAAGTCGGAATAGCCCACCTGAACGCCGCCTTGGACACCTCTCGCATAGGATCGCAGCGCACCGGTCGGGTGGAGGTCCACGTATGATGCCGCCGAACCAGACCAGAGGCTCGCCCGATCGACGCCAGGGGCGGAAAAGGTGCGAATCTCGCCGACCTGTTGGCTGCCGTCGGTCGTCGCCGCGCCGGAGACCATGGCGATGGCGGGGTTGAGGTCAACCCAGCTAGCCGCCGTACCCGTCCAAAGGCTGGCCTTGGAGAGGAACGTCTGGTTGTCGCGCATCACACCCGCCTGCTGGCCTCCGCGAACGCTCCAGGCGACCGAGGTGAGCCCGCTCACGGGGTTCAGGTCGGTAATGGTCCACACAGCGTGTGCCGGGGCTGCCGCCAAGGCGGCAAGGGCGAGCAAAAGGGTCTTCCGGTACATGGCGCGCCTGCATTGTAACACCGGTCTCCTCCCGCCCGTTACCGGGTTTGAATCTAGTTCTCGGGGGTCTCTTCGCCCAAAAGGTGGCGCGCGGAGTAGATTTGGCCGCAGTGGTAGGCAACGTGGTAAGCCGCAATCCGAAGCCGATCCCGCACCGTCACAACACGGTCCCAAGCGTCGTCGAACCGATGCTCGGCGGGCAGGATTAGGGTCTGGGCTGCTTCGTAGCAACCTTGATGGAGGCGCAAGTACTCCTCGGTCACGGCTTTGAGCGTCATCTGGGCAAGGTCAGGTTCGACCGGGCTTTCCAACATCGTGGGCGGCCAGCCAAAGACGTCTCGGGTAAGGACCGAGGTCTGCCATACCTCGTCCTGTTCGCCAAGCAGGTAGCGGCGAATGATCGATCCCTCCGAACGGGCAACGTGGGCCAAGTGCTCGCTGATGGAGAGTAGCCCCGGGCCCGGCCTCCGGTGCAGGTTCTCAGGACGAATGCCCCCGAGTACCAGATCGGTCTCGAAGTACATCCAGTGCCAAGCCTCGATCAGGTGGCGAACCTCGGGTTCCATGACCCGATTCTAGCTTGGTGGAACCGTGCCTGGGGCCCGGGAACCCCAAGCACATTAGGGTTACTTGGTGGGCTTTGCCGCGGCGGCTTCGACGAAGGGCTTGATGAAGCCCTGCGCCTTCTCCTTGGTGGCAATGTCCGGCATCGCCAAGGGACCGGTGGCGCCGTGCTTCATTCGAAGCTCCTGCGTCTGAAGGCGGCACTCCTGGCCCATATCCAGAGCTTTCCCAAGGACCCTCGCAGACTCTTGGGGAGCGTGGAAGCCCATGCCGTTGGAGGCAGCGATGTAGTCCCAGTACATCTGCGCCTTCGACACGAGTTTGCGGACGGGGGCGAGTTCGGCGTCGGTCGAGCCCAGTTTGGCGGCGTCGCCTATCTCCAAGTGCGCCGAAGTCAGCACCCGCTCCACCCGATCCAGCATTTCGCGGTTGCGATTCTGGATTTCGTAGACGCGTTGCTTGGCTTTCTCAGGCGTCCAGTCGTGGCAGTTCGCGCACGTCCGATCGACCATATAGAGCGGGCTCCGAATCTGGTGGTCGGTGTATTCCAACTTTCCTTCGGTCTTGCTGGGCATGTGGCAGTCGGCGCACGAAACGCCGCGCTTGCCGTGCAGGCTCTGCTGGAACACCTCGAAGTCGGGGTGCTGCATCTTGACCATCTTCGCGCCGCTGATGGCGTGGGTCCAGTCGCTGTGCCCGGTCTCTTCGTAGTACTTGTCAAAGCCCTCGATGGTCAAGCCATAGTTCCAAGGGAACTTCAGATACTTCTCGGTGCCCTTGAAGTGGTACTCCACGTGGCACTGGGCGCACACCAGCGAGCGCATCTCCTCTTTGCTCGCCTTGGTCACGTCCTTGCCCATCGCCTTGTAAGCCTCGATCAGCGCGGGACGCGAGATCTGGAGCTTCATGGTCTTGGCTTCGTGGCAGTCGGAGCACCCAATCGGGTTCTTCATGTCTTCCACGTAGTGGCTGAACTTGTTTCCGTAGAACGCCGCCACGCCGTCGCGCGCCATCACGCGGGGCACGTCGGGGCTCTTGCACGAGTAGCAGGTGCCCGGCGTCTTGTCGTTGACCCTTCGGGTCTTTTGAACGTCCTCGAGCGCGTGGTAGTGGCCGCGCGCCTGGTTGTATTCGATGGCGAACGGATAGCCCGCCCACATGACCACCAAGTTCGGGTGGTCGGAAAGGTAGTCGCGGAAACCCGAGCCCGCATACTGCGTGTTCGGATCCGCGTTTTCGGTGGCCTTCCAGCTCTTGTACTCGCTGGGGAACTTGGAGGCAAAGGAGGCGTTGTTGCTGTCGCCCAGGGTCTTGGGCGGCTCAACGCGAATGTCCTGGATTTGAACCGCGGCGAGCGCAAGGCATCCAAGCCCGAAGACCGCGGTCAGCGTCGGCGCAACCCTCGCGCGCCAACGCGTCATGTCGAGATGCTTCATAGTCTCTCCCGTGAGACTCCGGCGGCGAGGTGTTGCGGTGCCGAGCCGCCGAGAGTCTGCTCCTAGAGACTGGCGGGCGGCGACGGGCACCGCTATGATGCGCGTCATAGGCCGAAGCCCACGATCCTCAGCCTACCGCGCCTGAGACAGGGCTCGGTCGGCAAACTCGTTCTGGGTCGCCACGATCGTCTCGGCGGTGATATCGGGACGCCCAAGCGCGGTGTACGCCGGCGCCCAGGTCTCGAATTCCCCGCACGGGCGAAGGCAGGCGACCAAATCGTAGTAGGGGAGCAGGCTCGCCTCAATGGGATTAGCCTGAAGATAGCAGCTCGTAAGTTGCTCGACGACGGCGACTCCCGCCACCCAGGCAATGTCAAGACGCGCGATCGCCAGATCGGCAAGCGGCTCGCCCAGGCACGCGTTCTCCCAGTCGATAATCGCGACGATCTTCTCGTTGCGCCAAAGCAGGTTCCCCGGCCAGTAGTCTCCGTGGCGGAGCACCTCGGGATTTGGGCCCTGTTGAGGACCGATCGACTCCAATAGAGCCCGAATCTCCTCCTCCCGCATTCGGGCGTCGCTGGTCTCGCGCCTCGGCGTCCACGGGTTCTTCAGTCGGCGGACTCCCTGGAGCCCCGCCGCAGCGACATCCACCCGATGGATCAACGCCAGGTTCTCGGCGAACTCCCGCACGTACGGCTCCCAGTTCTTGGGCGCCAGGTTGGGTTCGCCGTCGATGTAGTCGAGCACGTAGAAGTTGTCCTCGCCGTCGGGTTCCAGATAATGGGGAGCGGGTACGGGCAATCCGCTCCGGCTGACCCGGCACAGAGTCTCATACTCCCTCCTCACTCCGTCCGCGACGTCTCTTGCCCAAGGACCGGGCTGGCGGGCGATGAAGCGCCGGCAAGCGCCATCCGGGAAGACCGCCTCGAACGCCGTCGTCGTCGCAGAAACGCCGCCACCCATGGGAACCGACTCGCCCAAGACCGAACCCGGCGCAAAGGCGTCGAGGGCAGCTTGAAGGCGGGCGCGAAAGGCATCGGTCGCGGGCATGAGCCTTGGAGTTTGTCCGATGCCGCCAAGGAAGTGTATAGTCTGCGATGATGCGCTATGTCGGCACCCTTAGCGCTTGGAACGACGAGAAGGGCTACGGCTTCATCACGCCTCGGGGCGGTGGGAAGGAAGTCTTCCTCCACATCACCGCTTGCCGCTTGCCCGAACGGCCGTACCAAGGCCTTGCGGTCAGCTACGAACTCGGCACCGACGGGAAGGGGAGGCCGCGCGCGGAGCGCGTCTTTCCAGCCGATTGGCAACCCGAGGAGACAAGTTCCGTCCCGCTGGCGGTTCCCGTCGCCTTTAGCTTCCTTGGGCTCGCCGCGCTCCTCGGCCAAACGCTGTTGCGGGGGCTCCCGGCGTGGCTCCTCATCTGGTTTGTCGGCGTCAGCCTCTTTGCTTTCTTGGCGTACGGATACGACAAGCGGCAAGCTGCCTTGAACGGATGGCGGACGGCCGAGAAGACGCTTCACCTCGCCGCTTTGGCGGGAGGCTGGCCCGGAGCCCTGGCCGCCCAACACGTGTTTCGCCACAAGCTGCGGAAGCCCGGGTTCATGGTCGTGTTCTGGGTCACGGTCGCGGTGAACCTCGCCGTGGTCTTCGCCACCCCGATGGCACTTGCCTCGGCGGAGGTCACGGAGTTCCCTTCTGAGGCAAACCGCTAACCTCGCTACCCGACGATCTTGCCGACCAGATCCTCGACCTTCAGCGCACCCATGTCGCCCTCGTCGCGCGAGCGAACGCCGACGGTGCCCTGCTCGATATCCCGATCGCCGAGAATCAGCATCATGGGCACCTTCGAAAGCTGCGCGTCGCGGATCTTCTTGCCGAGCGTCTCCGACCGGTGGTCCACCCACACGCGAAGCGCCCGCGTATCGTAGAGCACGTTTCGCAACCGAGCCGCCAACTTCTCCGCTTCCTCGATGTGCCGGTCTGCGATGGGAAGCACCGCGATCTGCACGGGCGAGAGCCAGAACGGGAACGCGCCCGAATACTGCTCGGTGAGCAGGCCGATCATGCGCTCGAGCGAGCCGAACGGCGCGCGGTGGATCATGATGGGGCGATGCGGCTTGCTGTCCTCGCCGATGTACTCGAGGTCGAAGCGCTCGGGCAGGTTGTAGTCCACCTGCACCGTGCCCATCTGCCACTCGCGGCCCAGGGCGTCCCGAATCATGAGGTCCAGCTTCGGCCCGTAGAACGCGGCGTCGCCCGGCGAAATCTCGTACTCCAGACCGAGCTTGTCGCAGGCGTCCGTGATCGCCTTCGTCGCCGCCGCCCAGTTGTCCTCGTGCCCCACGTACTTGTCGGACGAAGGGTCCTTCGTGCCGACGCGAACCCGGAAATCGGTTAGCCCCAGCTTGTCCAACACCGCCTTCATCAGGTCCACGACTCCGATGAACTCGTCCTGCAGCTGCTCGGGCGTGACGAAGAGGTGGGCATCGTCCTGCGTGAAGCCGCGAGCCCTGAGAATGCCCGTGACTTCGCCGCTCTGCTCGTAGCGATGCACCGTTCCGAACTCCGCGTAGCGGATAGGCAGATCGCGGTAGCTCCGCATCTGAGAGGCATAGATCTCGATGTGGAACGGGCAGTTCATGGGCTTGAGGATGTAGGTCTCCTTCTCCTCGTCCTCCATGAACGGGAACATCTTGTCCCGGTACGTGATGATGTGGCCGGACTTCTCGTACAGCTTGATGTTGCCGATGTGCGGCGTCACCACGGGCTCGTAACCCCGCGCAAGCTGCTCCTTCTTCATGAAGTCGATGAGGATGTCGCGCAGGATGGCGCCCTTGGGCAGCCACAACGGCAGACCCGTTCCCACCCGGGGGCTGAACATGAAGAGGCCGAGCTCCTTGCCCAGCTTGCGGTGGTCGCGCTTGGCAGCCTCCTCAAGCATGTGCAGGTGCTGGTCAAGCTCTTCTTGCGATTCGAAAGCCGTGCCGTAGATGCGCGTGAGCTGCTTGTTCTTCACGTCGCCGCGCCAATAGGCGCCGGCGATGGACATCAGCTTGAAGAACTTGATCTCCTTCGTCGTGTCCACGTGCGGTCCGCGGCAAAGGTCGAGGAACCGGTGGAGCTTGCCTTCGCGATCCGTGCGCTGCTGGTCGTAGAAGCTGATCGCCTCGCCCTCGGGAATGGCGTCGAGCAGTTGGAGCTTGTACTCGGCGACGTCCTTACCCATCGAAGGGATGGAGTCGTCGAGGATCAGCGCCTTCGCCTCGTCGCGGGAGACTTCTTGGCGAACGATGCGCTGGTCGAGCTTGCTCAGCTCCTTCATGCGCTTCTCGATCTTCGCCAGATCCTCTTCCTTGAGAGGCTCGGGGAACTCGATATCGTAGTAGAACCCGTTCTCAATGGGGGGTCCGATGGAGAGCTTCGCGCCGGGATAGAGTTCGGTCACGGCCTGCGCCATGAGATGCGCGGCGGAGTGGCGAAGACGGTAGAGATAAGACTGATCGTAAGCCGTGGCCATAGTTGAACCTCCCTGACAATGGGAATGAGTTGTAAGACAAGATTATGGCACGGGGGGCGCCGCTACCCGAGGGCTAGGCGTTGCGCCGCCAGGTCAGCGCACCCGAAGGGCACTTCTCCACCTGGGCGATCAGTTCGTCGGTGCTTGCGTTCAGGGGCTCGATCCAAGGGCGCTTGCGCGGATCGAAAACCTGGGGAAGGCCCCGGACGCAGTTGCCTGAGTGCTGGCACTTATCGGGCTCCCAAACAATCGTGATCTCGCCGTTCGAGTATTCGTTCGCCATGGGCGAATGCTACCCCTGGACCGGCTACTTTCCGGGCGGGCGCACAGAGACCCGCAGGGCATCGACTTTAAGCACGTGCCCGGCCCCGATCGACCGTATCCGGACGCGCATCGTGGGCGTCGATTCGTTCGGCTTGAGGTAGTCCCCGGCCAGAACCCTGGCTCCCGCCAGTTCAAGGGTCCTCACCTGCTCGACGGTTGACAACGTAGACGTGCCGACCGTTTCGTAGCTCTGGTGAGCGAAGTTGTACACGCTCACCAACAAGGTGGTCGGCGTGGAGGTCTTCGCCTCAACCCGGACCCGCATCCGCGACATGGGGCGGGAGGTCCCCACCACGTCGGCAACGAACTCGCACTGCGCGGATGCCGAAGCCGAGATCCCATCGCCAAGGTACGCGTTCTCCGACATTCGGAGCTGGGAAGGGTTGAGATTCCCGACGACTTTGCCATAGGTGACCGATACGTTGGAAACGGCAAACGGTTCAAAGTCGGCGAGCCTCACCACTAAAGCGTTCGAAGGAACCCCTTGACTGTCGACCGCGAACAACATGTAGTAGCCGGGCCGAGCGACGGTGGTGGAGGCGGGGGCGGTCAGGTCGATCGAGCCCGGACTGACAGGGGTCGACTCTGGCTTGTGCAAGAACACGAACTGCTGGTTCGAGTTGAACGCGTGCGTCATCGTCCCAATCGAGATCAGCGAGATCGACTTAATGGGCCTGCCCTGATAGGTGGTGACGCGGACGGAAAACGGTTCGCCATAACGCATCACCGGCGCCTCCAATCCCGACGAGGCAGTAACGATCGGCTGTTCCTGCCTCCACTCAGTCTCCTCCTTTCCCCCGTAGGGCGGAGCAAACAGTTGCATCGCCCGTTGGGTGTCGATCAGTTTGCCTTCGAACCGGTCGAACTCCCTTTCGCCACCCGCAACGACGATGCGGGCATCGGGCAGGAGAAGCGCCGTGGAATGGTACGGTCGGGGTATTCGCTCGCCCTCCGGAGGTCCGGCAAGGAGCTGCCAGTCTTGGTTCGGACTCAAGGGATCGTACATTTCGGGCGTGGTCCGCTCCTCTGCCCCCTCGATGGGGCCGCCGCTCGCCCCCGGCACATTGCGCTTGTAACAACCTCCCATCGCCAAGACCTTCCCGTCAGGCAGAGCCACCAGCGTATGGTTCTTCCGCGCATAGTTCATTTGGCCAACGCGCCCGGAAAGCGGAGCCGACTTCCAAACGTCCAACTGAGTTCCCGGAAGGTGGTTGTCGGCAACCTTCATGAACGCAGAGTTCGCGACGGCGGGCACCGCTCGGTTACCGGGGTTCGGGTCGTCGTCCTTGCCGTCCGCGCCGTGGGCGGAGCCCCCCGACTTGACGATAATGCCGTCGATCATCACGGCGCTGGGGTAGTCGTTCTTGATATTCGGCACCAAGCACGTGTTGATCGGATCCAGCGTGAGAGAGGCGAGGTTCAGCGATCGGTCGTTGCCCGTGACCGACGCCAGATTCGCATCCGAGTTGCTCGCCAGCACAAGCAGGTTGCCGCTCGTCGGATGGATGAAGGCGAGGGGGTAGTACTCCTTGAGTCTCATCAACACCGGGTCGCCGGTGTCGGGGTTGAGCAACCGGCTGATCTGGTCGCCGGCGGTCGCCACCGGAGGGGTCCAAATCTCCGGGTAGTCGTTGATCAAATACCCATCGGTCAACTGGTCGCGCGTACCGGAAAGGAAGATGTAGTCGCCGTTGGGCAAGCCCATGACCGTCGGATACCATCGCCCGTTCGCCGAATCTCCCGAACCAGGCGGGTAGGGGGTCATCGAGGACATCTGCAGCCAAGAGTTGTCTCGGTAGTCGAAAATCTTAACCTTGTCCAAGCCGATGTTGTTCAGCCGGTGACCGCCCACCGCAAGGAGCCTCCCGTCAGGCAGGTAGGCGGTTCCCGCGCAGAACAGCTCGTGCTGGTGTAGCGGCTGAAAAGGAAACGGGGTTCGCACCATCTGGGTGTAATCCGGCGGATTCCCAGGCATCGGGGGCGGCGTCACGCGAACGTGGAAGAGCGGGCCGAACGTGTCGTCGTGCGACCAGTTCCAAGCAAGCAACCTGCCGTCGGGCAACAGGGACAACGTGATCGCGCAAATGTCCCAGTTCGCCGGCGGATACCACGTACCCTTGGCTTGCCACGATTGGGCACCTACTCCCCGCCCAACCAGCGCTAAGGCGCACGCGACAACAAACTTGCGAAACAGCACGAGAACTCTCCCTGAATAGTATGGTCTCGCTACGCACGCAACGGGCTATTTTCGTACTCCAGCGAAAGCAATGCCCGTAGCTTTGCCAGCCGCTATTCGCTTCCCGCAGCGTTCATCACGCCTGAGAAGTGGCCCACGTAGAACGTGATCACGATGTAGCCCACGTATACGGCAACGGCGAGCAGGCAAACGACCCCCAAGATCCAGGCCGTCTGCACCGACCTCGTCTGCGCCTCGTCTTCGTAAAACTCGCCCACCTTGGAGAGCATGAGGTCCAGGTTGCCCGTGGTTTCCCCCGTGCGGACCATGTCCATCACGATGGGCGAAAACGCCTGGGTCCTGGCGAAGGTCTCGGTGATCCCCATGCCCTCTTCCAGCGCTCCCGACGCCTTGTAGATGCGAGCTCGAAGTTCTTCGCTCCCGCAAGCATCGGCGCTCAGTTTCACCGCCTCCGGCATCGGAACCCCGCCACCGTAAAGAGCGGAAAACGCGCGCCCGAACTTCGCCATGGCGAGCATGTGGGTGGTCTTGCCGATACCCGGAATGTACAGCAAGGCGGCGTCGTAGAACTGCCGCACCGCCGGGTTCTTGACGCCCACCCGGAAGAACAGGAACGCCGCCGCCAGCAGCGGCGCAAGGATCACCCAAGTGGCGGGCGTGGTCAGCGGCGAAGACAGGCGTTCCTTGCCGCCCACCGAGGACAGGATCGCGTTCGCGCCGAGGATGATGAGAATGGAGGCCGCCACCACCAGCTTCGGGTAGATCGTCACCCTACGCACGAGGTTGCGGATCTCGATCTCCCGCTCCAAGTAGTCGGCGATCTGCGAGAGCGACTTGTCCATCATGCCGCTGGTTTCGCCAACGCGGACGAGCGACACGATGAGCGGCGAGAAGACCTCGGGATAGCGCTGTAGTCCGGCGGTCATCGGCCTGCCCTCGCGCACGTGCTGGCTAAGTTCTCGCACGATGTGTTGGAGCCTCGGGTCGCGCGCCTGCCCCGAAAGGGTGTCCAGCGACTGGATGATGCCCACGCCGGCGCCAAGCATGGTGGCGAGTTGCCGGAAGAAGAACAGCAGTTGGGTCAGCGACACTTGCCCGACCAGTGGCCCGATCAACTGGGTCTGCAGGGCGGACCTGGGTGAAACGATGTCCTCGCGAGGGGTTTCCTCAACGGGATCATGCGGCGAAGCCGCCGACGCCAAATGCGTTACCGTGAGCCCGCGACCCGCCAAATCGCTCGCCGCTTTGTCCAGCGTGGCGCTGAACAGCGTCCCGTTGACGGGCTTTCCTTCTTTGTCCGTGGCGCGGTACTCGAAGACGGGCATCGAACAATAGACGCCGTACAGCCGCCTTTCGTCTGACTACACGCTTTGCGCGAGGATGATCGCTTCCGCGACTTCCTTCATCGACTTCCGCGCGTTCATCGATTGGAGCTGAATCCGACGGTAGGCTTCCGCCTCGTTCACGCCCTGCGAAGCCATGATGATGCCCTTGGCGCGGTCCACCAGCTTTCGCGTCTCCAGCCGGTCTTCCAGCGTGGCGATCTCTTCGGTCAGCTTGAGATTCTGCTCGAACCGCGTGCGGGCAACCTCGATGGCCGGCGTAAGGTCGCTCGGCTTGAAGGGCTTGACCAGGTAGGCGAAGACGCCGGCGGCCTTGGCGCGATCGATGAGTTCGCGATCGCTGTAGGCGGTCAGGAGGATGGCGGGCGCGATGTTCTCGCCCGAAATCTGGTCAACCGCGTCGATGCCGTCCATGACGGGCATCTTCACGTCGAGGATGCAGATGTCGGGGCGCAGGGACCGAGCCAACTCGACGGCGGTTTTTCCGTCGCCGGCTTCGCCCACCACTTCGTAATGCATCGTCTCGAGCATCTGCTTCAGGTCGAGGCGGATGATCGGATCGTCGTCGGCAATTAGGACTCGCATGTTGGCCATTTTGGGTTCACCGGTGGCAATGCGGGTCACGGCGCTGTGAGGCCCGGAAGGGCATCAGGATACCCGGTTTAGCGCTAGGAACTTGCGCTGGCGTAGTGCCGCAAGGCGAAGTTCCAGAACCACCGCGCCCCAAAAAAGAACACCGACGCCCAGACAATCCCGAGCGCGACCATGCCCCAGTCCAGGCTCCGTACCAACTGCCGCGATGGCACGGTCGCCAAGAACGCGAGGGGAAGGACGAAGGTGAACACCCGCTGCAGCCCGGCCTGGTAAATATCGAGCGGATACCGGGCGACCTGCATTACCGATTCGCCCAGCACCCAGAGGTTGTCCACTCTCACCAGCCAAATGCCGAGCGTCATGAGGGACAACATGAACGAGTAGAAGACCGTCAGCGAGCAAGCCAGCAGAACAAGGTACGCCGACCATTGCGCGAAGCTGGGCGACGCGCCGGAAAGCCGGATCCCGATCGCCACCATGACGATGCCCGCAAACAAGGCGCCGACCTGGTCGAAGTTGAACCTCCGCGTCGAGATCCAGAACTGGGTGTCGACGGGCTTGGTGATCACGAAATCGAGGGTTCCCTGCCTGACCTGGGTCGGGATTTCGGTGAGCGACATGAAGAACGCGGTCGAGAGGGCGTTCATCAGGAAGCAAGTCGCCGCCAAGACAAAGGCGTCGCCCCGACTCCAGCCCGCCACGCTGTCGGTGTTCCTGTACACCACCAGCAGGATCATCACGAAGAAGAAGATCCAAACGACGCTCTGGCCGATCTTGGCGAAGAAGTTGGCGCGAAATTCCAGCTCGCGGGCGAACGAGCTGACGAAGAAAGTACGGTAGATGCGCCAGTAACGGGACAACGCCGAGATTATAGTGCCAGAAGGTACGATTACCGCCCATGTCGGAAGCAAACGATGTCAGCAGGCGCCAGGTGCTCAAGGCCGGTGCGTTGCTGGGCGCCGCGACGATGGTCGGCGTTCCGGCGTATTCAAAGACATCCAAGGAGAACGTGATGGAAACAGTGGTTGGACCCAAGCTAGTCGAAGTGCCCCAGGCGATTCCCGAGAAGGTTTACACGAGTGAGAAGGTCGGCATCAGCCGCAAGACCCACGACGAGCATTTGAAGCTCTGGCAGGGCTATGCCAACAAGACCAACGAGATCCGCAAGGCGCTTGCCGAACTCGAAGTGGACCCCGCCAAGGCGAACCAGATCTACAGCCAGATGCGCGTCCTCAAGGTGGACTACACCTTCGCCTACGAGGGCTACATCAACCACAACGTCTACTTCGAGACGATGGGCGGCAACGGCGGTCCGGCCACGGGCAAGGTCGCTGACCTGATCAACGAGGCGTATGGCTCGTTCGAGAAGTGGGCGGCCGACTTCAAGGCCACCGGCATCGCGGGACGCGGCTGGGTCTACCTGGCTTACGACCATGTGGAGAAGCGCGTCTTCAACTACATCGGCGACGCCCAGAACACGTTCCCGATCTGGAACCACACGCTGTTGCTCGCCATGGACGTCTACGAGCATGCCTACTACCTGGACTTCGGCACCGCGCGCGCCAAGTACATCGACGCCTACATGCAGTGCATCGATTGGGACGCGGTGAATCGACGCGGCGAAGCCGTCATCGTCAAGTAAAGCCCTACCCAAAAGGGCGCCGCAGCGGAAACGCTGCGGCGCCCTTTTGTTTTTGAAGACCTAGGGCTTGGACCAGCCGGAACCGCCGCCCTGAAGTTCGCGCTGCTCGTTCCAGCCGAGCCAGGCAATGCCTGCCGTGAACAGGATCATCGAACCGATCGCCAGCCATTTGAACTTCTTGGGGTCCTTGAAGGCGAGCCCGCCCGTGCCCAAAAGAAGAAGAAATGCAACCAGGGTAATCCCTTCGACAACCAGCTTCATGCGCGGCTAGGCTACCTCGCCCAGTCCCTCGGCCGCCTCTCTCTCCTCCGCCGCGTATTCGAGCAGGGTCAGGACCGTCGTGAGGAGCATGGGTCCCACGAAGAGCCCGAGCGGCCCGAAGAGGAGCACCCCGCCGAGCAGGCTGAAGAAGATCGCCATCGGGTGCAAGTTCGTTTTCGCCCCGATGAAGAACGGCCGGAGGATGTTGTCGATCTGGCTGATCAGCCCGAAGCCGACGCCCAACACGAGGGCGCCCTGCCAAATCTTCCCCTGCGAAAGGAGAATGAGCCCGAGCGGGGCGTAGATGATGGGACCGCCAAGCAACGGGATCATGCACACGACGATTGTCGCCACGCCCCACATCAGGGCGTTCGGCACCCCCGCCACCGCGTAGACAATCCCTGCCAACGAGCCTTGGATGATCGACACGAGGACGATGCCCACGAGAACGGCGTGCGTGGTGTCGTGCACTCGCTGCCCCAAGTTCAGAAGCTTGTCTCTGGACAAGGGAAGAAGCCGGGCCAAGGGATCGAGCAGTTGGGGTCCATCGCGCAGCAGGAAGAAGGCGGTGAGGAAGCCGATGACCAACACCAACGCCCCGAACCCGAAGGACTTGGCGACCTGGGAACCGGTCCGCCGTGCACCGTCCAAGAACGACTCGCGGTTCTCGTCGAACCACTTCTTGGCGTTGACCTCTACGCCGAGATCCCGGGCGATCGGACCGATCTTCTCGTCGATCTTCTCCAAAACGTAATCGGCGGAAAATGCCTTGACGCCGGGAGGAGCCGACGCCTCAAAACTCTGAACGAAGTTGTTCGCCTGCATTCCCGCCGTCACCACGACGGCACCCATGGGAACGAGGAACATGAAGCCCAACGTGAGGATCACGGTGAGCGACGCGAGCGTCCGCGACGTCTCCGGCTTGAACCGGCGCTCCGCGCGGGTCCGAATGCGCTGGTACCAACCGTTGGTAAGGATGGTCACGATCAGCGCGAAGGCCAGCGCCGGGAAGAACGGCAGCCACACTACCACGAGCAAGCCGAACAGGAATGCGGTCAACCCCCAGAGTGCGAAACGGCGAAAGCGTTCGTATTGAGCCATGGCCTTTCCGGACTTCTACCCTACATCGAAAAGGTCTGCACCGCCAAGCGCCACCGTCCTTCGTAGCGCCAAGCCCGGGCGAAGTACGCCGGCTTATCGCCCGCCTTCATTTCGCCGTAGCTCCAGGCCAAGTCGCCCGACGGGGCCAGGCCCCACTTCGTGGTTCGGAAATCGCTCAGTTTCAGGTCTTTGACCACGGCTTCGGCGCCCTCGCGGCCCAAAGCAGGCGCCCGCTTTGGCGAGTAGGTGCGCGCGTCCCCGTCCAGCGTTTCCAACCAGGCTTTCTCCGCCTCGGCAAGTTTGCCGCCGGTGGAACGGCCCTTGGTGGCGAGCGTTCGGACGTCGAAGACCTTCACTTCGGGGGCGGGGCAAGGCGCGCCCGCGTCGAAAACCAGGCGCCAGCCCTCGGGCTTCTTCGCCCAAACCGTGAAGTAGTAGCCAGCCCCGGGCTTTGCGTTGCCGGGAATTTCAAGCCGGTACGGGCCAGTCGTGAAGCCCATCGTGCCATCGCGAGAGATTCCCGCGATCTCCGGCTCCCAAACCAGCTTTGCCTTTGATTCGGGAAGGTTTCCGTACACTTCGACTCCCTTGGTGGGGGCGGGAAAGAACACGATGCTCCGCTCGTCCATCGCCGCGAGGAACCCCTCGCGAATGCCACGCTTGGCAACATCGGCGGCAAAGGCACGCTCAGCATCTACGACGGGAGAGGCCGTCTGGACGGCGACCACCGCCAACAGGATCAAACTCATGCAAGGAGGACGTTCTCACCCTGCTATCGGGTTTCGCGGTCCCGCGAGGGTCGGAAAAAGAGGAGGCCCGCCGGGGGGCGGGCCATTGTGGGGAGGGGTTAGGGTGGAGAGCCAAGCTCTCGCGTGGTTGACAACCGTTCTAACGCAAGCCACGCAAAAAAGGTGCCCGCAATCAGGACGAAAGGCCTAGGGCACCCTGCGGAATCCTCAACAACCGCTTGCGCCAACCGGAAAGCCCGACAAGGCGGAAGGTATACAGGGCTGGTGACGCGGGCGAGCAACGGCTTGCCGCGAGGCGCTTTGAGGGTTTCCGTTTGCCGGACCACGCCACCGGCATTGCGGTGACCCATGATCAGTCTCTTGTGCACGTTGGCGGTAGCCCCGATGGCTACCCTTTGGCAAATCGGCCAGGTCGACCAAAGCGGTTCCGGATTCGGACTCTCGCCCAACCGATACCGCACCTACAAGAACGACTCGGCCTACGTCGTGGGCGCCAGCCCGACCGATGCCTGGAACTTCATCCTGCCCGGGCCAGAAGACCGTTGGGCAGGCGGCCGCCCGCACGCGGCGTCGATCTACTTCGGCCTGAAGGGCCAGAAAGCCGCTTGCCGCTTCGTCTGCGACTTCTTTGAAACCCACTACGACGCCCCGCCCTTGCTCACCTTGTGGCTCAACGGCGTCAAGGTCGGTACTTGGCAGGCGCCCGCCGGAATCAGCGACGCAGCCATCGACGGCCAATCGGAAAAGGGGCGACACTCCCAATGGGTGGCCGAGATTCCTGCCCGGAACCTCGCCATCGGCGTGAATGAGCTTCAAATCCGAAGTGAGCGCGGCAGTTGGGCGGCGTTCGACGCCTTGCGCTTGGAGGGTCCGGACACCTTGCAGACATCCACCGTTCCGCCGCACCTGCGCGTGCGTGCCGCCGGCCAACCGCAATCGGTTCTCCGCACGCCCGAGGGCCCCCGCCAACCGATCAACCTCGAGGTTGCCAATATCGGCTCGGCAGGCGACCTCGTCATCGACGGCGACATTCGCTGGTCGGGGCGCATCGAGCCGGGAACGCAGACGATCTCGGTTCTCATTCCCCAAGTGAAAGCCCCTCGCCAGATTGCCTTGAGACTCTCCTTCGGCGATCAGGTCTTGCACCAGACCATCGCCGTCAAGCCCGTCCGCCCGTGGACCGTTCATCTCCTTTCGCACTCCCACGTGGACATCGGCTACACCGGCCTGCAGCCGGAGGTGGCGGCCATGCACCGCCGGAACTTCTTCGATGCGCTGGCGGTGGATCGGGAGACGGCATCCTTTCCGGCCGATGCGCGGCTCCGGTTCAACGTGGAGGCGACCTGGACGCTCGACAACCTGCTCCGTGACGGCACCCCTGCGCAGATTTCCCAGGTAGTAAGCGCGCTGAAGTCGGGCAAGTTCGACTGCTCGGCTTCGTACTGCAACGGGCTCACCGCCGTCATGCGGCCCGAGGAGTTGATCCGCACCAATGCGTTCAGCCTTGCCCTCAAGAAACGGTTGGGCATCTCGCTCCCCACGGCGAGCCAAACGGATATTCCCGGCGCGACGTGGGGCGTGGTTGCCGCACTCCACCAAGCCGGCGTCCGCAACTTGGTCCTGATGCCGAACGGATCGGACCGGATCGGAGGCGTGCTTGCCGCCTGGCAAGACAAGCCCTTCTTCTGGGAATCGCCCTCGGGCAAGGAACGCATTTTGGTTTGGGAAACGGCGTCCTATGGAGTTGCCCACGGGCTCCGGCATTTCAACGGCGACCGCACCAAGCTCTTTCGCACCGCCGACCCCAATCAGAACTTCCTCGACGGCTACATCTTCCGCCGGCTCGACGAACTGAACACCCAAGGGTATCCGTACGACGACATCGCCTTTCCTTGGAGCGGCACCGACAACTACCCCGTGGACGCGGACGTGCCCTACGCTGTCCGCCATTGGAACGAGACCTACGTCGTGCCCAAAGTCGTGTGCGCCACCTTCACCGAGGCGTGCGACACCCTCGTGAAGAAGTACGGGAAGAGAATTCCGGTCGTGCGGGGTGATTTCACGCCGTATTGGGAAGACGGCGTAGGCTCATCGGCGCACGAAACCGCGCTCAACCGAGCGAGCGCGGATCGCCTCGTCCAAGCCGAGACGCTAAACGCGATGACATCACCCCGTCGCTACGACGCTAAGAACTTCTGGGAAGCCTGGCGCAACGTCTTCCTGTACTCCGAACACACCTGGGGCGCTTGGAACAGTGTCTCCGAGCCTGACGCCGACTTTGTTAAGCGCCAATGGGCGATCAAGCAGAACTTCGCGTTGGAAGCCGACCGAAGGTCGAGAGCGCTGCTCGCGTCTGTGATGGGGACCCAGAGCAACGCCGTCCGCGTGGCGAACACGTCCTCGTGGGAGCGCACCGACCTCATCCTGATCCCGGCGGCGAACTCCAAAGTCGGCGATCGGGTCGTCGACGCCACCGGGAAGCCGGTGCCCTCACAACGCCTGTCCACCGGTGAACTCGCCGTCCTCGCCACTCGCGTTCCAGCTTTCGGGTTCAAAGAGCTGCGGGTGGTTCAGGGCAAGGCGTGGCACGGCGAATCGGTTCGGGTAAAGGGACGTATCCTCGAAAGCCCCCTCTGGCGGGTGGAGATCGATGCCAAGCGGGGAGGAGTGCGCAGCTTGCGCCGAATGAACCACGAGTACGCCAACCCGAAGGTCCACTCGCCCAACCAGTACCTGTACCTTCCCGGCGTAAAGCTCTCGGACCTCAAAGAAGCCAAGGTGCGATCGATACGCGTTCTGGAGCCAGGTCCGTTGGTGGCGTGCCTTCGCGTCGAACTCGACGCGCCCGGCGCCCGCTCGCTCGTCCAAGACGTCCGGCTCGTTGCGGGCTTGGACCGGGTCGACTTCACAAATACGCTCGACAAGATCGCCACGCGAGAGAAGGAAGGCGTCCACTTCGCCTTCCCGTTCAGCGTTCCGCAAGGGCAGGTGCGCATCCATGCTCCGTGGGCGGTCGCTCGGCCCGACCTCGACCAGATCGCGGGCTCCAACAAGAACTGGTTCAACACGCAGTACTTCGTCGACGTCTCCAACGCCCACGAGGGGGTTACCTGGGCGTCGCTCGACGCCCCGCTCATGGAGGTCGGCGGCATCACCGCGAACCTGTTAGGCGGCGTGTACGACATCAGGGAGTGGCGTCAGAAGGTGGGTCCCACCCAAACCCTGTACTCGTGGGCGTTGAACAACCATTGGCACACGAACTACCGCGCCGAGCAAGGAGGCGTCCTCACGTTCCGGTACAGCGTTCGGGCGCACGGCCCTTACGATGCCGCCGAGGCGTACCGGTTCGGCGCGGGTCTCGCCCAACCGCTTCTCATCACCCGCCAACGCCCCGCCGAACCTCTCCTTGCGATCAGCGACCCCAGGGTCGTTGCCTCCGCCCTGAAACCCAGTGAAGACGGCAAGGCACTGGTCGTTCGACTCTGGTGCGTGGGAGACCAGCCGGCGCGCTTTCACCTTCGATGGCGCCCCGGCGTCGTCAAATCGGTGTACTGGTCGAACGCGGGTGAGGAGCCGATGAAGCCGGCTTCTGACCGGATTTCGCTGGCGGGCTGGGAGGTCGCCACGCTTCGCGCGGAACTCGCCCACCCCTGAATTATGTAAAGTAACCCTGATGAAGCCCATCCTTCTCGCCGCCTGCGCCCTCAGCGCCCTCGTCGTCGGCTGCAGCAGCGGCAACTCCTCCGCGCCCGAACCCACCGCCCAAAACGGCGGGAACGCCTCGGGAGGCGGCGAGTTCGCCAAGGTTGGACAGATCTTCGGCGCCAAGTGCATGATGTGCCACGGCGAAGGCGGCAAAGCCGGCTTGGACGTGCGTTCCTACGAGTCGGTCATGAAGGGCAGCCGCAACGGGCCCGTGGTCATCGCCGGCGACCCGGACAAGAGCCCGATCATCCTTTCCCTCAAGGGCGCCGAGGGCCGCGAGCGGATGCCCAAGAACTCGATGCCCCTCTCGGACGACGAGATGAAGACCATCGAAACCTGGATCAAGAACGGCGCCAAGAGCTAAACAACAAAACGCCCCGCTCTGCCAAGGCAGCGCGGGGCGTCGTTTTGCCGACCCAGCCATGCGGAGACAAACTGATCAAGCGCCAGCGTCTCCATGACCCATGTAAACTGCCGGAATGCGAACTGCCGTCGCTGTTGCCATGATCGTCGTCCTTGCCGGGTGCCAAAAGGCCGACCAAAGCCCGAACGCCAAGGTCACCGCCGCCGAGGGCGCCACCAAGGGCAACGTCACGAGCCTTGCCGACTTCGAGGTGGGGCTGCCGCAGGGATGGACGGTGTTCGACCTCGCCGCCAAGGATTTCGAGAAGATCGTGGCCGAGTGGGCGAAGAAGGACCCGAAGAACGCCCAACTTGCCGACCCGTTGCGGGCGGTCGCCTCCCAAGGGCAGATCAAGCTCATGGCGTTCGACTTCGCGCCTGCGGACAAGACGTTTACCGACAACCTGAACGTCATCGTGGTCCCCGCCCCTCCCGGGGGCACGCTTGAGCAGCTCAGCGAGGCTTCCGCCGGGCAGTTGAAGCAGATCGCCTCCGGCCCGGTGAAGATGGGCAAGGGCAGCTACAACGGACAAGAGTACGGAACGGCAGACTACGGCATGGGGTCCGGGAACCAGCCCAAGCTCGCCGTGAAGTGCTACTTCACGGTGAAGAACAACAAGGCGTACACGTTCACGTTCACCAGCCTGGCGAGCCGCGCTACCGCTTTCCAGGCGCAAGCCGAGACGGCGATGGCAAGCGTTTCCCTCAAGTAACCATGCTGCTCGCGGGCATCGACGTCGTCCAACGGCAAGGTTTCGAGCCCCTAAAGGGCAAGCGCGTGGGTCTGCTCAGCAACGGCGGCACGATCGACCGCGCCTACCGGTACACCGCCGACGTGTTCCGCCAAGCCCACGCCGAGGGCGTTCTCACTCTGGCCGCCCTGTTCGGGCCTCAGCACGGCATGTGGGGGCACACCCAAGACAACATGGTGGAGTGGGAGGGCGACGGTGAGGCGCCGATCCCCGTTCACAGCCTGTACGGAAAGCACCGCGAGCCCACCGACGCCATGCTCGAAGGGCTGGACGTCCTCGTCGTCGACATTCCCGACGTGGGCGCCCGGTACTACACCTTCATCTGGACCATGGCGCTCTGCCTGAAGGCGTGCGCCCGCAAGGGCATCCCCGTTTTGGTGCTCGACCGGCCCAACCCCATCGGCGGCGTCCAAGTTGAGGGTCCCGTGCTCCACCCGCACTACACCAGCTTCGTCGGGCTGTATCCGCTTCCCACCCGGCACGGCATGACGTCGGGCGAGGTCGCCCGCCGCCTCGTCGAGGACCACTTCGGCGCCTGCGAACTCGCGGTCCTCCCCGTCGAAGGCTGGGACCGCGCCGCCTATCTGGACGAAACCGACTACCCCTGGGCGATGCCGTCGCCGAACATGCCCACGGTCCACACCGCCGCCGTGTACCCCGGCATGTGCCTGGTCGAAGCCACGAACCTCAGCGAAGGGCGCGGTACCACCCGTCCGTTCGAGACGTTCGGCGCGCCGTGGCTCGACGGTTGGCGCCTGGCGGCGAGCCTCAACCAACGCGGGCTGCCGGGCGTGGTCTTCCGCCCCGTCGAGTTCCAGCCCACGTTCCAGAAGCACGGCGGGCAGGTCTGCCAGGGCTGCTTCCTGCACGTGGTCGACCGCCGCACGTTCGAGCCCGTCCTCGCCGCGGTCGTGGCGTTGCAGGAGGCGTGGCGGCAAAACCCCACCAAGTTCGGCTGGGGCGATCCGCCCTACGAGTACGTGTGGGACAAGCGTCCCATCGACATCTTGGCGGGCAACGGGTGGCTCCGCGCGGCCATCGAGCTGGGCACGTCCACCAAGGAAGTGCGCGAGCGCTTCCAATCCGAAGTCGAAGCCTGGCTCGCGTAAAGCGCAATCTTGTGGAAAAACTCGTAACGATTGCCGGGTCTTCCTTAACACATCCGTAACCTCGACCGGTAAAATTGAGCCTATCGTATGGACGCCGGTGTCCGGCCGGCATAAGCGCGCCAACGGATTGGCATTAAGCGCAGGAGCGCCGATTAGACCGGACGGAACGATATGAAGAAGGCATTCACCCTAATCGAACTCCTCGTGGTTATCGCGATCATCGCGATCCTCGCGGCCATCCTGTTCCCCGTTTTCGCCCAGGCCAAGACCGCGGCGAAGAAGGCGGCGGCCATCTCGAACCAGAAGCAGATCGGGAACGGCTTAATGATGTACATGGCCGACTCCGACGACGTATTCCCGCGAAGCGACGACTGCATTCCGGGCAGTTCGCTGAATCCGGCGCTCAAGACCCGCCCGTTCAACCCGGCGGGCGTGGGCTGCACGGCGGCTCCGTTCTACAACCGGTTCAACCACTATGCCTGGCAGAAGTGGATCTACCCGTACGTGAAGAACATCGACCTATTCGAGCACCCCGGTCGAAAGAAGCTCGACGTCGCGACGAGCTCCTGTCCCAACGGTCAATGGTCCGACTGCGGACAGATCATGGGCGGCTTCGCCCTGAACCTTGCCCTTACCGGTGCCCTGAACACCTACGGTCGAAGCGACACCGCCCTCGGCAGGATTCGCAACAGCTGGCTCGGTGGTACGCAGTCGAGTCTTCCCGACGTGTCCCAGGCGATGCTGACCTTCGAGATCGGCAACCCGGACATCAACTTCGCTCCGGTGGTCATCGACCCGGTAAACAACTCGTTGTCGACCCAGGTCGTCTATCCGATGGCGGTCCGCGAGTTCTGGCAAGCCAACTTCATGAAGTCGATCGGCACGTGCGTTTACGGCAATGATGCCGACCCGCGCTCCACGGTTGGTAACACCGTAACCGTCGGTTTTGCCGATGGCTCCGCGAAGGCTCTGCCCGTCGGCCAGTTCCTCGCCCGAACGCCCACCGCTGCCGAGTATGGTGTGAATCTCACGACGAACGGTCGCTGCGGCATCAGCTCGGGCACGTATGTTCCTGGGTCCACTCCTAACCTGAGCATCAACTATCCGTTCTGGGGACTGAGCCAGTAATGAAACGGCTCGGATTCGCCCTGCTCGGACTCGCTGCCCTCTTGGTCGGCTGTGCGAAGGAACCCACGGGCGATGCCCAGATGGAGAAGTACAACGAGAACAAGGCGGGAGCAGATCAACTAGCTAAAGAAAAGGGCGAGGCGCCGCCGAGTGGTGGCGGACAAGCCGCCGAAAACAACTAATCGGACCCGAAGGGCCGCGAGCGATCCGCTCGCGGCCTTTTTCTTTGCGTCTTGGGTCGCCCACGCCCCCATTTCGGGGGCTTTCCGAGCCGCAACGGCTACGAGTTGGCCCAGTTTTGGTGCCTGGAAGGGTCCTACAGGCACGTATTGCACCCCGGCAGGGGCAATCTGACCCTTTACACAAGCGTATGGAGCCCCAACAGTCACGTCTGTTGTGGCAATTGCCACGTCAAGAGGGGCTACAGTCACAATTGTCGTTCTTCCGGTGACAATTCTCGCTCTTCCGGCAACTGTAGGAGGTCTTCTTGTGACTGTAGGAGGTCTTCGGGTAACAATTGTCGCTCTTCTTGTGAATGTAATGGCTCTTCTCGTGACCGTAGGAAGGCTTCTTGTAACTGTAATCGCCCTTCACGTAGATGTAGGCGGTCTTCAAGCAACAATTCTCGGTCTTCTCGTGAGTGTAGGAGCTCTTCCGGTGAAAGAAGGACCTCTTCGGGTTACCGTAGCCACTCTTCCGGTGACCGTTGGACCTCTTCTAGACCGCATCTTGGTGATCGATGTTCGGTTCTTCGCCTTTCTCGTGAGTGAACTCCCAACTCCTTATAGACGAGCCTACCCGCTGGTTGCGCAGCTAACCGTGCCACCATAGAGGCATGCTTGCGCCCGGCGTGTACCCCGCCTCCGTCACCCCGTTCGACGCCCGCGGCCGCCTGGACGGGCCGGGCTTGGCGCGCGTGCTCGCCTGGTTCGAGGCATCGGGCTGCCGGGGCGCGGTGCTGGCGGGAACGAACGGCGAGGGCCCCTCGCTGAGCGCGGGCGAGAAGCGCGACCTGGCGCGGCTGAGCACGTCTTTGCGCGGCGAGTTGGCGATCATTCTGGGGCTTGCCACCTCCAGCCTGGAAGAGGCGGTGTGGCTGGCGCGGCACGGAGCGGAGGCGGGCGCCGTCGCCGTCCTTGCCCTGCCGCCCTCGTACTTCAAGCCCGTGGACCCGATCGCGCTGAGGGACTGGTTCCTCGCCCTGCTCGACCGCTCGCCGCTGCCCGTACTGGCGTACAACTTCCCGCAGAAGACGGGCGTGCCGCTGGACGCCGATCTGCTGGCGGCGCTTGCCGCGCACCCCAACTTGGCGGGCGCGAAGGACAGCAGCGGCGAAGCCGCCAACCTCGCGGTGTGGGCGGACGTTTTTCTGCCTCAGGGAAAGCAGATGTTCGTGGGCGATGAGACCTTGCTGCTGGACGCCCTGCGCGCGGGCTGGAGCGGCACCATCTCGGGCGCGGCGAACGTGGTGCCCGACTGGCTCTCAGCGATCGTGGAGGACTGGTTTGCGGGCCGGCGCGAAAGCGCGGAGGGGAAATTCGAGCTACTGCTGCCCGTGATCCGGGCGATACGTAGCAAGCCTCAACCCGCCACGAACAAGGCGCTGCTGCACGGGCTGGGCGTGTTGCCCTCGTCAGACGTGCGGTTGCCCCTGCTCGGGGCGGGCGACGTGGGAGAGCTTGAGGGCCTCATCGCAGCGCGACTCGGCCCTCGGAAGTCCTGAGATCAGTTTCGTTGCCAGCGGCGCAAGTACGCCTCGTTGAAGACCTCGCGCGCGGCGCCCACCAGTTCGGGATACGGCTGGTCGGTGCCGGTGACGAACCCGATGTTGTAGTTCTCGCCGTTGATGACGCGGCCCGTGAGCGGCTGGTCCATGTACTGCATCCAGTGGCAGCCGATAAACAGCGGGTGGTCGATGACGCTGCGCACGTAGCGGCGGAACGAGTTGGCGCGCTCGGCTTGGCTCAGCACCGCCTCAAGGCCCGGGTGGAACATGCCGCGGTCGAGGGCTCCGAAGTGGAACTCGGAGATCATGAACGGCTTGTTCAGCGTGCCGTAGTTGATCCAGTTCGTGTTCAGTTCCTGCGCGTACACGTTGAACGAGAGCACGTCGCAGTACTCCGCCGCCGCCTGGCGGACCTCCACGGTGTGGCGGAAGAACCGCGAACCCAGGAAGAGCGCCTTGTCGTCGATGCGGTGCAGTTCCTCATCCATCACCTTGAAGTACTCGCGGGCGTACTTAAGGCAGAAGTTCTGGAAGTCGACCTTTCGCGCGGCGGGACCGTCGGCGTCGGTGAGGTTCAGCGGGAACGCCATGACGCCCCAGTTGGCGAAATTGGTGCCCCAGGCGAAGTTCAGGTTGGCGATGTCTTGGTACTTGTCCTGAAGATCGCTCAAGAAGACGATTTTGGCGGGGCTGTTGAAGACAGAGGCGCGCAGAACGGCGTAAGCCACGCCGTAGCGGCCGTTCTCCTCGTTGCCGCCCACGAAGTTCGGCTCGTTGTCGATGAACCACCCCACGCACCACGGGTCGCCGCGGTACTCGGCCGCCTGGTTCTCGAGCGCGACCTGCACGGAAGTACGGAAAGCGGGGTCGAACGGGTCCGACATGGCGACGCGCTTGGGATCGACGATGTACTGCGTGTGCAGGTCGTCGAGCTCGGCGCCGACCGTGTACGGCACTTGGCGACGGCTGCGCAGGCTGTCCAGGCTCCAGTTGCCGAGGGTGTTGAATCCCCACGACTTGAGGCGAGCGACGGCGCGGTCGTTGTTGGCCTGCAGCCAGTTCGCCCCGAACTTGCGGTCGAGGTTGGCGTCTCGGAACTTGTAGGTGACGCCGTCTTGCGGCGCGCTGGGATTCACCTCCCAGATGCGTCCGTAGTATCGAGCAAGCGGATCGTTCTGGTCGGGCAACCACGTGAACATGTACTCGCGACCGGTGACGATGGTGGGGTCTCCCTCGCCGGTGGCGTTCATGCCAAAGCTCAGGTAAGGCCATCCGTCCGGATCCACGAGCCACCAGTTGTTGCCCTGCCTGTGGGTGCGGAATCGCCCGGTGGACGTGAGGTTGGTACCTGCGGACCATCCGCCGTAGGCGTCGGTGCCGGGAATGGACGGGTTGGCGGCGAGGTCTTGCTGCTCGGCCACGTCGGACGCGATGAGCTCCGACAAGCTGTGGATTTTGCCCGGCCACTCGGCGCCGGTGTACTGCCCGTAGGGATCAACAAGGTTGTTGAAGTTGCCCGCGGACCGGATAAGCCGGGGAGATCCCAGCACGAGGTTCATCGGCTGCGCCGGGTTCGCCAGATAGACGAGATAGCGGATGACGTGGCTGATGTCGACGACCGAGTTGTTCATCGACAGCCAGGTGGCACCCTCAAGACCAGGCATGCCCTTCATGCCGTAAACGGACGGATCGAGACGAAGGGGGAACGCGTAGCTCCGCCGATGGTTGGCTTCGATGTATGCCCAGCCGGTGCGGCAGTTCAGCAGTCCATTGGCGCTCGTGCTGTCGTCCATTCGGAGATAGAACTGGACGGGGAACGGGTTCGGGTTCGTAACCTCGATCACGAAGGCGTCGAAATCCCGCCAATCGGAAGGGGCGGGTCGATTGACCGTGATCGACGGATAGGTGGAAAGGGTCGTGTAGTTGACCTGAAGACGCGTGGTGTCGTACGGTTGCCCGGAAGCTCTCCAAAACGACGTCCGGTTTGCTCGGTAGTCTTTGACGATATTGAGGACTTGAGTGCTTTGCGCAGAGCTGATCGCCGCCAATGCGAACGAAAGCACGGCGCTCCATGTTCGTAGAGCCATTCCCACCTTCCCGATTACCGATTCAACAAAAACAAAATGGGGAGGCAACCCTTCCCATTCGATCCCCGCAAATGTTGCGGCGACGCCCTACATTATTGGGGGGGCAAATGCCAGATTGATACGGGGTTCTTGCGTTTTTCCGATCAAGTCCCGGATGCCGAATTTGAGTCTATTCTTGCTGACTAAAGCCAGCTTCGAGGATTGACGGCGGCGCCGTTCACATGGACTTCGAAATGCAGGTGCGGGCCGGTGGAAAGGCCGGTCGATCCGACCGCCGCCACGACCTGTCCTCGTTTCACGCGTTGCCCCGAAGAGGCGACCAGACGCGAGCAGTGCCCGTAAAGCGTGCTGATGCCACCGCCGTGGTCGATGATAAGGCAGTTTCCGAAGCCCCGCATATAACTCGCCGAGATGACGATGCCGTCGGCGGCGGCTTTGATCGGGGTGCCCGATGGCGCACCGATGTCGACGCCCTTGTGCATGCGCACCCGCTTGAGGATGGGGTGGAACCTCATGCCGAAATCGCTGCCGAATCGGCCGTTCACGGGCATGAGCAGGCGTCCGCTCGGACGGGTCAAGCCCGAGTTGCGCCCGGGACCCCGCATGTAGGCGTTGATGCGCGCCTGAATCTCGTCCTCTTCGCGATCGAACTCGCGCGCCATGCGTTCGAGTTCCGCTTGCTTGGTCTGGAGTTTGCCCAGCAGGTACGCCTTGTCCTCGCGCGTCTCTTTCAGCTCCGACTGTTGCTGCTTCTGCTCGACGAGGAGGCCGCCGATCTTGCGAACCGTTTGGTCTTGGCGCTGCTTGGCGCGGGTCACGCGGTCGCAAAGACTCTCGACGTCCTCGAACAACTGGCGGTCGCGGATGGCGATGGACTCCAGTAGGTACTTGCGGGAAGCCACATCGCCAATGGTGTGGACGCCGACGAGCGCCGATGCCACCGAGGCGTCACCGTTGAGATACATCTGGCGAATTCGCGTTCTCGCCTGAACTCTCTTGGCTTCAAGCTGCTTCTCGGTGTTCTTCAACTCGACCGCCAAGTCGGCTTGCAACTTGCGATTCGCCGCCAAGCTGGTGCCGGTCTTCTCCAACCGGTCCTCCAAACTCACCAGCCGCTGATCGACTTCGCGAAGGTCGCCTTTGACCACGCGGACCGCCTTCTTGGTCTTGGCAAGGTCCTTTCGAACCTGGTCCTTCTTGGCGCGCACTTTGGCGAGGTTCGTTTTCAGGGTGCCGACCTTCTTGGTCTTGGCATCCTGGCTGGACGCGGAAAGCGCCACCAGCACCAGGGTTCCGATCAACAAGATTCGCTTCATCGCGTTTTCATGGGTTTCTGAACCGCCATGGCGGCGCAGAGAAGGCCGTACAAGACGCCGGCGAGACCAAGGATAACCGAACAGGCAAAAGCCGGAAACGGGGGCACCTGTGCCATTGCCGCCATTCCCGCAAGAGCGGACTTCAGGGCGGCGTTGGCGCTGACGAGCAGGAAGGTCGCGATCAAGCCCCCCAGGAGCCCTTGAACGATGCCTTCGATAAGGAACGGCGTGCGCACGGTGGCGTGGGAGGCGCCCACCAAACGCATGATGGCGATCTCCTTCCGACGGGCGTCGATGGTGAGCCGGATGGCGTTGTAGATGAGCACGCCCGCGGTGAAGAAGAGGAGTCCGCCCAAGCTGGCGCCCAACCACCGAATGAAGGACAGCCATCCGATCACGGCGTCGCGGACTTGGCTGTCGTAACGCACCCCGCTCGGGTCGACGGCGTCGATCTTCTTAATCGTCTCAACGACACGTTCGCTCTTCGACCAGTCGTTCAGCGTGACCTTGAAGGCGTCGGGAAAGGGACTGTCGCCTTCCGTGAGCGCGCCGGGGAAGTTCTTCTTCCATTTCTTCCACTCGACTTCCTTTGGAAGCCACACCGCGCTCGCCACCCCGTCGATCGCCCGGAGTTGTTTGGCGACCGACTTGATCTGGTCGACCGATGCGCCGTCCTTAAGGTGAATGCGCATGTCCAACTTGCCGGGCAACGATTCGGCGAAGTCGTTCAGCCGGATATAGACGTAGCCGAGGCCGCCCAGCAGGAACAGCGAGACCGCCACCGTGCTGATGGCCGCGAAGGTCATCCAGCCGTTGCGCCGCATCGCCGAAAACGCCTCGCCGAGCATGAACTCCAATCGGTCAAGCATCGGTGACCTCCTCCCGGACTTCGTCCAAGGTGATCGGTTCCGGCTCGTCAACCGGTTCTGGGGCAGCCTCTTGCTCGACCGCGGGCTCCGATTCGCTTTCGATGCCCGCAATGGGCTCGGGCTCGGGCTCGGGCTCGGGATTCACGGTTGGCTCGGGCACCAAAACGGGCTGAACCGGGGTGGCGAACAAGCCGACGTCGATCGGAATCTCGGGCGCGGGACGCGTATCGGACGCGACGAGGCCGTTCTCCAGCCTCACGATGCGGCCGCCGGCTCGCTCGATGACCAACATGTCGTGGCTGGCAACTAGCACCGTCGTGCCGCGCAGGTTGAGCTGGCGGAGAATCTCGACGATTTCCCAGGAGTGCTCGGGATCCAAGTTGCCGGTGGGCTCGTCGGCGATGAGAAGCGACGGATTGTTGATGAGGGCGCGGGCGATGGCGACGCGCTGCTGTTCACCGCCGCTCAGCTCGCCGGGATAGGCGTCCGCCCGGTGGAGAATGTTTACACGTTCGAGAATCTCGGGAACCCGCCGCCGAACTTCGCGCTTGGAGGCTCCGACCGCGCGCATGGCGTAACCGACGTTCTCCCACACCTTCTTCCGAGGCAAGAGGGCGAAGTCTTGAGGCACGATGCCCATTTCTCGCCGAAGTGAAGGAATGTCGCCGCCTCGCATCGCTCCGAGATCGCGACCCGTGAGAGTGACCCTGCCCGAAGTAGCAACGACCTCGCGCGTGAGGAGTTTGAGCATCGTACTCTTTCCGGAACCGGTACGCCCCACGAAGAAAACGAACTCGCCGCGGTCGATACTCAGGTTTACGCCCTTGAGCCCCGCCACAAACTCTGTGTAGCGGACTTCAACGTTCTGATACTGAATGTAAGGGCCGTTCGCTTGTGCCATCCGTTGCCTCAAGCCGCCGACGGCGGGCGTGTTCACCGGTAGGTTACCTTCCCAACAATACGCCCCAAACCGATCGCCGGGTTGCCGGGAACGCACCTTGGCTCGTTCAGCGGTAACATCTGCAGGAAGCGGGTGACGAATCGACCGAATGATCCGCCGCCAGAAATCGTCTTAATCTAGTCCGAGTCTCATCATGACCACGATCGCAACCACCCTGGCCCTTCTCCTATTGAAGCTCGGCCCCGTCACCGTAAACGTGGACGCCAAAGATGGCGACCTGATTTCCGGCGAGCGGGTCTTTCGAGTGACCGTGCAGGCGAACAACCCCGTGACGCAAGTCGAGTTCTACGTGGGCGACGACCTGCGCGACACCGACACCAGCACCCCCTACGAATTCAAGCTGAACGCGCTCGACGAGAAGGACGGCGACCTTAAGATTTCCTTTGCCGCCTACACGTCGGAGAGCGAGAGCGGCAAAAAGACGATGACCGTCAAGGTCGACAACGGCTTGGACAAGGGCGTGGATTTCCACGTGAGCCGAGGCCAAGACCTGTTGGCGAACGGGCGCTACGACGACGCGATCGCCGCGGGGCGGGTTGCGCTCAAGATCAAGCCGGGGCACAACGGCGCGCGCATGCTGCTCGCTCGCGCTTTCTTCGCCAAAGGGACCTACGACCAAGCCCAGAAGTTTGCCGAGGACGTAGTCGCGGCCGAGCCGAATAACGGCGACGCCCGCGAACTGCTCGCCGGTATCAACCTGCAACGAGCGTTCACCACGTTCAACCGGGGCGGCGACAAGGCGGAGACCCTGGCGACCATCGCCGGGGCGCTGAAGACTTCCGCCGAAAACAGGCGCCTAAACCTCGATGCGAAGTTCGACGCCATGGGGGCGCCGACCGACGCGAACCGCTTGGCCTACGCCGACGCCGCCTTGCGAGCCCACCGCTACTCCTCGGCTATCAACGCCTTGGCGGGCGCGTTTACCAAGGACCCCAAGAACAACGCCGTCGTCAACCGATTGGTCTACGCCTACATTCGCTCGGGCCGAAACGAGGACGCTCGGAACGCCCTGAACACCGTGAAGCGCGTGGGTGCCTTGGACGGCTACGGGAATGCCCTGGCGGGCATCCTGGAAGTGAACTCCGGGAACGACGCGGCTGCCGACGATGCGATCAAGGAAGCCATCCTCAGCGATAACGAGGACATGGGAGTCCGGACCGCCCAGGTGTACGTGGCGCTCAAGCGGGGCAAAACCAACGCGATGCGCGACCTGTTGGTCGGGCTCTCGGCCGATGCCGGACGCCGCCCCGAGGTCAACTTCTATCTCACGATCCTGCTCAGCGCCCAGCAGCAGTTCAGCGAGGCCCAGAAGAGCTTTGAGCTTGCCGCCCTCGCCGAGCCCTCGTTCTATGAGTTGTTTGTGGAGCGAGCCAACCAGGCCCTCGCCCTCGCCTCAAGCGGAAGGGTGACCGACAAGGACGCGGTGACCTATCAGTACGCCGTCGCCGCCGCATTCCTTGAAGCCGCGCTGGCCGCGAAGCCGGACGCGCCCGAGGTGCTGACCGGACTCTCCATCGCCAACTTGCTCCAGGGCAAAATCGGCGAAGCCGCCAAGTACGGCAAAGCCGCGGTCCAGGCTGGCCCGAACTATGCCGCCGGCCATTACACCTACAGCTGTGTCTGCTCGGTGCTGGTCGACGACCTTGCCGCCCGAGCCGAGAAGATCCGCCGAGAGGACAAGGACGGCGTTCTCGACAGCGACCAGAAGGCGGAGATCGCCCGCATGGAGAACGAAGCGCGAACCTACCGCGTGGAGACCCAGCGCTCGCGCGACGCCGCCGAGAAACTCGACCGCAGCAACCTTTCGGGGCGGCCGATCCCGGTGGTCAACGACGCGTTCGTGTACTTCTATCGCCACGGGCGCGCGCCCGTGCTGACGTTGCCGCGATAACCCACGGCAACAACGAGAAAGCCCCAGCGGAGTCTTCCGCTGGGGCTTTTCTGTTTGCTACTGGTCTTGAAGGAAACTACGCGAACTTCTCGTAGTTCTTCTGGAACATTCCGTTCAACTCGGCTGCCTTCTTGTCGTAGGCATCCTTGTCCGCCCAAGTGTTGCGCGGCATCAGGATCTCCACTGGTACGTCGCCGCAAGAAGTAGGAACCTCAAGTCCGAAGACGGGGTCCTTGACGAACGTCGACTTGGCGAGCGTGCCCTCGAGCGCCGCATTGAGGAGCGCGCGCGTGTGCTTGAGGCTCATGCGGGAACCGGTGCCGTAGGCGCCACCC
>JAXLTH010000026.1:0-47622 GCA_046330155.1 Fimbriimonadales bacterium | reverse complement strand
ATCGTTAGCTCAGTTGGTAGAGCAGCTGACTCTTAATCAGCGGGTCGTAGGTTCGAGCCCTACACGATCCACCAGGATTTTAGGTTCGACACCCGTCCCTTTGAGGACGGGTTTTTTTGCCTTCAAGCAACGCTTCAATGAGGCACCACCAACGGGTGGAACAGGCCATTCACTGCCGTGACGAAAGGGTTGAACGGCGGTGCTACCCATAGCCCAACCCGGGAACCTCGCCTGTGCAGCCAACCCGACGCATGGCGCCTAAGAAGGTCCCGATGCTCCAAATGGGTCCGCCTCAGGCGACGCCTTAGGCAGATAAGGTGCTTCCTGCTGCAGATTCCCCCGCATTTAGCTCAGTAGCGTGTCGGCAGCCACGAACAATATTCGGGTTCCCGCTCACGCTAAGGGCGGGCGTCGGTCGTATCGGTTCCTACCGGCCACACCATCCCGCAGGCGGAACGCGAAACGAGGAGATCATCGCACTGGCACGACTCTCAACGGCACATCACGCTCGACACCCTAGCGCCAGCTAGGATGCCTTGCGTGCGGACTCAACATGGGAGCTGAGGATACTTGCATGCAGTTGAGTCCTATGACACCGGACCGGACAGTCCCTCAAAACTTTCTTAAAAAAGTCTTTGGCAATTCTTCCAAACCGTGTTTATACTGGTGTCCGGAGGAAGGTCTCGTGCCCCGTAAACTGTTATTACTAACTCTGTCCGCCATCCTGCTTGTCAACCAAGCGCTTCCCGCCTTCGCACAGGTTCCAGGCAAGGAAACGCTTGAGAAGCAACCCGCCAAGCAATCGAAGGGCGTGCCGACAGTTGCCCAGCGTGACTCCGTTCAAGGACGAACTGCCGGATTCGGCGAGCCGTACCTCGTCACCGTCCCTGAGGGCGGCACACTTCTCAACGAGGTCGGGCTAAACCCGTACCCAGGGAACAGAACGGTCTATGCCCGGTGGAAGAAGGGATCGTCACCTATGGACCGATTGCATTGGGCCGAGTCCTTGCTTTCGCCCAAGCAAGAGCCCGCGCTTGCCGAGGAAGCGTTGAACAAGCTCATCGCTTCGAAACCAGAAACAAGGGTCGTCGGACTGGCAAAACGCGCCAAGGCGTTCTCGCTCTTCTACCAAGGCCGCTACCGGGCAGCTTCCGACTACCTACTAGCCATCTGCGCAGACGGCAGTGTTGCAGGTCGGGCAAAGGATCTTCAGGGGTTCCAGAGGCATGCCGAAGCATGCGCACAGTATCACGAAGCTCATGGCCGACTCGGCATCTACCAGCCGGGCAGAACCGACCCCCTGTGCGGCGTTCGAAGTGCCGCCAGATCGCTCCAGAGGTTTGGGCTACCCTACGACGAGGCTAAGGTCGCTAAGGTCCTGCCTCACACCGGCATGGGCAGCAGCACGCCTGACATCGTCGGCGGCTTGGCGAAGCTCGGCTTCCGGGCCCGCACTCTGACGGGAAGACCCGAGATCATTCGAGACCTGCCTTTGCCGGCCATTGTCCGGGTCGAACACGACCACTTTATCGCCGTAATCTCAGCGGACTCGAAGGGGGTCGCTTACTGGTGCGTGGACTGCCACGGCGAACAGAGGGTCACTTGGAGCCAATGGAACGCCATGGAGCCTGATTGCTTCATGCCCGTTACGAAGGAAGGCACCTCGGAGGAAGCCCTCTTGGAGTTGGCACTCACTCCGGGCATTTCCGGTTTCGCGTCGCTCACGCCAGGCATTATCAACCCTTTCGCCTCCCTGGCAGGCACCCAGTCGGGCTACCCGGGCATCCTTTTCTTCGTTTGCGGAGCTCGCCCCCAAGGTCTTCCCTGCTACGGTTGTCCGCCCGTTTCCCAACCGTGCGCAACGGCGGTCTTCGGCGCGGACCCCCTCAACGCCGCCAGCGGTGGCGAAGAGTACATGCCGGGACCCGACCTTCAGGTTTACAACCCGACCGGTCCGTCCGTTAGCTGGGGGCGCGAGTACTTCTCGATCGGCAACCCTGTTGAGAACGGCTTCGGCAACAACTGGAGCTACTCCTATAACCTCGTGGTCAACCGATGGGGTGAGGGGGGCGACTATCCCGGCAGTCCGCCAAAGGTCGATCTCGTCATGCCCAACAGCGGGCACATCCAGTACACGATGCCTACCGGATCTCACGTCCCGGACGCATCGCACACCGCAGACGTCCAACTGGTGCCCGTCGAGCAGGGGGCAGCCTGTATCGTCACCTGGAAGTGGGACGCTTCGATAAGCCAAGACTACTTCGAGATCAAGCTCAAAGGCGAAGCGACGATCCGGACCACCGGAAGCGAATCCTATCCCCGCAGCACGAGCGGTAGCACGTTCTCATACGTCAATCCGGGATCGCTCTACCGAATCGCGTCGATCACCGACCAAGTCGGGCGGTCCATCAAGTTCCAATACCAGGACTTCGACCGTACCTATACCCTTGCCGGCTCGGGCACGTTGACCTATCCGGTTCGGGTTCTCACGTCGATCACAGACGATTCGAACGTCGCCCTGCTTACCCTTTCGGTGGGTACCGACGCCCTCTACACGGCTGCGACGGACCGTTACGGTCGAAAGGTGGTCTACACCGTCCAGGGTTTCACGAGCGGCGGAGTTCCGTCCGGCTCGGTGAACAAGGTCTTCGCCACGACCCAAGCGTCCCAAATCGTCGACGCTTCGGCGTCCAATCCCCCGGCGCGCTTCGTTTACGGATACTCGAACGAGAGCAACGGACACAGCGAGTCGATCCCGACCCTCCACACGATCTCCGAGCCGAGCCCGACTGGGACGGGTCTCTCAACCACGACGCTCGACTACGACAGCATCGGTCGGGTCAGTCTGGTCACCGACGGCAACGGCAACAAGATGGACCCGGTGTATGCCAGCGAAGGATCCGCTTACGGCACGCGCATCGACTACAAGGACCCGGCAGGGAACCTCGTCGAGCAGTACTACATGGAGTTCGACGCCAAGATGAACCTGACCCAGGTTCGTAACGACGCCGGCGCGATCGTCAAGACCCTTCTCTTTCAAGGCGCCAACCCGTATCGGCCGACCACGGTCAAAGACGCCTACAACCGAACCTGGACCTACTCCTGGGACGGCTACGGCAACCTACTCGGATCCACCACGCCGCGAAGCGTCACAACGACGCGGACGGTGAGCTACGCCGCATGGCCGCTGGGCCGGGTTACGGAAGTGGCGGAAGGCTCCAAGACCTCAACCACGATCGACTACTACTCGAACGGCTTGGTTTGGAAGGTCAACACGCCCATCCCAGGCGAAAGCGGTACCGGAAACCGTCAGACCACGGAGTACACCTACGACTCTCTAGGCAACGTCTTGACGGTCGTCTCTCCCGGGAACAACGCCGAAACGGCCCACACGACAACGCTGAACTACACGTCGGACGGATCGTACAGCCAGTCCGCCAAGCGTGGCCAACCGCTCACGGCGACCAACTCGAACAACGAGACCAACCACTTCCGCTACGACGCCAGGGGCAACACCACGTCTGCCTGGGACCCTCTTGGCAACACGCACACCCTCATGTACAACCTCGCCGACCAAGTCACCGACAGCTACGCGCCGCCAACCGGAAACTCGGGAAGCGGGAGTGCCCGGAGTCAAACCGTCTACCTGTACACGGGCGGCCCCGGAGTCCAGGCGAACGCCTACAACGAGTCAGGGGCTCTGGTGAGGACCATCGACAACGTTTATGGGCAAGAAGGCGAGACCCTCTCCGTCTCGGGAAGCACCGAAGCCGCGCAGATGACCTATACGCCGACGTACCGGACGAAGACGGTTGACGACGGCATGGGTTCGACCCATCGAACCACATACACCTACAACGTCAAAGGGCAGTGCACCCAGATCGACGCGCCCGGAGCAAGCGGCGCGAACTTCGACCGCACAACCTTCACCTACGATCTGAACGGACGCACCTTGACGCGGACCGAT
This sequence comes from Fimbriimonadales bacterium, assembly GCA_046330155.1. GTDB lineage: Bacteria > Armatimonadota > Fimbriimonadia > Fimbriimonadales > Fimbriimonadaceae > CALMEF01. The sequence goes on along the minus strand of JAXLTH010000026.1, from coordinate 43,655 downwards.
GGTCGCGCCTTGGTATCGACCTATGCGTACAACGAGCCCGATGGCCAGTTGACCAGCGTCTCGTACTCGAACGCGTGCAGCGTCTCACTGCAGTACGATGCCTACGGCAGGGTGACGAGCGTCACCGATTCGAGCGTCGTCGGCGGAGTCCCCCAAAACGACTCCATCGGCACGTCCGTGTACGACGACTTGGGGCTCCAGTCCAGCGCTTCCCGTACGTATAAGGGCCTGACGGCCAAGACGTTCACCTACACGTACTTCCCGGACGGCTCGCGGGCCTCGATGGTGAATCCCTCGGGCACCTGGAGCTACCTGTACGACAAGGCTGGGCGCTACACGTCGATGGTCTCGCCGATCGGCACGGTGTCTTCCCAGTACGATGCCGCTGGCCGCCAGACGGTACGGACGCTTCCCAATGGCGCCACCACCACGTGCGCGTTCAATGCCGTCGGTGGTTTGACCAGCCTCGTAAACCGCAAGCAAGACAACACGATCGTTAGCCAGTGGGGCAGCTTCGCCTACGATGGGGCGTTCAACCTCGCCGGAGCAACGTGTTCGAACAACGTTGGCGGGTCGAACTTCAACGGGTCCATCGGGTACTCGTACGACACCAAGGACCGGCTGACCCTAGAGACCAGCACGCGTTTCTCCGGCTACACCGAGAACAACGTCTGGGATCTGGCGGGCAACCCCACCACCTTTCGGAGCAGCTCGGGCAGAACGTACAACGTCGACAACCAGCGGTCCAATACCGGCTACGCCTACGACGGAAACGGAAATCCCACGACCTATTCGGGCAGCTCGGCGACCTACGATCAAGAGAACCGGCTGACCTCGCTTTCCTCCGCCTACTATTCGTACGGCTACCGCGCCGACGGCCTTCGGGCGTGGCAGCAGGCGACCAACATCTTCGGCCCGCCCACCAAGCGCTACTACCTGTACGATGGCGGCCAGGCGGTATGCGAACTCGACACGTCGGGCAACGTCGTGGCGACGACGGTGTACGCGCCGGACGGCCTGGTGGGGCGGGCGGGAGGCGGGCAAACCCGCTACGCGCTGTTCGACTGGCAGGGCAACCTCGCCCACTGGATGACGTCCTCCACCGCCGTCTCCATGTCGGCCGCCTACACCGCCTGGGGGCAGCGCAACTACGTCTGGCCCATCCAGCCGGTCAACGACTGGAGGATTGGCTTCGGCTACAACGCCCGCTGGGGCTACCAGAGGACCTCTCCGGCTTCTACTACTGCCAGAACCGGTACTACGACCTGCCAACGGCGAGTGGCTGACAAGGGACCCCATCGGCTTCGGCGGCGGGTTGAACTTGTACGGGTATTGCACCGGCGGACCCGTGGGGGCGGCTGATCCTTGGGGGCTACTAGTTTGGAGCCTTCAAAAGTGGCTAATTACGGGTGATGGATACTCTGACGATTTGAGCTACGAGTCAGGACTTGCGCAAGCCTGGCATTCGTTGGAGAACTGGGAAGGTCACTTTGCCGACCGAAATCGTAGTGCTGCCGCTTGGCTTGTTCTAGGCACGACCGGGACGACGGTCCCTTTCTGGAAGAGTTCGAAGAGGACATCTGAAATGCGGCCAGGTTGTCGAGAGTCCTCCGGTTGCTGAGGCCTGCGGCAAACGCATTGGGCAGACGTTTGGGTCGAGCTGGCCGCCCGGGAGTAGACTATTCGAGGTTGCCGAAGGCGTTGCTGATGGAGTTAAGGCTCGCTTCAAAGCCAGCGGAAAGATCAGAGGCCCTTTAGGTCCCGCATTGGTCGTATTCTCGTGGGTAGAAGCCACTCTTGCTTGGGGCGCAGCAAAGGACACGTTTGAAGATCCTCTATGGGATGCTACGGAGTTGCTCGATGATCGGTGAGAACTGGCAGACGGATATCTCGGACGCGATCTCAATTCTGGCGTCTGAGGATGACCAGATGTCCTGGGACGACGTATTTGAAGTTTGGTACGATCGGGCCATTACGGCAAGCGACTCCGAAGCGTTACTCAGGGCGATGACTTCTGATGTTGCCCATAACCAGCTTTATCTCGCTCTCCTTCCACCTCCCGCGCCGCTACGATCCATCGGGGGTCGTGCTCGAACAGGGTATGACGTTGGCACTTGGCAATCCGGACCTTTTTCGCCTTCCACCATATCTTCATCTTCGATAACACGTTGCCAAAGGAGCCGAGCCCGGACTTTTGCCGTGCGTTTCTCGCCTTCGACTCAAAGAAAAGGCCCTGGCTGTGGAGATTCCTATTTCCGTTGCACTACATTAAGATGAAACGGAAATGCGAGAGGACCCTTTCAAGGCTCCCCGCCTCGGGTGATCAGATGCACCGCCCATCGGGTGGTTGCCGGTTTCAAAGCAGGCGATTCCGTTCGCCCGAGGTTTTGTGCCAAGCTACGGCATGGAACGGCGAGAGTTTCTGAAGTCGGGTTTGCTGGGCGGGGCGGCGGCGGTCCTCGGAGTCAAGGCCAGCGCCAACGACGGCCCAACCGAGTTGCATTCCCAGACGCTCGTCCCCAAGCGTCACTTCCCAGGCACCTCAAAGAAGAACACCCTGCCGTACGAAGTCGCCGACTATATTTTCGTTGGGTATCACCTCCAGGATCAAATTCGGATTTGAGACTCGACCAATCGGACATGCCCTGCCAGTTCCGCCCACACCCATGCCAATCACATAAACTTGAGATTCGCCACTTGGCACCAGCCCGATGAGGGCTATGGTCAAACATTGTCGACAAGCGTTCCACGTTGTTCCAGCAGCTATTAGATGCCAAGTGAGAACTAAAAGAATCGCACCGGGCACACTGTTTCTAGTCCCGCTTGAGGACGGGACTTGGGCACCGGGGCTGATTACGCATGTAGGCAAGACGCCGATGATGTTCGCCACATTCGGCATCTGCTCCCTGTCCAGCGAAACCAGCGTGGACGAGGCTCTAGGAGCGCTATGCAAGGCGCCCCAATGGCGGCCCTTTGTCGGCCGCCGCGGGTTTACGATGGGAGGATGGAAGGTGCTCGGAACGGTCGAAGTGCCCATGTTCCTCCGTGAGCTCCCGTACTTTGTCTACGCAGGCAACGAACCGCCGCACCTGGTAGACCCCAAGACTCTTCTGCCCACAACCCCAGCCCCTTGGGTACCTCAAAGTGAAGCAGTGCAAGCTGAAGCCAGCGGGCATGGCTATGTCAGCGGCTACATTTCGCGCATTCTCAACGAACGGCCTGGCGGCCTGTAGCGAGGTACGTCTCCGACTAGGAGCAACATCCCAGGAAGCCCCAACGTCTTTAAAGGACCTGGTTGAATCAGATTGACCTAACATGGCACATGCATCCGTGTTGTTAAACTTCTGCTTCCCTAGATCTGAACCAGCGTACTACGAGTCGCCTCGGTCAGGCAGGTACGCCGATCTTTGGCTCTGTCATGGCTTGGACATCGCCGAGGAGCCGTGCATCGGGTTTGGGGAGCATGGACCCAATTGGCACTATCCGCCGATCGTGCGAGGCTATCCGAAGGGAGGGCCAGTGCTCGACATTCTGTGGGAACCGACGTTCATCATTGTCAAGCAGTGGCTAGCCGATGCCATTGCTGCCGAGGAGTTCACGGGTCTGGAAATTCACCCGGTCGAACTCTACAAAACCGCCAAGTGCCAAGAGGTGCTTGAGGGATGGATGGAGCTTCGCATCAGCGGTCTGGTCGAACTGGATCCGGTGGCAAGCGGACTTGAGCTCTTCTACCGCTGTCGCATTTGCGGAACGGAGGTCTGGTCTTGGTGGGATGAACAGAAAGGTGCGAACCTAAAGGGTGAACCAGAAGATTGGCCCGACGCGTTCCAACTAGCCCAGAAAAAGGGCCTTAAGTTCGCGTCAACGCGATTCGCAGACTTTCTGATCCAGTCAGGCGCCAGACCTCTGCAACTCACGCGACTTGCAGATATCGATATCTGGCGGAGGGGCGACGAGCTTTGGAGAGACCGACTCGCCAGCGGAGGACTCCAGTTCAACGCGTTACGCTAGATGACTTATCGGTTTGAGTAGACCGACTGCAAGAGCATGCACGGTAACCTTGCCGGAGCTCAGTATTCACTCAGGGCTAGGCGTAGCGGCTCACAAGTCCTGGCAGAGTCACTCCCATGAACTTCGAACTCGACGACTTCATTGAAGCAATTCGGGAAGCGTTTCCAGACAGCTATCCGTACCGTTTTCAATACGCCCCAGCCGCCGAGCTTTGGGGCGTGGATTTTGCTGGATTGCACGAGGCAGACGCCCTCCTGGTGCTCCCACACTTGCTCGAGCTCTCAGTCCACGAACTCTTTCACCCTTCGGGCGACCCTGAGGCTCAGGTCGACCTTAACCTCTTCTTGGGACTCTTCGAGCCAACGGTTGAGGTCCGAATGAACCGATCGGCTATTCCCTACTTGCCGAAACTGAGTGCGGAACAAAGGCGAGTCGTCGCCCGCGTTCTGAATCTCGCAAGCGTTCGAAGTGCGTTCACGTTAGAGGAATCGGCCTTTTATGCGGTTGATTACTGGTACCAAGCGGAAGCGGACTGAGAGTTTCGGAAGAAAGGGTTGATACGGTCCGTCCTCTCAGAGCACTTGATGAATCTGTCTACGAGGGCATCCAGGGCCGTACAATGCCGACGGGAAAACTGGGGCACCAGCAATGGGGTTTATCTATGATCGGTGAGAACTGGCAGACGGACATCTCGGACGCGATCTCAATTCTGGCCTCGGAGGATGACGAAATGTCCTGGGACGACGTATTTGAAGTTTGGTACGATCGGGCCATTACGGCAAGCGACTCCGAAGCGCTACTCAGGGCGATGACTTCTGATGTTGCCCACAACCCCAGCTTTGTTTCGCTCGCCTTCCACCTCCTGCGCCGCTACGATCCATCGGGTGTCGTGCTCGAACAGGGTATGACGTTGGCACTTGGCAATCCGGCCTTTTTCACCTTCGACGATATCTTCACCTTCGATAACACGTTGCCAAAGGAGCCGAGCCCGGACTTTTGCCGGGCGTTTCTCGCCTTCGACTCAAAGAAGAAGCCCTGGCTGTGGAGATTCCTATTTCCGTTGCACTACATTAAGATGAAACGGAAATGCGAGAGGACCCTTTCAAGGGCTCCCCGCCTCGGGTGATCAGATGCACCGCCCATCGGGTGGTTGCCGGTTTCAAAGCAGGCGATTCCGTTCGCCCGAGGTTTGTGCCAAGCTACGGCATGGAACGGCGAGAGTTTCTGAAGTCGGGTTTGCTGGGCGGGGCGGCGGCGGTCCTCGGAGTCAAGGCCAGCGCCAACGACGGCCCAACCGAGTTGCATTCCCAGACGCTCGTCCCCAAGCGTCACTTCCCAGGCACCTCAAAGAAGAACACCCTGCCGTACGAAGTCGCCGACTATGTTTTCGTTGGGTATCACCTCCAGGATCAAATTCGGATTTGAGACTCGACCAATCGGACATGCCCTGCCAGTTCCGCCCACACCCATGCCAATCATAAACTTGAGATTCGCCACTTTGGCACCAGCCCGATGAGGGCTATGGTCGAAACATTGTCGACAAGCGTTCCACGTTGTTCCAGCAGCTATTAGATGCCAAGTGAGAACTAAAAGAATCGCACCGGGCACACTGTTTCTAGTCCCGCTTGAGGACGGGACTTGGGCACCGGGGCTGATTACGCATGTAGGCAAGACGCCGATCATGTTCGCCACATTCGGCATCTGCTCCCTGTCCGGCGAAACCAGCGCGGACGAGGCTCTGCGGGCGCTCCGCAAGGCGCCCCGGTGGCGACCCTTCATCGGCCGCCTCGGGTTTACCATGGGTGGATGGAAGGTGCTCGGAACGGTCGAAGTGCCCATGTTCCTCCGTGAGCTCCCGTACTTTGTCTACGCAGGCAACGAACCGCCGCACCTGGTAGACCCCAAGACTCTTCAGCCCACAAGGTCGACGGCGGCGGCATGATGTACCGCGACTGGCAGGCGCCCGGCACAGCTACATTCCGAACTACAACCTGATGCCGGCCCACGACCGCTTCCCACTTCCCTGACGGCTCCTTCGGAGCCGGCGAACACGATCGTCATCGCCGAGCGGCGCGACAAGACTCCTTCAGGGGTACAGATGGGAAAACATAAGGGCCTGAGCGGCTTCAACCCCTCTCAGCCGTGCCCCACTTCGGTGCAGGTAGCGCCTCAGTACGCACCGCTCACCGGCTCGACGAGTTGGGCTTTCTGGACTGAGGAGTTCGCAAAGCAGCACCTCGCCGCAGATACGAACGACAAGAACGACATCATCCGCGTCGCGTGGGAGCGCCACATGGGCGGTTCGAACTACAGCTACGCCGACGGCCACGCCAAGTACCAGAAGCTCTCCCAAACGCTGAAGCCGGAGGCCTACCAGTACGGCGACCGCTTCTACCCCGGTTACGCTCCCTACAACGGCGGACCCTGCACCCAATAAGGAACCTTACAAGGACGGAGTGCCGCCCAGCGCGGCACTCCCCACATGCCAAGATCATGATCTTTTCTGCCCTCGCCCTCGGCGCTGTTCTCGCTACTCAGTCCGCCTCCGATCCCGTGGTGTTCTCGGTGGCCGTCTTTGGCTGCAACCGGTTGGAGAAGGACGACTGGGACGCTTCCCGTAACCTGTTCGGCCAACTTGCCTCAGCTTCGGCGCAACTTCGACGATATCGCCGCCCCCCGCCGATTCCCAACTTTGATCGTGGCCGGAGACATGGTCCTGGTTATGCGGACGATCAAGGCGAGGCCGTGAGGTCCCAGCTTGACGCCCTGGATTGCCGAGTACCGAACGTCGGATCTTACGGGGAAAACGGCGCTTGTGCCGGTTGCGGGCAACCACGAACTGAACCGAAAAGTAGGCAAGGAGAAACTCGCCAGCAAATACACGACCGCGGTTTGGAACCAGTGGCTCATTCAAAACCACCTAATGCCCTTGAAGCCGAACGGTCCCAAGATCGGCGGTCCGGACGAAGTCGCGGACGACCAAACCAGGCTCAACTTCTTGTCGGACGCGGGGCCCCTTCATTTCACCGTTCTCAACACGGACACGCGAGTCGCGAACGCAGAGATCGCGCGTATTCCGGTTGGCTGGGCCAAGAAGGACATTGAGGATGACCAGATGTCCTGGGACGACGTATTTGATGTTTGGTACGATCGGGCCATTACGGCAAGCGACTCCGAAGCGTTACTCAGGGCGATGACTTCTGATGTTGCCCATAACCCCAGCTTTGTTTCGCTCGCCTTCCACCTTCTGCGCCGCTACGATCCATCGGGTGTCGTGCTCGAACAGGGTATGACGTTGGCACTTGGCAATCCGGCCTTTTTTGCCTTCCACCATATCTTCATCTTCGATAACACGTTGCCAAAGGAGCCGAGCCCGGACTTTTGCCGAGCGTTTCTCGCCTTCGACTCAAAGAAGAAGCCCTGGCTGTGGAAACTCGTATTTCCCTTGCATTACATGAAGATGAAACGGAAATGCGAGAGGACCCTTTCCCGGTCTTCCCGCCTCGGGTGATCAGATGTACCGCCCATCTGGTGGTTGCCGGTTTCAAGCAGGCGATTCCGTTCGCCCGAGGTTTGTGCCAAGCTACGGCATGGAACGGCGAGAGTTTCTCAAGTCGGGTTTGCTGGGAGGGGCGGCGGCGGTCCTGGGAGTCAAGGCGAGCGCCAACAAGGGCCGGGAGATTCCTCCCTTCGAGTTCGAAGAGGCGACCGTGGCGGACCTCCAGTCCGCCATGAAAGAGGGGCGAGAGACCGCGCGGTCCATCACCCAGAAGTACCTTGAGCGCATTGAGGCCATCGACCGAAGCGGCCCCAAGGTGAACTCGGTCATCGAGGTTAACCCGGATGCGCTCGCCATCGCCGAAAGCCTGGACAAAGAGCGCGCCGCCGGAAAGCTGCGCGGTCCGCTCCACGGCATTCCCGTCCTGATCAAAGACAACATCGAAACGGGCGACCGCATGATGACGACGGCAGGGTCGTTGGCCTTGCTGGGCAACGTTGCCGAGCACGACGCCTTCATCGCCGCCAAGCTCCGCAAGGCGGGCGCCGTGATCTTAGGCAAAACCAACCTGAGCGAGTGGGCGAACTTCCGATCCACTCGATCCACCAGCGGCTGGAGCGGTCGCGGAGGCCAAACTCGGAACCCCTATGCGCTCGACCGAAACCCCTGCGGAAGCAGCTCGGGCTCGGGTGCAGCAGCGGCAGCGAACCTCTGCGCGGTGGCCGTGGGAACGGAGACCGACGGCTCCATCGTTTGCCCCTCCACCAACAACGGCTTGGTCGGAATCAAGCCGACCCTCGGCCTGGTGTCGCGCACGGGCATCATTCCGCTCTCGCACAGCCAAGACACGGCAGGCCCGATGTGCCGCACGGTCACCGATGCCGCCATTCTGCTGGGCGTTCTCGCCGGCAAGGACCCCTCCGACCGCGCGACCAAAGACTTCAAGGGGTTGCCCGACTACACCGCTTTCCTCCGCAAAGAGGGCTTGAAGGGCGCGCGATTCGGCGTCGCCCGCAAGTTCTTCGGGTTCAACCCCAAGGTCGACGCCATCATGCACGACGCCATCTTGGCGCTCAAGCACCTCGGCGCAACGATCGTGGACCCCGCCGATCTTCCCTCGCACGGCAAGTACGACGACACCGAGCTTGAGGTCCTGCTCTACGACTTCAAGGCGGACATCAACGCCTACCTCAAAGCTCGGAAGTTGGAAGCCAAATCTCTCGCCGATCTGATCAAGATCAACGAGCGCCTTAAGGACAAGGAGATGGCTTACTTCGGGCAGGAGCTCTTCCTGCAGGCGCAAGCCAAGGGACCCCTGAGCGAGAAGAAGTACAAGGACGCTCTGGCCAAAAACCACCGGCTGTCGCGCGATGAGGGCATCGACGCCGTGATCAAGAAGCACCGACTCGACGCCATCATGGCGCCGACCGGGGGCCCGGCTTGGACCACCGATCTGCTCAACGGCGACCACTTCACCGGAGGTTCGTCGACGCCCGCCGCCGTTGCCGGCTACCCCGCCATCACCGTGCCCGCCGGCATGGTGCGCGGCCTGCCGGTCGGCATCACCTTCTTTGGCGGAGCGTGGACCGAGCCCACGTTGATCAAGCTGGCGTTCGCGTTCGAGCAGGAGACGAAGGTCCGGCGGGCGCCGAAATTCCTTCCGACGGCGGAGTTGCCTTAGCCCTAGCGATGGTAAACACACGAGAATGCTGGGACTTGCCTACGCCTTGCTTGCCGCAAACACAGCCGTGACGGTTTCCACGCCTCCGGAATCGTTCTTCGCCTTGGTCGCCAAAAACGACCGCGATGTGGCGCGCAAGTTCTACAAGAAGTACCTCGACGTGGGCGGTCTCCCCGTGGTGGCGGCGGGCGAGGTTGCCGACCAGGCATTGGAGCGCACGCGGTGGATCGTGTCGCACCTCTTGGCGGGGCGTCCCGACGTTCTTGCCGCGATGGTGAAGAACGGCATGTATCTCATCATCATCGGCAAGGACCAAAAGTACACCGACATGCCGGAGTACCGGAACTCGCCGAACCCGGACTACATGAACGAGCGGGTGCGAGGCACGGGAGGCAAGCCCACCAGTTTCGGCGAGGAGAACCTGCTTTCCCTTCCCCTCGACCGCTACGACGACGAGAGTATCGGTGTGCACGAGTTCTGCCACACGATCGATGCCGCCATGGGTTCGGCGGAACCAACCTGGCGCGACCGCCGAAACGCGGCATTCCGGAACGCAACCGCGAAGGGCCTTTGGAAGAACACGTACGCGGGCTCCAACTCGGCGGAATTCTGGGCCGAAGTCTGCCAGTCCTACTTCGACAACAATCGGGTGAACAACTGGAATCACGGCCCTATCGGCACGCGCGAGCAGTTGAAGGCATACGACCCCGAGACCTACGAGTTTGTACGCCAGGCTTTCAACCTAAAGCCTGAGCAGGACTGGCGCTACTCCTGGCTTCAAAAGCTGCCGAACGTCACGAAGCCGCCCGAGAAGTTCAAGGTCGACAAGTACTACACCAAGTTCACCTGGGCGCGCGAGTTCACGGTGGTCGGTCGGGGCGCCGAAGATGCCTCGCTACTGAAAGCGAACGACACGATCCGCAAGATGTTCGCCTATCGGCACGACATCCTCAAGGCGCTCATCGCCGACGGAGTGAAGTTGGTGGTTCTGGGCAAGAAGGAGAGGCTGGCGGACCTGCCGGAGTTCAAGGGGCGGTCCGACGTGGACTTGCTCTCCCGAGTCTGCGGCTACAACCCGACTAAGACGCTCGTGGTGGGAGAGGAGTCGCAAGCCGAGGTGATCCGCGTGTTTGCGGACGCCCTCTACAGAGTCTGCGCGTTCCGCCCTGTGGATCCCAACTGGGACAAGCGGGGGCGAGATGTTCAGCAGTACGAGCTGCGGGTGAAACGGCTCGACGTGCAGTTCGACGAGAAACTGAAGGAACTGTACGATTCGGCGATTGCAAGCAAGCTGTGGAAGGAGTCCTCCGCGGCGAACTCGCGCGAAGCGATGTGGACCGCGGCCGTCATGGCGTACTTCAATGCTGCCTCAGGGGACTCCGTACCCGCCGGAGACCACCCCATCCGTACTCGAGAAGATCTGCGCGCGTACGATCCCGCCTTGTTTGCTTTGGTCGACGAGACAATGGCTTACGCCGGATGCGTCGATTGGCGGTTTTCGCCGTAGAACAAGGCAGAAGTGCCGACCGTCGAACTACCGTCAGCACTTCAACCGGCTTATCGCAACATAGCGTCGGTTGGCACGAGTCTGGTGATACCATGGAAGCGATGCCGGCAGGGCGGGCCGGTTGGAAGGTACTGCGCATGAACATATTTTCGAAATCCGTATTTGGTACTCTCGTGCTGGGACTGTCAGCACTCTCTTGGGGCCAAGGTATCACCTCTCGGATGTCGGTGTCGACTGCGGGCGTAGAGGGAAATGGAATCAGTAACGACAGCCAGCGTCCGGCGATCAGCGCGAACGGACGCTACATTGCTTTCAGCTCACACGCTTCCAACCTTGCCCCCGATGACACGAACGGCGTCTCCGACGTGTTTGTGAGCGATCGCTTGACGGGCACGACCACCCTCATCTCCCGATCCACCCTCGGCGTGATCGGCGACGGGGCGAGCGACAACCCGTCCATCAGCGCGGACGGCCGGTTTGTCGCCTTCCAATCGTCCGCCAGCAATTTTTCAACCGGGTTGGACATCACGGGTCCCGAAATCTTCGTCCACGACATGCAGACGGGCGTGACCAGCAAGGTCTCGCTGGCGACGAACGGTGATCCCGCCGACTTTCCCAGCGTCGAGCCACAGATCAGCGCCGATGGGCGCTACGTGGCGTTTCGATCCGGAGGCGAGAACCTCGACCCGAACGACACCAACACCGTCGACGACGTCTTTGTGCGCGACCGGCTCCTCAACACGACGGTCAGGGTCAGCATCTCATCGACCGGGCAGCAGGCTAGCGTTGCCTGCGGATTTCCTTCGATCAGCGCCGACGGACGCTACGTGGCGTTCGTAACCAGCGACAACGGCATGGTGGTGGGCGACACGAACGGCACGACCGACGTGTTTGTGCGCGACCTCCAAGCGAACACGACGACGCGCGTTTTCGACCACCTCGGTAGTCGCCAGGCTAACGAAAATGCACAGCTCTTACCCCTCGATCAGTGCGGATGGCCGATACGTCGTGTTCTATTCCAGCTCTTCGAACCTGGTGGCAGGAGACACGAACCTGTTCTGGGACGTGTTCCTCAAGGATCGTCAGACCGGCGTTACGGAGCGCGTTTCGGTGGGTTCGAGTAGCCAGCAGGGCAACGGTTATGCGAACATCGGCTCTATCAGTGCCGACGGTCGATACGTGGCGTTCTACTCGTCTTCGGGCAACTTGGTCGCCAACGACAACAACGGCATGGAGGACGTGTTTGTTCACGACCGCCAGACCGACACCACGATCCGCGTCTCCACTTCTACCGCTGGCGTTGAGGGCAACAACCACAGCAACTGGGCGACGATCAGCGCGGACGGAAAGATGGTGGCTTTCGTGTCGGCAGCCTCGAACCTAGTCGCCGACGACACCAACGGTTCCCTCGATGTTTTCGTCAACCGCTTCGGCGGAGTCGCCCTGGACAGCCTTACGGTCAGTCCTGGCGTGGTGACGGGCGGATCGGGCTCCACCGGAACGGTCCACTTAGTGGAAGCGGCTGACCCGGGCGGCGTCATCGTCTCCCTCTCCAGCGGCAACGCGGCGGTCTCGGTGCCGGCGTCGGCGTTCGTTCCCGAGGGTTCTGCCTCGGCGGACTTCGCCATCACCACGTCCCCGATCTCGTCGCCCACCGCGGTCACCCTGACCGCCACCCTCGACTCGATCTCCCGCACCGCGACCCTCACGGTCCGAGCGCCCATCCTCACCTCGCTCACCCTCAACCCCCAGATCGAAGTGGAAGCCTACCCTCGGTCGGAAGGGTGAACCTGAGCCGAGCCCCGCCCCCGCCGGCTTCGTGGTCACCCTGACCAAGAACACCGAGCCTGATCGACATCGGCCCGCTCCGTCACGGTGCCCGAAGGCGCGACGTTCGCGACCTTCGACATCCAAGACAAGTAGCGTCACCGAGCCAGTGCAGGCGCAGATCGTGGCGCGGCGCTCCTCGGTGCAACGGGCGGCGATCCTGTTCCTCTACCCGACGACCTTGGACTCGGTCACGATCAACCCCTCCACGGTCAAGGGCGGCACCGCCACGACGGGCACCGTCCACCTGACGCTACCCGGCGCCGGCGGGCGGGGTAACGTCCAGCTGCTCAGCCTGAACCCGGCGGTGGCGAGCGTCCCCCAGCGTGGTGTTCGTTCCGGCAGGGAAATCCAGACCAGCAAGACGTTCGCGATCACCACGTCCCCCGTGGCGTCCACCACCAACGTCTCCATCCGGGCCAACCGAAACGGCGTCTACCGGGCGAGGGTCGTCACCGTCACCCCTTAACGACTGGAAAGGCAACATGCGCCCACCCCGATTCCGGGGTGGGCGTCTTGGTTTTAGGGCAAGGTCGGATTCAGCACTTCGACTTCCCCGCCACTAAGCGGCACCCGAAGGGCCTGTGATCCTCGGGGAGCCTCGACTTCGACGATCACCGATCTTCCGTCGGACGAGAAACGAAGGTCTGTCGCATAGCGAACCTCAGCTAGATATTCGACCGCGCGCGATTCGAGATCGACAACGTACACCCCATAACCGCGGGTTCCCATGCCCAAGTAGGCGATCTTGCGGCCGTCAGGGCTGTAGCTGGCGGTTAGCTCGGAAGCTTGCTTCTTCGCCAGAACGACCCGGTTCTTACCGTCAAGGTCGAAGGAAACAGCCGACATCAGGGGCTTCTTCTTCTCCGCCACTCTCTTGCCAGCCGGGCGAGTCGCTTCGACCGGTTTCGGTGCCTCTTCTTCCACTATGGCGAGAATCCGCTGAGCCGTAGGATGCCATCGAGCCCGGACGATCTGCAGATCGGGAGTGGGAATCGTGCTTTGCACCCCGGTGGCGAGGTCGAGGATCGCCAAGCCAGAGCTGCAGCGTCATTTGACGTAAAGAGAAGCTTCTTTCCATCCGGTGAGAATTGGGGATCCAGGTTCCGCGCGGACTTTCAACGACGACCCTTTGCCACCTTGCCGCGACGTCCGCCAACCAGATCTCGCTGTGATCGCCACGCTCTACTTGATAGGCAAGCTGCCTCCCGTCGGGGGCGACCGCGACGAACTTGGCGCCCACAAAGGCGTCGGGCAAAGGAATGGGACCACTCCATTGGGACCTCTAAAGGCGTCCATCGGTAGGCACCATGCCAAAACGACCTCGTCTCGGACCGTAGAGCGCTCGGCTCCAAACTCGTGACCCTGCGGCCAGGCGGCCGGAGCCAATCCCAAAGGCACCGCGGCCAACGCGAGGTAAGCCGCGATGGGGGTTGGAGCCCGTTCTGTGCCGAGCCGCTGAACCCGCTCCAAGACGCCACCGCCCGGAAGCTGCGATGCGAAAGCTCGCGAAACAAGCTGGCTGAGGAGCACCTTGCCGTACGTCTCGTTTCCGGAGGGCAAGACCGTCTGCGCCAACTCGTCGCCCCGCATCTCCATGACAAGGATGGCGTCTCGGTGGGCGAGCCGCGCCAACGGGTTCCAGGCGTAAAGAGACTGAACGATCGAGAACAGCAGCAGCCGCACCCCGTCGTACCGAGCCAAGTGGGCGAGTTCGTGGACCAAGACCGCCCGGCACTCCTCGACGCCAAACTGGGAGAGCCATTGCGAAGGGAGAACGACGCATGGGTTCAGGATTCCCACCAAACACGCCGAGCCGATCCGATCAGAAACGAGGACGACGGGCGCATCGCGAAGTCCCAGCCGATCCACGGTTTCGTAGACGATGTTGACCAAGGCAGGGTCGGTGAGTTGCTCGGCGCTGCGTACAAGCCGCCATGTGGCGATCAGCTTCGCGCCCAACGCGACGAGGGCGACCGCGGCGAACACGCCGACCAGCCAAGCGGGATCGAACCCCGAGAAGGGAGAAACGCGAAGGCTCGACGCTGAAGCCCGACGTGACTTCGTAGACGGCGGGGCGCGCATTGGAAACCGCTGGCGGACGAACAAAGCTGGGCACGGGCAAGAACAAGGCGACCAGCCCGACATTGACCGCGAGCCAGAGCGCAGATCGGAAAGCTAGATAGCGCTGAAAGATCCGAGCCAAGCCGAGCCCGATCAACAGTAGAACGCAGCTGCGTACTAAGGGCTCGACCAATCCTGGTAAAGCCGGAGGCGAGCAGACTGCGGAACTCGAGCCTCGGAGATCCGCTAACGGCCGCCGGCAGATTCCTGGGGCTACGCGCCACCGTGCTCCCGAAAGTCGCCGTCAGTTCGTAGTTGGAACCGCCTTGGATAGGAAACTCGGCTTCCGTCGCTCCGGCGGCGATTTTGACCGTGCTTGGCACCGTCGCCCCCGTGGCGGAAAGGCTGATGGTAGCGCCATCTTTCGGTGCTGGCTCAGTGAGCAAGACTTTGCCTAGTCCAGGCTTCACCGTTTCGATCCTAGCAAGATCGGTGCTTCCATTGCCGAAGAAGTACACCGCGCCCGCACCGTTACTCTCGTCCCGCGCGGCAACTGCGATCGAGTCTCCGGAAATCGCGGGACCGCCCAATCCATCGCCAGCGTCACCATCCCTCGCGAGCAAACGTGACCTGAGAGTCCACCGTCCGCCTTTGCGTACGTAAAGATATGCGGCACCGCAGCGAGCCTTGCCTTCGATCGTCTCGCCCGTGGCCCCAAGGACTAGGCGGTCTCGCCAGATGGCGGGCATCCCAAAGTTCATCTCGGCTTGGGGGTGAGGAGCGAGAATTCGTGCCTGCTCCCGCCAACCTGAGCCTGAGCGGACGAAGACGTAGGCCTTGCCGATTTGGGGAACGATCTTCGCCGGCGGCGTACCGGGTTCGGTGTTGGCACTCCGGTACATGGCGCCGACCACGATGGTGTCGCCGTCCATCGCCAAAGACATGCCAAAGTAACATCCGACAACGTTGTCTGGCGCCTTGAGTCTTGCCCTCAACGGCCAGGTGCCGTTGCCGCGTTCGAAGACGAACACTTCTCCACTGTTGAACACGCCATCGGTGTCGGCGCTGTAGGCTCCCACGGCCACCGTCTCACCCGAGACCGTCACCGTGTAGCCCATGTAGTCGTCCTTTTCGGGGTGGGGCGACAATAACTTCGCCTTCTGGATCCACCGATCGCCTTCTCGCTCGAACACATAGGCCGAGCCTTGGTCTCGGGCACGCTCGTCGTCTCCGGGAACTCCGACCACCGCGATGTCTCCATCCAACGCCACCGAGTAGCCAAAGCCGTCGTAGGTCTTGCCGTCAGCCGCCTCAAGCACGCCCTGGCTTCGCCACTCGCTTCCCACCCGGCAAAACACGTAGGCGAGGCCTTTGCTGTTCCGACCGTAATCCCAGTCCGACTTTGCCCCTACGAGGATCGTGTCGCCCGAAATGGCCACCGCGTAGCCGAACTGGTCCTTCGAAAGAGGCTGGTCCGCGCGAAGAGTCGACTGAAGCTGCCACAAGCCGCCTTCGCGAACAAAGACCTGGGCACAACCTACGTTTTCTCCCACCTGATCATCGTCGATGTGGGGCATCCCCGCAACCAGGGTCCTGCCGTCCATCGCCACCGACCAGCCAAGGTTGTCCTTGGGCTCGGCATGGAGACCGTTCACCTTCTGATCGGCATAGACGTCCTGAGCCTGGAACGCCGAACTAGTTCCCAGAGTCGTCGCCAGCGCTGCCGCCAGCCAAATCCACTTCTTCATCCATCCCCCCAGACTTCAAGGCGCCTTCGATCGCCTCTTTCAGAGCCAGCAGTTCCTCGTTGGGTATCGCGCGCGCGCTTTCGCTGGCAAAGTACGCGGCAAGCGGCGCGAGACTTCCCGTCAGGCGTTCCTGCACAAAAGACTCCACCAGCCGCCTCTCCAGGACCTCCGTGCTTTCGGTAGACCGGTAGGCGTATGTCGCACCCCGCAGTTCTCTCTCCACCAGATGTTTCCGCATCATCCGGTCCAACCCCTTGACGATGGTGCCCCGAACGTACCCTCGGGGCGCGCCGAACTGCTCGTGGACCTCGCGTACGGTCAAGCCGTCGTGAGCGCCCAAGAAGGCGAGCAAGTCGAACTCGAACTTCGCCGGCGCGCGCTGCCGCATGACTGCATTATGCGCCATGTTCCGCGGTACTGTTGCTTTCCGTCATCTCGCAACAATACGACCTTGCAAATCAGATATCCAGATGATATACTGACATAAGTCAGCAAGGCAAGCTAGGCGCCGCAAAGGTCGAAATGGGAGGACTGGAGCGGCGCCCTTCATCTTCTGCCCGGGGCGGCGCCGCCCGATCTCCAAAGCCGGCAATCCCATTCGGCCCGCCCGACCCGCGTAACGTGTATCATAGGGAATAGGAGAAGTCCATGCTGGCGAAAAGTCAGCGTAACCTCAGCGATTCCGCCTCCGGACTCCGACGACCTACGGTCGCCACGCGGAACGCTTCACCTTCGCCTCATCGCCCGGAGTTCATTCCGACTCATTTCCGGGCCTATTCCTGCCTGCAGGACCCATGGCTATGGCAACCGCCGTCAAACCAAAACCCACCCGCGTCAAAGCACCCAAGACCCATGCCGTGATGATCGACGGCAACGAAGCCTGCGTCCACGTGGCGTACCGCGTGAGCGAAGTCTGCTCCATCTTCCCCATCACTCCCGCGACCCCCATGGCGGAGCTTGCCGACCAATGGTCGAGCGAAGGAAAGACCAACCTGTGGGGCTCGGTCGTGGACGTGGTCGAAATGCAGAGCGAACTTGGCGCCGCCGGCACGTTACACGGCGCGCTTCAGTCCGGCACCCTTGCCACCAGCTTCACCTCTTCGCAAGGGCTGATGCTGATGATTCCGAACATGTTCAAGATCGCGGGCGAGCTCACCCCGTGCGTGATCCACGTGGCAAGCCGATCCATGGCGGCAAACGGCATTTCCATCTTTTGCGATCACCAAGACGTGATGGCGGTTCGCCAGACCGGGTTCGCGATGCTCTCCAGCAGCAGCGTGCAGGAGGCGCACGACTTCGCCCTCATCGCCCAAGCGGCAACCCTCGAGTCGCGCATTCCCTTCCTCCACTTCCTCGACGGGTTCCGCACCTCGCACGAGGTCAACCGGATCGACCTGATCGAAGACGCCCAGATGTTGGAGCTCATCGACGAAGAGTTGATCTTGGCGCACCGACGCCGGGCGATGAACCCGGACCAGCCCGACATTCGGGGCACGGTGCAGAACAACGACGTGTACTTCCAGGCTCGAGAGACGGTGAATCCGTTCTACGGCCGGTGCCCGGAAATCGTGCAAGAGGTCATGGACCGCTTCGCCGATATTACGGGGCGGCAACACCGCTTGTTCGACTACTACGGCCATCCGAAGGCGGAGCGGATCCTCGTCGTCATGGGTTCGGGCGCGGAGACGGTTCGAGAAACGGTCGAGCACCTGGCTCTCCAAGGCGAGCGGGTCGGCGCCGTGCAGGTGCATCTTTACCGTCCCTTTGCGATCGAGGCGTTCCTTGAAGCAGTGCCGAGCACCGTCCGGGGCGTGGCGGTGTTGGACCGTACCAAGGAGCCGGGCGCCTCGGGCGAGCCTCTGTACCTGGACGTGGTCAACTCGTTCGCCGAGCATGCCCTCGACCGCGCCATGCCGCGTATTATCGGCGGCCGCTACGGCCTGGCGGGCAAGGAGTTCCACCCTGGAATGGTGAAAGCCGCCTTGGACGAGCTTCTGGAAACCAAGCCCAAGAACCACTTCACGGTCGGCATTGTGGACGACGTGGCACATTCGAGCATCGACTACGATCCCGACTACTCGATCGAGCCCGACTCGGTCCACCGCGCCATCTTTTACGGCTTGGGAGCCGACGGAACGGTGGGGGCCAACAAGAACACGATCAAAATCATCGGCGAGGACCCGCGCTTCCACGCGCAGGCTTACTTCGTGTACGACAGCAAGAAGAGCGGATCGCAAACGGTGTCGCACCTCAGGTTCGGGCCAAACCCCATCCGTTCGACCTATCTCATCCGCTCTGCCAACTTCGTCGGCTGCCACTGCTTCAACTTCATCGACCGGATGGACGTGCTTCAGTACGCCGCTCCGGGCGCGACGCTGCTGCTCAACAGCCCCTATGGCGCTGACAAAGTGTGGGATCGCCTGCCCCAGTCCATGCAGGAGTCGATCATCGCCAAGAAGATCAAGCTCTGGGTGATCGACGCCACGAAGGTGGCGCGCGACCTTGGCTTGGGCGCCCGAACGAACACCGTCCTCCAAACCTGCTTCTTCGCCATCTCGGGCGTTCTGCCTCGAGACGAAGCCATCGCGAAGATCAAGAAGTCGATTCAAGCGACCTACGGCAAGAAGGGAGACGAGATCGTGCGGAAGAACTTCGCCGCCGTCGACGAAACGGTTGCCCAGCTACACGAGGTGCCGATCCCCGCAAAGGCGTCGAGCAAACGCCAACTGCTCCGCGTCGTTTCCGATGAGGCGCCGGACTTTGTCAAGCGGGTCACCGCCGCCATGATTGCCGGCAAGGGCGACCTACTCCCGGTCAGCGCGATGCCGATCGACGGCGCGTATCCGAGCTCCACCACCAAGTGGGAGAAGCGAAACGTCGCGGACTTCGTCCCGGTTTGGGACGCCTCCATCTGCATTCAGTGCGGCAACTGCAGCTTTGTCTGCCCACATGCCTGCATTCGATCGCGGCTGATCCATGAGGACGCGCTCAAGGGCGCACCCGAAGGATTCCCGTCGAACGCGATCGACGCCAAGGGATTCCCCGAAACCCGCTACACGCTCCAAATCTACATGGAAGACTGCACGGGTTGCGGCCTGTGCGTCGACGCTTGCCCGGTACGGGCGAAGGAAGAGACAGGGCGGCGAGCCATCAACATGGTGCCCAAAGACGGCATCGAAGAAACGAACCGCGAGAACCTCGCCTTCTTCGAGACGTTGCCCCCTAACGACCGTTCGTTCGTGGACTTCTCCACCGTGCGTGGCACCCAGTTCCTCGACCCGCTGTTCGAGTTCTCGGGAGCCTGCGCCGGTTGCGGCGAAACACCTTACGTCCGCCTGCTTTCCCAGCTCTTTGGCGACCGCATGATGGTCGCCAATGCCAGCGGCTGCTCCTCCGTGTTCGGCGGATGCCTGCCCACCACTCCGTGGACCATGAACCACGAAGGGCGGGGACCCGCATGGGCGAACTCGCTGTTTGAAGACAACGCGGAGTTCGGCCTCGGCATGCGACTTGCCGCCGACCGTCATCGAGACCTTGGTCTAAGGCTCATGAAGGAGTTGGCGCGAGACGTCGGCGAAGAGCTGGTCGAGGACATCGTGGATGCTCCGCAACGACTGGAATCGGAGATTCGGCGTCAACGAGACCGGGTTGCCGAACTCAAGCGGCGGCTGTACGGGCTACTCGATCAAGGTGGAGCCAAGACGGAGACGATACGCCGTCTTCTTGCCGTCGCGGACCATCTGGTCCGGCGCTCGGTTTGGATTGTGGGCGGCGACGGCTGGGCCTACGACATCGGCAGTTCAGGCGTCGACCACGTGCTCGCCATGGGGAAGGACGTCAACCTCCTCGTTCTGGACAACGAGGTGTACGCCAACACCGGCGGGCAGCAGTCGAAGGCAACCCCGCTTGCCGCCGTGGCGAAGTTCGCCAACGCCGGCAAGCAAGCCGCTAAGAAGGACATCGCCCTTCAGGCGATCGCGTACGGAAACGTCTACGTGGCGCGTATCGCCATCGGCGCGAATCCTCAGCAGACGCTGACCGCCTTACGAGAAGCCGAGGCCTACCCCGGACCTTCGCTCGTCGTTGCCTACAGCCACTGCATCGCCCACGGCATCAACATGGAGAAGGGCTTGGAGCAGCAAAACCTGGCGGTGCACTGCGGCTACTGGCCGCTCATTCGCTACAATCCCGAAATGCGCGGCACCGGCGAGCAGCCGTTCCTGCTCGACTCGGCAAGGCCGGGTTTGAAGCTGAAAGATTATTCGGAGAACGAGCTTCGTTACCGGATGCTTCGCCACACCAACCCGCAGCACGCCGAGCAGATCTACGACGACGCGCAACGCCAAATCGACCGGCATTGGGCGCTCTACGAGCAGATGGCGGCGATGGACTAGCGGCTAGTCGCCCAAGATCGAGCGAGCGATGACCACGCGCTGGATTTCGCTCGTGCCTTCGTAGATCTCGGTGATCCGCTGGTCGCGGTAGAGGCGTTCGACCTTGAACTCCTTGACGAAGCCGTAGCCGCCGTGAATCTGAAGCGCCTTGTGGCACACGCGGTGCGCAATCTCGGAGCAGAACAGCTTGGTCATCGCCGACTCCTTGCTGTGCTTCACGTGGTTGTCCTTCATCCAGGCGGACTTGAACAGCATCGTCTTCGCCACTTCGACCTCGGTCGCCATGTCGGCAAGCATGAACTGGAGCGCTTGCATGTCCGCGAGGCGCTGGCCGAACTGACGTCGGTCCTTGGCGTACTTCACGGCCTCTTCCAAAGCGCCTTCGGCGATGCCCACCGCTTGGGCGGCGATGCCGATTCTGCCCCCGTCAAGGGTGGTCAGGGCGACGTTCAAGCCCTTGTTCTCGGTTCCAAGCAGCGCGGTCTCGGGCAAAAAGCAGTCGGTAAAGACCATTTCGGTCGTGCTTGAGGTTCGGATGCCCAGCTTGTTTTCATGCTTCCCGACGGTGAACCCGGGCGTCTTCGAGGGAATGACGAACGCCGAGATGCCCTTGGAACCCGTGCCCGGATTCGTCTGGAAGAAGGCGATCATCAGGTCGGCGATCCCGCCGTTGGTGGTCCAGAGTTTGGTGCCGTTCAGCAACCAGCCGCCGTCCTTGCGCACCGCCGTCGCCCTCAACGATCCAGGATCGCTACCCGCACCCGCTTCGCTGATGGAGAAGCAACCCATCCACTCGCCGGTCGCCAGCTTGGGAAGGTAGGCGCGCTTCTGCTCCTCGGTTCCCCACTTGAGAATTGTGTCATTGACCAGCGAGTTCTGAACCGAGACGCCGACGGCGGTCCCCGCGTCCACCTTGCTCAGCTCGATCATCACGCCCACGTAGGCGATCGCGCCGAGGTTGGTGCCGCCGTACTCTTCCGGAACGGTCATGCCCAAGAAGCCCAGTTCGCCCAGCTCTTTGAGCGCGGCGATGTTTACCTCTTGCCGCTCGTCGAGCTCGTGAACGACGGGGGCGAGCTTGTTCTCCGCGAACTTCCGCGCCTCGTCCCAGATCAAACGATGTTCGTCGCTAAAGGAGAAATCCATCCCTCTAAACCGCCTGCTTGCGGTGCTCTGCCACCCAACCTCGAATGTACTCGACAATGGCGCTCGGATCGTCGCCGGGGCCGAACAGCTTGCCAACCCCAATCTGGCTCAGAGTCTCCTGATCTTTGGTGGGAATGATCCCGCCGCCGGTGAGGAGTCGGTCACCGATGCCTTCCTTTTCCATGAGTTCGCGCACCCGTCGGAAGTGCGTCATATGTGCGCCGGACAAGATGGACAGCCCGATAACGTCGGCGTCCTCCTCCACTGCCGCCGCGACGATGGACTCAGGCGTCTGGCGCAAGCCGAGGTAGACGACCTCCATGCCGGCCTCGACGAGCGACCGGGCAACCACCTTGGCGCCGCGGTCGTGCCCGTCCAAGCCAGGCTTCCCCACTACAACTTTGATCGGATAGTCAGCCATTGGTTCAGTTCCTTAGAAGAACGCTTCCTCGCGGTATTCGCCGAAGACCTTGGTCAGGGTCGCACTGATCTCGCCGAGCGAAGCGTACGCCCTGGCGCAATCCAGAAGGTGGGGCATGAGGTTCTCCTTGGTATGCGCCGCCTTCTCCAGTTTGTCCAGCCGATCCTTGACCGCAATGTTGTCCCGCGTCTCCTTCACCTTCTTGAGGCTCGCAATCTGGTCGCGCTCGACCGCCTCGTCGATTTCCAGGATCGGGATCTCCAGCACTTCCTGCTCGTTCACGTAGTCGTTGACGCCAACGATGAACTTCCGCTTCTCGCTGAGCGCGCGCTGGTACTCGTATGCCGAACGGGTGATCTCGCGTTGCGGGAAGCCGCGCTCGATGGCGGGAACCATGCCGCCCATCGCTTCGATCTGAGCGAAGTAACTTTCCGCTTCGTCCTCAAGGTCTCGGGTCAGTTTCTCGACAAAGTACGAGCCGCCGAGCGGATCGATCACATTCGTGACGCCCGTCTCGCTGGCGATCACCTGCTGGGTACGCAGGGCGATTTCGACCGCCTTGTCCGAGGGCAAGGCAAGCGCCTCGTCCATCGAGTTCGTGTGCAGGCTCTGGCAACCGCCGAGCACGCCGGCGAGGGCTTCGAAGGCAGTTCGAACGATGTTGACCTCGGGCTGCTGAGCCGTAAGGCTGCATCCTGCCGTTTGCACGTGGAAGCGGCAAAGCCACGAGCGCGGGTTCTTGGCGCCGTACTTCTCCTTCATGTGCCGCGCCCAGATGCGGCGCGCGGCGCGGAGCTTGGCGATCTCCTCGAAGAAGTCGATGTGCGAGTTGAAGAAGAACGACAGGCGCGGCGCGAAATCGTCGATATCCTGACCCGCCGCCAAGGCGTGCTCCACGTACGTGAAACCGTCCTGCAACGTGAACGCCAGCTCCTGCGCCGCCGTTGCGCCCGCCTCGCGGATGTGGTAGCCGCTGATGGAGATCGTGTTCCACTGAGGAACGTGGTCGGAGCAGAACGCCATGAGGTCCGTGATGAGCCGGATGTGCGGCTCGGGACCAAAGATCCACTCCTTCTGGGCGATGAACTCCTTGAGGATGTCGTTCTGCAGGGTGCCGCGAAGCTTGGCAAGCGGAATCCCCCGTTTTTCGGCGTTCGCCAGGAACATGGCGAAGATCCACGCGGCGGGGGCGTTGATCGTCATCGACGTTGAGACCTGGTCGAGCGGGATGCCGTCGAACAGGCGCTCCATATCCGCCATCGTGTCGACGGCGACGCCGGTCTTGCCAACCTCACCCTCAGACATCGCGTGGTCCGAATCCCAACCGTACAGGGTGGGATTGTCGAACGCGGTTGAAAGGCCCGTCTGCCCCTTGGCAAGCAGGAACCGGAAACGCTCGTTGGTCTGTTCGGCGTTGCCCATGCCTGCGAATTGGCGCATGGTCCAGAGCTTCCCGCGGTACATCGAGGGGTGGATGCCCCGCGTGTACGGGTACTCGCCCGGCACCGCCAGGTTCTCGCCCAGATCCTTCTCGGCGACGTCCTCCGGCGCGTAGAGGGCTTGAACCTCGCGCCCCGATAGCGTCGTGAAGTCCGCGTCTCTCACGCGCGAGTTCTTGTATTCGTCTTCCCAGGTTTTCTTAAGAGCCATGGTTAGCTGCCTTCCTTTCTCTGCTTGATATCGATGTCCACCTTGGCGCAAGCATCGCGAATGTAGGGGTACGGAGACCCGCCCGATTCGGCGAGCTCCGCCGCGACGCGCTGGATCTCGGGGCCCGCGCCCGCCTGACCGCTGTAAGCCGTCCAAAGGTGCTGTTGAATCGCTTTTCGAATCTGTTCTTCGAGTCGGGCACGCCGCATGTCTCGGTGCTTGCCCGATTCCACCAGTTTCGCCGCCAACTTCTCGATTTCTTCGATCGCCTCGGCAATGCCCTCGTTCTTGGATGCGGAAGTCGCTTTAACCGGGGGGACGCCTTTCGCCGGCCGAGGCCCGCCCAAGCTGAACAAAAACCTCAGCGATTGAAGCACCGTGTCGACGCCCGGCAGGTCCGCCTTGTTGACGATGATGATGTCCGCGACCTCGATGATTCCCGCCTTGAGGGTTTGAATCGCGTCACCGGTGCTGGGCTGCAAAACCAAGACCACGATGTCGGTGCACGAGAGCACGTCGAGTTCGGCCTGGCCCACGCCCACGGTTTCGATGAGCACGCGGTCCATGCCGAAGGCGTCGAGGACGTCGGCGACGTAGGGCGTGCTGGGCGAAAGCCCGCCGTGACCTTCCCGAGACGCCAAGGAACGGATGTACACCGAGGGATTGCCAACCAACCCTTCCATCCTGACCCGGTCTCCCATGAAGGCGCCGCCCGTGAACGGACTGGAGGGGTCTACCGCAATAACGCCGACCTTGTGGCCGCCCTCGGCAAGTCCCAACGCGAGCGCCGAGGTGAGGGTGCTCTTGCCCACACCGGGAGGGCCGGTAATACCAATTCGCAGAGCTCCTTTCATGCGGGGAGCCATCAAATCGTGGATGGCAGGCACCTGCGACGGTTGGTTCTCGACGATCGTGATCAGCCGGGCACAGGCAAGCCGGCTGCCTTCGCAGAAGGCAGCCCAGAGGCTAGCGGGAATCGGGAGATTCCCAGCATCGTTGAGGGGAGCATCGATACTCTTCAAGGTGACTTGGCGACATTGCCGTCGACCCCATGATGATGGCGTTGGAGACCCCTCCAAGTCAAGCTGGCGAGGTTCAACTAGAGTTCGACGGGCTCAGCGACGACCGCTCGGCCGCGGTCGTCGAAAGCCACTTTCGCCGCGCCAAGAACGGGGTCGTGCTCAAAGACGACGATCCAGCCCTCGGCAACCGCATTGGCCGTGAACGTCTCCTTCTCGGCAAGGGCCCGTTCGGCACAGATGTCGTAGCCCATCACAAACGGCAACGGCAGATGCTTCGACGTCGGGATCAGGTCTGCCGGAAACACGATGGTGATTCCGCCGTCGCTCACTTTGACCCACTGCAGGCCGCGCGTGTGGCCGTTGGCTTGGTGGACTGCTATGCCCGGCCAAACCTCGTCGCCATCCTCGGTGAAGCGGTGGGAGACCATGGCAACGGCATCGACGTTCTCGGGCAGGTAGCTTGCTTTCTCGCGGACGTTGGGTGCCTTGGCATTTTCGTAGTTGTCTCGCCCCACGAAGTGGACCGCGCCTGGATAGCAGGGCTCGATGCCCTTTTCGCCGAATCTCGAAATCCCTCCCGCGTGGTCGAAATGCAGGTGCGTGAGCAGGACGTCCGTAACTCCTGCCACCGGCTGGTAAGGACCGTCCTCGATGCAGAAGATCGAGCGAGACTTCTCGTTCCATTTGTCGCCGCAACCCAGGTCGACGATCAGCTTCCGCGACCCGTCCTCTACGATCAAGGACCGCGTTGCCAAGAGGATGCGGTTCTGCTCGTCGGCGGGAGCTTCACGGTCCCACAACGCCTTCGGTACGGAGCCGAACATGGCTCCGCCATCGAGGCGAAAGAACCCGTGGTTATGGAGCGAAACGCGATATCGGCCGACCTGCATGGCTATCTCATGATGCCATGTAGAGACGGTGGAAGACTTCCCTGATCTCATCCGCCGACGAGGTCGCCACAAAATCGGCGGGCGGCGGGCAGACCACTTCCCTGCGCTCGTCCGAAACCGGGTCTGCGAAGGCAAGGAACGCGGCGTGAAGTTGCAGCGGAACGTCGCGCAACTCCTTTGGCGCATACACGGGATCGCCCAACACCGGGAATCCCGCGGCTTGAAGGTGGACGCGGATTTGATGGGTGCGGCCTGTTTCCAGCCGTATGGCAAGTAGGGTTCCCGCATCGACCCGTTTCACGACGGCGACGTGTGTTCTCGCGGACTTTCCTTCCGGCCTTATCGCCATGCGCAATCGGTTGGCGGGGTCACGCGCTATGGGCGCATCGATGCTGAACCTCGACTCCGGTGGCAAGCCCGACACAACCGCCAGGTAGCCCCGAGTCGACGTCTTGCGCTCGATCTGGCGGGCAAGGGCAACGTGGGCGTGGTCGTTCTTGGCGACCACGAGAAGGCCCGTCGTCTCCTTGTCAAGCCGGTGAACGATGCCCGGGCGGAACGAGCCAGCGGTTTGGCTCAAGTTCGAGCGCATGCCAAGCAAGGCGTTGACCAACGAAGGTTCCCTGAGGCTCGGAGCAGGATGGGTCGCCAAGCCCCGCGGCTTATCGATCACCAGGTAGTCGTCGGTCTCCAGGAGAACCGGGATGGCGATATCAGCTGGCGTGAGATCGTGGGGAGGCGTTTCCGGCAACGGCTCGACTGTCACCGCCATTCCAACCTCCACCCGGAACGAGGGCTTTTGGGGTTTGCCCCCGACCCTCACCTTGCCCTCCGCAATCCACGCGGCGATCTTGGATCGGCTGTGCTGCGGCAACAACCGGGCGACGAACCGGTCCAGCCGTTCCGCTTGGTCCGCAGTTAGGGTCATAGGACCATGATTGTAACTGGAACCGAGCGCGGCTATCCTTCTGTATCGGTCTTCTGAAGGAACACCGTTCTTGGAGGTTTTCGACAACTATGCATTGGACTTACAAAACAGGACTCGGCGCAGCCGCCTTCCTTTTGGTCAACTCGGGCATCGCCGCCCCCAAACAAGCGGTCGTACAAGGACAGGCTTCGGCGCCGGCGGTTGCCCAAGATGCCCGGCTCGACAAGCGCGTTTCGGTCAAGTTCGATAGCGTCCCCCTGAAGGAAGTGCTCTCCTGGCTGGGCAGTCAGGGCGTGAGTTTCGTGGTCAAGGACGAGGCGGGCGAATCCCATCTCACAATGAACATCGTCGATCAGCCGCTGAAGGATGCAGTCAGCGCGATCGCCGACGTCATGGGCGGTCGATGGGTTCGGAGAGGCGAGGTGTACAGCTTCCAACCCGGCGGACCGTTGAACTTCACCGGACCCGACGTCAAGGGTTTTGCCTTCGACGAGGATGCCATGAAGGAGCTGAAGATGCTCCCGAAAATGTTCTCCGATCAGGACCTCAAGGAGCTCAAAGCGCTTCCTGACATGAAGGAGTTCAACAAGGACTTCATGAAGGACTTCAAGGTGGTCATTCCCGACATGAAGGACTTCCAGATGTCGGAGAAGGACGCCCAGAAGCTACGCGACGAGCTGCGAACGGAAATGAAGCTCGTCATTCCCAAGATTCAAGAGCTCAAGGAACTGAAGATGTCCGACAAGGATAAGCAGAAGCTCCGAAACGACATCAAGATCGAGCTCAAGCCGCTTCAGGACCTCAAGGAACTGAAGAACCTGAAGACCCTCCGCATCGACGGCAACCAGGACATCGAGAAGCTCATGGGCTCGATCAGCAAGACCCAGTGGGACAAGCACGCAAAGCAGGGCTATCTCAAGCTCTCCGACCTGACCCCCGAGCAGCGGAAGATGCTCGGCCAAAACGACCTCAAAGGCACCTGGGAGTTGAGCTACTCGGTCAACGGCAAATCGCTGAAGATCAAGAACGGCTAAGCTCGGCAACTCCGACGGGTCGCAGGGCTACCCCTGCGGCCCGTTTGCTTTTCGCCAAGTCTCTCGGTCGAGATAGGTGAGAACTTCGTCGCGATACGCGCCGTTCTTCCAGAACCTTTCCGGAATCCTGCCGCACTCCCGATAGCCGGCCGCCTCCTGCATCCGCCGCGACCGTTCGTTGCCCTCGAAATACGCAGAGAGCAGAAGTCGCAAGCCCAGAATCTCGAACGCGTAGTAGGCACGGACCTTCGCCGCATCGCTGCCGTAGCCTCTTCCCCACATCTCCTTCTCCCCGATGATGGTTCCGGTCACCGCGGTGCCGTGTCGAAAGTCGATTTGGTGCACGCCGCTAAAACCGATGTGGCGGTCTCCGTCCAAGGTCTCGATCGCGAAGAGGATGTCGTCCTTGGCGCGGCATCGGCTGTCGAACCAGTCCTTTTCGGCAAGCCGGGACATCGGGAAATGCCCCACCAAGAGGTGTTGGGTCACCTCCGGGTCGTTGATCCAGCGCAGGGCGTTTTCGAAGTGCTTTTCCTCGTCGAGGGGCGCCAACCGGACTAGTTTGCCCTCATAGCCGTAGCTCATGGGTTGCTCGCCACAGCGGCCGAACCCTGAAGGAACGCGACGAACTTGTCCTCGTCCGGCTCGGCACCCTGAAGGACTCGCACGACCGTCCCCTCCGGGGAAAGGATCACGTAAACGGGGTTCGAGGGCACGCCCGTCAGTTTCTCCCGCAGCTGCTGGTTTCGCATGTCCTCGGGCGTCTTCCGGTCGGTGTAGAGCTCCAGCGGAATGTGCTGGTTGATCGCCGCCGTCACCTTGGGAACCGGGAAGACGTTGAACTCCATGTTGCGACAGTTGGTGCACGTCACTCCCGTGAAGTTGATGAAGATCGTCTTGTTCTCGGCTTTCGCCCGGGCAAGCGCCGCTTCGTAGTCGTGCTCCCACTTGATCGCCGAGTTCGTCGACGCCGCGCGCCCGGGGTACGGGTCGGGCGGAAGGAACGAGGCAAACGTTCCCAAGTTCGCGCCCTCGATGGCGGCAAGGCAATAGAAACCGGCGGCGAACGTCGCCAATCCGACGATGCTGCGCGGCCAACCGATCTTGGGCTTCTCTGGATCGTGACCCAGCAGCATCCAACCGATCAAGTACAGGCCGCCGACGAAGGCGATGGACGCCCAGAGGGCGAGGAAAACGGGTCGGGTTAGGATGCCCCACTGCCAAACCAAGTCGACGTTCGAAATGAACTTGAGGGCGGCGGCAAGCTCCAGGAAGCCCATGAACGCCTTCACCGTCGCAAGCCACGAACCCGACTTGGGCAATCGGGCAAGGTACTGGGGAAACAGCGCCAAGAGGAAGAACGGCAACGCAAAGGCGAGGCTGAACGACAGCATGCCGAGCACCGGATAGACGTAGCTTCCCTGCGCGGCACCCGCCAGGAGCGTACCTACAAACGGGACCGTACAGGTGAACGACGTCAAGGTGAAGGTGAGGCCCATCAAGAGGGGAGCGACGAAGCCGCCCTTCGACGTGCCGGCGTAAGCCTTGTTCACCAACCACGAAGGAAGGGCGATCTCGAACACGCCGAATAGGCTCGCCGCGAGAACCACGAACAGGACACCTAAGAAGATGTTCACCCAAGGGTTGGTGGCCAGATCTTGCACACCGCTCGCGCCAAACACCGCCGACACCAAGACACCCAGACCGGTAAACGTCCCGATGATGCCGAGGCTGTACGCCGTGGCTCCGCGGTAGTCGGTCTTCCGCTCCCCTTCGCTCGTCTTCTTCGAGAAGAAGCTGACCGTGATCGGGATCATCGGAAACACGCACGGCGTGAGCAACGCCAGCAGGCCCATGGTGAACGCCAGCCAGAGGTAGGCCAAGAGACCCGAACTCTTCGCTTTGTCGACGCGCTGAGTGAACTCGTCGGTGGACGCGCCCGCGCCCTTGCTACTCGCCTCACCCTTGGACGGCGCCTCCGTCTTGCCGGCGATGTGGCCAGCCGGTTGGTCGGGGATTCCGACGACCGGGCTCACACGGTCTTCCCGTGCGGCTCCCTCGGCTACCGTGAACGCAACCTCCACCGGCTCGGTGGTTTGAAGCAGGCAACTGCGGTCGTTGCACGGCTGGAAAGTGACGTCGAGCGCGACTTTCTGCGCTCCTTTCGCTGCAGGGTCGATGCTTACCGGCAAGGCAAACGCCGTGGCGCCAGCATGAACGGCAAGATCGCCCTTAACGGGATCCTTGATGAAACCGGGAGCCGGTTCGATCGCGTCGCCGTTTGCCTTGAGAGCTAGACCCGGCTTCAGGCTGAAAACCGTCTTGGTATCGCCCGCGTTGGAGCCAACGCCGTAAACGTGCCAACCCTTGTCGATCTCAGCGGTCACGACGATCTGCGCGGACTCGCCCGCGCGCGCGTCGGGCGGCATCAGCTTGGCCGACCACTTGACCACAGAGAGCTGGGCGAGCGATGGCACCGCGATCGCCAGCGCCATCAACACGATAAGGAGTCGGGACCACTTCATGCTCAAGCCACTATTGTACTGGTCTTGCCAACGTTGGAACGGGCCAGCGGGTTCCGCAAAACCCGGCGAGATACCTAAGCGGCAACCTCGCCGGTTGCGGCATTGCCTTGCTATGAAACGACTGCTGGTCTTTTCCCTATCATGTCATTTGGCTTCCTTTGCATTCGCCCAATCGGGGGAGCCGAACATCGTGGGCACTTGGCGGCTCGACTCAGACAAGAGCACTCGGATCACCTTGAATCGGGACGGCACCTTCCTCTTCGCCGCCCCCTCGTACAAATCCACCTCTTCGGGCGTTTACGAGATCCGCGACGGTTCGATCGTGCTGACCTATCGCGAGATCGACGGTGAGCCCGTCCAATCCGCCTCGCCTTTGCGCGCACCCCTGGCGGGCGACTTCGCCTCTTTCAAGATCAACCGCTTCCGGTATATCCGCGCCGATAAGTAGCGGATACAAAAAAAGCAGGAGCCGTGATCCGGCTCCTGCTTCTTGATTCCTCGGCTTCGCTTACTTCTCGCGAAGCGGCATGCCCATTTCCTTCAGGAAGAAGCGGGCTTCGTCGTCGGTCTTGGCCGTCGTGCAGATCACGATGTCCATACCGCGGATACGGTCGAACGAGTCGTAGGGGATCTCGGGGAACACCAACTGCTCCTTCAGGCCGAGCGCGTAGTTGCCGCGGCCGTCGAACGACTTGGGCGAAAGGCCCTGGAAGTCTCGGATACGGGGCAGAACCACGGTGGCGAGCTTGTCCAAGAAGTGGTAGGCGCGGTCGCCGCGGAGCGTGACCTTGCAGCCGATCTTCATGCCCTCGCGGAGTTTGAAGTTCGAAATCGCCTTCTTCGCGGTGGTGACGACCGGCTTCTGGCCGGTGATCGCCTGCATGTCGCGAACGCTGTTCTCCAGGTGCTTCGGGTCCTTTTCGCCGTTGCCCGTGCCCATGTTGAGCACGATCTTCGTCAACTTGGGCGCCTGCATGACCGTCGTGTAACCGAACTGGGTCATCAACTTGGGCAACACCTCGTCGCTGTACTTCTTGCGAAGGCGCGGCGACGGCAACTTGCCGGTAGCAATCGCTTCTTTCTCTTTCTTGGCCATGGTTCTTTTCCTTTGCCTGATTTCTGACCAGGCTTAAACTCGGGGAAGCCCCGGAGCGACTAGTCCTTGTAGGGCGCGTCGCTCAGGGTCTTCTTGGTGGTTTTGGCATAGCGGACGATCGTCTCGCCTTCTTTGCGCCGGCCGATTCGAGTCGGCTTGCCCTTCTCGTCCAGCACCATCACGTTGCTCACGTGGATCGGCACGGGAATCTTGATGCGGGCGCTGCGCTCGGCTTCGGTTCGTCGCTTGCGGTGCTTGATCGCGGCGTTCAAAGGCAGCGGCTGCTCCGGATTGTCCGGGTTGTCCTGCAGGATGATGACCTTCTGCTCCTTGGGAGCCACGGCCGCCACCCAACCGATCTGACCCTTGTCCTTTCCGGAGATGATCATGACGCGGTCGCCCTTGCGGATCTTCAGCTTGATGTGCTGCGCTTGCAGCTTAAGTTCGGCTTTGGTAGGCATGTTAGAGGACCTCCGGCGCAAGCGAAACGATCTTCATGTAGTTTCGGTCGCGGAGTTCGCGCGCCACCGGCCCGAAGATACGGGTGCCGCGAGGCTCGCCGTTGTTCGGGTTGATGACAACGCAGGCGTTGTCGTCGAACCGCAGGGTCGACCCGTCTTGACGGCGGATCGGCTTCTTGGTGCGAACGACGACCGCCTTGATGACGTCGCCCTTCTTCACGGGCATGTTCGGCGTGGCCAGCTTGACCGACGCCACGATGACGTCGCCAACGCCACCGTACCGCGGCTGCGAACCCTTGAGCACGCGAATGCACATGACCTCGCGCGCTCCGGAGTTGTCCGCGACTTTTAGTCTCGTGAACTGCTGAACCATCTCTTACTTCACCTTCTCGACGATGCGGGTGACCCGCCACCGCTTGTCCTTCGACACCGGGCGGGTTTCCATGATCTCGACGACGTCGCCGATGTCGCAACCCACCTCGTCGTGCGCCTTGAACTTGTTCGAACGGATAACGACCTTTCCGTAAAGAGGGTGCTGCGTGCGCCGCTCGATCTTCACGACCACGGTCTTCTCCATCTTGTTCGAGACGACGATGCCTTCTCGAACCTTTCGAGAGTTACGATCTACTGTCGTGTTCGCCATTACGCGTTACCCCGCTGTTTCTCGGTAATCACCGTGTTGATGCGCGCGATGTTGTGGCGGCGAGCCTTGATGCTGGCCGTGTCGGTCAACTGGCGGAAAACCAGATCCCGGCGGGCCTTGTACAGGGACGCCTTCTCCTGAGCCAGCATCTCTTCCAGCTCGGGCACGCTCTTCTCTCTCAACTCAGACGACTTGAAACTCTTCATGGCTTACGCTTCCGCTCCCTCGGCTTCCGCCTCGGCGGCAGCGGCGACAGGGGCGGCCTTATCCATATCCGCCTTGACAACGAACTTGCACTTGATCGGCAGCTTGTGCATGGCAAGCCGCATGGCTTCCTTGGCCACGTCCGTCGCGACGCCGTTCATCTCGAACATGACGCGGTCGGGCTTGATCACGCACACCCAGCCTTCCACGCCGCCCTTACCCTTACCCATACGGGTCTCGAGGGGCTTCTTCGTGTACGGCTTGTCGGGGAAGATGCGGATCCAGACCTTACCGCCGCGCTTGATGTGACGGGTCATCGCGATACGGGCGGCTTCGATTTGGCGGTTGGTGATCCAACCGGCCTCCATCGCTACCAGACCGAAATCGCCGAACGCGATCGTGTTGCCACGGGTCGCCCGGCCGGCACGCCGACCGCGGTGTTGCTTTCGAAACTTTGTACGCTTAGGCAGAAGCATTTTCAGTAGCCTCCCCGGCATCCCCCTTACGGCGGCCGCCAAGCTCAGCGGCAAGACGTCGCTCAGGCAACACCTCACCCTTGTAAATCCAAACCTTGACTCCGATGGAGCCATACATCGTGCGTGCGGTCGCAAAACCGTAGTCGATGTCGGCGCGAAGCGTGTGAAGCGGGATCTTGCCCTGCTTGTCGCCTTCGCTACGGGCGATTTCCGCACCGTTCAACCGGCCCGCCACCAAAACCTTGATGCCACGGCAGTTCATGCGCATCGAACGGGTCATCGCCTGGCGCATGGCTCGCCGGTGCGAAACACGCTTCTCCAGGTTGACCGCGATGTTCTCGGCGACCAACTGGGCATCCAGCTCGGGCTGGCGAACTTCGGTAACGTTCACCTGCACCATCGCGGAAGGATCTTCCCGGCGCACGTTGCGGTTCAGGATCGACGTAAGTTCGTCGATGCCCTTTCCGCCGCGGCCGATGATCGCTCCCGGACGAGCCGTGAAAATCGTGACCTTGACGCGGTTGGCGGCTCGCTCGATTTCGACGCGCGAGACGTTGCCCAGGCCGACGCGGTCGCGGATCAGGTTCCGAATGCGGTGATCCTGCAGCAGCGCGGCGCCGTAGCCCTTCTTGCCGTAATACCAATGGCTGTCAAAGCCACGGATTACGCCGACGCGAAAACCAACGGGATGAATCTTTTGACCCATTACTCGGCTCCCTTCTCCGTATTCTCAGACTCTTGAGCTTCAGGCTCGGCGGCGGGTGCTTCCGCCTCGGCCTCTTCGGTGGCAACGGGAGCTTCTTCCACGGCCTCCACCTTCTCCTCGACAACTTCCTCAACGACCGGAGCGGCTTCTTCCACCTTCTCCTCGGCCTTCTTCGCCTTGCCCTTCTTGGCGGGCGCCGGTGCGAACGTCGGCCGTGCCTTCGCCTTCGTACCGTGTGCCTTCAGGAGCGGCTTGGCTTCCGCTTCTTCGACCACCACGGTGATGTGGCTGGTCTTCTTCACGATGCGGTTGGCTCGTCCTTGCGCACGAGCCTGGATTCGCTTCATGCGAGGGCCCTCGTCCACCGTGATCGTGGCGATATTCAGGTTCTCAGGCGACAGGTTGTGGTTCTCCATCGCGTTGGCGATGGCGCTCACCAGGACCTTGCGGAGGAGACGCGCGCTCTTGCCCGGATGGAACCGGAGCAGAGTCGCCGAATGAACGGCGTTCTTTCCTCGCAGCTCGTCCGCAATGATGCGGACCTTGCGCGGCTGAACCCGGATGTATTTCGCTACAGCTCGTACTTCCATTAGCGCAACCTCACTCCTCGCTCAGGCAACGAACCGCCGTGTCCGCGGTACGTTCGCGTCGGAGCGAACTCGCCCAGCTTGTGGCCGATCATGTTCTCCGTCACGAAGACGGGAACGTGCTTGCGGCCGTCGTGGACCGCAAACGTGTGGCCGACCATGTCGGGCGTGATCGTCGATCGTCGCGACCAGGTCTTGATGAGTTTCTTCTCCCCGGTCGCGTTCAGGGCGTTCACCTTGTCCATAAGGTGATCGTCCACAAAGAACCCTTTCTTTAAGCTTCTCGCCATCTTTCTCCTGTGTTAACCTTCGCCCTTGCGGGCGGGCAGTGCACGGCCTCTAAGGCCGGCCTGGATGCCCAGGCCTAGCCTTAGCTGCTCCTCCTACGAACAATGAACTTGTTCGATCGCTTGTTGGTGCGGGTCTTGGTACCCAGAGCCTTATTGCCCCAGCGATCCACAGGACCCTTCTTGCGACCGACGGGCGACTTCGCCTCACCACCACCGTGGGGGTGGTCTCGGGGAGACTTGACAACGCCGCGCACTCGCGGACGTCGGCCCATAGCCCGGTTCTTACCGGCCTTACCGAGCGACTCGTTCTCGTGCTCGGCATTGCCCACTTCACCCACCGTTGCCCGGCAAGTGTTGTGGACCATTCGCATTTCGCCGCTGGGCAAGCGAAGGGTGACGTACATGCCTTCCTTCGCCATAACCTGCGCCGCCGCGCCAGCCGAGCGGACGATTTGGCCGCCCCGGCCCGGATTCAACTCGATGTTGTGAACGAGCGTACCAAGCGGGATGTTCTTCAACTCGAGCGCGTGGCCCGGCAGAATGTCCGCGCCTTCGCCGCTGCGCACCATGGTGCCCACCGCGAGGTTACGAGGCGCCAAGATGTAGCGCTTCTCACCGTCGAGGTAGTGCAACAGGGCGATGCGGCAAGTTCGGTTCGGATCGTATTCGATCGCGGCGACCTTGGCGTCAACGCCGTCCTTGTTGCGGCGGAAGTCGATCATTCGGTAGCGGCGCTTGTTGCCACCGCCCCGGTTGAACGCGGTGACGCGACCGGTGTGGTTGCGACCGCCTGATTTCGGCTTCGCGCTCGTCAGCTTCTTTTCCGGTTTGCCCTTTGTGACCTCCTCGTAAGTCGAGGTGATCATAAAGCGTCGGCCCGGGGAAGTCGGTTTATTCCTCTTCGTCGGCATCGTTAGACTCCGTAGTCCTCAAGGATCTGGCCCTTGGCAAGCGTGACGATCGCCTTCTTGCGATCCGGGCGATGTCCCGAGCGCTGGCCGACGCGGCGGCTCTTGCCGTGCATCGTCACCGTTCGGACCGAGGTCACCGAAATGCCCTCACCCTTCTTCTTGCCCGCGTTGTAGATAGCTTCGAGCGCAGACTTGATCTCCAGCTTGTTCGCGTCCTTGGCCACGACGAACGTGTACTTTCGAACGAGGTCGGCCTCGTCGCGAACCGTGGGATCGCCGTAGCTCAGGGCCACGGTGCGCTCGGTAATGTGCGGCTGCACGATGATGTCGTGAGGATTCTTCACTTCGCCCAAACCTCCTCGATCTTCGCAAGCGCGTCCTTGGCGATCAGCACCTTGTGCGCCACCATGACGTCGCGAGCCGAAAACGCGACGGTCTTCGCACCCTCGTCGGCTTTGCCAGCCGGCGCGGTGCGAACCTCAACGTTCGGCAGGTTGCGGAAACTCTTGAATGTCGTCTCGTCGTAAACCGGCAGCACCACGAGAACGCGGCGCACCTGGTCCAACTCGAAGGCCTTCAGCATCTTGGCCGCATCCTTCGTCTTCGCTTCGGCAAACTGGATCGCATCCGCGACGCACAGGCTGCCCGACTCGATCTTCTCGTTCAGCGCGCCGAGGATCGCCGCGCGGCGCTCCTGACGGTTGACCTTCTTTTCGTAGTCGCGGGGCTTGACCGCGAGCGCCATGCCGCCATGGGCATAGTGCGGAGCGCGGGTCGAACCTTGGCGGGCGTTACCAGTCTTCTTCTGCTTGTACGGCTTGCGGCCGCCGCCACGAACCTCAGACCGGGTCTTCGCCGACTGCGTGCCCTGGCGCTGGTTGGCTTCTTCCGCCACCACCGTTCGGTGGATCACGGTAGCCGACGGCTTGGCACCGGTGATGACGGCGCTGACCTCGTGGGTTCCTACCTTCTTGCCGTCCTTGCTCTTAATCTCGATTTTCGCCATGTCGATTACCTCGCCGCCTTATTGATGATCACGAGTCCACCGTTGGCGCCGGGGACGCTGCCGTCGATAAGGATAAGGTTGCGCTCGGCATCCACCTTCACGACCTTCAGGCCTTTCTGGGTGACCGTCTCGTCGCCCATGTGGCCGGGTCGTCGGCTGCCCTTAAAAACGCGCTGCGGACCGGTCGCGCCGTTAGACAGCGGCCGGCGGTGCGTCATGTAGCCGTGGGTCATGTGCTGGCCCTTGAAGTGGTAGCGCTTGACGCCGCCCGCGAAGCCCCGGCCCTTGCTGGTGCCGGTCACGGTGACGTTCTCGCCTTCGTTGAAAATGTCCACTCCGATCTGCTGGCCCAGTTCCAAACCGTCGACCTTGTCGACTCGGAACTCGCGCAGCGTGCGGAGGTTCTTGTCCAGACCCGCCTTCTTCAGGTGGCCGTATTTGGGAAAGGTGAGGTGCTTCTCAGCCTGCTCTTCAAAACCAACCTGAACGGCCGTGTAGCCATCCTTCTCGCTGGTCTTGAGCTGGGTAACGAAAACCGGTCCGGCCTGCACGACCGTAACGGGCACCATCTTCCCCTCTTCGGTGAAGACATGGGTCATTCCTATTTTTCTTCCGAGAATTCCCGGCAGCATTCAACACTCCTTGGCGCAGGCGCACAGGCACCAACGCATGATGCGGTTAGATTTGCGCTTCAGCTTCCACCGCCTAATCTGGCGCTCTCGGGAGCCGTTGCCCTACGAAGAGGGGCGGCAGCGCCCTAGGCTTGAAGCCGTTGCAAGGAGAAATGATACCCGAGCGTCTGCCGAATGTCAAGACCGGGCTTAGGCGCCCAGGTTCGTGCGCAGATCTTCAGACGGCGCTTGGGGACGGACCGACGTCAGGTTGTCGATGTTGATCGTCTGCTGGTGGACCAGTTGGCGCAGTTCGCTGACTTCGCGGCGAAGCGCGTCGATCTCAGGGTTGGGCAGGTTGCGGTTCGCCTGGTTCTGATGGATGATCTCCGCCATCTTCTGCTGGTGTCTCGTCAAGATCGCCACGATGGGGATCATGAAAATGATAAACGGGATGATGACGTCGGGCCCTGGCATTGCTGATCCTGCTCCTCATATGTTGACGTAGGAGGCCGCTTCTCGGTTGCGTCGTTAGCCGCTCACGGTTTCGGCAGGCGGGAGTTCGATAAGGTCGAGCGGCACCGATTTCAACAGGACGTCGTCACAGAAAATGCCGAATTCGTAGCTGCCCGCCGCCGGAAACTTCAGGTCCGTGAAGACGTGGAGTTGGTTCACGATCTGCTTCCCTTCGCCGAGTTGGAGGGCACCTCCCGTCTTGGTCACCACGTTGCCGTCCGCGTCGATAAGCTGCACTCGCATCTGGCGGGTCGCCCGATTGTCCTCTGGCTCGCTTTCAAACGAAGTAATGAGGAACAACTGGCGATGAAGCGCCGGAAACCGCGGCGCGAAGAGCCGGTCGAACGCGCCCATCACGTTGAGCTTGCCATCTTGGGTGACGTTGGCGAAGTCGGCTATGAGGGCGTATCGCAGTTGCATCGGAGCCTCGAAGTTACCCGGTTCAACAGAGTTGTGCTAGAATGACTCCCAATGGTTCTCGCCATACCCTCTATCTTGGGCGAGCCGGAATGTCCTCAGGGCTCCGGAACCATTCGCGTGCGTCGTAGCCGTAGCCGTCGTCGTGGCTAGGGGATTTGCCCTAGGACGATCAACGAGCCGAGCAAACGCGCTCCGCACGATCCCGCAAATCCCCGTTGTCTCTCCCGCAGTCCCGCGCATCGATGCGCAACGACGTTAAGCATCAAGGAGATCCCATCGGTGTCCATTCATACCATCCAACAACCCGTCAACTTCGGAAACGGGGGCGGTAAGCCCACCCATTTCCTCGCCTCCAGCGACTTCAACGCAAGCCAGTTCCGCAAGGTGCTGGACCACGCCAAGGAGCTTAAGGCGCAGTGGAAGACCAACCCGCAGACCATTCACCATGTCGAAAACCGCCTCATGGCGATGATCTTCGAGAAGCAGTCCCTGCGAACCCGCGTATCGTTCGAGACCGCGTTCCACGAATTGGGCGGCCACGCCAGCTACCTGACCAAGAACGACATCGAAATGGGCAAGCGCGAGTCGATCGGCGACACCGCCCAGGTCCTGTCCCGCTGGTGCACCCTCATCGTCGCCCGATTGAACCGGCACAAGGACATCATCGAGCTCGCGAAGTACGCCACGGTTCCGGTCATTAACGCGCTCACCGACCAGGAACACCCCTGCCAAGCCCTTGCCGACCTGCTCACCATCGAAGAGAAGTTCGGCACCGAGAAGCTCAAGGTCGCATGGGTCGGCGACGGCAACAACGTTGCCAATAGCTTTGCCGTTACAGCGGCTCGGCTCGGGCACGAGGTCGTGGTCTGCACCCCTCCGGGCTACGAAGCCGACGAGGTCGTCTACTCCCATGCGAACGTCACCCAGTCCTACCAACCCTCCCAGGCGGTGGAAGGCGCCCACGTGGTCTATACGGACGTGTGGGTCAGCATGGGCCAAGAAGGCGAGGCCGTCGAACGTATGAACCGCTTTGCCAAGTACCAGGTCGACGCCGACCTCATGGCGAAGGCCGATCCCAAAGCGATCTTCCTGCACTGCCTTCCCGCCGTTCGCGGATTGGAAGTCTCCAGCGACGTGATCGACGGGCCGCAGTCCATGGTCTTTGACCAATCTGAGAACCGAATGCACGCCCAGAAGGCGCTCATGAAGCTGATCTTGGAGGGCAAGCTCTAAGCGAGAAATGGCGCAACAGCACAAGCTTTGGGGCGGAGCGTTCACCAAATCGCCGGGCGAAGTCGCCTGGCGGTTCGGGCAGTCGATCGAGTCGGACCTGAACCTCCTCAACGAGGAGATCGAGGTTTCGATCGCGCACGCCCAGATGCTGGGCGACACGGGCATTATCTCCGCCCAGGAAGCCGCGCTGCTCGCCCAGGGGCTTGGCGAGGTTGGGAACGATCTGGCGGGTCAAGACCTGGGGGGCTTCGAGGACGTCCACGCCGCCGTAGAAACGGGTCTGAAGGCCAAGGTCGGTGCGGCGGCAGACAAGCTTCACTCGGGGCGCAGTCGCAACGACCAGATCGCCACGGTATCGCGCCTCTGGCTGCGAAATCGAACCACCCAACTTGCCGAAACCGTGAGGGCGTTCCAAGCCGTCCTCGTCGAGCAATCGGAGAAGTTCCTGAACGAGCCCATGCCGGGCTACACCCATCAACAGCCCGCCCAGCCCAACACCCTGGGTGCCTGGATGCTCGCGCATTTCTGGATGCTCGAGCGAGACTTGCAGAGGCTGTCTTCGACGTCGGAGATGGCGATGGCGCAGTGCCCGCTGGGTTCCGGCGCGATGGCAGGCTCAACCTTGCCCATCGACCGGGAACGCACCAGCGAGAAGTTGGGGTTCGGCGCTCCTTCCGCCAGCGCCCTGGACGGCGTGAGCGATCGGGATTACGTAGGCGATGCCCTGCACGCCTGCGCGATGTTGATGCAGCATCTGTCCAGGTTCAGTCAGGAAATCGTGCTGTTCTCCACCGCCGAGTTCGGCTACGTGCGACTGGACGACGCCATGTCGACCGGCAGCAGCATCATGCCGCAAAAGCGGAACCCCGACTTTGCCGAACTGATCCGGGGACGTAGCGCCCGCGCCATCGGCAACTGGGTCCAGTTCATGGGCATGATGAAGGCGTTACCCCTTGGCTACAACCGAGACCAACAGGACGACAAGCCGCCCTTGTTCGACTCGGTGGCGCTCTGCATGGACTCGACGGTTCTGTGCAAGGAAATGCTCGAAACCGCAACTTGGAACCTGCCGAGGCTCAAAGAAATGGCGACCGCCGGATTCTCAACGGCGACCGCCGTTGCCGAAAGCCTGGTGCAGGCGGGCGTGCCTTTCCGGCAAGCCCACGAAGCCGTGGGCAGGCTGGTGCTGTACTGCGAGAAGAACGGCAAGACGCTGGACCAACTGGACGCCCAAGACGCCAAGAACCTGGACCTCCCGGCTTCCTCGCTTGAAGCCGCCACCCTCGACGGCGCTCTCCGCGCCAAGAAGAGCGCCGGCTCCCCCGGACCCGAGGCGCTCGCCGTCCAACTTCAGCAAGCCCGAGAGGCGCTGAACAACTGACCCCCACAAGACTTAGAAAGAGATCGAACCACCATGAAGAACATCCACGCAGAAGTCGCCAAGCTCACCGACGCTCAGGCCATCGAGATGACCGAGCACTACGGTGCCCACAACTACCACCCTCTGCCCGTCAATATCGTTCGCGCCGAGGACATCTACGTTTACGACGGTAGCGGCAAGCAGTACATCGACTGCATCGGAAGCTACTCCGCCGTGGCCAACGGCCACCTCAGCAAGTACGTGCTGGACACCCTGCGCGAGCAGCTGGACTACGTGACCCTCACCAGCCGCGCGGTCTACACGTCGGAACTGGCGCTGTTCCTCAAGGAGCTTTGCGAGTTCACGAACATGGACATGGCATGCCCGATGAACACGGGCGCCGAAGCCGTGGAGACCGCCATCAAGATGGCGCGAAAGTGGGCGTACACCATGAAGGGAGTGCCCGCCGACAAGGCGGAGATCCTGGTCGGCGAGGAGAACTTCCACGGCCGCACCACCACCATCGTCGGCTTCAGCAGCGAGGCCCAGTATAAGGAAGGGTTCGGGCCCTTCACGCCCGGCTTCAAGCTGATCCCGTTTGGAGACATCGAGGCGGTCAAGGCGTCGATCACCCCGAACACGGCAGCCGTGCTACTCGAGCCCATCCAGGCCGAAGGCGGCATCCTGTTCCCGCCCGCAGGCTACATGGCGGAGCTTCGCAAGGTTTGCACCGAAAACAACGTGCTGCTCATCTGGGACGAAATCCAGACGGGCTTCTGCCGAACCGGCAAGAAGTTCGCCTGGGAGCATGAGGACGCCAAGCCCGACCTGATGTGCCTGGGCAAGGCGCTCGGCGGCGGCGTGATGCCGGTTTCCGCCGTGGTCGGCAGCAAAGAAGTCGTCGGCGTGTTCAACCCGGGAGACCACGGCAGCACCTTCGGCGGCAACCCGCTGGCCTGCGTGGTCGCCATCGCCGCCATGGAGGAGATGACGCAGGCGAACCTCGCCGAGAACAGCGCCAAGATGGGCCAGCGGCTCATCGACGGCCTCAAGGGGCTTCCCCACTCGTGCATCGAGGACGTCCGCGGACGCGGGCTCCTGGTGGGCATCGAGGTGAAGGAAGGCATCGACACCAAGAAGCTCTCCAAGGCCTTCGTGGAGCTCGGCATCCTAACCAAGGAGACCCGGTCGCGCACCTTCCGCTACGCGCCGCCCCTCACGATCGACGAAAAAATGATCGATGAGGTCGTGCGCCGAACTTCTCAAGCCCTAGACTCCGTCCAACAAGCAGAGACATCGCCGGCAACGGTGGCTGCTCTCTAAGCCAGACAGGAAAGAGTCATTCCTCTCTCAGGGCCGGCATCCCCCTCCCGCCGGCCCTACCTTTTTCTCAGCCCCTGATTTCTCGCAAACCCTGGGGCGTGCCCAGGTAGAGCGAGCGTCCCAGGACCGTCAAACAGGTCGCTTCGCGCCCGTCGATCTGTCGCCAGGTTCCATCGTGGTTGCGAACCCAGGTGCCGTCGAGTCCACCCACGACCAACGACATGAACGGGTAGGTTTGGCCTTCGGCGTCGATCACCTTGCCGTTCGGCCACCAGGCCAGCCGTAGCACCTTCTTCGTCGGGCAAGGTTCCGTAGCCACCTTGTCGCGAACCCGGACCAAGCCGCCGTCAGCGAGGCCCGCCAGCACTTGGCCGTAGTCCTCCACAAGGCTTGTCACCCACGGATCGGGGAGCCCCGCGCCGAGCCCGAAGCGAACCACGTTATCCCCCCGGACGCGGAACAGGCCGTTCTGGGTGCCGAGCCAAACGGTGTCGCCAATGGCGCAGATGGCGGTGACCACCTGGCCGTCCATCTCCTTGGGATAGTGCTCCACCAGACGTTTCGGGGTCTTCTCCGCCCAGCCTCCCAGTCCGCCGAAGTACACCGTGTCCCCGCGTGAGGATAGGCACGAGGTCCACGGGCGTTTTGAAGCCCCGGCGAGCACGTCGTAGGTTAGCCGGTCGAGCTGCGGCTCGATCTTATCCACCGCGCCGCTTCCGTACAGGACCCAGACCGAGTCGCCCACCTGCTCGACCTGCCGGACGGCGGACCGGCTGAGGATCTGCCACTTCCCGGGCGTTCCCCTCGCCACGCCGCGGAGGCCGCCGACGTACCCCACGCCGTTCACGCTGGCGTAGCCGTGGACGCGGGGAAACGGCGTGTCGAGGAACTCGGCGGCGCCGGACTGCGACGCCGCCGAGAGCAGGAGCGCTAGGGCGATACCCATGCGATCTCGTGTAGGTTGTGGGCTTTGTCGAACAGCACCACCTTCACGATGCGCCGTCCGTCGAGCGGGAGTTTGTACAGCCCCGGCTCCACTTCGATCATCGTGTCTTCGTTGCCGTCTCCAAAGACGACCGTCACCCGCGCCAAACCCTGTTCCGAACGCAACACGAGGAACCCGTCTTCAATCGTCAGCTTCCCTTCCGGCGCCGTGCGGTCCACCGTGTACGTCGATTTGTCCTCGATTCGGCTGCCGTCCTTCCGGACGCCTTCGATGCGGACCGTGTACTCGCCTTCGGGCGCGTCGGCGGGAATGTCGAAGTTGCCGCCCCAGAAGCCGTCGGCGGCTTTCTGAAGCTCGAACTCACGGCCGTCGGGGAGCGTCGCGGTGACCCTCACCGCGTCCGGCATGTTGACGCGCAGTTCGGGATCGCCGCCGCGCGTGTTTTGCCAGTTCTGCTTGCGCTGCTGTTGCCAAGCCCGCTGGCGGCGCGCTTCTTCGGCTTGCTTGCGACGGAACTCG
>JAXLTH010000025.1:0-51060 GCA_046330155.1 Fimbriimonadales bacterium | reverse complement strand
CACACGCGGAAAGGTCCGCTCAACGGCGTCCTCATGCCCAGCACTAAGCCCAAGCACATGTTGACCCCCGAGGAAGCCAACAAGCCGCCCACGGTCGACGGTTTCTTTGTCGACATCGGCTTGAACGGCGACGACGCCAAGAAGGCGGTCCGCCTGGGCGACATGGTCACCATGAACCGCACCCTCCAAACGATGGGCAAGTTGCACACCTGCAAGGCGATGGACGACCGCGTGGCGGTCTACGTGATGATCCAAGCGATGAAAGCCGCCAAGGACCTGCACGTTGACGTGTACGGCGTCGCGACGGTGCAGGAGGAGATCGGCTTGCGCGGCGCCGCGGCCAGCGGCTGGCGCATCCAGCCCGACATCTGCGTCGCCATCGACATCACGTTGGCGAACGATATTCCGGGCATTCCGGAGCAGGACCACGTGACTCGGCTTGGCGAAGGCGCGGCGATCAAGTTCATGGACTCCTCGCTAATCTGCCACCCCAAGGTGGTGGACCACTTCCGGACGAACGCGGAGAAGAACAAGATCAAGCACCAGATCGAGATTCTGCCCGCAGGCGGCACTGACGCCGGCGGCGTCCAGCGACTGCACGGGGGCATTCCTTCGTTCACCCTGTCTATCCCGACGCGCTATGTGCACACGGTCAACGAGACCGTGCACGAGGACGACGTGGACGCGTGCGTGGAACTGCTCGCCAACTACATCGAAGACGCCCACAAGGGCGACTACATCTACAAGGTGTAGCCG
This sequence comes from Fimbriimonadales bacterium, assembly GCA_046330155.1. Taxonomy (GTDB): domain Bacteria; phylum Armatimonadota; class Fimbriimonadia; order Fimbriimonadales; family Fimbriimonadaceae; genus CALMEF01. The sequence continues at coordinate 50,304 of JAXLTH010000025.1, read as the reverse complement.
CTACTCTTTCTTGTGGCTGCTACGGGCGAAGACCCGGATAGGCGTACCCTCCAAGGGGTACGCCTTTCGAATTTGGTTCTCCAGATACCGCTGGTACGAGAAGTGGAGGATGTCCGGGTCGTTGCAGAACAGCGCGAAGGATGGTGGCCGGGTGGAAACCTGGGTCGCGTAGTAGATCTTGAGCGCCTTGCCCTTTCGGCTGAAGGGCTTCTCGAACATGGCGTCGTGGATGAGGCGGTTCAGGGCACCCGTCGAGATTCGGAAGCTGTAGTTCTCAACCGCCGACATGGCGGCATCCAAGACCGGTTCCAAGCCCGCGCTCTCCTTCGCGCTCGTGAAGACGGCTCGGGCATATCCCACTTCGGGAAGCTCGTTTCGGAGGATGCGAAGGAAGTCCTTCTTGATGGGCGAGGGGCGCCTTGGCAGACCATCAGGCGGCTCGTGGACGTCCCACTTGTTCACGGCGAAGACCACGGCTTTGCCCGCGTCGTGCGCGAGTTTGGCGATCCGCTTGTCGCCGTCGGTCAGCCCCTCTTCGCCGTTGATGACCACGAGCGCGCAGTGGGCGCGTTCGATGGCTCGTTGGGCGCGATGGACCATGTAGTACTCGACGCTCCCTTGGATCTTGCCCCGTCGGCGGATGCCCGCGGTGTCGATGAGCCGAAAACTCTCGCCCGCATATTCGATGAGGGTGTCGATCGAGTCGCGGGTGGTCCCCGGAATGTCGCTGACGATCGCTCTCTGTTCGCCGGTGAACGCGTTGAGCAACGAACTCTTGCCGACGTTGGGGCGGCCGATGATGGCAAGACGAAGCTCTTCCTTCTCGTCGCCCGCGGGCGTTGCCGGCAGATGGGCGGCAACCTCGTCCAAGACGTCGGCGACGCCGCGCCCGTGAAGGCTGGAAACCGGCCAAATGTCGCCCAGTCCAAGGGCGTAGAACTCGTTCGCCAAGGCGTCGCGGTTGGCGTTGTCCGACTTGTTGACCAGAACGAGAACCGGCTTCTTGATGCCGCGCATCCGGTTCGCCAACTCGATGTCGTCTGGATTTAAGCCATCCGAGACGTCCGCAACGAAAAGGACGACGTCGGCTTCGGCGAGGGCAACCTCGGCTTGAACGCGGATTTGCTCGATCAGCGGGTCCTCGTCGCCAAACATGATGCCGCCTGTGTCGACGATGTTGAACCGTTTGCCGTTCCACTCGGTCTCGGCGTAGAGGCGGTCCCGGGTCACGCCCGGCGTGTCTTCGACAACGGCAACGCGTCGGCCCACGAGCCGGTTGAAGAGCGTGCTCTTGCCCACATTGGGGCGACCGACGATCACGACGACAGGCAGTTTGGAGTTCATCGGCAGGGAGAGGATACCTGCCGCCATAATTAGCCCCATGCGTTTGAAGGTCCTTGGGCTCGCCGTGCTCGCTTTGGCAGCCCATGCGCCGGCTCAATCCCGGTGGCAGATCGTCCTCAACTTTGGAAAATCGCTCGAGAACTTCTTAGGCTCGGAAGACCCTCGACCCTACCGCCACGTCGGCGTGGCGTACAGCCGACCAGAGCGGCGGCTTCGCTATCGGCACCTCAACGCGGAACTGGTCTTGGAGGGCTACTACGAGCGTTCCACCAGCCACGGGGTCAGCGACCAGCCGCCAAACGGGACGGACGCCTACGGCATGATCGGCTACGCCCGATACCGAACGCAACGTCTGGTCTGGGACATCGGCTGGGGGCTTCAATACACGGACCAGAGAACGGTCGATATCAGCTCGCGGCTGTCATCGACGCCCGTTTTGGCGGTGAGCTATTCGTTCCCGACGAAGGACACAGAGATCCTGGTCGGGCTGAGGTTCATGCACATCTCCAATGCTGGCTTGGGTGGCAACAACCAGGGAAGCAACCAACTGGGACCGTTCGTGGCGTTCCGGTTCTAGCGCCGGACCTGCCGGATGGCGGCGGAGACGCGCACGGCGGCTTCCTCGGCTTCTTCGATCGTCGTGGTTTTCCCGAAGGTGAACCGAAGCGCTTCTCGGGCTTCCGATTCCGAATAGCCGCAGGCGAGGAGCACGTGGCTCGGCTCGATGGACCCCGACGAACACGCGGCGCCGCTGCTCGCACTGACGCCCATCCGGTCGAGAACGATCAGCATCGACTCCGCGCTACATCCCTTTGCCCTGAGGTGCGCATGGCCTGGAAGCACCGCATGAGGACCGTCCAAAGTAGTCCACTCCACGGGTTCGCTGAGGGCGCGACGAAAGGCGTCCCGCACCAGTTGCCTTCGGTCGGGCGGTTGGTTCGCCACGGCTGCGGCGAAGGCGGCGATACCCGCCACGTTCTCGGTGCCGCCGCGCAATTCCCGCTCTTGGCCCCCGCCTGCGATCGTGGGCTTGAGCTTAGCCCCCGCCCGAACGGTGAGGGCACCCACCCCGCGAGGCCCGCCGATCTTGTGGGCGGACACCGCCACCAAGTCGGCGCCGGTGTCCGGGCTGAACGTCTGGACGGCATCGCAGAAGACGAGGGCGCCGCAACGGTGCGCCATCTCGACGATCTGCGAAATCGGATTGAACGTGCCCACCTCGTTATTGGCGTGCATGGCGGCGACCAGAAGAACGTCGTCGCCCAGGGCATCCTCCAGAGTGTCCAGCCGAACGGCGGCGTAGCGATCGACCGGGAGAATCTGAACCTCGTAACCCAGGCGGGTTAACAGCGGTGCGGTTTCGAGAACGGCGTGATGCTCGGCGGCTGAGAACAGCACGCGCTGACGACGTTGGTCCTCGTTTGCCAACGCAGAGCCGACGATGGCGAGGTTCGCCGCCTCGGTCCCGCTCGACGTGAACACCACCTCGGCGAAGAGGCATCCAAGGGCGTCGGCGACCGTTTCCCGGGCTTCGTCTAGCGCTTGCTTCGCAAGCCTGCCCTCGGCGTGAAGGCTGCTTGGATTTGCGCCCTCTCCCGCCCACTTCGCCATCGCGTCTCGCGCCGCGGGCAAGAGCGGGGAGGTCGCCGCGTGGTCGAGGTAGATGCGGTTCAGATGTTCCTCCGGAACACGCCGGGTAGCCAGGTTAACGCCCACCGCAGGTAGCTCTTGATCCTCGCGGGGCGCCGTCGGATGGACAAAGCGTAGGCGGCTCGGGCATGACGGGCGTCGCCGTTCAGCATTTGGACCGTGCCCAAACACGCGGCATTGTGCGCAAGGGCGTCGCGAGCCTCTTCGCGGCTCAGCCCCCACTTGGGATCGTCGTAATGCCTTGATTCGATCCACAAGCGCAGACGCTCGTCGTCGCGCCAAATGCGGTCGTGCTTCTTGCTGGCATTGCCGGCGTGAACCCGATAGAGCGTCAGGGGCTCGTCGACGAAGATGCAGTCGTAGGCTTCGGCGACCCTTAGCCACATCTCCCAGTCGCCCGAGCCGAAGTAATCGGGGTTGAAACCGCCCACCGTATCAAAGCAGGCACGCCGGACCAGCACGGCGCTCGCGATGATCTTGTTCGCATACAGCAGAGCGGGCAAGAGCCGTCCGGTTTGGAACCGTGGATAGAGAAAACCGAGCGGAGCCCCGCCAATGGGCAGACTATCGGCATCGATGAACGAACCATCGGTGTGGACCAAGCCGATGCGGGGGTTGTCCCGCATCATCTCCACCTGCCGCTCCAGTTTGGTGGGCGCCCACACATCGTCATCGTTGAGGATGGCGATGAACTCGCCCTCCGCCGCGTGCAATCCCACATTGAGCGTCGCGTACGTGCCCAAGTTGGAGGCATTGAAGATGCTCTTGATATCTTGCTGGGCGGAGAGCCACTCTCGGGTGCCGTCGGTCGAACCGTCGTCGATGGCGATGATCTCGTAGTCCTCGAACGTCTGCTTGCGCACGCTCTCGACCGCCTCCGGAAGGTGGCGAAGATGGTTGTAGCAGGTGAGGAGTACCGAAACCGTGGGCATCGTTACTGGAGGCGCACCTCAACCTTGAAATCCGTGATTTCAAGGTCGGGGTCGCGGGCATCGTTGGAAGGCTCGATCTGGTTGAAGCGGTTGTTGTCGTAGACGCCCGAGGTGCGAAGGGGGACCGTGATGTAGTCGTTGATCTCGCCCGGAAGCCGGGAGTCGCCAAGGGCATCCCACTCCTTCGAACCCCCGCTCCCCGAAGGGATATGGTCCATCGTAAGGAAGTTCACCTGAATGGACTGGTATTGGTCCGGGTTCAACGGCTCGATCTGAGAAAGGTCGATCTCGAACTTGAGGACCTTGTCGTCCGGCCCGACGTCGACGTAGTTGACCGGCACCCCGATTTGGAAGAAATCAAGCAGGTTTGTGTCGTTGAACTTATAGATAAGAAACTTCGGAGACTGGCTGGGATCCCAACGCACGAAGTGCGTGACTCCCCCGGCCACGAAGCCGTTGCCCCAAGGTGGTGCGACGACCGGAATGGGCCCCTGGTCGGTCGGCGAAAGGTCGAGCGACGGCCGGAGCGCGACCATGTAAACGTAATCCGGCCGGATTTTGCCCTGCACCGTCAGGGTGAAGACAAGGCGCTTGGTCGCTCCTCCGACGCCGGTGTTCGGCAGTTTCGCGCAACCTGCCGCCAGCAGGAGCGCCAAGGGAATCAGGAGCCTCATATCACGCCTTCGGAAGCATAGATGATGCGGTGGCAAGACTCGCAAACGACCACGCGGCCCTCGATCGCCGCCTCAATGATCTTGATGGGTAAGTGGGTGCCGCAGGAAGTGCACATCGTGTCCTTCACTTCGGTCATAGCGACCCCGTCCAACTTGTGCCGAATCGCATCGTAGCGGGCAAGGAGCGAGGCCGAGATCTCTTTCGCCAGAACGGGACGCTGGGCGGCTCGCGCCTTGAAGTCGGCTTCCAACTTGGCCTTGAGCTCGAGCACGCCCTTCTGGTGTGCGGCAAGGTCGCGCTTGCGCTGAGCAATCTTCTCCTCGTACGGTTGGGCGACCTTCTTGGCGGCGGGCAACAGTTCCATCAACTCGAAGAGGCGGTCGTCGATCTGCGAACGTTGGCGCTTGATGTTCTCGATCTCCTTCTGGTGGGCTTCCACTTCTCGAGGATTGACGATCTTGCCCCCGTACAGTTCCTTCTCCAGCTTCTGCGCCTTCTCCTCAAGGGACTTGCTCTTCAGTTCAAGGTCTTGCTGTTCTTGGGCAAGGGTCTTGGCATCGCCTGCCTTCTGGGCAAGTTCGGTCTCAAGCGCTTTGATCTCGGCGAGAATGCGCCTGCCAGGATCGAGGGCAGAGGCGGTTTTGCGGATCTCCACGATCGCGGCATCGACCAAATGGAGCATGTAGAGCTTTCTGAGTTCGGAAGACGCCATAGCCCATTATGGCGTGACGAGGGCTCAGGCAGACGCCGGCTCGTCCTCAGGACCGTCGGACCGCGTGAGGATGAACCAGGATGTGAGGACGCCGGTAGCGGCAAGAATGAGGTACCCCCACCAGTGCTTCATGAAGAAGCTGGAAACGGCGAGAGTGCCCCACAGCACGACCATGATGATCCGCTTGACTCTCGGCCGAATGGCCCGGTGCGCGTCCCAGTCTTGAAGGACTCCGCCCACGATGCGGTGGTTGAGCAGCCAGTTCTCAAGCGGCGGGCTACTCTTCTTCGCCGCCCAAAGGGCGATGATGAAGAAGATCGTGGAGGGCATGAGCGGCACGCCCATGCCGACGTACCCCAGCGCGATGCACCCGAAACACAGGAGGAGATAGCCTCCCCTTACCACCTGCCCACGAATCGCGGAGACACGGCTCACAAGGGCAATTCTGGAACCCCGAAGCCTCCCTAAGTTTGCCCTTAGTGACGAAAGTTTGAAAGAAAAAGGGCTAAGGCGTTTGCCTTAGCCCTTGCCGTCTCGAAGGTGTTCGAGACTACTGGCCGTACTGCTTCATGAGCAGGTTGGCCTCGATCTGGCGCATGGTTTCGAGAGCGACGCTGACCATGATGAGCAGCGACGTACCGCCGATGAGGTTATAGGAGCCTCGAGGCAGTTGCGCGAGCACCGGAGCCAGATACTGGCTGAGGGCGACCACTGCCAAGAAGCCCGCGCCGACCACGGTGATGCGGGAGATCACGCCGTCCAAGAAGTCCTTCGTCTGCTTCCCAGGGCGAACACCGGGGATGAACGAACCACCTCGCTTGAGGTTGTTGCTGATGTCCTCCACGTTGTACTGGATCGCCGTGTAGAAGTAGGTGAAGAAGAAAATGAGCAGCGTGTACACGCCAGCGCCGATCAGCGCCTTCCAGATGTTGGCGTTCCCCGGATCGAGGTAGTCGCCCACCGTGTTCAGGAAGTTGCCGAAGCCCGTGTTCGGGAACATCGTGGCGAACTGGTGCGGGATGTAGATGAGCGAAACCGCGAAGATGATCGGGATAACGCCCGCCATATTCAGCGAGAGCGGCAGATAGCTGGTCTGCCCGCCCATCATCTTGGTTCCGAACTGGCGTCGCATGTGCTGGATCGGAATCCGGCGCTGCGCCGTGGTGAACATGACAACGACCCAGGTGGTGACTAAGAAGAGCGCCGCGAGAATCAGCATCTGCCAAATCTGGACGAAGCCGTCTCGGTAGCCGATCATTAGGCGGTCGACCTGGTTGGGCAACGAGATGATGATGCCCGCGAAGATCATGAGCGACACGCCGTTGCCGATTCCTTTCTCAGAACTCTGCTCGCCCAGCCACAGCATGAACATGGCGCCCGCCGTCCAGAAGGTGATGACCGTAAAGGTCGTTCCCAAGGACATGATGGGCAACGCAGTCTGCATCAGCTTAAGCAGGCCTACGCCCTGGAACACGCACAGCACGATGGTGAGCGCACGCGTGCGCTTGTTCTGTTGCTTGCGGGCGTACTCGCCGCCCTCCTGCATCTCCTTTTTCCACTCCGGCAACGCCGTCGTGAGAATCTGGATGATGATGGAGCCGGTGATGTACGGGTTAAGGCCCAGCGAGAAGATGGAGACGCGCTTCAAAGCGCCGCCGCCGAACGTGTCCATCATGTAGAAGAAGGGGATTCCCTTCAACTTCTCGTAGACCTGTTCGGCGCTGAGTCCGGGGATCGGAACCGGGATGTTGATTCCCAGCACGTACACCCCGAACATCATGAGGATGAACATCAGCTTGGCGCGGATGTCTGCGTCGGCCCAGGCCTGACGCAGGACCTCCATCAAGGGCATTCGCATGCCCTTGTCGCCGTAGCCCGACATTCCGCCGCCAAGCGCGCTCACAGTACGATCGCCTCGCCTTTGGCTTTTTCGATGGCCGCTTGGGCCGTCTTGCTGAACTTGTGCGCCTTCACGGTGAGCTTCTTCTTAAGCTCGCCGAAGGCAAGGATCTTCACGCCGTCCTTGATTCCCGGGATGATGCCCGTCTTGAGCAACGCCTCGGGAGTGACTTCGGCGCCGTTGTCGAACAGCCGCTCGAGGTCGTCAAGGTTGACGATCGCGTATTCCTTGTGGTTGATGTTGCGGAAGCCCTTCTTCACCGGAAGTCGGCGCTGGATAGGCGTCTGGCCACCCTCAAAGTTGGGGTGGATCTGACGCCTCGCCTTCTGGCCCTTGGTACCACGGGTACAGGTCTTGCCCATACCGCTGCCGATACCACGGCCCACGCGCCGCTTCGGGAAGGTGGAGCCTTCCGATGGCTTGAATTCGTGCAGTCCCATAGTTACTGTCTACTCCTCGGTGGCCTCAGCCTTCTTGGTCGTTCGCTTCGCCTTCGGCTTGGCTTCCGCAGCGGGGGCCTCGGCGACCGGAGCCGCCTTGACGGCCTTCGCCGCCTTCTTGGGGGCTTCCTCCGCCACTTCCTCCACCACCAGCATGTGCTTGACCTTGTGGATCATGCCTCGGATGCAAGGGTTGTCCGGGTGGACCACCACTTGGTTCGGCCGGCTCAGGCCGAGCGAAGCCACCGTGAGGCGGTTGCTCTTGGTGTTGCCGATTGGACTCTTGACGAGCTTAATGCGTAGCATAGTCCGCCTCCACCTTTCGCGCCTTCTTCAGCCAAGGAACGAGTTCCTCGACGTTCAGGCCGCGTTGATCTGCCACCGACTCCGGCGCGATCAGCTGCTGGAACGCGCGCACCGTGGCGTAAGCCTGGTTGACCGCGTTGCGGCTGCCAAGGCTCTTCGCCAGCACGTTGTGGATGCCGGCGCACTCCAAGCAGGCGCGGACCGCGCCGCCCGCCTTGACGCCCGTACCGGGGCTGGCGGGGCGGAGCATGACCTGCGACGTTCCCATCTCGGCTTTGACCTCATGGGCAATCGTGTCGCCGATCATCGCGACCTTGAACATGTTCTTGCGGGCCGACTCTTCCGCCTTGCGGATGGCGTCGGGAATACCGCGGGCTTTGCCGAGGCCGACGCCCACGCTGCCCTTGTTGTCGCCCACGACGACGAGAATCGACCAACTGGCGGTCTTACCCCCCTTGTGGGTTTTGAACACCTTGTTGGTGCGGATAATGCGAACGTCCAGCTGAGGGCCGTCGGTGTTCCGAGACTCCCGCTTTCCGCTCATTCGGTTCATCATTCTCATCGTTAAAACTCCAACCCGGCTTCTCGCGCCGCTTCAGCCAGATTCGCAACTCGGCCGTGGTAGCGGAAGCCGCCACGGTCGAAGACGACCTGCTTGACGCCCTTTTCTTGGGCGCGCTTGGCCAACGCCTCGCCGACCTTCTTGGCTCCTTCCGCGTTTCCGCCGGCCATGCCCTTTTCTTGGCTGCTGGCGGCAACGATGGTCGTGCCGGTCGAGTCGTCGATGACCTGCGCGTAGATGTGCTTCAGGCTGCGGAAAACCGCCAACCGCGGACGCTCGGAAGTTCCGGAGACCTTCTTGCGCAACCGCTTGTGGCGGGCAACCCTTGCTGCTGCATTACTGTTTGCCATTCTTCAGAATCTCCTTTACTTCTTCGCCGCGGCGCGCTTACCGGCCTTGAGCTTGACCACTTCGCCCTGGTAGCGAATACCCTTGCCCTTGTAGGGCTCTGGCTTTCGCACCTTGCGAATGTCGGCGGCGACCTGGCCAACAAGAGCCTTGTCGATGCCGCTCACCTTGATCTGCTGCGTACGCGTCTTTTCGTCCGCCGCCACTTCGAAAGTGATGCCCGGCCGAGCCTCGACCCGAACCGGGTGCGAGTAGCCCATGTTGAGGAGCAGGTTCTTGCCCTCTAGCTGGGCGCGATAGCCGACGCCGATGACCTCGAGGGTCTTGGTGTGGCCGTTGGTGACGCCGACGACGCTGTTGTTGACCAGCGTACGGGCAAGCCCGTGCTGGCTGCGGAAACGGCGGTCGTTGGACGGGCGCTCGATCGTGATCGTGTTGCCCTCTTGGTTGATCTTCAGGTCGCGGTCAAGGTTAACCTTGAGTTCGCCCTTGGGACCCTTGACGGCAACTTCGTTGAGCGCGCCAACGGTAACGGTGACGCCGTTCGGAACAGTGATGGGAAGAGTGCCAATTCGCGACATTACCAAACCTCGCAAATGACTTCGCCGCCGATATGCCGCTTGCGGGCCTCGCGATCCGTCATCACGCCTTGAGACGTGGTGAGGATGCGCGTGGCAAGGCCGCTGCGCAGGGGTCGAAGATCGGTCGTGGGCTTGTACACGCGAAGACCCGGCTTGCTCACCCTTCGCAGGGTCTGGAACAGCGGGTTCCGCTTCACGTCGTACCGTAGGGTGACGCGAATGGCCGGAAACTTGGTCTCGGTCGTGACTTCGTAGCCCTTGATGTAGCCTTCCGCCTGAAGGATGCGGAGGATGTCGAGCTTGATTTTGCTGTGCGGAACGTCGACGGTGGCAAGGCGCGCCTGGGCGCCGTTGCGGATACGCGTCAGAAGGTCCGCGATCGGATCGCTATGCATAGTTTCGTGAACCTCCTGGACCTACCAGCTCGACTTAACGACGCCGGGTAGCTCGCCCTTGTGGGCCTTCTCACGAAGGCAGATTCGGCAGATTCCGAAGAACCTGAAGTAACCGTGCGGACGTCCGCACAGGCTGCAGCGGTTGTAGCCCCGAGTGCTGAACTTGGGCTTCCGCTTCTGTTTTACGATCAAACATTCTTTCGCCATAGATTCTCCCGCCGTTCCCGGGCCGGTCTGCGGAGGTTCCGGCGAAGGAACCGTGCACGGGGCCCGTGGCTTGGTTTTAGGTTCGGGCAGACGAAATCCTGCCCGGAACGTCAGAGGATACCACGGCACGATCGGCCGGGTCAAGGCGGGCTGTCTCCCCAAGCCTGCCCAAAATGCTGGCTAGTATGAATACTGTTAGAGACTTAACCACAAAAGATTACCGGTTTAGGCGATACACTAGTATCTTTGATAGCCCCGTTCTGTAAACCTTCTCTTTACAATGATCTTCGAGGCAATGGGCTGAGTCTAAACACTCCGCCTGTGAAGCTGATGCTCGGCGGCTCTCCGGCGGCGCGGCTTCCTGACCTTAGAGTCTTAAGGAGAAGGAATAATGAAGAAACTAGCTTTGCTTTCGCTGGCTGTCGTGGGTGCGGTTGCCGCTAACGCTCAGTCCGTGGATCACGACAATCTCAATGCGGGGCTGCTGCAGTCCTGGACGATCGACGGTGCCCGTGAGTTCGGCGGCAACGACGATACGGCGGCCTATGCCAACCTGACTTCGTTCACCGGTCAGGCTTCGATTAACGGCGGCGCCACCGGCGGTATCACGAAGATGGTGATGGACGACATCACTCCTGGCGGCGGCGGATCGCTTGCCGGTCAGCAAGCTTCTCGCATCGTGTTTTCGGTTGCCAACCTGAACACCGTTGCGGTGTCGGCTCGCGTGCGCCTTCGCTTCTGGTTCGCCGACGGTCCTGGCGGCAATCCCGGCACGTACTACATGGGTCAGGGTTACACGTTCAACCCGATCACCTTTGGTGCCGGATCTGCGAACCTTTACCAGTTCACCCCGACGGGCTTCGTTATCCCGGCCGGAGCCATCTGGGCGGGCATGACCTTCGACAACGTGGGCGGGACCGCGACCGATGCTGAGCTGAATAACCTCGGCCAGCTTCTGTACTCCACCCCGACCGCGGGTTCGAGCCAGGATGTAATGTTCAGCACGACGGCGGCTGGCAGCTTCTTCGGTACCAACCTTCCGGCTGGTTCCCAGTTCAACTTCGGAGGTAACCCGAAGGCGAATGTCGGCTATCAGATCGACACGGTTCCCGAGCCCGGCACCGTGGCGGCGATGGCCGCTGGCCTCGGCGTTCTCGCTCTGCGACGCCGACGCAAATAACCTACTGGTTCTCTAACCAACCATCGGAGGGCGCGCCCCGTTTTCTGGGGCGCGCCCTTGTTTGTTATCGAGGCGGCTCTTCCGAAGGCGCCTCGCGTTCGATGGGTGGGGCGTGGCGGGAAGCCGCGTTACATCCTCTTATCAAGCTCCCACCGAAGCTGAGGAGCAGGAGGATGGCGAAGTAGAGCAGGTAAGGGCTCCCTCGGAAGATTCCCGAGAAGGACCGCTTCACGTCGTGGGCAACGCCCCGGGCGGAGATGGGTACAGAGAGCTTGCCGCAGTCCGGGCATCGGACTCCAGCCGGCCCGATGATCGCGCACCGGGTGCAGATGGGCCGCTCGCATTTTCCGCACGAGAGCCGCGTGGCTTCTTTCGGGTGGCGATAACAGTACTTGACCTCGACGTCGCTATCATCGGAAGTCGGAGTGGGAGGGGGCGTGAGGTCTAACCCGCACCGCCCGCAAAACTGGTTGCCGGGATCGTTCTCCTTACCGCAGCGCCGACAAACCATGGATCGGATTATGATTTCCGGCGGTCGCGCTTGGCGCGCCATTTTTCCAATCGACGGGCATCTTCCCAAGGCTTGCCCACCCGATACTCGACGAAGTCTTTGATCAGAACGGCGAGCAAGATGCCCACAGGCCAAGCGGACCAGAAACTGTGGAACCCGGTCAACAGGTTGATGGCGACGAGCATGATGCACACGCCGAGGCGGCTCGCGACTTCGGATCGTAACTGATGGTCCAAATAGCGTCGAAACTCCGCCTTGTCGTTTGCCTGCGTCCCTTCCTGGGCTAGCCGTCGCTCGGCTTCCTCGACCGCAGAAGCGGGGATGCCGGCTTCAATCGCCGCTCGCAACATCTCGTCGCGATGGACGGAGTTGCCCATCGCCGACGTCTCGTTCGCGAGGCGCAAGATGCGGCTGGCTTCTTCTTCGCTATAGTATCGGTCCTCGGTCATTCCCCTAGCAGTGCCCACGCCCATTGTATACGGAAGCACTGTCTGACAGGCTTCAAGGCCTTATCATGCGGGCGCCGAACAACCCGCCCGCCGTCTGGTTGGGCTTCGCTTGGAGACGCACGGTCACCTTGCTCTTCCCGTCGGTCAGAGCGCGCGGGATTTCGTATGGCACATCGATAAATGAGGGCGGATTCTTGGCTTTCAACTTCTCAGTCGCGATGAGGACGCCGTCGACAAGGATGTCGAACTCGCGATTGCCGCCGTCGCCGCCCCAGTAGGTCAAGATCAGTTGGTTCGCAACATTGCCATCGACTTTGAGGTCGAAGGCGAACCACCCTCCATCCCAGGCGTGTCGCCACTTCCTGCCGCCGAACTCGCCTACGCTCGTCTTTTCACCCGTCAGGTTATGGTCTCGTTCCGGTTGCATTTCGCCAATGCCCAGAAGGTCCACGGTGCGCCGTTCGAGTTCCTTGCGCCGATCCTCTTCGGCTCGGTATTCGGCTTGACGCTGAGCCCACTGCTGGGCGTCGAATCGGTCGAAGTACACGCTATACCGCTCACTTTGGACCTCGTAGAACGGCATGAACTTGAGGTCCACGGGTTTGACGACCTCCGAGCTCTTGAATACCAAGTTGCCTTGGGGTCGGAGCCACTGCGGAACCGGCTTGTTCTCGGGGACGATGACCGGGGCGCGCTCCTCGGATCTCGGCCAAATGCCTGCCAGCACCACCGGCCCTTTGAAGAGGGCGAGCCGGTTGGCGTTGTCCGGCATCGCTTCGGTCCGAATCGGGAGCGGCAGGGTTAGGGTGACCGCATCGCCTTTGCGCCAAGTCCGGTTCAGTCGCAGGTAGGTGCCCGGCTTGGCTGGAGAACCGAACGGCTTTCCGTTGACGTTTGCCTGAACGGATTTGCCCGCCCAACTCGGCACCCGGAGGTCGATGGCGAACGCCGTGGGCTTCACCGGTTCGAGGCTGATCTTCACTTCGCCGGTTTGCGGGTAGTTGGTGTCCAGCCGCACCTTGACGCCTTGCTCAGCCCAATCGAACGTTGACGGCACGTAGAGATTGACGAGGAGTCTCTGCGAGCCCGTGAAGAAGATGCCCTCACCGTACTTGGCGTGGTTTTCCATGCCCGTGCCGTGACAACAGGTGAACGTGTTGAACTCGTCGCCGAATTCCTTTCGGCTTCCCATGCCCAACGGCACGAAGTAGCACATCATGCCGGTCGCGTGGTTTTGGCTCGCCAGAATGTGGTTGTAGGTGGCGCGTTCGTAGAAGTCGCCCAACTCCACCGACGGCTTCCACAGCATCAGGTGCTGCGAGAGCTTGAGCATGTTGTACGTATTGCACGTCTCACAGGTGTTCGCACTGAGCCGGTCGTTCAGCTTCCCGGGCGGTCCGAAGTACTCGCCCATGCCGTGCCCGCCAATCGCATAGGTGTGGTCGTGCACAACCTGCTCCCAGAAGAACTGGGCGATGTTTCGGAAACGCGGCTCCCCGGTCAACTCGTATTCGCGGGCGCACCCGATGACCTTGGGAATGTTGGTGTTGCCGTGCAGTCCCGCGATCTTCGCCTCGTGCCGTTCGAGCGGGCCGAGAACGGCCTCGTGGTGGAACTTGAGCGCGAGGTCGAGGTAACGCCGTTCGCCCGTCAGGGCATAGAGGTTCGCCATGGCCTCGTTCATGCCTCCGTGCTCGCAGGCCAGCATCCGCTGCCAGAGTTCCGGGGTGAGGCCCTTGGTGACCTCGATCGCCCAATCGCCCAGTTTGGCGGCAACGGTCAGGGCTTGGGGGTTCTTGCACTCAAGATAGGTGTCGATCAGTCCGGCAAGGAGCTTGTGTTGGGTGTACCAAGGCACCCACAGTCCGTTGAGGTCGAAGCCCTTCGACCGGATCTCTCCCCGCCTGATCTCGCCGAATACGCGGTCGGCTTCCGGCATCCCGCCCACGAATCCGTCCTGACGGTTCGCTTGACATTTGGTTAGTTCTTGAACAATAAACTTGGTCTTATCTCGGAAGCGCGGATCACCGGTGGAGGCGTACATCATGGCGCACGCCGAGAGGTAATGCCCCAGCGAGTGCCCCGCAATGCCCATCGTTTCCCAGCCGCCGTATCCCGGTCCCGCCTTGGGTAGACCGGCGTTGGCGTAGTAGCCGGCAAGGAGCCTCGCCGGATCCACCGTAAGTAAATAGCGCGCATCGACGTCCATCGCCCTCTTGAACGGCGACGGAAGCAGACGAACGCGGCTCAGGGCAGCGGGTTGCAGTTCAAGGGCGGCGACGTTGCGCACTTTCACCACCGCCTTCGCGGTGGGCGCCATCGACGCGATCTGCGCAGACGCTGCTACGGGGACGATAAAAGCAACGAGGAGGGGGAACTTCATGGTTGGTCGGGAGACGTCGTGGTGTAGGACTTCTTGAGGGGCAGCGGTACATCGCCGCCCTTGGTGGAGTGGTGAAGCCGCAGGATCAGGTCTTGTTCGTAGTTGCCGAAACCTCTGCCGAGGATGGTGAAGCCGCCTTGGTTGGGGGCGTCGGGCTTGATGCCGATCCTGACCCTCGTGGCTTGCCAGGGCCGAATGTCGAGTTGGGACAGGGTCACGTCGGAGAGGCGCATGCCGTCGATGAAGCTCCCCTCTTGGGTCACGCTCCAGACTTTGAAGAATCCGTATTGGTTGAGGTAGTCGTGCCACCAAGCGGGGTTCAGCCGACCTCGAATGCCGCCCATGTCGCCCGGCGACTGCCAGGTTCCGATCTCCACGTCGTTGATCCACAACGTGATATCCGACGGATACTCGTTGTTGAACCCGGGCGCTTCGGAACCGATCTCCATCGCGACGTCGACCCCTGTGATGGTAGTGGGGGCAGGCAAAGAGTTGGGGAACGTGTACTCCACAAAGCCGCCTGAGCTCCAGATGACCTCCGCCTTGGCGCGGTCGGGGAAGTGGAACGCGAGCGGATCGTCCAGATGGCCGATGAACTTCTCCCGGCTTGCCAAGCCGCACGTCGGCACGGGAGCGACGCTGGTGTAGAGCCCGATCGGCATCTCGATTTCCGACACCGATTCTTGGGTGCGGTTGGCACGGTCGAAGTCCAGAACGATTCGGTCGTGGATGCGGTGGCACCGCTTCTGCATGCCTTGGGCGCCCGCCGAATAGTCGCTTGAAACCAGACCAACCTCTTCCAGGACTTGGATATGTTTGGTGACGCTAGGTTGCGCAATTCCGAGGGCGGCGCTGAGCTCGTTGATGTTCATGTCGCCCCCGCCCAATAGTTCGAGGATGCGGGCGCGGGTCTCCGAGGCGAGCGCCTTGAGCAGGGCAACGCTTTCGGAACCAGAGAGTTCTTGGACGTGGTAGGGCATGGGGATCGCGGGTCGCGAATAACTATATCGCAAATCGAATGCGCATAATAGGGCATCGTCCTTGAAGCAGGAGTGAAGCTATGAACATCGTCTTTCGCAGACTCTCTCTCGCCGTTTGCGCCGCCGTGGCTGTTGGTTGCGGATCGGGAAGCACGACCTCGTCGGGAACCACTGGCAATCCAGAGCCAGGCCCCGCACCCGCCCCGGAAGCGGGCAAGAAGTTGGTGGTGGGCTTCTCCCAGATTGGCGCGGAAAGCGCTTGGAGAACCGCTAACACGAAGTCGATTCAGGACGAAGCGGCCAAGCGCGGCATCGACCTGAAGTTCTCTGACGCGCAGCAAAAGCAAGAGAACCAGATCAAGGCGTTGAAGAGCTTCATCGCCCAAAAGGTCGACGTCATCGCCTTTTCGCCGGTCGTCGAGACGGGCTGGGAGCCGGTGTTGCGAGAGGCGAAGGACGCGGGCATCCCGGTCATCGTCTCCGACCGCCGCCCGGACGTGCCCGAAGACCTTTACGTCACCTTCATCGGTGCCGACTTCGTGGAAGAGGGCCGGATGGCTGCGGACTGGCTCGCAAAGAAGATGGGCGGCAAAGCGGTCATCGCCGAGCTCCAGGGAACGCCTGGAAGCGCCCCTGCCAACGACCGCAAGAAGGGATTTGGCGACGAGATCGCCAAGTACCCGGACATGAAGATCGTGTTCTCGCAGACTGGCGAGTTCACCCGCGCCAAGGGCAAGGAAGTGATGGAGGCTCTGCTTAAGAGCCCCGACGGGGCGAAGGTCAACGCCCTCTACGCGCACAACGACGACATGGCGCTCGGCGCCATCCAGGCGATCGAAGAAGCCGGCAAGAAGCCGGGCAAGGACATCGTGATCGTATCGATCGACGGCGTTAAGGGCGCCTTCGAAGCCATGGTCGCCGGCAAGTTGAATTGCACGGTGGAGTGCAACCCGCTCCTCGGACCGTATCTCTTCGACGCCATCGACAAGGTCATGAAGAAGGAGTCCCAGCCGAAGCGCACGATCATCAAGGACGGGATCTACGACGAGACGGTCGCGGCGAAGGAACTTCCGAACCGCAAGTACTAAGCCCCAGTTCGAAATGGTAAGCGGGCGGGTCCAACTGAACCCGCCCGCTTCATTGGTCTTAGAGGGGGGATATGAGCGCCCGCGTTTCTTCCACCGCGACTGACCAAAGCGCCAACATATCCTCGTCGGATCGTTCGTAAGGTCCGCCGTAGCTACCGTCGCCCAAAACCTCGCGCACTTTCTTTGCGCCGAGTCCCCTCAATGAAAGTCCGTCCACCATGGGCTTCGAACCCTGGGGCATGGTGACACCGCTCAGGCGGGTCCACGGGAAGTTCTCCATCCAGTTGGCGTGGGTGCCGCTTGGATCAATCTCGAGCACCTTTGACCAGACCTTCGGCGCTGCCCACCAGTTGTGCCACAGGGCGACCATGCCAAGGTCGGCATGGTCGTTCAAGAACTCCTCGACGGCGACTTGGGCGGGGGTGTTACCGCCGTGTCCGTTGACGAAGATCACGCGCCGAAATCCCTGGGCGGAGAGGTTCGTCAGGAGGTCCTTGAGGATCCCTGAGTACGTGCTCATGCTCAGGCTCATGGTCCCGGGGTAAGCCCGGAACGTCGCCGTCATGCCGTAGGGAAGAACGGGAAACACGGCGACCCCGAGCGGCTCCGCCGCCTCTAGGCTTACGCGTTCGGCAAGAAGAGCATCCGTGGCGAGGCTGAGGTAGGCGTGCTGCTCGATACATCCCAGGGGGACCACGGCACGGTCGTCATGCCGAAGGTACTCCTCCACCATCATCCAGTTAGAGGCCACGATGCGCATGACGTCAGGTTACCGCCGATACCAGTTTTTGCACCTGGTGTGAAATCCCAGCAATCTTTGTTGTATAAAGGCGGTGTGCTCGCTCTTCTGGCGAGTCGCCCTGTTTGGTGAAGGAGGATTGAATGAGGAGTCTTATCGCTTTGGCGCTTGGTTGCCTTGCAGCCGCCGCCAACGCCCAGTTTTTGGGGCCGACCCCCTACCTGAAGTTCGCGGATAGCCCGTTCTTCGGGGGTTCGTTTACCTATTTCCATCTTGAGCGCTTTGAGAACGGGAGCCTTCAGGTTCCCGGCGTGAGCGCGAACTTCGGCGCGATCTACGGTCCCGCCTCGAACGCGGATTCGGTCGACGAAGACGACGGCGTCATCGACGGATTCGGCACAAACGCCCACAGTTGGTTCTTCAGCAACGGTGCCACCGGGGTTACGTGGACGTTCAACGCGGGCACTCTCGGCGTGTTGCCCACCCACGCGGGCATTGTTTGGACCGACGGGTCTGGAACGATTACTTTCGAGGCTTGGGACCAGAACGGGGTCTCCCTTGGAACCGTGACCGGCAACCATGCCGACGGCTCCTTCGGCGGCACGACTGCAGAGGATCGATTCTATGGGATCATCCACTCGAGCGGCATCTCCAAGATCAAAATTCGAAATACCGGCGGTGGCATCGAAATGGACCACCTCCAGTACGGGTACGCGGTTCCGGAGCCTTCGACTCTCGTTGCTCTAGGCCTGTCGGGTCTTCTGTTCCTGCGCCGCCGCCGGCGCTAGGTTAGGATTCAGGGCTGGCTCTCGGGTCAGCCCTGTCCATACCGGTTCTGATACCGGTCCCACCACTTCTCGATTTCATCCTTGGGCAAACTCGAGACGTCCCCCAGTTGGCGAGCCAGGAAGAGCGTCTTGGCGACGTCCTCGACCATTACCGCGGCCTTGAGGGCGGCGGCGGGCGTGGCTCCCCACGCGAACACGCCGTGGTTTCCCAGCAGGATCGCGGGCGCACGCTCGCTCCGATACTTCAGGATCGCCTCTCCGATGTGGTCACCCTCGTTGTCGATGTAAGGCGCGCAAGGAATCTCGCCGCCAAACTCGTCGGCGATGGCCGTGAGGGCGCAGGGAATCGCAAGGCCGCATGCCGCAAAGGCGGTGGCGTAGTTGCTGTGCGTGTGGACGACGCCGGCAACCCCTGGAAGATTCCGATAGAGGTACATGTGGTGGGGAAGATCGACGCTCGGCTTGAACTGCCCCTCGTGGGGAAGTCCCGTCTTCAGGTCGACCGCCACGAGGATCTCGGGCGTGATCGCGTCGTAATCCATCCCGCTCGGCTTGATGTACAAGGTCTCGCCATCGAGTCCGCTCGCGTTGCCGGAATGCATGGTGACAAGCCCCGCCCTGGGCAAGGCCCAGTTCGCCTGCGCCACGGCTTCTCGGCAGGGGTTCATCGTGCCTCCCGCTGGATCGCGAGCAACTGTTTCATGACAAGACTCAAGTCGAGTCGGGTGCCTGCCACACCAAAGGCGTCATGGAGCTCGCCGTAAAGCCAATAGAGCCGCTCGTAGGTGGCGACCGCCGCCGGCTCGGGGCGGTAGACGATATCTTTGACCCCCGTCATGGCGTTAATGCCGTCCAACACCGAAGAGTGGGCGCCAGCGGCGACCGCCCCACAGATGGCGGCGCCCAGGGCGCAAGTCTGGGCGGAACGGCTGACTTTGATCGGCCGGTTGCACACGTCGGCGTAGATCTGCATGGTCATGGGGCTCTTTTCGGCGATCCCGCCGCACACGACGATTTCCTCGATCCGAACGCCGTATTCCTCGATCCTCTCGATGATCTTCCGCGCTCCAAACGCCGTCGCCTCGATCAGGGCTCGGTAGATCTCCGCCGCAGTGGTTGCCAAGGTCTGCCCGACGATGAGGCCGGTGAGCATCTGGTCGACCAAGACGGTTCGGTTGCCGTTGTTCCAGTCCAGCGCAAGCAAGCCGCTGGCACCGGGCCGCAGTTTCTCGGCTTCCGAGGTGAGGGCTTCGTGGGAACCGCCGCCCAATTTGGAGGCGCACCAGTTAAAGAGGTCGCCCACGGCGGACTGTCCCGCTTCGATGCCCATCAATCCCGGAATCACAGAGCCGGGGACGATGCCGCAGACGCCCGGAATGTCGGGGGTTGAAGCGTCGCCGACCATGATGTCGCAGGTGCTGGTGCCCATGATCTTGACCAGCGTCCCCGGCTTCACGCCGCTGCCGACCGCGCCGAGGTGGGCGTCGAACGCCCCAACAGAGACGGGAAGCCCCGCGGGCAAGCCGGCTTTCGCCGCGATTTCCGCGTCGAGGTGCCCGGCTATCTCGCCCGCCGTCTTCGTTGCCGAGAACAGGCGGGATCGAAGATCGGCGAGGCGCGGGTCGAGTTGAGCGAGGAAGTCTGCCGACGGCAAACCGCCCCAGTCTTCGTGGAACATCGCCTTGTGCCCAGCGGCGCAAATGCCCCGGGGCACGTTTTCGGCTCCCTCGATGCCGCAAAGCCAGGCGGGAATGCAGTCCTGAGCTTCGATCCAGGTGTGGGCCGCCGCAAAGACCTCGGGGGCGACGCGCGCGCAGTGGAGGATCTTCGACCAGAACCACTCCGAGGAGTAGGTTCCCCCGCACTTTGCAAGATAGGGCTCCCCGCGATGGCGGGCGAGCGCGGTGATCTCCGCCGCTTCCGCGGTGCCCGTGTGGTCCTTCCAAAGCCAGGCGTACGCGTTCAGGTTGTCGGCAAACTCGGGGTGCAGCGCCAGGGGCACTCCCCGGATGTCACAGGGGATCGGGGTCGAGCCGGTGGTGTCGACGCCGATGCCGACGATTTCGGCGGCATCAACCTTGCCGTCGGCAAGGGCGGCGGCAACCGCCTCGTAGAACCCGGTGACGTAATCCCCCGGGTGTTGCCGGGCGAGGTGGGGCTGAGAGGGGTCCAAGTACACGCCTTGCTCGCCGCCCGCGTATTGGGCGACCCCCGTGCCCACCTCGGAGCCATCAGCGGTATCGACGATCAGAGCGCGAACGCTGTTCGTGCCGTAATCGAGCCCAAGGGCGAGCTTACGCATGCTCGTAGACCCACCAGCCCAGGTACTTCTCAACCGCCTCCGAGATCGCCGCCGAGGTCTGGGAGAGGTTGAACGCCACGTGGTGCTCAAATCCGTTCTCGCAGATGAACTGGAGCAGGTCTTGAAGGTTCGGCACGTGCGCCACGCCGAACCCGCCGAACGTGCTGAGGACGTCGTTGGTGAGGGAGCCCTCGCCGACGTAGGCCGCGATCTGGCCGTTCAGGTCGTCGGTGGAGACTCGGCAGAAGGTGAAGGGGCCGGGCTTCATTCTGCCGACCACGGTGCCGTAAGTGTTCTCCTTGCCGACCGTGCCCGCAATGATTTCTTGGTAGTCCATCTTCTGCTCGGCGAAGACCGACTTGGGCAGGTTGGAGCAGTGGAACACCACGCACTTGTCGGGATCCTCGCCGTAGTTGTTGTTCCAGTCGAGCAGGGCGGAAGGGGTTCCCGAGGCGAGGTTCAGGGCGTACATCGAGACGGTTCCCGCCACGTCGGTTTCGCAAGCGCTCGCCATGAGCTTGTCGGACATCATCGACATCAGCGTGCAGGGAACCACGCCGTAGAACTCCTCAAGCGAAGTCCAGCATTGGACGGCGGTGGCATCGAGTTCGCGTTCGGCGGTCCAGCGGTCGATCGCCACGCCGAGCCGCGCCATCTTGTCGAGCGCCTCGTCGGGCACGCCGGTGGTTTCGGTGTAGGCGCGGATGCGATCGATCTTTGCCTTCACGTCCGGCTCGGCCGCGGTCATGCGATTCGCCCAGCCTAGAACCTCGGAAAGGTCGAGCGTCTCCACCGTGATGCCGCTCTGCTCGAGAAGCTTCTCGCTGTAGCGCACCGTGTTAAAGGCTTGGGGCCGGGCGCCGATAGCGCCAATGCGGGCTTTCCGCAAGCCCCCGACGACGCGGCAGATCGAGTCAAAACGTCGCAGATCGGCGCGGAATGACTCCGACTCGGGATTAACGGTGTGCAGGGTGGTGAGCGAATACTTGATGCCGTACTGGCGCAGGTTGTTGCACGCGGACATCTTGCCGCAGAAACTGTCTCTCCGGTCGGCGATGGTCATACGCTTGGCGTCGTCGCCGAAGGCGTGAACGAGGACGGGGACATTGAGACCCGAGAAGCGGATCGCGTTGGCGATCGCCCGCTCGTCGCCGAAGTTGGGCAAGGTGACCAAGATTCCGTCGATTCGGTCGCGGTTTGCGCGGAAGAGATCGGCGCAAAGGCGCGCTTCCGCCAGCGACTCGATAGAGCCTGCCGGGCTTGCCGACTCGTCGAGCAGGACCACGTCGAAGCCCTCTTCGGCGAGAACCTTGAGGATGGACTTTCTGCCCGCTTCGCAGAGGTGCGTGGGGAAGAAGCCCCTATTGCCGATGATGACGCCGAGCGTGGTTTTCTTCATGGTGTCTCTCGTCCCAAGTATGGAAGCCGGGCATGCCGTATTCCCGTGTGATTATAATCATAGCCACCTTCGGAGGTTCAGCCCGCCATGCTTGCTCTTGCTTCGCTCGCGCTGTCGATTTCGTTCGCCAAAATCACCGTCCACGCCGACCAGCCTACGGTCAGGGTGAGCCCATCGCTCTTCGGGATCTTCTTCGAGGAAATCAACTGTGCCGGAGATGGAGGCATCTATGCCGAGTTGGTGAGGAACCGCTCCTTCGAGGACGACGCCAAGCCGGTTCACTGGACGCTCGCTGCCGGGTCGTCCGGCAACATCCAGGTAGCGCGGCACCCAGGCAACAGCTTCAACACCCAGTACCTTGAGGTCGTCTCGAACTCGAAGTGCGCGGTGGCGAACGAAGGCTATTGGGGCATGAACCTGTCGACAGGGCAGCGCTACCGATTGCAAGCAAGGATTCGCTCCGCTCGGGCTTGCGAAGTAAGGCTCGAAGACCCCAAAGGGAAGGTCTTGGCAAAGGCGACGCTAGCCGCCGCCCCCGATTGGTCGGACCAGAGCATCTTCTTGACTCCGAGCGGCTCGACCCCCAACGGAAGGCTCGTCATCGGCCTTAACGATTCAGGCAAGCTCGACGTGGACTTCGTCTCTCTGTTCCCCGAAGCCGCGCTCGCCAAGAGCGGGCTGCGACCCGACCTGACGGGGATGCTGAAGGCTCTGAAGCCGGCGTTCATGCGCTTCCCGGGAGGGTGCTGGGTCGAGGGCGACACCATGGACAAGGCTCAGCGCTGGAAGACCACGATCGGGCCCCTTGCCGAACGCCGGACCCAGCCCAACATCTGGGGCTACCAGTCCACAAACGGGCTTGGGTTTCACGAGTATCTGAGCCTCTGTGAGGAGATCGGCGCTGACCCGCTGTTCGTGGTCAACTGCGGCATGTCCCACCGCGAAGTCGTTCCGATGGACAAGATGGACGAGTTCGTTCAGGACGCGCTCGATGCCATCGAGTACGCCAACGGGCCCGTCACTTCGAAATGGGGCGCGGTTCGCGCACGCAACGGCCATCCCGCGCCCTTCCATCTCAAGTATCTCGAGATCGGCAACGAAAACGGCGGCCCGGCGTACGAGGAGCGGTACGGCTTGATCTACCGCGCCGTCAAGGCGAAATACCCCGAGATCGTCACGATCGCCAACGTTTGGGGCGGAGTGCCCACGAAGACGCCGATCGACGTCATCGACGAACACTACTACAGCTCGCCCGACTTCTTCTTCCAGAATGCGACGCGGTACGACTCGTATGACCGCAAGGGTCCCAAAGTCTACGTGGGCGAGTATGCGGTGACCCAGGGTTGCGGCAACGGAAATCTCATCGGCGCTTTGGGCGAGGCGGCGTTCATGACGGGCATGGAGCGCAACTCCGACCACGTCGTCATGGCGTCCTACGCTCCGCTGTTCGCCAATCTGAACCTCAAGGCGTGGAATCCCGATTTGATCTACTTTGATTCGGCAAAGGTTTACGGAACGCCGAGCTACTATGTCCAGAAGCTCTTCGCCGAGAATCGACCCGAGCGTGTCGTGAAGACCGACGTGCAGGTCGCCGAAGCGACCCGCCCCAAGTTTCTGGGCGGCGGCATCGGCGTCGGGACTTGGGCAACTCAAGCCGAGTTCAAGGACATTCGGGTGGAGTCCGGCGGCAAGACCTTGTTCGGCAGCCCGACCGGCGAGGGACTCAAGGTGGAAGGCGGCGAATGGAAGCTGGTCGACGGCGCCTTCCGCCAGACGTCCGGCTTCAACGGGGCAAGGGCATGGATTGGCGATTCGAACTGGAAGAACTACACGCTGACGCTTAAAGCCCGAAAGATCTCGGGCGATGAGGGCTTCTTGGTCACGGTCGGCCGGCAGGACGGCGACAACTACATCTGGCTGAACCTCGGCGGATGGGGCAACCACCAGCACGCCATCGAACGTGCCGTCGCGGGCGGCAAGTCGCTCATCGGCAGGCAGGTGAACGGCTCGATCGAGACCGGCCGTTGGTACGACATTCGCGTGGAGTACACGGAAGACCGAATCAAGGCTTTCTTGGATGGAAAGAAGGTTTACGATGAGGGATTGCCATCACCCAAGACCTTCCACGTGGTTTCCGGATTGTCCAAAGCGGGTGAGGTGATCGTGAAGGTCGTCAACGGAGGCGCGACCGCCGAAGACGCTACCCTCGATATCCGCGGCGTGGCGAAAATCGGCTCGGTGACCGCCGAAGTGCTGACTTCGAAGTCTCCGGTAGACGAGAACAGCCTGCAGGAGCCGCTGAAGGTGAGCCCCAAGAAGGCTTCCGTACGATTCGCCGGAAACACGATCACCCACAAGTTCCCGCCGTACTCGCTCACGATCATCCGGTGCAAACCGGCGGTCCGGTAACGTCGGTATTACGATGGCGGAACTGCTGGAACTGAAGGGGATTACCAAGCGGTTCCCGGGCGTTTTGGCGCTCGACAACGTGGATTTCACGCTTCGCCGAGGCGAAGTCCATGCCCTCATGGGCGAAAACGGGGCGGGCAAGAGCACCCTGATCAAAGTCATTTCGGGGGTCCATTCCCAAGACCAGGGGACGGTCAGTCTCGATGGCAACCCGATTCGCCCGCGGTCGCCCGAGGATGCAGCGCGCATGGGCATCAGCACGGTGTTCCAAGAGGTGAACCTCGTGCCGAACCTCTCGGTTGCGGAGAACATCTGCCTGGGCCGTCAGCAGAAGGGCACGTTTGGCATCCGATGGCGCGAAGTGGCGCGGCGAGCCGAGATTGCGCTGAAGCGACTCGGCATTGAGATGGACGTCCGCCGCCCGCTCGGCAGCTGCTCGGTGGCGATCCAGCAAATGACCGCGATTGCCCGCGCCCTGGACGTGGACGCCCGCGTGTTGGTCCTTGATGAACCGACGTCGAGCCTTGACCGCGACGAAGTATCCGAGTTGTTCTCGGTCGTAAGACGGCTCCGAGACGAAGGGCTGGGCATCGTCTTCATCACCCACTTCCTCGACCAGGTTTACGAAATCGCGGACCGGGTGACGGTTCTGCGCAACGGCTGCTTGGTGGGCGAGCGTGCCCTGAACGATCTGCCCAAACGCGACCTCGTTTCGATGATGATCGGGCGCGACGCCTCATCGCTTTCGGCGGAGGGGAAGCATGGCGGAACGGCCGCGCAAGGAGAGCCGCTGCTGGTTGCCGAAAACCTTGGTCGGAAGCGCGCCGTCACGGATATCAGTCTGGAACTGAGGTCCGGCGAGGTAGTCGGCCTGGCGGGCTTGCTGGGCTCGGGCCGAACCGAAACGGTGCGCCTGTTCTTCGGAATCGACCGCCCCGATCTCGGCAAGTTCTCCGTTGGCGGCCGCTCGCCCAAGAATCCCCGCCAAGCAATCGCCATCGGCATGGGATTGTGCCCGGAGGATCGCAAACACGAGGGCATCCTGCCCGATCTCAGCGTGCGCGAGAACATGATGCTGGTCGTCCAGAGCCGTCGCGGTTGGTGGCGTCGCATCTCCAAGAACGAGCAGCGCGAGTTGGTCGACCGTTTCGTTGCGAGCCTCAGAATCGCCACTTCGGACTCGGAGAAACCGATCCAGTTCTTGAGCGGCGGCAACCAGCAGAAAGTGCTACTCGCCCGTTGGCTGGCCGCCAACCCGAAACTGCTGCTTCTCGATGAGCCGACCCGTGGCATCGATGTCGGCGCGAAGTTCGAGATTTCCGCCCTGATCGAGGACCTCCGGGCGCAAGGCATGGCGTTTGTGCTCGTCTCTTCGGAGCTCGAGGAGGTTGTCCGGGACAGCACGCGGGTCGCGGTGCTGCGCGACCGGAAGATGGTCGGCATGCTGGACCACCCTGCCGAGCCCGAGGTGATGGCGCTGATCGCCGGGGAGGCTTCATGACGCGATCGAAGCTGTTCTGGCCTTTGGCGGTGCTTGCCGCGGTTCTCCTTTTCAACCTCGCGTTTACGCCCGGCTTCTTCAGCGTCGAGATTCGGGAGGGTCGCTTGTTCGGCAGCCTGATCGACGTCGTGAACCGTGCGGCCCCCGTCCTCTTGCTTAGCGTGGGCATGACCTTGGTGATCGCGACGGGCGGGGTAGACCTATCGGTCGGCGCGGTCATGGCGATCAGCGGGGCGGTGGCGGCTTGCCTCATCGCCAGGCCCGAAGGGTGCCTGCTGAACGGCTTCGACGCTCACGGCTCGGTCCCGATCATTGTTTTGGCTGCGGTCGGCATCGCTCTGCTTTGCGGGCTGTTCAACGGTTTCCTCGTCGCCTGGTTAGAGATTCAGCCCATCGTGGCGACGCTCTTGCTTATGGTGGCGGGGCGCGGACTCGCCCAACTCTTGACCAACGGGCAGATCGTCATCTTCACCCATCCGCCGTTCCAGCAACTGGGCAGCGGAGCCACCTTCGGCGTGCCGAACCCGGTTTGGTTGGCGGTCGTCGTGTTTCTCGTGGTGGCAGCGGTTGCCCGCCGAACCGCCTTTGGGCTCTTCGTCGAGGCGGTGGGGAACAACCCGGTGGCGAGCCGGTATGCGGGCGTCGACGCCCGCGCCGTGAAGCTCGCCGCGTATGCCATCTGTGGTCTCTGCGCTGGCTTGGCAGGGCTGATCGGGACGGCGGACATCAAGGCGGCGGACGCCAACAACGCAGGCCTTTACCTAGAACTCGACGCGATCTTGGCGGTAGCGATCGGCGGCACCTCGATGGCGGGCGGCAGGTTTTCCATCGCCGGCGCCATGATCGGGGCGCTGTTGATGCAAGCCCTTTCGACGACCATCTTCACCCGTGGGGTGGCGCCTGAAACCACGCTGATTCTGAAGGCGATCGTGGTGGTGGCGGTATGCCTTCTCCAATCGCCTGCGCTTAGGGCAAGAGTCAGGAGGCCCGCGTGAAGGGCGTCCTCGCCAAGGAGCGGCTCCCGTTGATCGCGACCTCTGCCGTATGCGTGGGGCTCTATCTGGCGGCGGGTTTCAAGTTCGACGGCTTCTTCTCGCTGCGCGTCTTCGCCAACTTCATCTCGGACAACGCCTTTCTGGGCATCATCGCCGTGGGGCTTACGTTCGTCATCCTCAGCGGAGGCATCGACCTCAGCGTGGGCGCGATGGTCGGGTGCACCGGCATCATGGCGGCGACGCTCATGGACAAAGTGCACATCCATCCGCTCCTCGCCGTTGGGTGCGTTCTGGCGTTTGGCTCCGCCCTGGGCTTCGGCCACGGCATCCTGATTCAGCGCTATCAGCTTCCACCGTTTTTGGTCACTCTTGCGGGGCTCTTCCTGTGCCGTGGCTTGGCGCTTTGGATCAGCAAGGAGTCGATCCAAATCAGCCACCCCTTCTTCGTGGATCTCACCCGGATCAAGCTTTCGTTGCCCGGGGGAGCTTCCTTACCGCTCGCCTCGATGATCTTCCTCGCAGTGCTGGTCGTGGGCATCTTCCTTGCCAAGCAGACTTCGTTTGGAAGAACCGTCTATGCGATCGGCGGCAACGAGCCGAGCGCCCTGCTGATGGGTTTGCCGGTTGCCAAGACCAAGGTGGCGATCTACACCCTCAGCGGATTCTGTTCGGCTCTGGGCGGCGTGGTCTTCGCGCTCTACACCTCATCGGGCAATGCCATATCAGGAACTGGCTTGGAACTCGATGCGATCGCCTCGGTGGTGATTGGCGGCACGCTCCTGTCGGGCGGTTACGGCTCGGTGTTCGGGTCCTTTCTGGGTGTCCTCATCCTCGGCATCATCCAAACGGCGATCACGTTCCAAGGCACGCTCAGCTCGTGGTGGACGAAGATCGTGATTGGGACGCTGCTCCTCATCTTCATCCTCCTGCAGAAGTTGATCGAGCGGGCTGCCGCCAAGAACGCCTAGCGCCTTGGTAACCTCGCGCAATGCGATTCGCCACGCGTGCCATCCATGGCGGGAATCTTGAGTTTGGCTCTGCCAAACCTGTCTCGCCGCCAATCTTCCAGAGTTCGACCTACGTGTGGGACGGACTCCTCGAAGAGCCCGCCTACGTTTACTCGCGAGATCAGAATCCCAACCGGCAAGCTCTGGAAGAGACGGTGGCGAGCTTGGAAGGCGCCAAGCACGCCGTCGCATTTGGGAGCGGCATGGCGGCGATCTCCGCGGCGTTCGGTATCGCTCGGGTGGGCGACCATGTTCTTGTGAGCGGGGACATCTACGGCGGAACGATCTCGGTGTCCAACCAGGTTCTTCCGGATCACGGCATCGAGGTTGGCGTGTTCGACGCCTTGCGGCCCGAGTCCATTCGGGAGATGGCAAAGCCCAACACGAAGCTGCTTATCTTCGAAACTCCAACCAACCCAACGCTACGGATCGCGGACATCGCCGCCATCGTGGCGGCAGCACGGGAGCTTGGCATCGTTACCGTCGTCGACAACACCTTTGCGACTCCCTACCTTCAGAACCCCTTGGCGTTTGGCGTGGACATCGTGGTGCATTCGGCGACCAAGTATCTGGGTGGGCACAGCGACGTGGTGTTGGGCGTCGCGGCGACCAACGACGACGCCTTCCGCGACCGCCTGTACCGAAACGCCAAGGTCAGCGGCGCTGTGCCGGGTCCGTTCGACAGTTGGCTGGTTTTGCGAGGCATCCGGACGCTTTCGGCGCGGATGCGAGTGCATATGGAGAACGCGACGGCGGTTGCGGAGTACCTTTCCAAGCACCCCAAGGTCGCCAAAGTGCACTACCCTGGTCTCCCGGGGCATCCTGGGCACGAACTGGCTAAGCTGCAGATGCGGGGGTTCGGCGGCATGCTCTCAGCCGAAATCGGGTCCGGCAGAGAAGACGTGGAATCCTTCGTCAAGAGGACGCGCTTGTTCAAGTATGCGGCGAGCTTGGGCGGGGTCGAATCGTTGGTCTCTTGGCCCCCGAAGCTTTCGCACGAGATGCTCAGCGAGGCAGAACGCCTTGAGCGGGGCATTCCCCCCAACTTCCTGCGCTTCAGCATTGGGCTTGAGGACAAGGACGACTTATTGGAGGACTTGGCACAGGCGCTCGGGTAGCACCTGTGTATCATCATCGCCATGGCGCGCGAGGTGTTTTCGGAGCAACAGGTTTCCGCGATACTGCGGCGTGCCGTCGAACTCAGCGAGAAGCAGAACGAAGAGGGCTACACGCCCGGAATTACGAAGGACGAGCTGATCCGCATCGCCCAGGAAGTTGGGCTTTCGCCCGAGCATCTGGAGCAGGCGATCCGCGAAGCGGGCTCGAATCCCGAGTTCCGCAAGAAGTTCAACCTCGTCGAGGAGTTCGAAGAGGTCGTGGATGGCGAAATTCCTCCCGAGAACTTCGATGTGCTGACGCCCAATCTGCGCACCTTCGGAAGGGGAAGCGGAATCCGGCAGATAGGTAGATCGCTGCAGGGCAGAGTCTGGACGGGCGGCGGTACGGGCAGCCTGACCGTAACCTCGCGGAACGGCCGCACCCGCATCGAAGGGAAGTCGAACCCGCTCGGCGCGGTCTTGCTCGCCCTGTATCCGGCGTTCCTTGGCATGGTCATGTCGGCTGGCGTTTTGAGCGATAACCACTTGGCGTCTTACATTCCGATTGCGATCGCCGGCTTTGGAGCGGCGGGCGCGGCCGGTTTCGTCGCCCTGGTTCGCAAGGGCCAGGAGGGTATGCGCAAGCTCGTTCGGGACTTGCGGGGCTTGGTGGAGGAGGAGACCAAGGCGATGGTAGCCGCCCCTACGACTTCCGTTCCCGCTGAAGAGGACGAGGTTCGCCAGAACTTGGGCGGCCCTTCGACGTAACCGTGCCATCCAGTACACTCTTGGCACGCTTCGTGCGCTAAAGGCGACCCGTGGACCACATCATGCGACTCATCCTCATCGGCCCGCCGGGGGTGGGCAAAGGTACTCAAGCCGCCCTCCTAGAGGCGCGCACCGGCGCGAAGCCGCTGTCCTCGGGCGTGATCTTCCGAGCCGAAATCGATGCGGAAACCGACCTCGGACGCCTTGCCCAAAGCTATATCAAACGGGGCGAGCTGGTGCCGAACGGCGTCACCATCGAGATGATGGCCAAGCGGCTACGGTCGGACGACGTGCGGAAGCACGGATTCGTGCTGGATGGCTTTCCCCGCACGGTGCGCCAAGCCGAGGCGCTCGACCAGATGTTGGAAGACATGGAGATCCACCTGGACAAGGTGGTGTCGATCGAAATCGACGAGGAAGTCGTGGTCGGCCGCTTGAGCGGCCGGCTTGGGTGCACCAAGTGCGGCGAGATCTACCACGTCGCGTCGAAGCCGCCGCAGCGCGAGATGCTGTGCGATAAGTGCAACAGCCCCCTCTTCGTGCGGGCCGACGACCAACCCGACACAATCCGAGAGCGCCTGCGCGTGTTCCACGAGAACACGAGGCCGGTCGTCGACTATTACGCCTCGCACGGTAACCTCTTGCGCGTCGACGGCGCCCAAGATCCGGAAACCGTGTACAAGCAGATCGTCGACGGCCTCGATTCATGATTGTCCTCAAGAAAGCCCACGAGATCGAAAAGATGCGCGCCTCCGGCCGCATCGTTGCGCGTTGCCTTCGGTGCATGTCGGAGGCGATCGTCCCCGGCAAGACGACTCCGAAGCAACTGGACGCCATCGGCGCTCGGATCATTGCCGAAGCGGGCGCGGTGCCGAGCTTCCTGAACTACCGGGGCTATCCGGCGGCGACCTGCATCTCGGTGAACGAGGTGGTCATCCACGGGATCCCGAGCGAAGTCCCTCTCCAAGAGGGCGACATCGTGGACTTGGACGTCGGCGTGTGCTTGGACGGCTGGCACGCCGACGCGGCTTGGACCTATCCGGTGGGCACCATCAGCAAAGAAGCGCAGCGGCTTCTGAACGTGAGCCGGGAGAGTCTCTTCCAAGGCATCGCAAAGGCAAAGATCGGCAACCAGCTTGGCGACATCGGCTCGGCGGTCCAGAAGTACGTCGAGCAGAACGGCTACTCGGTGGTTCGGGACTTGGTCGGGCACGGCATCGGCCGTAGCCTGCACGACGAGCCGCACGACGTGCCGAACTACGGCAAGGCGGGCACGGGCTTGCGCATCAAAGAGGGCCTGACCATTTGCATCGAGCCCATGGTCAACGCCGGCCGATATGAGGTCAAGACGCTTCCCGACGAGTGGACGGTGGTGACGGCGGACGGCTCGCTTTCAGCTCATTTCGAGCACACCATCGCGGTCACCCGAGACGGCCCCGATATCCTGACTCTGGAGTAGCCGGTCGGAAATCGGCTAGAATTCGGGTCAGATCCATCTGGAGAACGAATGGGAAGAAGAAGAACGCCGTATAAGCCGCAAACCGATAAAGAGAAGGGCGTCGAGGTCGAAGGAGTCGTCCTTGAGAACCTGCCGAACGCCCGCTTCCGAGTGAAGCTCAGCGAGGGAGACCTCGAGATTCTCGCCCACGTCAGCGGCAAGATGCGAATGCACTACATCCGCATCCTCCCCGGCGACAAGGTCAAGGTCGAGCTCTCGCCCTACGACCTCACGATGGGACGCATCGTGTACCGCTTCAAGTAAGAACCCGAAAACTCGGGGCAGATGCCCGCGAAAGGGTAGCGCACGCCAAACCGGCTGGGTATACTCCCCGTTTGCGCCCCGAGCGGTGCGTGTCTGTTGACGCGCCAGCGGTATGCGCCTAACTGCACAGACGAGGAACGACCAATGAAAGTACGAGCCAGTGTGAAAAAGATGTGTGATAAGTGCAAGATCATCAAGCGCAAAGGCGTCGTGCGTGTTCTGTGCGTTAACGCGAAGCACAAGCAGCGACAGGGCTAACCAGGAGATTTAGAAGAAACGTATGGCACGTATCGCAGGCGTCGACCTCCCGCGTGAGAAGGCGATTCTCTACGCCCTTCCGCTCATTTACGGCATCGGCAAGCACAACGCCGCCGAGGTCATCGAGAAGGCGGGACTTGATCCGCGCAAGAAGGTGAAGGACCTTAGCGAAACCGAGGTTGGTCGGTTGCGAGAGATTCTTGACGGCGAGTACCAGGTCGAGGGCGACCTTCGCCGCGAAGTCTCGGGCAACATCCGCCGCCTCATCGAGATCGGGTCGTACCGTGGCCTTCGCCACCGACGCGGCCTGCCGACGCGCGGCCAGCGAACGCGAAGCAACGCTCGCCAGCGCAAGGGTCCGAAGAAGACCGTGGCCGGCAAGAAGAAGGCCAAGAAGTAGTTTTGACCGGGCGCCGGCAATCGGCGCCCAAAGCACCGCAACCATCTAAGCAACATGGCACGCAAGCAAATCGCGAAAGGCAAGCAGAAAGAGCGAAAGAACATCCCGGTCGGGTTGGCGTTCGTTCACGCTTCGTTCAACAACACGATCGTCTCGATCACCGATCCGAGCGGAAACGTCGTAAGTTGGGCAAGCGCGGGCGCCGTGAACTTCAAGGGAAGCCGCAAGGGCACGCCGTTTGCCGCCCAGGTGGCGGCCGAGAAGGCGTCCCGAATCGCCCAAGAGCACGGCATGAGGAAGGTCGACGTCCGAATCACCGGTCCGGGCTCCGGCCGTGAGACGGCGGTTCGCTCGCTTCAGGCCAGTGGCCTCGAGGTCACCTCGATCTGCGACAAGACGCCTGTGCCCCACAACGGTTGCCGACCTCCCAAGCGACGACGGGTGTAACCAAGAGATCTATCCATGCCGCATATCAGCACCCTGGAACTTAGCAGCGAATATGGCAAGTTCGTGCTCGAGCCTCTCGAGCGCGGCTACGGCCAAACCATTGGCAACGCGCTTCGACGCGTGTTGCTCAGCTCCATTTACGGCGCCGCCGTTTGCGCCATCCGAATCGACAAAGTCTTCCACGAGTTCGCTCCCATCCCGGGCGTGAAGGAAGACACCACCCAGCTTCTGCTCAACCTCAAGGACCTCTCGATTCAAATCGATACCGAGAACGGCCCTCCCGCCGAGGACAAGACGCTTCGGATCGATGTCAAGGGCCCCGGCCGAGTGACCGGTGCCGACATCGTTTGCCCCGAAGGCGTGAGCGTGATCAACCCCGAGTGCTACATCGCCACGATCAGCGACGCGAAGGCGACGCTCTCGATGGAGCTGTACGTTGGCTGGGGTTCCGGCTACGTGCTTCCCGAGAAGCAAGACAAGTACAAGGGCATCATCGGCGTCCTGCCGACGGGCTCGCAGTACACACCGGTCAAGAAGGTCAACTACACGGTCGAAGCGACCCGTGTGGGCATGCGCACCGACTATGAGCGCCTGGTTCTGGATATCTGGACCAACGGCGCCGTCACGCCGAACGACGCGCTTTCGCAGTCGGCTCACATCCTCGTCAAGTATTTCAGCATGTTCCGCGACTTGGGCGCGGTTGGCTTCGACGCCGACGTTTTCGGCGAAGACGACCTCCCGCCGGAGCTCGCGAACATCCCGGACATGCGCATCGAGGAGCTGGACTTCTCGCAGCGCACGTTCAACTGCCTGCGCCGCGCCGGTCTTTTGACCTTGCGTGCGTTGGCAACCGCCACCGAGTCGGATCTCACCAGTATCCGCGGCTTCGGCAAGAAGTCGCTGGTCGAGGTTCGCGACAAGCTCTCCGAGCACGGCCTCGAACTGAAGCCGCCGAAGGGTGGCTATCGCGCCATCGAAATGCTCGATGACGAAGACGACGACTTCTAAGGACTAACCAAGGCACTTCACGATGAGACACCTCGTAGATCGACGCAAACTCGGGCTCCCGAGCGACCAGCGCAAGCACCTGCTCACCAACATGGCGCGACAGTTCATCCGCCACGGGTACGTGCACACGACGTTCGGCCGGGCCAAAGAGGTCCAGCGCATTGTCGAGAAGCTGATCACCGTGGGCAAGGAAGATTCCCTCGCCGCCCGCCGAAAGGCGCGGCAGGTTCTGGTTGGCCATTCCAAGAGCACCCCGGCCACCAAGGCGACGCTCGGCAAAACGGATCTCGAAAAGACGATGATCCGCCAGCGGGCCAGCCAAATCAACGGCGAAGACCTCGTCACGCACCTCTTCAACGAGGTTGCCCCGCGCTACAAGGATCGTAAGGGCGGCTACACCCGACTGGTTAAGACGGGCACCCGCCGCGGCGATGGCGCGCAGGCAGCGGTTCTCATGCTGGTTGAGTAGTCGAATCAAACTCGTCGTCGCATACGACGGCACGGATTTTCGCGGCTGGGCCGCGCAAACTGGACGGAGAACCGTTCAGGGAACATTGACAGATGCTGTGCGCCAGATCTCGGGCGAAGATTGCGAGATCGTAGGAGCGAGTCGAACCGATAGCGGGGCGCACGCGATGGCGCAGGTGTGCCATTTCGAGGCGTCTCCGGGCATTCCTCCCGAAAAGTGGCAGCGGGTGTTGAACAACATACTGCCAAGCGACTTGAGGATTGTCCGGTCGTCCTCCGCGCAAAGCTGGTTTCATAGCCGGTTTAGCGCCCAGGATCGCTGGTATCGATACCGAATCATCAGCGGGTCGCCCGTCCCCCAGTTCATGCGCTACGCGCACTGGGAATGGCGAGTGCTCAACCTTGATCTCATGGCGGAAGGCGCCAAGTTACTGGAGGGAACGCACGACTACCGAGCGTTCACCGAAGAACTGGACCCAACCATCGAGAATACGGTGCGGAAGCTGCGGCAGGTGAAAGTCAGCCGGGCCGGCGCCGAGGTGAGGATCGACATCGTGGGTACCGCGTTTCTGCGCGGCATGATGCGGCGGATGTCGGGTGCGCTCCTAGAAGTAGGGTTAGGGAAGAGGCCCGTAGGCGAGATCGCTCGGCTACTGGAAGAAGCCGGCGAGACGGCGATCCATCGGCCGGTGGTTCTGCCCGCGTGCGGATTGACGCTGATGAAAGTGCGTTACCCGCGGCGGAAGTTCGACAACCGCGACCCACAGCATCGATCAGAAAGATTTGAAGGACCGGATACGGACCATGAATAGAACGACAACGGTAAATGAGGCGAAACTCGAGCGCAAGTGGTATGTGGTCGACGCCACGGGTATTCCCGTGGGTCGATTGGCAGCCCAGGTCGCCCAGGTGATTCGCGGCAAGCACAAGTCGAACTTCGCGTACAACGCGGACTGCGGCGACTTTGTGGTGGTCGTGAACGCCGACAAGGCGGTGCTTACGGGCAACAAGCGCGACGAGTTGGTGTATTGGCATACGATGTTCCCGGGCGGTCTCCGCAGCGTTTCGCGCGGCACCCTGCTCGAGGAGAATCCGACGCGGTTGATCGAGAAGGCGATTTGGGGCATGACCCCCAAGACCAAGCTTGGCCACCGCATCATCAAGAAGCTCAAGGTTTACAGCGGTGCCGACCATCCGCACGCTGCCCAGAACCCCGAGCCGCTCAAGATTACGAAGGACTGATAAGAGACTATGGCGAAGGAAAACTACTACGGAACGGGTCGACGCAAGAGCGCGATCGCTCGCGTTTGGCTCACCCCCGGCGAGGGCAAGATCATCGTCAACGGTCGAGAAGCCAAGGCGTATTTCTGCCGGCCGGTGCTCGACATCCTGGTCAACAGCCCGTTCGTGCACTTGGGCATCGAAGGGCAGTACAACGTCAATGCAACCCTGAAGGGTGGCGGTGTTGTGGGCCAAGCCGGCGCGGTCAAGCTCGGCATTTCCCGTGCCTTGCTTGAGGTCGACTCGGAGTTCCGACCGGGTCTCAAGGCGGGCGGTTTCCTTACTCGCGACGCGCGAATCAAGGAACGCAAGAAGTACGGTCGCAAGAAGGCGCGACGCGGCTTCCAGTTCGTCAAGCGCTAAGCGCGCACATCTATTCAAGGTCTCAAAGGGCGGGCTCGCAGAAAGCGAGCCCGCTCTTCTTGTTTATCAGGCTCCGATTGGGCTAAAGTCAGACTCAATCTTGCGCGCGCTCTTTACGCTGACGATCTTCCTCGGCTCCTTTCTGCTGTTTCTCATTCAGCCGATGCTCGCCAAGATGGTCTTGCCGGCGTTCGGCGGGGCTCCCGCCGTCTGGAATGTCTCCCTCGTGTTCTTCCAAGCCCTGCTGTTGGCGGGCTATGCGTACGCCAACTTCGTTCCCAAGTGGATTGGCGACCGCCGACAACTCGGGGTCCATGGCCTGCTGTACGTCGCTGGGGTCGGTTTGGCGGTAGGGCTAGGCATCGGAGTCGGACGCCTCGATCCCTCGACGTCCAGCATTGCCCCGAGCCTGCAGCTACTCCTCTTTCTTCTCTCGACGATTGGGCTGCCGTATTTCCTGGTTTCGACCGGGGCTCCCCTAGTCCAGCATTGGTTTGCACGCACCAACGACCCCTCCGCCAGCGACCCCTATTTCCTGTATGCGGCGAGCAACGTGGGCAGCTTACTTGGGCTGCTCGCCTACCCTTTTGGCATCGAGGGTTGGTTTCCTCTTCGCGTCCAAACCCAGATTTGGACCGCCGGCTTTGCGCTGCTCATGGTCTTGGTGTTTGCTTGCGGCTTGGTGGGCGTTCGGGGACACGAGATAGCGCCCTTGCCCAAGACAGCCCCTCCGAACTCGAATCAGCGGCTCCGCTGGCTGGTCTTGGCGGCGGTTCCCTCCAGCTTGCTTTTGGGCGTTACGAGCTTCCTCACGACGAACTTGGCGTCGTTGCCCCTGCTTTGGATTGTGCCCCTCTCGCTGTATCTGATCACATTCGTGGTTGCGTTTGGTCAGAGGGCGAAGTTCAGCTCGAGCGGCCTGGGACGGTGGGTGGCCCTCCTGATGGCGCCCATGGCCCTTGTCCTCGCCCTGGAGGCTACTGACCCGCTCTGGCTGCTCGGCATCCTGCATCTGACGATCTTCGCCTTGGGTGCCCTCGCCTGCCACCGCGAGTTGGCGGAGAGCCGCCCCGCGCCCGACCACCTCACGGAGTTCTATCTCATCATGTCGCTGGGAGGTGTGCTGGGCGGTTCGTTCAACGCCCTTCTCGCCCCAACGATCTTCCGAACCGTGGTTGAGTACCCGGTTTCCCTCGTCGCCCTGCTCCTTCTGCGGAAACCCACGGGAGCTGGCTACCGGGCATGGAGGGAAGTGGTTTGGCCGGTCGGGGTGTTCCTCGGCGTCGCGGCCTTAGGAAGCGTAGCCCTGCGGCTTGGTTGGGCACCCAGCCCCCTGAGGACGGCGGTCCTTTACGGCCTCCCCGCTGTGCTTGTCTTCCTCATGGTCGACCGGCCCGTACGGTATGCGCTCGGCGTGGGCGGCTTTCTGGCCGCCATTAACCTCCTTGGTCTCTCGGCTGGCGGGAATGTCGAGTACGCAGAGCGGAGCTTCTTCGGTGTGCACCGGATCCTCCTCAGCGAGGATAGGAAGTACAAGAGCCTGGTCCACGGCGTGACTATCCACGGCAGGCAGGCTCAAACCGGCGACTACCGGATGCGCCCCCTGACCTACTATTATCCAACCGGTCCGGTGGGCCTGCTGTTTGAGAAACTGAACGAGCAGAGACGGCCGCTTCAAGTTGGCTTGGTTGGGCTTGGCGTCGGCTCTTTGGCGGCATACTCGCGCAAAGGGGACGAGTACACGTACTACGAGATCGACCCGGTGGTCATCAAGGTTGCCAGCGACCCCAGATTCTTCAGCTTCGTATCTAACGCGGCTGGCCGCGTGCACATGGTGGAAGGCGACGCTCGGCTCTCATTGCTCAAGGCAACGCCTGGCTTGTTCGACGTGCTGGTGCTGGACGCCTTCTCGTCGGACGCGATCCCGCTGCACTTGCTCACAAAGGAGGCCATCGAGCTCTATCTCTCCCGCCTCAAACCGGGGGGGCTGCTGGCGTTCCATATCTCGAACCGCTACCTAAGCCTTTCAAAGGTGTTGGCAGGGGCTTGCGACGAGATGGGTCTGGCGGGGCGCTACGCCAACGATACGGTGATCATGGACGAGGAGAAGGCTGACGGCAAGGAGCCTTCCCAGTGGTTCCTCGTTGCCCGTAGCGACGCAGAGCTCAAAGCCCTTGACCTTGCGTTCATGTACGAGGGGATCTCCGACCTTCCGCGGATCAAAGCGTGGACGGACGACCGCTCGAACATGCTCGAGGCCTGGGGTTCGTCAGCCGGACCGCTGGAGTAGGGAAGACCAAAGCAAAAAGCCCTAGTTCATAGAGAACTAGGGCTTTTTCGCACGCTTAAAAGCTCAATAGAGACTGCGACGAGGAGCGATCTACCAAGATGTGTCGATCATTGCCGTGCAACGATCGAGTGCTCATCTTTAAGGAGGTGATCCACCCACACCTTCCGGTACGGGTACCTTGTTACGACTTAGTCCCCCTTACTCCCCTCACCTTCGGCCGCTCCCTCCTTGCGGTTGGGCCACGGACTTCGGGTGAAGACAATTCAGGTGACTTGACGGGCGGTGTGTACAAACCCCGGGAACGTATTCAACGCAGTATAGCTGACCTGCGTTTACTAGCGATTCCGCCTTCATGCAGTCGAGTTGCAGACTGCAATCTGAACTGGGGGCGTATTTTTGGGATTTGCTCCACCTCGCGGTATCGCAGCCCTTTGTTTCGCCCATTGTAGCATGTGTGAAGCCCCAGGCGTAACTGCCATGCTGACTTGACGTCATCCTCACCTTCCTCCCGCTTACACGGGCAGTCTCCTATGAGTTCCCACCGTTAGTGCTGGCAACATAGGACGAGGGTTGCGCTCGTTGGCGGACTTAACCGTACACCTCACGGCACGAGCTGACGACAGCCATGCAACAAGTGTCTTCTGGTCTCCTTGTGGGAGAGGGCCCACTTTCATGGGCTTTCCATCGATGTCAAGCCTGGGTAAGGTTCTTCGGTTAGTATCGAATTAATCCACATGCTCCACCGCTTGTGCGGGGTCCCGTCAATTCATTTGAGTTTCAACCTTGCGGCCGTACTCCCCAGGCGGGATACTTAATGCGTTAGCTGCGGCACAAGAGGGGTAGATACCTCTTACGCCTAGTATCCATCGTTTAGGGCGTGGACTACCAGGGTATCTAATCCTGTTTGCTACCCACGCTTTCGCGCCTCAGCGTCAGATAATGCCCAGTAAGCTGCCTTCGCCATGGGTGTTCCTCCTGATATCTACGCATTTCACCGCTACACCAGGAATTCCACTTACCTCTGCATTCCTCTAGCTTGCCAGTATGTAAAGCAGTTTCCGGGTTGAGCCCTGGAGATTTCACTTCACACTTAACAAGCCGCCTACGCGCTCTTTACGCCCAGTAAATCCGGACAACGCTCGCCCCCTACGTCTTACCGCGGCTGCTGGCACGTAGTTAGCCGGGGCTTATTCTCATGGTACCGTCCTAAGTCTTTCCATGAAAAAGGAGTTTACAGACCTAGATCCTTCATCCTCCACGCGGCGTCGCTGCATCAGGGTTTCCCCCATTGTGCAAGATTCCCAACTGCTGCCACCCGTAGGTGTGTGGGCCGTGTCTCAGTCCCACTCGGGGGGATCATCCTCTCAGACCCCCTACCCGTCGTAGCCTTGGTAGGCCGTTACCCCACCAACTAGCTGATAGGCCATGAACCGCTCCTAAAGCGAAAAACCATTTAACCGCAAAGAGATGTCTCTCCACGGCCACATCCGGTATTACTCGCAGTTTCCCGCGGCTATCCCGGTCTTTAGGGCACGTTGTTCATGTATTACTCCGCCGTTCGCCACTAGGTATTGCTACCTCGTTCGACTTGCATGTTTTAGGCACGCCGCCAGCGTTCGTCCTGAGCCATGATCAAACTCTCCGAAGAAATGTTTTATTTGTCCCTTCGAAGGGATTGAACGAGTCTCCCGAAGGAGCCTCGCGGAACGCACGCCATAGCTTAGCGCCGTTCCTAATGACGGATCGTCTTATCGACAATCCAAAGAACACTCGACTCGTCGCGTCTCTATTCAGCTTTCAAGGTGCGGCCTCGCTTTGTTGCGCGGCGAGGGATATTATAGGCACGTCAATCCGCTGGTGTCAAGGGCAAAGGCGAAAATTCTCGCTTTTCGGGCGGCATCGCCCTTTCCGGGGACGTCTTGAACTCTTTGGGCCCCAACGAAAGTTGCCGCCATGCTCGGCATGATAAGGTCCACGTGCAAGCGGATCACCCGAGCAGAACGCCTTCTTCGCCCAACTCGGAGTACGCCGCCGCTTTGAACGCCGGGACTTCCTTCCCGATCGCGTCCATGACGTCCGACGGGTGGAAGGGAGGCGTAAGCGGCTTGATCCGCATGGAGAGCTCGTAGAAAGCCTTCCAAGCCGGCTTTGCCGCGCCCTTGGGGTTCAACACCGCCTTCATCCGTTGCACACGGCGCTCGGCGTTCGTGTAGCTTCCGTCTTGCTCCGCCGGGGCCGTCTGCGGCAGCACCACGCTGGCGTAGCCGGTGGCTTCGGTCTGGATGCAGTCCTGAACGACGAGGAACGGCACGGTCTCCAGTGCTCGTTGGACCAAGCTTCGGTCCGGGTGCAAGGCAAACGGATCGCAACCCACGAGCCAAAGCGCGAAGATGGATCCGTTGGCGCATCCCTCGAGGATCGCGTGGGTCCCGCTGCCTCCATGGTTCAGCCCGAGCTCCTCGGCGCCCTGCGTGTTCGCACCGGTCGCGTAGCAGTTGAAACTGCCCTTCGTGGCCATCGCCAGTCCGCCCAGCGTCTCCAGCGTGTCCTGGGCGTTCGGGGTGTTGAGCAGGAGGTCGGCGGTGACTATTGCCGACCCGCAGATGGCGTCGAGAGCGCTTTCAATCGCCGAAGCGGCAACACCGGTCTCGGATGCCACTTTCTCCAGGGTGTAGGCGGCGAGGGCGTTCCGCGTCGCGTCAGGAACTTGGGCAAGACCCTTGGCTACGGCAAGGGCAAGGATGCCGTTGGCCAGAACTTGCTCGGTGCCGGTCTTGTACCGCAGGATCGCATGGGCGAAGCTGTCGGCGTCGGTGGGCTTGTCGCTGGCCACCACTACCTTGGCGCCGTGCTTGAACCAAGCCTTACGAACCCGAAGGAAGACGATGGGCAGGTCGTCGGCAAGGGATGTTCCGAAGAGGAATATCTTGGAGGCCGCCTCCAGCGAAGCGATGGAGTTCTGAACCTGAGCTTGGCCGAGCTTGGTCTCCAGCCGGTCGGCGGGCGCCTGCAGGTGCCGCGTCCAGCGGAAGTCGATGTCCGTTGACCCGAAATGGGTGGCGAAGAGGGTCTTCAGCGCGAAGAGGTCTTCGTTCGAGTTGGTCGGGCCCACGAGGGCGGCAGACTTGCCTCCCGACGGGCTGAACGCGAGCCTAATGGCGTCGAACGCCGTCGGCCAGTCGCTTTCCACGAGCGCGTCGCCGTTTCGGATCAGCACGGTCGAGAGTCGGAGGTCGCTGTTGTAGAACTCGTGTCCGAACTTGCCCTTGTCGCAAGTCCACTCCTCGTTAATGCCTTCGTGCGTGCGTCCGTTGATTCGCACCATGCGCGAGTCGCGGAAGTCGAACCACACGTTGCAACCGTTTGAGCAGCCCGTGCAGATCGCCGGACGGGTTTGCAGGTCCCACGGACGGGCACGGAAACGGTACTCGGCGCTGGTGAGCGCGCCGACGGGGCAAATCTCGATGACGTTGCCGCTGAACTTGCTTTCGAAGTTCTTAAGTTCGAACGTTGAGGGCTGCATCGACGCGCCGCGGAACCGGAACGCGAGCTGGGAGTCGCCCGAAATCTCCTCGGTGAAGCGGACGCACCGTCCGCACTGGATGCACCGCTCGAGGTCGAGGGTGACGTACCTGCTCAGCGGGTAGGCCTTCGGAAGGTGCCGCTTCAGCTCCAAGAACCGGCTCGTCGAAGGGCCGTAGAACAGCGTGTTGTTTTGCAGGGGGCACTCGCCGCCTCGGTCGCAGATGGGGCAGTCGAGCGGGTGGTTGACGAGCAGAAACTCGAGGACGCCCTTGCGGTCGCGGTGGATGGCTTCGGTATCCGTGAAGATCGCCATGCCCTCGCTCGCGGGCAAGGTGCAGCCCGCCTGCGGCTTCGGCATCTTGCGAATGTTGCCGTCGGGACCCGGGAAGCCCACTTCGACCAGGCACATGCGGCACATTCCCACCGGCTTCATTCGCGGGTGGTAGCAGAAGATAGGAATCTCCAGTCCGAGCCGCTTCACCGACTCCACGATCAGTTCGCCCTTGGGTACCTGGAGGGGAATGTCGTTGATCGTGATATTGACGAGTTCGACGTTGCTCGCGACCGCTGCCATGCAACTTCAATGTGTACCCGAAACGACCCCAACCAGACCATAATCCCGCATGCTCGCTCCCTTAGCGCTCGGCATCGTCCTTCAAGACGCCCGCGACCTGGACGCCTCGGTGAAGGCCCTGTACGGCACGATCTCCGGCCCGGCGGGACAAGCCCGCGACTGGAACGCCTTTCGCAACCTGTTCGCCAAGGACGCCAAGTTGAACGTCGTCGCGAAGGGTGCAAAGGGGAGCCGGCTTGTGGCTCTGACGCCCGACGACTACGTCAAGAACGCGGGGCCATACCTTGAGAAGAACGGGTTCTTCGAGTCGGAAATCGCCAGGAGGACGGTTCGGTACGGAGATATGGCCTCCGTTTGGACCACCTACGAATCTCGCATGAAGCGAGACGACGTCAAACCGTTCGAGCGGGGTGTGAACTGCGTGTTGTACGCAAGGTTGGAAGGCGAGTGGAAGATCGTCAACCTGACGTATACCGACGAAACCAACGCCGGCCCTTTGCCTGCCGAGTTTCTGAAGGGCGGCTAGGTCTTCGCCGCGATGTGGGCTTGGCGCGCGGAGTTCGCCCACGCCACTCCTCCCAACACCACGACGATGCCCAGGAACTGCTGGGCGTAGAGCTGGTTGCCCAGGAACAGCCACCCGCTGAGCGCGGCAAGCGGCGCCACTAGGTATTGGTAGAGCATCGCTCCCGAAGCGCCCACCTGCCTGACGCCCACATAGAACGCTACAAAACCGACCACACCCGCCACAAGTGAAACGTAGGCGAGCATGGACCAGCCCAGCGGACCCATTCCCGACCAATTGAACTGGAGCAACTTAACCCCTCCGTATGGGATCAACGCCACCAACGCGCCGGGCATGGAGAGCGTCAGCATGGAGAGAGGGTGGGCGCTACCTACCAAAGGCCGCGAAAGGACGGTGGAGAGCGCCCAAATCATCGCGGAGATCAGCACCATCAGGTTGGCGGCGAGGTGTCCCGACCCCATGGGATGTCCGGGCACGAACACAACCAGAACCACACCGAGAAACGCGACCAGGATCCCGTAGAGCGACCGAGAGATGAAACGCTCCTGCTTCGCGACAACGGCGAAGAGCAACGTGAAGATCGGGCCGGTGCCCAACAAGATCGCGCCTTCGGCGGGGCTGGTTCCCACCATGCCCTCCAAGAAGAAGATCATGTAGACGCCAAGGCTGAGACAGCCCTGCAACAGGATCTTCCAGGCTTGCCCCTTGGGGTAGCGCAATGGGACTTTGACGACAAGGCAAACCGCCACCAGCACGGCCGCCATGATCGCCAGCCGAACGAGAGACACCGTGGCGGGATCCATATCTCGGTACAGCAGCTTGATCGCGACGAAGTTGAAGCCCCACGAGACCATGGTGACAAGCAGGTAGGGATTCAGTCGCAGGTGCTTCACGCGGCTCCCAAGTGTACGCGCCGGAGTGCTATTGTTAGCGTTGGGGCGAGCAAAACGGCCATCAAAGCGCGTCCATTGAGGGAATCACTGCCATGTCGTACAACGAAGAGTTCGCCTACGGGCCCGGGTCACAGTCCAGATCGTTCCGCATCATCCTCCGCGAGGGAACCAACCTGCGCGAAATGGGTGGCGAAGACATTTCCATTGCCGTCGGCATCGTCGACTCCATTATCAAGGCTGCGCTGGAAACCAACACCTCGGACATCCACCTTCAGCCCGAGCGCAACCAGCTGAAGATCCGCTACCGCCAAGACGGCATCCTCCACGAGAACGGCACCCTCCCCGCGGAGCAGGCGACCAACGTCTTGGCGCGTCTCAAACTGGCGTCCGGAATGAGGATCGACGAGCAGCGCGAACCTCAGGACGGCCGTATCGACATGGAGTATCTGGGGCGTCGTCTGGCCGCTCGTGCCTCGTGTGTGCCCTCCCTCAACGGCGAGAAGTTCGTTATGCGTCTTTTGGACCCGCAGGCGATGA
Organism: Fimbriimonadales bacterium; assembly: GCA_046330155.1. Taxonomy (GTDB): domain Bacteria; phylum Armatimonadota; class Fimbriimonadia; order Fimbriimonadales; family Fimbriimonadaceae; genus CALMEF01. The sequence goes on along the minus strand of JAXLTH010000025.1, from coordinate 6,324 downwards.
AGGTCGACCTCGCCAAGTTGGGCATGCCGGAAGACGTGCTTAAGAAATGGAACCGGGCGATCCAGGTGCCCTACGGCCTCATCCTCGTCACGGGTCCCACGGGTTCGGGCAAGACTTCGACGCTCTACGCCTCGCTTAACCAGCTCGACCACAAGAAGCGGAACATCGTGACGGTCGAAGACCCGGTCGAATACGAGTTCGACCAGAACATCGCCCAGGTGCAGGTCACCGAGAAGATGACCTTCCCGCGGGTCATGCGTTCCTTCCTCCGCCAAGACCCCGACATCATGATGGTCGGCGAAATGCGCGACCCCGAGTCTTTGGCGATCGGCATCCAAGCGGGCCTCACCGGCCACTTGGTTCTCAGCACCATCCACACCAACAGCGCGGCGGAAACCGTCGGGCGTATGGTCGATATGGACGCCGAGCCTTACCTCATCGCGGGCGTTATGACGGCGATCCTCGCCCAGCGCCTGGTTCGCCTGAACTGTCCCAAGTGTCGCGAGCCCTATCAGCCCACCCCCGATGAAAGGGAGATGCTGAAGTTGACCAGCGAGGAACTCTCGTCCGCCCAGTTCGCGAAGGGACGAGGATGTTCCGACTGCCGAGGCACGGGACACAAGGGCCGAATCGGCGTTTTTGAGCTCATCTTGGGCACGCCGGAGTTCCGCGCCGCCATCGCCCGGCAAGCCGATTTCCCCGAGATGATGCGCATCGCCCGCGAGCAGGGATACCGCACCATGTTGGAGGACGGCCGAGCGAAAACGATGGCGGGCTGGACCACGCCCGACGAAGTCTTGAAGGCGGTCTACACGCAGGCGATCGACTAATCGGCACCGAGTGGTCCGATTTTTGCGTTGCAGTTGAGCGTGTTCATGTCGCCAACTGATCGTGAGCGTCGCACCATGCCATTGCCCGCGCCTACCAAGCCGAAGAAAGCCGACTCCGCTCCTGCCCAGACCAAGGGGAAAGGCGTCCCTTCCTTTTCGGAGAAGGGACGCCGTTCGGGCTTTGGCTCGGGTCGGTAGGTGGATAAGTTGTCGAAAAGATTTTCGAGAAAAGGCTGGGTCTTGCTGTACAGTATTGATGTATCCAGAGAGACCCGCAAGGGACTCGGCAACCGGCCAAGGAGACGGTACGGTGCCCTCGGGAGAAATCCCGGATACGCGGCGAAAGCCGAAGGTTAGCCGGTCTCCATTGCGAAGGCCGCGGAGCGCGCAAGCGTTCTGCGGCTTTCCTCTTTTTCGGCGCGTCTATCGCGCCACCTCATCCATGAGGCGTCGGTACGTCTCGAACCGAACTGCCGACACGTCCCCTACTTCAACGGCGGCTCTCACTCCGCATCCCGGCTCGTGCACGTGGGTGCAGTCCCGGAACCGGCAGCCCCAAGGTTCGAACTCGGAAAACGAGGCCTGGAGTTCGGTAATCGTCAGGCGTCCAAGCCCGAAGCTGCGAATCCCCGGCGTGTCGATCAACCGCGTTCCGTTGCCCACGTCGAAGAGCGAGGACCAGGTGGTTGTGTGGGCGCCTCTGCCGTAGCCCGAGCTTAGCTCGCCGACCTTCTGCCCAAGATCCGGGAACAGGGCGTTCACCAGCGACGATTTGCCCACTCCGCTATGCCCTACGAAGGCGCAGGTCTTGCCCACAAGGGCGTGCCTGAGCTCGTCGATTCCTCGTCCGGTTGCGGCAGAGCAACGCATGATTCGCAATCCTAATCCGGCGTAGGGCTCGAGCTTGGCGAGTTCCGTGGCGAGTGCCGCCGGGTCCGAGTCCAGAGCGTCCAACTTGTTCACCGCTAGAAGCGGTTCGGCTCCGCCCGCCTGAATGGCGATCAGGTACCGGTCGATGAGCCGGGGATGCAAGGGCGGCGTAGCGACCGAAACGGTCACGACGACCACGTCCACGTTGGCGACGATGACCTGCTGAAGGTGAGGGTTGTTCACGTCCGGACGTCCGAGGCTGGTCCGCCTCGGTTCGATGGCGGCAACGCGCAAATGCCCGGCGTGGTCGGCGATGTGGACTTCGTCGCCGACGGCGCATCGATGGCCGTTAAGCTCGGCCTCATGGCCCTGCAAGGTGCGCAACGTCTTCTTGCCGATCCAAACGGCGGTGTCGCGCATGGTCGGCACTTGCAGAGGCGTCGCCGGCTCCTGGCTGAGTTGCTTGATGACGTCTTCGAGCGAGGGCTTTCTTCCGCCCCGTTCGGCGGCGAGTTTCCTCAGCTTCGAGGCCTGCTTCAACAGCTTGTTTCGTTCGTTGTTGTCGAGATGCCCGAGTTGGGCGATTCCGGGATAGATCTTCTTCTTGTTCAACTGCGTTCGTGGGTTCGGTCCGGCGCACGCAAGCGTGCGAGGGCGTCGGAAGGAGTTCCGGCGCTTCCGCCACGAACGAATCAGGGGAGTCGCTTTAAGCCGCGAAAGAGCCGGAGGCGGTGGGGGTGTTCACAGTTTTCGTCATGGTCTGCCTCCTAGAGTAATGTCGCCGTTACCGGCGCAACGTGACGGACTATACCTTCTGGGCCCAAGCGGTGCGCGTTGGGCCCAGAAGTCGATAGGACTACCGCTTGCGCCGAAGCACGAGCAGAACTCCCAAAGCCAGCGGCAGAAATGCCGCCGGTTCGGGGGTTGGATAGCCCAATCCCGTTTCGCCCGAGAAGTCGGCGCGGAACTGCCTGCCCTCAAGATCCATGAGCGGATCGTAGAGTCGGGGAATCCAGCCGTCCGGATGCTCCGGGAAGTCGAGATGCCCTCGCATAACCCCGCCTCGGCCGATCAGTTGTTCGCGTTCGGGAATGACGCCGCCGACCACGGTGCCAGCCCCTTCCAGTACATAGGCAGGCTGGTTGGCGTAGCCGTAGAGCGACACGTTTGGCATGTCGAGAATCCATAGCGGACTGTACGGAATGCCCAGTGCCGGTATGGCCCCCATCAGCATGAGATGGCCAGAGCCGGTTAGGCTAACGTTGATGGTTCCGCCCGGCCCGACGTAAGGGGCGTCTTGGCCGTGGAAAGCGGCCTCCATGATGAAGTCCCCGCCGAAAGCGCCTGCCGCATTGAAAATGGGGAAGACCGGCGGGTTCGGCCACATGGGCCACACCGCGGTTACTTCGGTGTGAGCCTCGTTGGGCACGAAGGTTAGGGTGTCGGGAGCGCCGGCATTGGCTGACCATTCCGGCGGACCGGGAGCGTTGAACGCTCCGAAGTTAAAGTCCCAACCCGTAATGGTCGGGATCAGCGGCGCCGCACTTGCGAGCGACGCAACTGTAGCGAACGCTGCGAGCAAGATTGCCCGTTTCATTAGCTCTCCTCCGATATCGGAAATGAGAAGGGTGCGCACGATGCGCGCCACCTTTATGGTAACCCAGCTTTTCCCAGATTCCCCGGCAATTTCCCTGGGGTTCGGTGGATAAGTTGTCGAAAAGATTTTGGAGAAAAGGCTGGGTCTTGCTGTACAGTATTGATGTATCCAGAGAGACCCGCAAGGGACTCGGCAACCGGTCAAGGAGACGGTACGGTGCTCTCGGGAGAAATCCCGGATACGCGGTGAAAGCCGAAGGTTAGCCGGTCTCCATTGCGAAGGCCGCGGAGCGCGCAAGCGTTCTGCGGCTTTCCTCTTTTTGCGACCCCTCGGCGACGCTTCGAAGGGGCATGGCGTATAATTCACCTAGAGTTGAGGAGCGTTGCGATCCCGCCGGGACCAGGCTCAACTCTTGCGAAAGCAACGGCGCTCGTCCCTATCGACTCGGGACGAGCGCCTTCTTTTTGGGCAGGGTCCACGGAGAAGGCGCTCGGGAACCGAAAATGGAGAAAAGTACAACGATGCAAACCGCACCAACCCCCAGTTTCCTGGACTACCACGTTGCCGACCTGAGCCTCGCTGAGTGGGGCCGAAAAGAGATTGCCATCGCCGAGACCGAGATGCCCGGCTTGATGGCGATCCGCTCCGAGTACGCGGCCAGCCAACCTTTGAAGGGCGCCCGGATCGCCGGTTCGCTCCACATGACCATCCAGACCGCCGTGCTGATCGAGACGCTCAAGGCGCTCGGCGCCGACGTCCGATGGGCCTCGTGCAACATCTTCAGCACCCAAGACCACGCGGCGGCGGCCATCGCCGCCGGCAAGACCCCGGTCTTCGCCTACAAGGGCGAGACGCTGGACGAGTATTGGGAGTACACCCACCGGATCTTCGAATGGGCAGATGGCGGAACGCCCAACATGATCCTCGACGACGGCGGCGACGCCACCTTGCTTGTCCTTTTGGGCAGCAAGGCGGAGAAGGACCCCTCGGTGCTTGCCAATCCCGGCAGCGAGGAAGAGGTTGCGCTGTTCAGCGCGATCAAGCGAAAGTTGGCGGAGAACCCCACCTTCTACAGCACGATCAAAGCCAACATCAAGGGTGTTTCCGAGGAGACCACTACGGGGGTCCACCGGCTGTACGAGCTTCAGAAGAAGGGCGAACTGCCGTTCGCGGCTTTCAACGTTAACGACAGCGTTACAAAGTCGAAGTTCGACAATTTGTACGGTTGCCGCGAGTCGTTGGTCGACGGAATCAAGCGTGCGACCGATGTCATGGTGGCGGGCAAGATCGCCGTGGTCGCCGGTTACGGAGACGTGGGCAAGGGCAGCGCCCAGGCACTCCGAGCCCTGAGCGCCCAGGTGTGGGTTACCGAGATCGACCCGATCTGCGCGCTTCAAGCCGCGATGGAAGGCTACAAGGTGGTGACCATGGACTACGCCGCCGACAAGGCGGACATCTTCGTCACCGCCACGGGCAACTACCACGTGATCACGCATGAGCACATGGCGCGCATGAAGAACAACGCCATCGTGTGCAACATTGGCCACTTCGACAACGAGATCGACGTTGCCTCGCTCGAAAAGTACGAGTGGGACGAGATCAAGCCGCAAGTCGACCACGTGATCTTCCCCGACGGCAAGCGGATCATCCTGCTCGCCAAGGGACGGCTCATCAACCTCGGTTGCGGAACCGGCCACCCGTCCTACGTCATGAGTTCGTCGTTTGCCAACCAGGTGTTGGCGCAGATCGAGCTCTGGTCCAAGGCGGGCGAGTACGCCCCCGGCGTTTACGTGTTGCCCAAGCACCTCGACGAGAAGGTGGCGCGCCTCCAACTCACCAAGTTGGGCGTGGAGCTCACCAAGCTGAGTCCGAAGCAGGCCGAGTACATCGGCGTTTCGGTCGACGGGCCCTACAAGACCGAGAACTACCGCTACTAAGCGGACTCGAACGGCCGCGCGTTTGGCTAGACTGAACGCGTGGCCGTTGTGCTGTTGAACGGGGCTCCCCGCTCGGGGAAGAGCTCGCTCGCAACCGCTCTCCAAGGGCGACTGCCAGGCGTTTGGCTGTGCTTCGGCGTGGATGCTTTCATGGCGATGACTCCCCAGCACCGCTTGCCGGGCATCGGGTTACGGCCTGGGTCTTCCGATGAAGACGCCATCAGATTCCGCCAGGCGTGCTACGGGGCATGGGCGTCCGCGGTGCTCGCCCTTTGCGCCGAGGGGTTCAACGTGGTGGCCGATGTCGGTATCTACGAGCCTGAGTTGTGGGAGGAGATCCTCGTCTGCCTCCAAGAAGCGGACGTTCTTTCCGTGGGGCTCAAGTGCCTGGTCGAGGAGATCGTTCGCCGTCGCGAAGCCACCGGTTGGGCGCCTCCGCACGAGGAAGGTGCGCTTCGGTGGCACGACGCCATCCACCAGGGCAAGAGCTACGACCTTGAGATCGACACCTCGGCGCTCACGCCAGATCAGGCGGCGGAGATCATCTACCGTAGGCTCGGTGGGTAAGGGATGGGAAAGGAGTCTTCGAAGTGGTTTCGCTTCGGGCCCGTCTTCGGGTTAGTTGCCTTCGTCGTGCGCTGGTCCCTCTTCTCTCAGCCGGTGGCGCATAACCCGATTGCTCAGACGGAGTTCCGAGAGGCTGCGGTGAGGGTCATGCCGGTCTATTGGGCGTTGGTTACCACGGGACTCTTGGCGCTATTGATCTTCGGACGACGGCGGGAAGCCACGCTCTCGTGGGCCGTTTACTTAGCCCTGCTACTCCTGAGCTGGGTCCTTGTCCAGCCCGTCTTCTACGCCTGAAGGAGTCACGATGGCTGGAGCTTGGCGACTAGTTCCGCTCCGAAGGTGTAGTGTCGTTGGATCCGAGGTCAGCGAGCAGCCCTTTCTGCTGGGGCTGTTCTTGCGACACGGGCGGACTCCGCCTCAATCCACTCCGCTGGTATTGCCTCGTCTCCTTGATCCGTTTGTGCGCACGCTGTGTTTGACCAATGGTCATCCCGAGAATGCAAAGGCCAAGACTGAGGATCAT
>JAXLTH010000024.1:0-52629 GCA_046330155.1 Fimbriimonadales bacterium | reverse complement strand
TCCGATTCGGGGCCTCCGCGGCGCATGTTACCGAATCCCTCTCCGGCTTGCCGCACCTGAGACATTGCCCGTGATGAGTGGTGACGGCACCTCTCGGTGGTTGACGTTATGCCCCCTTCCCGACGGAGTGAGTGCGCCTCGCGCGGAGAACTTCCGCCCCCGGCGCATTTGCTGAAAATGTTGCGTTCTAAGACCCGAAAACCGCCGAAACCACGACAGCTCAGATTCAAAACGGGACTTGCTGACGGCGAAAACCGGTCAGTGCGACCCCCCATCGGCAACAATTGCCGTGCCCCAAATCGAAGCGCGCTACGCGCCGGCGGCGGCGCCTATCGGCTCGGGCATCATCATCCGCGCCTGAGGGGTGTCCACCATCGACTTGCCGTGCTTGATGTAGTACTCGAACTCTTCGGGGAAGACCTTGAGCGCGCCCGCCACGGGCCACGCGGCGGCATCGCCCAAACCGCAGAAGGATCTGCCGTCGATCTGCTTGCAGATCTCCGCCAGCGTCTGCATGTCGTCCTCTCGGCCGCCGCCCTTGCGGATTCGGTCGAGCACTTGGAACATCCAGCGCGTGCCTTCGCGGCACGGCGTGCACTTGCCGCAGCTCTCGTTGGCGTAGAACTGCGCGGTGCGCCAGATGAACGTGACGATGCAGGTGTGCTCGTTCAGGAACATGCACCCGCCAGAGCCGACCATGGAGCCGACCTCCGCCATCTCTTCGTAGCCGATGACCGCCTTTCGGCACGCCTCGGCGTTGATGATGGGCACCGAAGAGCCGCCCGGCACGCAAGCCTTCAGCTCGCCACCCTTCATGCCGCCCGCCATTTCCAGCAGTTCCATGAGGGTGGTGCCGAACTCGATCTCGTAGTTGCCCGGCTTGTTCACGTGGCCCGAAACACTGAACAGCTTGGTGCCGCGCGAGTACTTGGTGGAAGCGCCCAGCGAGGCGTACCACGCGCCGCCGTTCTTGAGAATGAAAGGAGCAGCCGAATAAGTCTCGACGTTGTTGATGATGGTGGGGCGGTCCCAAACGCCCGCCACGGTGGGCAGGGGCGCGTGCGGGAACTTGAGGCGCGGCATGCCGCGCTCGCCCATCAGGCTAGACATGAGCGCGCTTTCCTCTCCGCACTCGTAAGAGCCGGCACCCAGGTGGATGTAAAGGTCGAAATCGAGGCCGCTGCCCAGGATGTTCTTGCCCAGCAAGCCTGCCTTATAGGCTTCGTCGATGGCTTCGCGCATGGCTCGTGCGGCATCCACGAACTCGCCGCGGATGTAGATGTAGCCCGCGTCGGCTTGGGTCGCCCACGCCGCAATGGACATGCCCTCGATGAGCAGGAAGGGCGTCTGCTCCATCAACTGCTTGTCTTTGAAGGTTCCCGGCTCGCCCTCGTCCGCGTTGCAGATGAGGTAGTGCGGCTGGGTTTTGTCCTTCTCGATGCCGTTCCACTTGATCCAGGTGGGAAAGCCCGCGCCGCCTCGGCCTCGCATGCCGCTCGCCTTCATCTCGTCGATGACGGCTTGGCGCTCCATCTTGAGAGCTTTCTTGAAGGCTTCGTAGCCTCCCGTCTTCTGGTAGCCCGCCAACGTGCGGTAGGCGGGGTCGTGCGCGTGTTCGAAAAGGAGTTTGTACTCGCCCATGAGACTGGTCTGATTCTACTCGTTGCCGAAGCCGGGGAGCGGGCGCCCCGAACTATCGGCCGCTGACGTCTTCGCTGCCCGTCTTGCCTTCGAAACTTTCGCCCGCGTGAGGCATCATCTTGTCCTCGACGGCGGGGCCTCGCGTGCTCTGGTCGAACAGCACGTCTTCTCCGCCCAGCGGATATTCCTTCCGCAGCGGGTAGCCCGTCCAGTCGTCCGGCAACAGGAAGCGCATGCCTTCCTTCTCTTCGTTGCCTTCGAACTTCACGCCGTACAGGTCTTGAACCTCACGCTCGGGATATTCGGCGCCCAGGTAAACGCCCTTGGCGGTAGGCACCGTTTCCCCGTCGTCCACGCCGACCTTCACGAAGAGGCGGCTGTTGTACTTGAGGCTCATGATGTTGTAGATCACCTCGAAGCGGTTCGGGAGATCTCGCTCGTGCGTCCAGGTGCTGTAGTCCACGCCCAGGCACTCGGAAAAATAGGTGTACTCGAGGTCGGGGTCGTTCTTGAGGAACGTGAGGACGTCGACGATGCTCTCGCGCTTCACGCACAGGAACGTGTCGCCGCGGTACTCCTTGACCTTCAGCAAGGCGTCGCCGAACTTCTCGCGCACCTTGACGGCTTCGAGCCGCTCGTTGCCGACCATGGGCGTGCCCATTACGCCGCCACCTCGGTTTCGCCAGAGGCGTTCACGGGGCCCAGTTTCTCCGGCGCCAAGGCGATGGTGTCGTCCCAGTCGAACGCCTTGACGCGGATGGCATAAACGTATCCCAGCACCCACGTCGCCATGTAGACGATCATCTCGACGTAGCTGAAGATCTGGAACGCCGGCTCCGCCTTCTTGAATACGGTCATCCAGCTCCACAGGAAGACGACTTCGATGTCGAACAGGATGAAGATGATGGCGACCAGATAGAACTTGATCGGGAACCGCTCGCGCGCCGACCCGGCTGGCTGCACGCCGCACTCGTAGGGTGAGATCTTGTAGGAGGTGACCTTTTTGGGGCCCAGAAGCCAGCTTCCGGTCACCATGAGCGCGCACACCGCCGCCGCTACGGCGATCAGCAAGAGAATGCCGACGTAGTTGACGAGCATACGAACGGATTCTACCTTTGGCTCATCGCGAAAGATAGGTGCGGAGCGCGGACGCACGCGCCCCGCAATGCATATCCCCTCTGAACTGGCTTACCGCCGTCGGCGACGAACCAGGACGAGCCCAGCGCCCGCCGCGAGGGCAAGCACCGAAGCCGGCTCGGGCACGACTTCCACCTGCCCACGCATGGTGGTGTGGATGTTGCAATGGTAGTCGTACGTTCCGGCGGTGTTGAAGGTAAAGCTGAACTGCTGGTTCAGATTCAGGTTGCCTGAGTTGAACACGCCATTGTTCTCGGTGACCGTGTGGGTGAAGAAGTCGTGGTTCGTCCAGCGGACGGTGTCACCCCGATTGATGACGACGTGGTTGCTGTTGAACGCCATGTTCTGGATGACCACGTCCACGATGGCGGCGTTTGCCGACCCCGCCAGGACGACAAGCCCAATGGGGACGCTCAGGAATTTCAGTTTCATAATTGCCTCCTTTGCCGTTCGCTATCGCGAACAAGCCCTACTATAGTCGAAATACCGGGTAACTGCCAAACTTTAGTTGGCATTTCGGGCAAGAGCGTTCAAATGTCCCATCAGAAGGGCGATGTCGCTCGGCCGGACGCCCGCCACGCGAGAAGCCTGCCCCACGGTGGTAGGGCGGATACGCCCGAGCTTCTCGATGCTCTCGTAGCTGAGCCCGCGAAGGCTCTGGTACGAGAACTCGGAGGGAATGCGGATGGCGTCCAACTTCTGCTGTTGCCCCGCCGCCCGCTCTTGAATCTGGATGTACCCCTCGTACCGTGCGGCGAGCACCACTTGTTGTCCCGCTTCGTGCGCCAAATCGCCTAGTTCGGAGCGGTGCACGCCCGTGGCAAGAGCCTCGCCCTGCGCTTCGGCTAACGCGGCAAGCCTCTCCAGCGTCATTTGCGGACGCCGGAGCAGTTCGAAGAAGGTCGTCTTGGTCTTGATCGGCTCGATCTCCAACTCGTCCAGAAGAGCCGCATCGGCCGGCGAAGTCGTGCGCGACTGCAGTTCATCGGACGCCCGTTCGACCATCGCCATTTTCTCCTCAAACCGCGCCCAGCGCGCGTCGTCACACAATCCGATCTCCCGGGCAATGGGCGTCAACCTTCGGTCCGCGTTGTCGTGCCTGAGCAACAGCCGGTGCTCCGCCCGCGCGGTGAGCATGCGATAGGGGTCTTCGACGCCCTTCGTCACGAGGTCGTCGATCATCACGCCCAAAAAGCTCCCTTCGCGCCCAAAGCGCACGGGGACTTCGCCCCTGGCAAAGCGGGCGGCGTTGATGCCCGCCACGATCCCCTGCCCCGCGGCTTCCTCGTAACCCGAGGTGCCGTTCACCTGCCCTGCCAGGAACAGTCCGGGCAACAGCTTGGACATTAGGCTTTCGTCGAGCTGCTGCGGGTCCGCCATGTCGTATTCCACGGCGTAGCCGGGACGTAGCATCGCCACGTTGTCCAAACCAGGAATGGTGCGAAGCGCCGCCAACTGGGTTTCGGCGGGCAGGCTGGTCGAGAACCCTTGCACGTACACCGACTCGCCGTCCCACTCCTCGATCTCCAAGAAGATCGGGTGGCTGTCCTTGTCGGCAAAGCGAACGATCTTGTCTTCGATGCTCGGGCAGTAGCGCGGCCCCACGCCCTCGATCTGGCCGGAGTACATCGCCGACTCGTGCAGCCGTTCTTGCAGGAGGTCGTGGGTGGCGGGCATTGTCCGCGTTTGGTACGCCGCGAGCAGGGGACGCTGGGCGAGGTGCGTACCGTGCAGGAAACTGATCGCGCCGGCTTCGCGCTCGCTCGGCATAGGCTCGGTATGCGAGAGATCGATGGAAGAAAGCGCGATGCGAGGCGTCGTGCCCGTCTTGAACCGGCGCATTCGGACTCCAAGGTCTCGCAGAAACGCCGAAAGTTCCGACACGGCTTGGTCGCCGTGCCGTGCGGCGATCGTCTTCGTCGCGCCCTCATGGCAAAGCCCGTTGAGAAACGTGCCGGTGGTCAAAATGACGGCTCCGGCTTCTAGCTCCGCCACTTCCCCGCCAACGTTAATGCGAAGGCCCGAAACCCGGCCCTGATTCGTCAGGACGGTCTCCACCAGCCCTTCGATCATCTCCAGCCCGGGCTGAGATGCCAAGACGCTTCGCATGAACGTCGGATAAGCCTGCTTGCAGACGTGGGCACGCACCGTTCTCACGGCGGGACCCTTCCCCGTGCCCACGCGACGGATATGGGTGAGCGTGTGGTCGGTGGTGACGCCCATCTGCCCACCCAGGGCATCCACTTCGCGGGCGATGTGCCCCTTTGCGGGTCCGCCGATGGAACAGTTGCACGGCAGGTGGCCGGCGCGATCCAGGCGAAGCGTTACGCAAGCGGTTCGAAGTCCCATGCGCGCGGACGCGAGGGCAGCTTCAATTCCCGCGTGCCCGGCTCCCACGACGACCGCGTCGAACCTGCGCATCGCCGAATTGTGACACCTACGCAGGGCGCCACAGCCGCAAACCGACGTCCTGCGCCAAGCGATCGGCGTCGTAAGCAAGCGGATCGTTCTTTCTCCCTGGGCTTACAATCGCATGCGTCGTGAGCCACTTCAAGCTGGGCACGGCCTCCCTTAGGATGGCGATCAGTTCGCGGACGGAAGCCTCCTGCTCGGCGGTGTAAGCGTGCTGCCCGTCGTTTTCGTTCACGAAGCTGATGCCGATGGTGTATCGGTTGACACTGGTCCCGGATTCGAACTCGTGTTTGGCGTTCTGCACTCGCGAAAGCCCGCGCTCCGCCTCGTTCGGGCCGTAGGAGTTGCCGGCGTGAGAAGTCTCCGCAAGAAACGGGCACGCCTTCCGCACCAACCCGTCCTTGTCGATCAGGAAGTGGTAGCCGAAGCCCCGCTCGCGCAGGGTTTCCACGGCTCCGGCAAGCGTGCTTCCCGCCGTGGCGTGAAGCACGACCATCGTGATTTCGGTCCCTGCCGGACGGGGCCGGTGGTTGAGGTAAGGCTGGATTCTTCGAATCATCATGGCGTTACCTAATCCCTCAGAGGGTTAGGCCGCCGTCAACCAACAACGTTTGCCCCGTGATGTAGCCCGCCTCTTCGCTGGCAAGGAAAAGGATCGCCGCCGCTACGTCGGCGCCCGCGCCAAGACGTCCCGCCGGTGCGGTCTTGATGACCTGGTTCTTGAACTCCTCGGGCAGTTCCGAAGTCATATCCGTCTCGATAAACCCAGGGGCAACGGCGTTGCAGGTGACCCCGCGCGAACCGAACTCCTTGGCAACCGTTTTGGTCAACCCGATCAAGCCCGCTTTGCTGGCGGCGTAGTTCGCCTGCCCCGCTGCGCCGCCCAATCCGACGATGCTCGTGACGTTCACAATGCGGCCGTAGCGCGCTTTCATCATCAGCTTGCTCACCGTACGGATCGTGAGGAACGCGCCCTTGAGGTTGACGTCGATCACGCGGTCCCAATCCTCATCCTTCATGCGCAGCATCAGCGTGTCCCGGGTGATTCCCGCGTTGTTCACCAGCACCGCCGGCACCCCCAGATCTTCCGCCACCGCCGCAAACAGCGCTTCGACCTCGTTGGCCTTGCTGACGTCGCAAGCGTAGGGTTTCGCATTGCCGCCTTCGGCTTCGATCAAGTCGCTAGTCGCCTTCGCGCCGCCCTCGGTGGTCGCCACACACGCCACGGTGCCCCCTTGCCTCGCAAACGCCAGCGCAATCTCTCGCCCAATACCGCGGCTCGCGCCGGTAACCACCACAACCTTTTCGTCGAAACTCATCATGCCTGCACCGCCAACGCCGCCTTCGTCTTCTCCAAACTCGCCAAATCGAACACCGCCAGGCATTCCGCCTCGCGATCGGTCCTTCGTATCAGCCCCCCGAGGACCTCTCCCGCCCCGCATTCGATAAACGTGGTAATCCCGTCGCGGCGCATCGCCTGCACGCTCTCGGTCCAGCGCACCGGACTCTCAAGCTGTTGCGTAAGGAGGTCCGGCCATGCGTTGGCATCGGAGACCTTCTCCGCCGTCACGTTGGCATAGATCCCTACCCGCTGCTTCGCCTCGCCGAACGGCGCCGCGCGGAGCGCCTCTCCCATCCCTCGCGCCGGCTCGTGCATGAGCGGGCTGTGGAATGCGCCGCTCACGTTCAGCGGGAGCACGCGCTTCGCTCCCCGCTCCGTCGCAAGGGCACCTGCCCGCTCCACCGCCGCCTTGTCACCGCTGATCACGAGTTGGCCGGGGCAGTTGTCGTTGGCAATGACCGCCACTTCGCTCTCAGTGGAGGCGTCTCGGCAAGCCGCCTCGAGTTCGGGACGCTCCAAGCCGAGGACCGCTGCCATTCCGCCGGGCCGAACCGCGCCGCTTGCCGCCATGATCTCGCCTCGACGGCGAACCAGCTTTGCGCCCTCTCCTACCGAGAGCACGCCCGCGGCGACCACCGCGGCGTATTCGCCCACGCTGTGTCCCGCAAACGCGACGGGGGCAACATCTAGGCAAGCCCATGCCGCCAAGCCGCACGTGTACAGCGCCAACTGGGCGTTCTGGGTCTGGCGCAAAGTCTCTTCGTCGCTTTCAAAGCACAGCGCCGCGACGTCGATGCCCGTCGCCGCGTGGACCTCGTCGAATACCGAACGGGCTGGGTCGAAAGACCCATGCAGTTCCCGGCCCATTCCCGGCTTCTGGGAACCTTGGCCGGGGAAAACGATCGCCAACATGCCCGAAAAGGTACCCGCTCCGCCCAACCGGCACAGAGAGGCTCGGGTATTATTTTTGCGCTGTGATTCTTATCTAGCTCCCCGGGGTGGGCCCACCGCCTCGCTCCGGCCCACATCGACCCTTACGGCCTCCTGATTAGGAGAGCCGCCGACCTTCATCCCGGAGGATCTATGTTACAAGTACTGCGCCATCGTGCGTTCAAGAATCTATGGCTGGGGCAAGCCATCTCCCAGCTGGGCGACGCGTTCTACTACGTCGTCTTCATGTTCATGGTGAAGAAGCTCACCGGATCAGCGGCAATGGTGGGACTGGTGGGCGCGGTGGAAACGCTTCCCTTCCTGCTTTTCAGCGCCTACGGGGGCGTGCTCGCCGATCGCATCGACCGACGCCGGATTATGCTTGCCAGCGACGTGCTAAGCGGCATCGTGTTGGTCGCGTTCGCCTTGGCGGCTTTCGTCTTCGGGCGTCAGTTGCCGGTGGTGTTGCTCGTCCTGGCGGCATTCCTGATGTCGTCGGTGAGAGCGTTCTTCCTACCGGCCAAGAACGCTGCTATCCCCTCAGTCGTGCCGTCCGACGAGATCGTTCAAGCGAACTCGCTGAGCTACATGACCCAGAGTTGGATGCCGATGATCGGCTTGGCACTCTCCGCGAGCGTCTTGGGCGTTCTGTACGGCATCTCGGAAAAGTGGTTCTTCGTGGCAGCGATCGCCGTGAACGCGGGCTCGTTCTTCGCGTCCGCATATTACATCAAGCGCCTGCCCGAGTTGATCCCGGACCGGGAGCATCCCGAAGAACGCCACCCGTGGGAGGACTTCAAGCAGGGTATCGCCTACATTAAGCAACGAGACACTCTGCGCGTTCTCCTGATCTTGTCGGTGTTCATGAGCTTGATGATCTCGCCGTTCTTCGTCGTGTTCGTGGAAGCGAACGACGCGTGGTTCGGCGGTAAGCCACAAACGCTGACCTGGTGCGAGTTCACGTTCTTCGCCGGGCTCATCGTGGGTGGCTTGCTGGTCGCCAAGTTCAACGTTCGCCGGCCGGGGTTGGGCTACGTCTGGGCGCTCGCCATCACCGGCGGGTCGGTTGCGATGATGGCGTTGAGCCAGAACTTCTGGTTCTTCTGCCTCTGCAACGTCATCGCGGGCTTGGCGATCCCGTTCTGCGACATCCCGATCAATAGCTACCTGCAGTTGACGGTGGACGATGCGTATCGAGGACGGGTGAACAGCGCCCTCACCATGATGCGCATGGGAATCACGCCCCTCGGCCTAGGATTGGCGGGCGGACTCGTGAAGTCGATCGGGTTGGTGAGCATGTTCGCCATCATGGGGCTAGGCATGGTCCTGGTCGCCCTCTCCGGGCTTGCCAGTCCGGCGTTCCGCACGTCGAGAATGCCGACCGTCACTCCTCGAACCGAAGTCGCTCCGGCTGCCTAGCCGGGGCGACGCCCACCGCTGGGCAACACAATCCAAGCCCGGCCTTCGCCGTGTTCCACCGTTGCCTTCTCCCTCACCGGCACGTGGCCGTTTGCGGTTAGCCGAATCGTGTAGTCCCCGTCCGGAAGGTGATCGAAGGAGAACGACCCGTCCGCACCTTCAAGCGGCGACCGGGCAACCGAACGCCCGTTCACGTCTATGAGTTCGACTGCGCCCGTAACGGGATGCCCGTCGGCAGACAGGACCGCCCCTTCGAGACTCCCCTTGGCGCGAAAAGCGGTGGGGACGGCGGAGTTCAGCAGGCACCAAGTGCTCAGGCCGCCAAGGCTGACCGAAGCGAGGAGCGTCTTCACGTGTTCGCGGTTCATGCCAGTCAGCGATACCGGCGTTCCGAGCCAGCGGATTAACGTGTCGGGACCATTGGCCCATCGCAAGGGCTGGTACCTTCTTCCCCAAATGAAGCGCGCCGTCGTTTTGTTGAGTGGTGGCCTCGACTCCGCCACTGTGCTGGCCATGGCCCGGAGCCAGGGCTTCGCGGTTTGCGCGCTCACCCTAACCTATGGCCAGCGCCACGAGGTTGAGATCGAAGCCGCACGGCGGGTCGCCCAGTCAGTCGGGGTCGCCGAGCATCGCATCGTCCATGTCCCGCTCGACGCCTTCGGAGGTTCTGCCCTCACCGCCGACATCGAAGTGCCCAAGGACCGAAACGAAGCGGAGATGCAAGATATTCCGGTCACTTACGTGCCGGCGCGAAACACCGTTTTCCTTAGCCTCGCGCTCGCCTACGCGGAGACCGTGGGTTCGTTCGACATCTTTTGCGGGGTCAACGCCGTCGACTACAGCGGGTATCCAGACTGCCGTCCCGAGTTCATCGCCGCCTTCCAGGCGATGGCGCGGCTCGCCACCAAAGCCGGCGTAGAGGGCGCCCAGATAACCGTCCACGCCCCCCTCATGCACCTGGCCAAGCCTGAGATCATCCGCGAGGGGCTCCGGTTGGGCGTCGACTACTCGTTGACCCATTCCTGCTACGACCCGGTCGACGGCAGGGCTTGCGGCAGATGCGATTCGTGCATTCTTCGGCGAAACGCCTTTTCCGTTCTCGGTATGGAGGACCCCGCCCTTGCCCGAGCCTAAGCTACGGATCGCCGAGATCTTCACGAGCATCAGGGCGAGGGCATCAGGTCCGGCACCCCAAGCACATTCGTTCGCGTCAGCGGCTGCAACCTCGGTGCCGCTGGTGCGGCACGCCTACGCCAGTTGGAACCTGAAGGACCAGCGTTGACCATCACCGAGATCCTGGAGCGCGTCCTCGTGACCCACGCCACGTGGTGCTCACGGGTGGCGAGCCGATGCTCTTCGACGGAATCGAACCGGTCGCCCAACAGGAACGCGGACACGTCCTCACCATAGAGACTACCGGCACCGTGTTTCGGGAGTTGGGCGTCGACCCTGCTCCATCAGCCCGAAGCTCTCGAACTCCACTCCGGAGGGCGAGTGGAAGCTTCGCCGCGAGGAGACCCGGCAGAGCGTAGACACGGTTGCCCGGCTTATGCAAACGGCGCCCTACCAACTCAAGTTCGTGATCAATCCGGAGGGTGAGGGCGCAGACCTCGCCGAGGTGCGGGAGTTGGTGTCCCGGCTCAAACCTGAGCCTGATCGTGTCCTCGTCATGGCAGAGGGCACAGACCCCGACACCCTGCACCCGCCGCGAGCGGCTTCTAGTGCCGATCTGCCTCCGCGAAGGCTGGCGTCTCACTCCGCGCTTCCACGTCGATTTGTTCGGAAACACCCAGGCGTAGTTGCACCGTTTGCGACCCGCTGCAGACTCTTCAACCATAGGTGAATCGAAATGACTTGTAACGTAGGAAACACGGATCGGATCGTGCGCGGTGCTGTCGGCAGCTCTCATCGGGTTTGCCGTCGCCTACGGTCTGGTGGGCGCTGATTGGCATCATTCCCTTGAAGTTGCACAGCGATCTTTCGCTTCTGCCGCCATTCCCTTCAAGATCAACACCAGCGGCAAGTAGGTTCGAGGCGAATCAAGGTATTCTCCTAGACCATGCCCACGCCTATCACGATGACTCCTCAGAGCCTTCACGTGCCCAACGACCCGATCATCCCGTTCATCGAAGGCGATGGCACGGGTCCGAGCATCTGGCGAGCGGTGTCCGCGTGATGGACGCCGCCGTCGAGAAGAGCACTACGGCGGCACCAAGAAGGTCGAGTGGGTCGAGGTCCTTGCCGGTAAAGGCGTTCGACCAGACCGGCAACTGGGCGCCCGACGCGACGTTGGAAGCTTTTCAGAAGTACCTTGTCGGCATCAAGAGTTCCGCTGACGACCCCGATCGGAGGCGGTATCGATCCTCGGCGTCGCTCTGCGCCAGATTCTCGACCTGTTCGTCTGCCTCCGCCCGGTGCGCTGGTTCACGGGCGTGCCGAGCCGTCAAGCCGAGAAGGTCGATATGGTCATCTTCCAGGAGAACACGGAGGACATCTACGCCGGGATCGAGTGGGCGGGCGGTTCCCCCGAGTCCGCCAAGATGCTGGACTTCCTCGCCAAGGAGTTCCCCAAAGAGGTTCGCGAAAATCCGCTTCGGCACCAAAGAGAAGGGTGACGCTTGGTCCAAGACTCTGGAGGGCATCGGCGCGCCACCCCGCGATATGCCGTTGCAGGTCGGCATCGGCATCAAGGCGGTCAGCTACCTGGGCACCGAGCGGTTGGTGCATAGCGCGATTTCTCACGCCATCGCATCCGGACGAAAATCCGTGACGCTGGTCCATAAGGGCAACATCATGAAGTTCACCGAAGGGTCCTTCATGGAATGGGGCTACAAGGTTGCGCGCGACTTCTTCGGCGCGGTTGAACTGGACGGCGGTCCCTGGCACGTGATCAAGGCGGGCACGGCGGGCGCCAAGACGGACATCGTGATCAAGGACGCCATCGCCGACATCACCCTCCAGCAGGTTCTTACGCGTCCCGAAGACTTCGACGTGATCGCAACGCTTAACTTGAACGGCGACTACCTGAGCGACGCGCTTGCGGCGCAGGTGGGCGGAATCGGCATCGCCCCGGGCGGCAACGCGAACTACATCACGGGCCATGCGATCTTCGAAGCCACCCACGGCACCGCACCGAAGTACGCGAACCTCGACAAAGTCAATCCGTGCTCGGTCATCCTGAGCGGCGAGATGATGTTCCGCCACCTTGGCTGGAACGAAGCCGCCGATCTGCTTTTGAAGGGAGTCGAGGGTGCGATCGCTTCCAAGAAGGTGACCTACGACTTCGCCCGTCTCATGGAAGGGGCGACCGAGGTCAAGTGCTCCGAGTTTGGAGACAACATCATCGCCCACATGTAGGGGCGAAACCAAAAGGGGCAGGGCGTCAACCGCCCTGCTCCTTTCCTTTGTAACAGTCTTTGCTTACCGGTCGATCTCGCCGAGCACGATGTCGATCGAGCCGATGATCGCGATGACGTCGGCAATCAACCTGCCGATCGCCAACACTTCAAGCGACTTCAGGTTCATGAACGAAGACGGGCGCTCGTGCCAGCGATAGGGACGGTTCGTGCCGTCGCTGACCACGTAGAAGCCGAGTTCGCCCTTTGACCCTTCGACCGCTGCATAGGCCTCGCCTACGGGCGGGCGATAGCCCTCCGTGTAGAGCTTGAAGTGGTGGATGAGCGATTCCATCGAGTTGTCCAGCTCGTGGCGCGGCGGCGGCGCGATCTTGCGGTCGCTGGTCGTCACCGGCCCTTCGGGCAAGCCGTCCATCGCCTGGCGGATGATCTTGCACGACTCCTTCATCTCGGCGATGCGCACCAGGAAGCGGTCGTAAACGTCTCCCCTCGTGCCCACCGGGACCTGAAAATCGAACTCGTCGTAGCAGGAATACGGGTTGGTCTTGCGCAGATCGAAGTTCACGCCGGACGCGCGGGCGATCGGGCCGCTGCATCCGATGTCGAGCGCCTGGGCGGCGGACAGCGTTCCAACGTCGTAGGTTCGCTCTTTCCAAATCGGGTTCGCCACAAGCATGTTCTCGACGACTTCGAGTTCCTTCGGGAAACCGTCGAGGAACTTAGACAGCCGCTCAGAGAACCCCTCGGGCACGTCTCCGCGGAGGCCACCGGGAACGATCCACGAGGGCATCATGCGCACGCCCGAGAACATCTCGAATAGATCGAGCACGTACTCGCGCTGCTGGAAAATGTAGAAGAAGGGCGTCATGGCGCCCAGGTCCAAACCGTGCGTTCCCAGCCAAACGCAGTGGCTGGCGATGCGGCTCAGCTCGGCGAGAATGACCCGCAGATACTGCGCTCGCCGCGGGATCTCGCAGCCCAGCAACTTCTCAACGGCCAAGGCGTGCGCCAGGTTGTTACCGTTCGCATTGAGGTAGTCCATGCGATCGGTCATGACCACGCACTTGTGGTACTGCTGGTATTCAGCTTCCTTCTCCATGCCGGTGTGGAGGTAGCCGATGACGCACTTGCAGGAGACGATCACCTCTCCTTCCAGCTCACAGATCACGCGGAGAACGCCGTGGGTCGAGGGGTGCTGGGGCCCCATGTTCACGACCATCGTGTTTTCGCCCGTACGCTCGTACAGGGTCTCGGTGGAAGGCATAAAGGTCTGCGACATGCCGGTTACGAAGAATACCTTTTGGATTCGCCAGGTACTCTTACCGCCCATGCCAAGCGGTGAATTACAGTGGATTCGGCATGCGCTTAGCGTGGCGCGCCAGGCCGGTTGCACCCAAGTTGCGCTGGAAAACAACGGCATTGCCTTTGAGGCGACTTTGGAGCCCCGAAAGGCGAAGCGCGCCGCTCCGTCGGCAACGGCGGCCATCGAAACCGCTCCCGCCGACGACGTGAAAGCCATCACCTCACCCAGCGTCGGCTACTTCCGAGCCGAAGGCGAACCGCTCACCGTTGGACAAGCCGTTAAGGTCGGCGACATCGTCGGATCGGTGCTTGCTCTGGGCCACGCCAACGACGTCGAGTGCGCTCTCACCGGTGAGATCGTCGAGATCCTCGTCGAGCCCGACCAAGCCGTCATGTATGGACAAGAGATCGCCCGGGTCAAGGTGAAACCATGAAGAGACGCGCCTTCTCGCTGATCGAGATTCTCGCCGTGATGGCGGCCATCGCCATCCTCGCCACGATCGCTACCGTCGGCCTCAAGAGCTTTGGGGGCGGAAGCAGCCGCAAGGACGGCAAGGGCGAGACCGTGGTGGGCCAAACGATGTTGCGCGCCAAAGACGAGGTCTGCCGCTCGAACATCGACCAGATCCGGCAGATGATCTATGTCTCCAGCACTGGCGGCGAAGACGGTTATCCCGCCAAAATCACCGACCTGAAAGGCTTGCCCAAGGACTTCCAGCTTTGCCCTATCGGCAAAGAGGAGTACGTCTACAATCCCGCCACCGGCGAGGTCCACTGCCCCCATCCCGGCCACGAGAAATATTGATGTTCAAGAAAGTTCTGATCGCCAACCGCGGTGAGATTGCCTGCCGCGTCATCCGCGCCTGCCGAGAACTCGGCATCAAGAGCGTCGCCATCTATTCGCAAGCCGACGCCAAGAGCCTGCACGCCTTGATCGCCGACGAAGCGATCTGCGTGGGCGCGGGCAGCAATACGGAAAGTTATCTCAACCTCGCCAACGTGCTCATGGCGTGCCAGATTTCGGGCGCCGAAGCCGTGCATCCCGGCTACGGCTACTTTAGCGAGCGCGCCAACTTCGCCTCTGCCCTCGCCTCGCTCGGCATCAAGTTCATCGGACCTCCCGTAAAGGCGATCGAAGCCATGGGAGACAAGGCGTGCGCCAAGCAAGCCGCGATTGCGAGCGGTTGTCCCGTCGTTCCGGGTTCGGACGGCGCGGTGGCAACCGATGCCGACGCCATCAAACTTGCCGACGAGATCGGCTATCCCGTGCTACTTAAAGCCGTGGCGGGCGGCGGCGGACGCGGCATCCGCCGCGTCGATTCGCCCGACGAACTCTCCCAGCTTTGGAAGACCGCCAGCGCCGAGGCGCAAGCCAGCTTCGGCAACGGAGACATGCTGGTCGAGAAGTGCGTGGTGGAGCCTCGCCACGTGGAGATCCAGGTGATCGGCGACGAGCACGGCAACATGGTCTATCTTGGCGAGCGCGAGTGCTCGGTCCAGAACCTGCGCCACCAAAAACTGGTCGAGGAGGCGCCGTTCGCCCAGTTCCCTCCCGAGGTCCGCAAGAAGATGGGCTCGGACGCCGTTCGCGTCGCCCAGTCGGTCGGCTACACCAATGCGGGAACTGTTGAGTTCCTCGTCGATAAGGACTTCCACTACTACTTCCTCGAGATGAACACGCGGCTTCAGGTCGAGCACCCGGTGACCGAAGAGATCACCGGCATCGACCTCGTGCAGCTTCAGCTGCGGCTCGCCGCGGGCGAAGTGCTTCCCTTCGGCCAAGACAGCGTCAACCTCAAGGGCCACGCCATCGAGGCACGCATTACCGCCCAAGATCCCGACAACGACTTCGCGCCTTCGACCGGCCTCATCACGATATGGAACGCCCCCGGAGGAAAGGGCGTGCGCATGGACACGCACTGCTACGCCGGGTTCACCGTGAGCCCGTTCTACGACCCCATGCTCGCAAAGCTGATCGTGGTGGGACGCGATCGCGCGGAAGCCGTCGCTCGGCTGGCGAGCGCCCTTCACGAATTCCACGTCGAGGGCATTTGCACCAACATCCCGTTCCTGCGCCGTCTCGTTGCCCATCCAGACTACGTGGCGGGCGATGTGCACACGAGCTGGGTCGCAGGCTTTCTTGAGGAGCAACCGGTTGGCTAGATCGCGTCGCAAGGCGCGCGAGGCTGCCCTTCGAGCGCTCTACATGTTGGAGGTCGGCAAAGAGGAGATCCTCGAAGGTCTTCGCGACACCGTGGTCAGCCTGCAACTCACTCCGGAAGAGACCGAGTATGCGGAGCGGATCGTGTTGAACTGCCAAATCCACGGGCCGGAAATCGACGAGAAGCTCGCGGCGCTCATTCCCGACTACGATTACAGCCGCATCGCGGTGGTCGACCGCAACGTCCTGCGCATCGCCGCATGCGAGTTCCTTTACGAGCCCGGCATGCCGCCCGCCGTCACCATCGACGAAGCGATCGAGATCGCCAGGAAGTACAGCACCGCCGAGAGCGGCAAGTTCGTGAACGGCGTCCTTGCCAGCTTGCTTGCCCAAACCGCAAAGGCCGAGTGGGATCCTTCGATGGCGGAAGTCGAAGAGAAGCCGGAAGCGGAGCCCGAAGAGGCTCAGGCGCCTGTCGAAGAAGAACTTTCCGAAGAAGCCGCCCAAGAACTCCTCAAAGCGGGGCCTTGGCGACTTCGCGCCAAGGAATAAAGGCAAAATAGAGGGGTGGTTTCTTCCACCCAAATCCTCGACGGCCTTGCCCTTTCCAAGGTCGTCCGAGCAGACGTCAAGGAGCGCGTCGATGCACTCCTCGCGAAAGGCATCCAACCCCGACTCGACGTACTTGTCGCGGCTCAAGACCCCGCCAGCCAAGCCTACGTCCGAATGAAGCGCACTTGGTGCGAAAAGGCCGGCATCATTAGCGGTTCGTATGAGGTCACCGCAGACTGGTCGCAAAGCCAGCTGATCGACAAGATCCACGAACTCAACGCGGACCCTGGAGTGCACGGCGTGTTGATCCAGCACCCGCTTCCCGCCCATCTGGACGAGTCCGAGGCTCTCCTGACTTTGGGTCCAGAGAAGGACGTCGACGGTATCACTCCGCAGTCGATGGGCAGGCTCACCTGCGACCTCCCCGGCTTTCGGTGTGCGACCCCGCTCGGCATCATGACCATGCTGGAGCATTACGGCATTCCCCTCGAGGGCAAGCACGCGGTCGTCATCGGGCGAAGCGTGATCTTGGGCAAGCCCGCGGCGCTGATGCTGCTTCAGAAGAACGCCACCGTGACCATCGCCCATTCCAGAACGAAGGATCTCCCCGACCTTTGCCGAACCGCGGACATCGTGGTTGCCGCCGTTGGCCGGCCTGAAATGGTCAAGGGCGACTGGATCAAGCCCGGAGCGGTCGTCGTCGACGCCGGCTACAACAAGGTCGAAGGCAAGAGCCACGACGTCGGCGACGTGGACTTCGAAGGTGCGCGGCACAACGCCTCTTGGATCACGCCGGTCCCCGGAGGCGTAGGACCGATGACGGTGGCAAGCCTGCTGCGGAACACGGTTCTTGCCGCGGAAGGCGGCCCCCAATAACCTAACCATGAAGTCGCGGCGACGTTGGCGAGGGTTCTATTTCCTCCTCGGGGTACTCCTCGCTTACGTCGCCGCGTGTTTCTCCCTCGCCAACAAGCTGCTGAGCCCCGTAACCGAAATCGCGCCCAAACCTCCCCATTTCCTTGAAGAAGACCTGCCCGGGGGGACACCGGTTTGGTTTGCGGGCGAACCGCGCAAGGCCCCGGTGGTGTTCGTCTTCGTACACGGTTTCCGCGCGACGCGTGCCCATTGGCGCCAGGCCATGGAAGACATGGCGAAGTCGGGCTTTGCCGCCGTGGCACCCGACCTACCAGGCCATGGCAAAAGTCCGGATCGCGTCTGCACTTTCGGCGTCAAGGAATCGTTGACGGTGCTCTCGGTGGCCCATTGGGTGAGAGCCAAAGCACCTGATGCAAAGGTCGTGCTCGTCGGAGCCTCCATGGGGGGCGCGGCATGCTGGATGGCGGTGCAACAGGAGCCCAACTGCGCGGACGCGGTGGTCACCGAGAGCGCCTACGCCCATCTAGACGATGCCGTGGGGTCTTGGTTCGACCGTTCCGTTCCGGGCGTCGGGCGATTCCTGTTGGCCCCCGTGGCTTGGATCGCCGAATCCAAACTGGGCCTAAAAATCAGGGACGTCAACCCGATCGAGGGTGCCCGCTCTTGGGCAGGCAAGCCGTGCCTGGTCATCCACGACGGCGACGACCTGACGATCCCGCTTCGTCAGGGCGAACTGCTTGCGGAAGCTACGAAATCTCCCCTCTGGACGATCCCTGGGGTGGCGCACGTCGAAGGTTACGCTCGGGCCCGCGACGAATATCGGAGCCGACTGCTCGGGATCGCCGCCGAACTGCTTAAGCCCGCGTCTCGTGCGGGTAGTCGCCAGCCATGATGCGGTCGAACTCGCCGCTCAGCACCCAGCGCTCCAACTCCTGAGTTCGGTGCACCGGCATCGGATGCGTGTAGGTGCCACTCATGAGCAGGAAGATGAGCACCTTGCCGATCGACTCCAGCGTCCCCGCGTCTTGATAGGCGCGGGCCTGGTCCATGAAGGCGTCCCGGTTCATCTCGTGCGACAAGCGGTTCGGCCCCGCCGTCAAGGCGAGGTTGGCGTCGATCGAAATGTTCAGGCTTTGCGCCACGAGAAGTCCCGCCCGGTCGGCTGAAATCTCGGCTTGGCGGTACCACTCGCTGTACGCCAGCACGAGGGCGATCGAAGCGACGTCGCCCAGTCCAAAGGTCCGGCGCCCAATCATGTCGAGCAGCGGATAAAGTAGCGAGCCGATGGTCCGATAGAGGATGTGGTCCGCCTTGATATGCCCTAGCTCGTGGCCGATGAGATGATAAAGCTGCTCGTCGCTCAGCGTGTCGACGATGGAGTTGCGCAGGGTGATATACGGCCGCTCCACGCCGCCGGCAAAGGCGTTGGGAAACGGGTTGCTGGTGATGTACAGCTCCGGCTCCGGCATATCCAGAACCTCGCACGACTCGCGCAGAATCTTGTAGAGGGTCGGGTACTGGTTCGGCCCGCAGCGCACCGACATGGCCATGTTGTAGCAATACAGCCACCGGTCGACCCCAACTTCGTGGAATTTCTGGATCAGTTTGGGCAAGAGCGGCACCCTTTTCAGGGCTTCCAACGCCATACGGTCGGTGTTGCTCACAAACGCCGTGGCGGCGATACCGGGAAACTGCTTGCGCTCTGCCATTTCACGTTCATACGAAGGCTCGGGCGTCGGGTTGCACGGGGGCTGGCTTGGCACCTGCAATTCTTGCTAGGTTTCGCTTGCCCTCCGCTTGAAATGTTAAGCCGGATGCCGACCATTTTTGATGGACTCGGGGGAGAGTCAAACAGATGGAATTGTCAGAGAGGGATCGGGCAGAGAATCAGCATTGGATCGACGTTGCCGTCAATGCTTCGCCGGAGGAGATCATCGTCTTGGACCGTGAGGGAACGGTTTTGGGCGCCAACCCCGCCGCGAGGAAATGGCTAGGGCCGAACGAACACATCTGGCGGCACCCAGACGTCGTGGCGTCCGACGTGTTGAGAGAAACGTTGGAGGCGACGGTTCGCACGGGCCAACCATGCGTCGCCGAGCAAGAAACGGACGGGCGGTGGTTCGAGTGGCGCGGTTGGGCGCACCCTAGCGGATTCGCCGTCCAGAGGAAGGACATTTCGGAGCGCAAGCGCGAGGAAGCGGGTCTCCAGTTCCAGCTTCACCTGGCTCAAGAGGCCGTGGCTCAGATGGGGTCCAACCACCAAACGCTGATCGTGGATAGCGAGCGCGACGGACTCACGAACCTTAACAACCGACGCCGTTACGACGAGTTCGCAAACAGCAGTTTTGGCCTTTCGAAGTCCAAGCGCACTACCTGGGCGGTCACCGTGATCGACGTGGACCACTTCAAGTCGTTCAACGACCAGTTCGGGCACGAGATGGGCGACCAGGTGTTGAAACGGGTCGCCGATTGTCTCCGAGAAGACGCCAACGGGCACGAGTTCATTGCCCGCTACGGCGGGGAGGAGTTCGTGGTGGTCAGCACGGGTATGGAACCCGAGATGGTGCTCACTCGCGCCGAACTGTTACGCCGGCGCATCGAAGCCACCCAGGGATTTCCGAGGGAACTCACGGCGAGTCTCGGCGTGGCGTTCAAGATGACGCAAGACCACGATCCGGCAACCGTGTTCTCCCGGGCAGATGCTGCTCTCTACGTCGCCAAAGATTCGGGGCGCAACCGGGTCCACGTCCACCCGAAAGACGGGCGGGCGATGCGGCTAGACAAGTGGAGCTATCGCGTGCGGGCGGCGTAAGCCGAAGCACCCCCACCGCCCGCCTGGAAGGCTCCAAACGGGTACAATTTGAACCTAGCAGGCGATCCGACGAAACGACGTTGTTTTGCCAAGGACCCATTCGATGAAGAAGACTTTCGCTGTGCTAGGCGCCGGCATGCAAGGCACTGCCGCCGCCTACGATATCGCCAAATTCGCCGACCCGGCTGCCATCCGGATGGGAGACGTCGATCTCCACCAAGCCGAAAAGAGTAGCCGCCGGGTGAACGAACTGGTGGGCGCCGCCATTTGCGAACCGCACCAGGTCAGCGCCCTCGACCCCGCGAATCTGGCCAAGTTTCTGACGGGTGTGGATGTCCTCATCTCCTGCGTGCCCTATTGGATGCACCCCAAGATCGCTGCAGTTGCCGTGCAAACCAAGACCAGCATGGTCGATCTGGGCGGGAACACGGACATCACGATGGAGACGCTCAAGTTGGACGAGCAAGCCCAATCGGCGGGAGTCACCTTGGTGCCCGATACCGGACTCGCGCCCGGTCTCGTCAACAGCCTCGGTCTGTGGCTGATGGAGCATCTCGACACTTGCGACAGCATCAAGCTCTATTGCGGCGTTTTGCCCCAGCACCCCAAGCCCCCCTTCAACTACAAACTCACCTTTAACTGCGAGGGCCTTGTCACGGAGTACGACTACCAAGCCGTGGTGCTGCGCGACCATGAGATCGTCCTGGTCGACACCCTCACCGAAGTTGAGGACTTGAAGATCGATGAACTGGGCGATATGGAAGCGTTCGTTACCTCCGGGGGAACGAGTACAGCGCCCTACACCCACAAGGGCCGCGTCGCCAACTACGAGTACAAGACGATCCGCTTCCCCGGCCACTGCGAGCGAATCAAGATCTTCAAGGACTTCGGCTTCTGGAACGAGGACGCGATCGACGTTAAGGGAACCAGCATTGTGCCGAAAGACGTGTTCAATGCGGTCTTCGGGCCGGCGTTGGCCAAGTTCGTCGACCGCGACATGTGCGCGGTGAGAGGCGTCGGCATCGGCACCAAGGACGGTCAGCCGAAGCGGCTCCAAATCGACATCTTCGACAAGGAGGACGAGGTCACCGGCTTCACGTCGATGGAGCGGCTAACGGGCTTCTCCGCCTCGATCTATGCCATCGCCATCGCGAACGGCGAAGTCCCCTCGGGCGCCATCCACTACGAGAAGGCACTCTCCGGGACCCGCTTCGTCGAGGAGATCCAACGACGAGGCGTCAGCCTCAAGTTCTCCTAACGGAGTTTTTCGAGCATTCCAAAGGGCCGCCGCAAGGCGGCCTTTTTCATTCCTCGTCGCCGCCGCCTTCCAGGTCGGCTTCGAACATCTCTTCCATCTCGTCCGCCATGTCGTCGTCCATGGCTTTGCCGAGTTCGCGCGCCATCTGCCGCATCTCCGCGTTGCTATCGGGTTCCCCGAAGGTCTCCAAACGGTCCGCCATCTCGTCCAAGCGGGCATCTTCGCTACGAACCCGGGCAAACCGGCTGACCAACTTGTCGCCTTCCAGGCTCCCGCAGTGTGGGCACTTCGTCTCCGACGAATCAGCGGTCATGCCGACGAGCGCCGAGTATTTCTTCCCGCACGACCGGCAGCGGAACTCGAAGACCGGCACGGCGGCTACCTCCAGCCGGTCTTGGTCGGTTTGCCGATGCGGAACAGTTTGGCCCCATGCGAGGGAACCCGTGCGCTGTACGCTCCGGACGCCTTCCCCATTTCCTTCCGCAACCACAGGTCGCGAACCGGCTGAACGCCCTTCAGTCCAAGCGCCTTCCAAGTCGCCGTTACCGTCGCCTCGCTGGACCCGCGGTTGAACAAGGCGACGGCGGTGGTGCCATCCCACAAGGGACGCGCCCAGACTTCGAGGTCGCCCGTGCGAGACTTCCGAGTTGCCGCGACGCCTAAAGGATCTTGGTCGACCTCGATCACGTCGTGGTTCATGAGCAGATCCCGGGTAAAGGTGTCCAACTGCGTCAGATCGCAGCCAATCAGAAGGGGGGCCGCCAACATCGACCAAAGCGTCACGTGCGTAATCTGCTCGTTCGGTTTGAGCCGCGAAGGATGGGTGTTGCCCCAACCGACGTGCCCAACCACCAACATGTCAGGGTCGTTCCAGCCGCTGGGGCGGACATAAGGCGACCGCTCGCTATGGGCGAAGCCGATCGAAGACATGCTTGCCCAACTGTCGGTAATGTCTCCCGTCGTGCGCCACAAGTCTCCGCCGACCATATTGCCCCACTTGTACACGTCGCCCATGCCGTACTGACAAAGGCTAAAGACGATATCCCGACCCGACTTGTCCAGGGCGTCGCGCATGAGCGCGTACGGCTTCATCAGTTCTCTCAGGTTCTCGCCCCGAGAAATGTTGCCGTAGCTGCACCAGTCGTACTTCAGGTAGTCGATGCCCCAATCCGCCCACATCTTGGCGTCGATGTACTCGCGCTTGTAACTGCCGGCGTAGCCGCCGCAGGTCTGGGGTCCGGGGCTCGAATAGATGCCGATGCGCAACCCTTTCGAGTGGATGTAGTCGGCAAGCGTGGACATATCGCCGAACTTCTTGTTCGTCTGCAACACGCCTTCCGCGTCCCGTTCGCCTTCCCAGGCGTCGTCGATGTTCACGTACTGATAGCCGAAGTCGGCAAGCCCGGCGGCAATGAACTGGTCCGCGCTGTCTCGCACCTTCTGGGCATCGACGCTCAAGCCCCAAACGTTCCAAGAGTTCCACCCCATGGGCGGGGTAAGCGCCAGTTTGTGGGCGCCGCAAACGAACTTCACTTCGCGCTTCGCCGTGCCTCCGGGTCCGGAGACCGTAAAGGTGGCAATCGATTCGCCCGCCTTCTTCATCCGTCCTCGAACCACGCCGGTGGCGGGATCAAGCATCAGACCGGCAGGCAGCCCCTCCGCGGCGTAGCGCAACGGCTTCTTGCCCGTTGCCGGAACCCGGAACAGAAACTCGGCTCCCGGGGAACCTCCCAATATCCGCGGCCCGTGGATCTCCGTTTGATCGCTGATGTGGCTTGCGATCGGCATCGGCGGCTCGACCTTCGGCGCGACCGGTTTCGGAGCCCCCGCCTTCATTTCGATGACGGCGTTCGCCCAGTCGGCGTGGTCGTAGTTGATGTCGTCGCCCGCGTCGTCGACCAGGAGAACAAGCTTCTTCACGCCGCTTAGGTCGACCGTGAGGTTCTGCCCGGCTTCGCCGCCGCGCATTACCGTGGATTCCGCTCGCTTCTTCCCATCGGCATAAACGAAGAAGCGGATCGAACCGAGTTTGCCGACCTCGTCGTCCACCCCGACGACCGCCGAGAACCGCGCACCCTTGCCGCCGAGGTCTAGCTCGTAGCGGCTGACCGCATGAGTGCCTACGCCGCGGTCGAACCCCGCGCCGCCAATCTTGAGCGGGTGCCTGTCGACGCTACGACGTGACTGGGGCGCCCCCCAGCCCTGCTCCATCAGTTTCAGGTCCAGTTCGTCGAGATAGAAGGTCGGACCGACGGCGGACAGGACAGAAAGCAAGGAGAGGATAGCCATCCCCCCGAGGTTACCGGAGGCGGATTAGCCCTTGAACAACGACTTGAGGATAAACAAGACGTTGGCGGGGCGCTCGGCAAGCCTTCGCGTGAAATAGGGGTACCAACGGTCGCCAAACGGAACGTAGATGCGCACGTTGTAGCCCTCGGACCGAAGCTGTTCTTGAAGGTCGCGCCGAACGCCGATCAGCATCTGCCACTCGAAGCGGCTCTTGTCGATGCCCTCGTCGGCGGCGAACTGCTTGAGCTCGGCAATGATCTTTTCGTCTTGAGTTGCGAGGGCGGGATAGTTCCCTTCCTTCATCAGGCGCTTGCCCAGCGTTACATATGCCTCGTCGACCTTGGACTTCTCGGGGAAAGCAACCTCGGCGGGCTCAAGGTAGGCACCTTTGACCAAGCGAACGCGCATGCCTGCTTTGATCATCTTGTCGACGTCGTCGGGCGTTCGGTAGAGGTACGTCTGAAGCACCGTCCCCGTGTTCTTGAAGTCCTCGCCCACCCTCAGCATGATGTCCACGGTCCGCTCCGTGTAGGCGGAAGCCTCCATGTCGACCCGCACGAAGTTGTTGAGCTCCGATGCCGCCCAGAGCACCTCACGCAGATTCTTCTCGGCAAACTCGTCCGAAAGATCAAGGCCGCATTGAGTGAGCTTGATCGAGATATTCGTTCGCGGGGCACACGGGCTCGCCGCAATGCTCTTCAGCATCTCGATGTAGGTGTCCTTGGCTTTCCGGGCTTCCCCCTCGTCGGCAACGCTTTCGCCGAGGAGATCCATGGTCACGAAATAGCCACGAGCCGCCAAGTCCTCCGCGACCTTCAGGGCTTCATCAAGGGTGTCGCCCGCGATGAACCGCTTGACCAATCCTTTGAACAGGAACGACCGACGCACAATGCGTTCGACGATCGGCCATGACGAGACTTTGAGCACAAGCGTTCGAGACAGCATTGGATCGGTCCAGAGTGTACTTGTTCACGCTCCCGAACGCGCATAATTGACCCATGCACGACGCGGTGATTCTCTCGGGCGTTCGCACGCCGATCGGCGCCTTCTCCGGCTCCCTTTCTTCCCTGACCGGACCCCAACTTGGAGCCGCAGCCATCAAAGAAGCGCTCGTGCGCGCTGGCGTTGGCGCGGACCAGGTCGACGAAGTGCTGATGGGCACCGTCCTGAGCGGCGGCGTGGGCCAGGCCCCTGCCCGCCAAGCCGCCATGTTCGGGGGACTTCCGCAAGGCGTGCCCTGCACCACCATCAACAAGGTTTGCGGCTCGGGCATGAAGACCGTGATGATGGCGGCGCAGGCGATTCGCTGCGGCGACGCCGAAATCGTGGTGGCGGGCGGCATGGAGAGCATGAGCAACGCCCCCTACCTGCTCGACAAGGCGCGAACCGGCTACCGCATGGGTAACGGCACGCTCATCGACAGCATGATCAACGACGGCTTGTGGGACCCCTACAACAACGTCCACATGGGCAACTGCGGCGACCTCTGCGCTCGAGAGGAGAACTTCTCCCGCGAAGAGTTGGACGACTTTTCCGCCGAGAGCTTCCGCCGCGCCAACGCCGCCGCCAGCCGGCTTGCCGAAGAGATCGTTCCCATCGAGATTCCGCAACGGAAGGGCGACCCGGTGGTGGTCAGCCAGGACGAGAACCCCTCAAAGGGCGGCGACCGTGAGAAACTGGCCTCCCTACGACCGGCGTTCGCCAAGGACGGAGTGACGACGGCGGGCAACGCCAGCAGCATCAACGACGGAGGCGCGGCTCTGGTGATCGCTTCGGCAGACAGGGCTGCTTCGGCGGGGCTCAAGCCGCTCGGACGCATTGTGGGCTACGCCCAGCACGCCCAAGACCCGCAGTGGTTCACTACGGCGCCCGCCGTCGCGGTTCAGAAACTACTCGCCAAGCATCACCTCAATGTGGACGATATCGACCTTTTCGAGGTCAACGAGGCGTTCGCCGTGGTCGCCATGGTCGTTGCCCGCAAGGTGGGTATCCCCCACGAGAAGCTGAACGTCAACGGCGGCGCGGTCGCCCTCGGCCACCCGATCGGCATGACCGGTGCCCGCTTGGTGCTCACCGCTCTTCACGAGTTGCGACGTCGAGGTGGCAAGTACGCGATTGCCACGCCGTGCATCGGCGGCGGCGAAGCCACCGCCGTGCTGATTGAAGCCCTGTAAGGGCGACAACAGAAAGCCCCAAGCCTATCGGTCTTGGGGCTTCCTTGAGTTTCCTACTCGCGGAATCCGACTTCCACCATATCGAGGAAGCCGACGAACGGTTCATCTGCCATGAAGGTCAACGGACCTTGACCCTTCGGTCGTCCGCATTGATGTACTCCTTCCAGCTGTCTTCCAGTCTCTCGACCCCGCGCACAAGGGCATCTGAGGTCCCCGTCTCATAGTTGGCAATGTCTTGCCACGCGCTCTTCTCCCAGTCCCACAAGAAGATGCGGGTGCGACCGGCTCGGCTCATCCTGGCCTCAGCATTGACCTTGATGTGCGAGGGATTGGCGTAGGGCGCCGTCGTGGTGAAGTCGACGCTGAACTCGTTGGCGCCCGCGGAACTGATGCCCTGAGGCCCGGCAAGATACCGATTGTCGCCCGCGTAGATTTGGGTCCGATCGTAGTCGAGGTCGTACGGCACGTTCACTGAGACCGTTTGCGGAGCCGCGAAGTCCATGTCCTTCAGCCGGATGATAAGTGCTTCCGACGGAATTCCGGCGTTGTCGACCACGAAAAGCATGTAGTAACCGGGAGCCGCGATGTTCGGCGAGGCGGGTAGGCGCACGGCGATGGAGTTGTTGCTCGTCGGCAGACTCTCCTTATTCAGGAACACAAACCGCTGGTTCTCGTTGAACGCATGGGTCGTACTGCCCAACGAGATCAAGCTGATCTTGGCGATCGCTCTCCCCGGCTGCTTCCGCACCACGATGTTCAGGTCCTCGCCGTAGTGCACTACCGGCGTGGTGGCGTCCGGAGCCGTCACGATGCGGGGCCGGTATTTCGCCCAATCGTTTCGACCGCCGTAGGGCGGCGAGAAGATCTGCGCTGTGCGCTTCTGGTCGACGATAGGTGCTCCGCCGACCGTCACCTGCTGGTACTCGTACTCACCGCCGGCTTGAATAACGCGGGCATCCGGCAACAAGAGCGCCGTCGAGTGGTAGCCGCGGCCCGTATCGGGCGTGGGCTTCGACAGCAAGGTCCAGCGCGACGAGGGGTTGAACGGGTCCCACCATTCCGGAGCCGATCGCTCGTTGTCGGAGTGGTCGTTGGTTTCCGGACCGCCCAACTGCCCGAACTGGTGGTACAGGTTGCCCCCCATGGCGAGCAGGTGCCCATCGGGCAAAGCGACCAACGTGTGGTTTTTGCGCCCCTTGACCATGCCCGGTGCCATCTTCCACGCCGCATTCGGATCGGTGATGTTCTTGAGATCGCACGTCAGAACACGATTCGTGGCGTAGTATTCGGGTTCGGAGCTTTCGCCGATCTTTCCGCCGCCGCTCTTGATGATCACGCCGTCCATCATCACGGCGCTGGGATACTCGAGGCGAACGTTGGCAAGGCTGGTTTGGAGCGGCAAGTAGTCCGACCATGTCCAGGTGAGCAGGTTCAGCTTGGCGTTCCGCTCTGGCCAGTAAATCCCGGTTCCGGGTGCGTCCTCCGACACACCAGCCGCGCAGAAGATCAGGTTGCCGTCGTTCGGATCCACGAACACCTGCGGGTAGTAGCGATCCGTGTACTTCTGTGCCTCGGGGATGTCGGTAATGTAGTCGGCAGCAAGGGTGTCGCCGACCCGATCCATCCAGAGCTCGACGAACGGATTCCGCTTCTCGACGCCGGGCGTATTGTTGAACGTCCCAGAGAAGATCGCCACGCGTCGGTTCGGCAACAGGACCGCCGTGGGATACCATCGCCGTTCCTTCATTGCCGAGCCCAGGACGAACTGGTTCGTGGCGGGATCGAACGTGTGGGTGTCAAACGTACCGACGTTGTCCACGATGTGCCCGCCGGCAAAGAAGACCTTGCCGTCTTCCAGCATCACGTGGCCGGAACAGAAAAGCTCGTGCGGCGTGTGCTCTTGGTCGTCCCAGAACGGGATAACGGTCCCCGTCTCGTAGGGCGGAGCCACGACCGCGATTTTCCATGGCGTCCGGTGGTCTGCGGGAAAATACGGTGGGAATCGGCCCCGGTTGAAGACCAGCAAGCTCTTGTTCGGCAAGAGCGTCATGTGGATGGCGAACACGGGCCACGGGCCGGGGTTCGTGGTCCATGATCCTGTGGCGCTGCCACCTCCGCCTCCGGCTTGACCAAGCGCCATGGCGGCCAAGGTTGAGAACACGAAAGATAAAGGGCCTTTCATAAGAAAACCACCGGGGTCGACACGATCCCAACCCTTATAGGTTATCCCGACTCTGCCCTGATGTGAAGTATTCGACAAGAAAACCCCGCACATCGCAGACGTTCGGTTCGTCCATCACATGGCATAAACTCAATGTCCTGCGTACGCCGTGCTAAGACGAGACTGAAACGTGCGGGTGCGGAAACCGATCTTCGCCGCTGAGAAGCGGCGATCTTCGTGAATCTGGAGCAATTTTGAACATCCTTATCCTGTCTGCCGAGGTTGCCCCCCTCGCCAAGGTCGGCGGCCTTGCGGACGTCGCCGCTTCGTTGCCCATTGCGCTTCGTGCCAGCGGGCACGACGCGCGGCTTGTGATGCCCGGCTACGCCATGGCTCTCCACCAAGCCGACTTCCCTGCCACCAAGATCCGGGACTTTCGGGTGGAAATGTGCTCGGGATGGTCGGAGTGGGTCGCGCTCTACGAGATCGACCTTCACGGCGTGCCGGTCTATCTCATCGGCTGCGATATGTACTTCGGCAAAGCGACCGAAAGCGCCAAGGTCTACACCGAAGGCTACGATCAGTACCTTTTCTTCGCCAAGGCAGCCCTGGCCTTGTCGGCGGAGCTCGAGTGGCCCATCGACGTCGTACACGCCAACGATTGGCACACGGCGTTTGCCCCCGTCTTCATGCGCGAGCACGACGCCCTGGAGTGGGACCACGTGGCATCGATCTTCACGATCCACAACCTCGCCTATCAGGGCGAGTTCGGCATCGACGTTTTGGACCGTGCCGGGCTTCCCCGCAGCCTCTACAACATGCACCAGTTGGAGACCTACGGCTCGGTGAACTTCCTTAAGGGCGGGTGCGTGTACGCCGACCAGGTGAACACCGTCTCACCGACCTACGCTCGGGAAATCCAAACCGCCGAGTACGGCTGCCGCTTGGAAGGGCTCATGAAGCACCTGGACGCCTATGGTCGTCTTCACGGCATCTTGAATGGGATCGACACCGAGGAGTGGAATCCCGCTACCGACCCCCATCTCCACAACCACTTCTCCGCTTCCGACCCCTCGGGCAAGGCCGCCTGCAAGCGAGAACTAGCCGCCGAACTGGGGCTCGACGTAAGCGATGAGACCCCGCTCATGGGCGTCGTTAGCCGCCTCAGCAGCCAGAAGGGCATGGATCTCTTGCTGAACGTTGCCGATCGGCTCATCCCGGCGGGCGGGCGGTTGATCGTGCAAGGGCTTGGAGATGCCTGGCTAGCCGAGCAGTTCCGCGAACTTGCGCAGCGCCATCCCAGGCACTTCGCCTTCGCAGAACGGTTCGATGCCGCGCTCGCGCAGCGCGTCTACGCCGGTTGCGACCTCTTCCTGATGCCCAGCGCCTTCGAGCCGTGCGGACTGGGACAGATGATCGCCTTGCGCTACGGAACCGTGCCGGTCGTTCGTCAGACAGGCGGACTCGCCGATACCGTTTTCGAGGGGGTCAACGGCTTTGTCTTCGAGGAGCGAAGTTCCGAGCCGTTTTGGCAAGCGCTCCAACGCGCGTTTGCCGCGTTTGCCGACCCCGAGAAGTGGTCCAACTTACGCCAAGGCGCATTGGAAGGGGACTATGGTTGGGAGCGAAGCGCCGCCGAATACGTGAAGTTGTTCGAAGCCGCTATCGCTCACCGTCAGCTGCCGGATCGTCTCGGTGTGCCTTCGCGTTCCGTAGGTTCGCCCGTGCCACTTGCCGAAGCCTAGGCAACTTGGCGCGGCGTACGGGGCTGCCCTGCGTGATCGCATCCCAGTCTTCCTCGCCTAGCGCGGATAACGCCTCCAGGCTTGGCCAAGTTCGTTTCGCCAAGAAATCGGGCTCTCGGGTCGCTTCCCCGCGTAGCGGTTGGCTGTTCCTGATCTGGTTGAAGGGGCAAACCTCCTGGCAGACGTCGCAGCCGAAGGTCCAATCTCCCACCATGGCTTCTTGCTCCGCGGTCAGTTCGGACTTTTGCTCGATGGTCAGGTAACTGATGCACCGGCGGGCGTCGACCGTGGTACGCCCTTCAAAAGGCACGATGGCGCCCGTGGGACAAGCGTCGAGGCAAAGGCGACAAGCGCCGCACCCGCCTTCGGCAGGTCGATCCGGTCGGAGCGGCAACGTGGTCACCAAGAGTCCGATGAAGAACCAGCTTCCCCGCCGGCTGTCGATGAGCATGGTGTTCTTGCCAAACCAGCCCAAACCAGCCTGATGAGCGTACTCGCGCTCCAGAATCGGGGCCGAATCGACGCAATGGCGGAACTGATGTTCCGGCGCCAAGGACTCAAGTTCGCGAGCTAGTCCGCGCAGTTTCGCGCCCAGGACCTTGTGATAGTCGCGTCCCAGGGCGTAGCGGGCGATGCGGGGCATTCCAGCCACCGTCGGGTTGGGCTGGTTGTGCGCGAGCGTCGTGGCGATGACCGACCGCGCACCCTCAAGTAGATTCGCGGCTCCTGAGCGAAGGGCAAGGTGGCGCGCCATGTAACCCATCTCGCCGTGGTAGCCGTTTGCCACCCAGTCGGTTAAGAAGTTGTGGTGCAAGGGAGCTTCGGCGGAGGCGATTCCCACCGAGGAGAAGCCCAACTCCAGCGCCAGGTCCTTCAGGCGCGCCTCGATTTCCACGCCCTATTCTAGTGCCTGGGCAAGTCTTCGCCACTCGTCTTCGGCGAGCATGTGCGCCCGGATCGTCTCGTCCAGCCCTGCCGAGGCGAGTGCCTGGAGGATCTCCGACCGATCTCGGTGCAGTCCGTTGGCGAGGTTGTTTGCTAACGTCTTTCGAGGCTGGGCAAAGCCGAACCGAACCAACCTTTCGAGCGCCTTGCCGTACTCGGCGTGTTTGGGTCGAAACGCAAGCACGATGCTCTCCACCTTGGGTGGCGGCAGGAAAGCTCCTGGAGGCACTTTGGCGACCAACTCGATCTCGAAACAGGCTTGGAGGAACACGGACAGCGAGCCGCGATTACGGTCGCCGGGCTTCGCCCGCACCTTGTCGCCCACTTCTCGCTGCATCATCAGCACCGCCACGTCGAAGCAGTCCCGAACCTCGGCGATCTTGCCGAGCAAGGGCGCGGTGATGTAGTAGGGCAAGTTTGAGGCGACCGCCCGTGGCTCGGGTAGCCGAGTCAGAAGCGACCTGAAGTCAGCCTGAAGCGCATCGCCGAAGACAACCTCGACGCCCGGAGCGCTCTCGGCAAGAGGCCGAGCCATGCGCTCGTCCAGTTCCAGGGCGAGGACATGCGGACAGGCTTCGGCTAGTGGCCCCGTAAGCAATCCCGGACCGGGCCCGATCTCGAAAACTCCCTGGCAGCCGCGCACCCGGTCAACGATCGCTCCGACCACGGAAGCCGAGCACAAAAAATGCTGCCCCAGCCCCTTGTTCGCCTTGAGTTCGTGGCGATCAAGAAAGGCTCGGAGCAGCTTTGGATCGGAGAGGTTCAACGTCCGCCGCGCAAGACGTGCACGCGCACCGTTTGGCGGCCAAAGGCGAGCGCTTGAGAGCGGCTGTTGAAGCACAGGTCGATGCGGTTCCCCTTGATGGCGCTACCCGTATCGCTGGCGATGGCGAAGCCGTAACCCTCGACGAAGAGATGAGTGCCGAGCGGAATAACGCGGGGATCGACGGCGACGCATCCGTAAACCGCCTTCATGCCGGTCGCGGTACGGCCAGAGCCGCCAGGAATCGTCCTCGGGCTCGCGTCGTAGCCGGTCGCCTTCATCTCAACAACGCGGGCTCGACCGAAAGCGGAACGGCTGGGGCGATAACCCTGGGGCCCCATGTACATGATCGTCGGCTTGGCAGGCGTGGTCACCTGCGCCACCAGACTCTTGGAAATCGGCTTTCCATTGACCAAGGTCACCGAGTAGGTAGACGTCACCTTGCCGGGAACCCCAGACTGGAACTTGAGGACCCTGCCAGGTCCTACGGTGCGCGAGAATTGATACTCAACCCCCGGCTCGATCTGCTTCGTAACGATACGAAGTTCGGTTTTCTTGTTTGCGTCCGTACGGCCCGCCATTGCATTTGGGGCGAGCGAGGCCATCATGGCCGCACACAGACACCACATCCTGTTCACGCGCATTTGGACACCTCCTGCGTGGAATAGATTTTCGTGCTGAGGGAGACGGTACCCGCCCATTTTCAAGGAAAGCAAACCCGGATTAGCCTGACTTATCCTGAGCTATCCTGAGTTATCAGGGAATAAGGGCGATATCCGCGCTTTTCCTTTCGCGGAAAATCTCGCGATTTTTGTGTTTTTCTCGTATTTTCAGTTCCCGAGGTCGGTTTCGTGAACGGGACAGGGGCTCCCCTCCGAGCAAGTCAGGATGCGCTTTCCCGCCGAATCGAACGTCACCGCCTCGCCCGAAACTCCAATCCCAAGGGAATCGGAACCGGCTTCGCCTTGGTCCAATCGTCAAGGTTCTAGAGGCGCCGCGAAAAGCCAGCAACCCAGGTAGGTGCGAACAACGACCGATTTGCCATCTGGACTGATAGCGGCTCCCGTGACTAAACGGGCGTCCTTCGGACCTTCCAACTCCAGTTCCGACACCCTTTTCAGAGCGGCAACAGAATCCTGCGTCGGATCCCCGACGTAAACGCCAGCCCGGTCCTTGGTCTTGGCGATGATCCAGAACCTTCCCGACGGGTCAACGAAGAACGCCTCGGCATTATGGGGCCCGTCGGGATACCGCAGGTCGTAGCGGACCGCCCTCAACTCGGCTCTTCCCGTGGGCTCATGCACTTGGTAGACCTGCACCGTGGTCCGTTTGCCCGCGTTGTCGCCGATATCGGCCAGGAAGACCCGGGATTTGCCCCCGATTTCCTGAACCGCCGTGTCTTCCCAATCGACGTTCTCGGCCCCCGCCACCCGCCAAACGCCCACAATGTTGCCCTGATCGTTAAACGCGAAAAGGTCCGGCGGGTGTCCGCCGTCGTTGTGGGTGTAGTAGGTGCCGGGGTGGATGCGGCTCGCGGCGAGTCCGGAGGCTTCGGTCAGACGCTGGTCTTTGACCTCGCACAGGTTCTTGGGAGCTTGGACAACCACCTGTTCGGGCACCCGGCATCCGAAGGATGCAGCCACGACGCAACCCAAGGCGATCCAACGGCGCACCCCAAAATTATACGTGCCCACGCAAGATCGCCTTTGCCTCGGTCAAAAACCGCTGGTATCTTTGTAAGCAGATGCCCGACGAGTTTGAGGATCGCCCCGGCGACCTAGACCAGCCACCCCCTTTCTTCCCCTACGATGAGGAAGAAGGCGAGGTGGACGATGCCGACCGCCTCTTTGAAGTGGAGGTCCACGAAGTCGTCGCCGGCGAGGTGAACGGCCAAGTTTCCCGCTTTGTTTTGCTGAGCGACGGGCACAACCAGGTGCCGATCATGATCGGGCCATTTGAGTCGGTTTCGATCGCGATGGCTAAGGAGGGACGCGCCCCGGATCGGCCCCTCACCCACGACCTTTTCCGCAACGTCCTCGCTCGCTTGGGCTTTGTCGTCGATCGCGTGGTCATTGACGATCTCGTCAACTCGACCTTCTACGCGAAGCTCTTCCTGAGGCGCGCCGACGACGAAACCGACATCGAGATCGATTCCCGTCCGTCGGACGCCATCGCCCTTGCCCTGCGCTTCGAAGCCCCGATCTTCCTCACGCGGCGGGTCATCGAGAACTCGGGCGTCCAAGAGTAGCGCTTCCCATGAACCCGGCTGAGCGCGCCGCGTGGCTGCGATCCGAACTCGAGCGGCACAACTACCTCTATTACGTTGTCGAACAGCCCGAGATCGGAGACTCCGACTACGACCGATTGTTTCGCGAGCTGGTTGAGCTTGAAGAGGCGCATCCCGACCTTCGCACGCCCGACAGCCCGACGCAGCGCGTCGGCGTTGCCCCCGGTTCGCAGTTCGCCCAGCATCGTCACGGCGTGCCCATGCTCAGCCTGGACAACGCCTTCTCCGAGGACGAACTCCGCGCTTTCGACGAGCGGGTGCGGCGCGGTCTCGGCGTCGAGCGCGTCGACTATCACACTGAACTCAAGTTCGATGGGCTCTCGCTGTCGTTGACCTACGAAGACGGGGTGCTCGCGATCGCAACCACCCGCGGCGACGGCATCACCGGCGAAGTCGTGACCGCCAATGCGCGCACCGTTCGGGGCATTCCCCTCCGCTTACGGGAGCCCCTGCCGGGCACCATCGAGGTTCGAGGCGAGGTGTTGATGTTCAAGGACTCGTTCGACGCTCTGAACGCCGACCGGCTAGCCAAGGGAGAACCGCTTTACGTCAACCCGCGAAACGCGGCTTCGGGCAGCCTGCGACAGCTGGATAGCCGCATCACCGCCCGACGCAAGCTGAACTTTTGCGCCTACGCCACCGGGGCGGGCGCAGACTTGGCGGAATCCCAAGATGGAGTTCTGCGCCACCTCCGTGACCTCGGATTTGGGGTCCGAACCGAGAGCCGGGTGCAGACCAGCATCGATGGGGTTCTGAACTACATCGCCGAATGGGAGCAGAAGCGCGCTTCCCTGCCCTTTGGCATCGACGGCATTGTCGTCAAGGTGAACTCGCTGACGGCGCAACGAGAGTTGGGCTTCACGGCGCGCGGACCCCGTTGGGCGATTGCGTTCAAGTTCGCCGCCGAGCAAGCGCTTACCCGGCTGAACGGCATCTTCTGGCAGGTCGGCCGCACGGGTGCGGTCACGCCGGTTGCGGACCTCGAGCCGGTATTTGTCGGTGGGGTCACCGTCAGCCGGGCAACCCTGCACAACTACGAAGACCTGCGCCGAAAGGACGTCCGCGAGGGCGACATCGTGATCATTCAGCGGGCAGGCGACGTGATCCCCGAGGTGGTTGGCCCAGTCATCGAGCGTCGAGAGGGCAACCTGCCGGTGCCCGCAGAGCCCACGAACTGCCCCGACTGTCAAGCCCCGCTCAGCCGAAACGAGGGCCAGGTCGCCCTGCTCTGCCGTAACAAGGCATGCCCCTCCCAGATCGCCGCCAAGCTGCGCCATTTCGCTTCCCGAAACGCGATGGACATCGAGGGTCTCGGCGACAAGCTCATCGAGCGGTTCCTGGAGACAGGGTTCCTCACCGACCTTCCCAGCATTTACCGCCTCAAGGACCGGCGGGACGAGCTCGTGGTACTCGACCGCCTTGGTGCCCAAAGCGTCGACAATCTCCTTGCGGCAATCGACGCCACGCGAACCCGGCCTTTGGACCGTTTCCTCTTTGCGCTAGGCATCCGTTACGTCGGCGAGCGTGGGGCAAAGGAACTGGCTCGAGCCTTCCGCACTCTGGAGTCACTGCGCCGCGCCGACTACACGCAGCTCATCGAAGTGCCCGATGTGGGACCCCGCACCGCCAGCGAGATCGAGGAGTTCTTCGAGGAAGAGGACAACCAGCGGCTGATCGACCAACTGCTTGAAGCCGGCGTTGCGCCTACCGAACCGGAAGGTCCGGTCAGCGATCTGTTTGCCGGCCAGACCGTGGTCTTCACGGGCAAGCTCGAACGGTTCAGCCGCGAGGCCGCAGAGGATTTGGTGATGAAGATGGGCGGCAAGGCGGCGGGCAGCGTCTCAAAACTCACCACCTTCGTGGTGGCGGGTCCTGGGGCGGGTAGCAAGCTGGCAAAGGCCGAGCAGTTGGGCGTGCCCGTGCTCACCGAAGACGAGTTTCTCGCCCGCCTCCCGGACGGGAGCTTGTGACGCACCGATACTCGGTCGCCGTCGACCCTGCCGACCTTGATCTGCCCCTCTGTGTGACTTGCGGCCAGGCGTTTCTGTGGCAACAAGCTCCCTCGGGGGCGTGGCTCGGGGTGGACGGCAACGACTGGTACCGCGTCGACGTCGGAGCTGGACGGCTACTAGTGGAATCCAACGCCGACGAGGAGAGATTCCGCCGTCTGTTCCGTCTTGATGTGGACTTGGTGCAGGTCAAGCGCCAGATCGTAGAGCGTGCCCCCGAGTTGGCGCCCTATCTTGCCCGCCACCCCGGTCTGCGCATGATGCGCCCCTCCAGCGCAACCGAGGTGCTGTTCAGCTTCCTGTGCTCGGCGAACAACCATCTTGCCCGCATCATGCCGATGGCCCGCAAACTGGCTGAATACGGGCCCCTTCTCGCCAAGTTCGAAGGGATTCACCTGCATGCGTTTCCCGACGTCGCCACCATCGCTCAGATCGATGAGGATGCTCTGCGCCGCGCCGGCTTTGGCTACCGCGGCAAGACCATTCCCGAGTGTGCTCGGGCAATCCTGACCCGGGGCGATGGCTGGCTGGACCGTCTCGCCGAGATGCCCTTTCTTGCGATGCGCGAAGCCCTCCTCGAACTTCCCTCCATCGGCCCCAAGCTCGCGGACTGCATCGCGCTTTACGGTTACGACAAGCTGGAATCCGCTCCCATCGACACCCACCTGTGGCAGGTCGGCTGCCGCCTCTACTTCCCCGAGTGGACCGGAAAGGCGATCACCGAGCACCGCTACCGAGCCCTCGCCGACCGCCTGAGGAGCCGCTTGGACGAGCTCACCGGCTACGCCCAGCAGTTCATGTTCTTCGATAACGTGCAAAACTGGAGGCAGCACAAGCGGCAAGGCACCGCGAAGGGTGTATCTTAGCAAGGCATGGCGACCATGGCGGGCCCTACTCTCGACGTCCTCTTCAGCGAAACGCAGATTCAAGCCCGCATCGATGAGATGGCGGCAGCCATTCGAGAGACTTACGGCGACGAACCCGTCATCGCCGTCGGCGTGCTGAAGGGATCCGCGATCTTCCTCGCCGATCTGGTCCGCCGCCTGGGCCACAACGTCGAGATGGACTTCGTCCAGGTCAGCAGCTACGGAAGCGAGCGCAGCAGTTCCGGCGTCGTGCAGATCCGCAAGGACTTGGACTCGAACATCGAGGGGCGGCATGTGCTCATCGTCGAGGACATCATCGACACCGGCATCACGCTGGCGCACCTGCGCGAGCTGCTGAGCGTGCGA
Organism: Fimbriimonadales bacterium; assembly: GCA_046330155.1. GTDB lineage: Bacteria > Armatimonadota > Fimbriimonadia > Fimbriimonadales > Fimbriimonadaceae > CALMEF01. Next base: position 15,826 of record JAXLTH010000024.1, on the reverse strand, counting down.
AAGCCGAAGTCCCTGCGATTTGCAACGTTACTCTCGAAGCCCGAGGCGCGTCAAAGGCATATTCCGGTGGAATTTGTCGGTTTCGAGATTCCCAACGAGTTTGTGGTAGGATATGGATTAGATTTCGCGGAGAAATTCCGGAATCTCCCCTACATCGCGATCCTTCGCGACCAGTAGCCCCCTATCCAGCCCTGAATCGGCTAGTTAGGTTCTTATCCTCTTCGAAACGAATAGGAGTTTATGCAGCATCAGTTCCGACCCCGCAAAGGTGACGGCGGAGGACGCCGTCGAGGCGGCCGTTCGCCTCAAGGCCTCCCCAAAGTCGACAACCAGACCGACCTCGAACAACTCCCTGAGATCGGCTACAACCATTTCGATCAGATGACCCCGTCCGATCTGGCCAAGGCCGCCAAGAAGGCGAAGGTCAGCATCGAGCAACCCCGCAACAAGGTCATCGAAGAGCTGCTTCAGGCAGCCAACGCCGAGCACGATGCCCTTTACGGCCGCGGTGTGCTTGAACTTCTCAACGACGGCTGGGGATTCTTGCGCCGGGACAACTACGTCCCGTCCAACTCCGACATCTACGTTTCCCAATCGCAGGTTAAGCGCTTCGGCCTCCGCGCCGGCGACTCGGTCTTCGGCCTGATCCGCGCCCCGAAAGAGGGCGAGAAGTACCAGGGCATGCTCCGCGTCGAGTCCGTCAACGGATTCGGCACGCAGTCGCCCGAGATGCTGCACCGTAAGAATTTCGACGAGCTGACGCCGCTGCACCCCGACGAGCGCCTTGAGCTCGAGACCGTGCCCGAGAACATCATCGCGCGCGTCATCGATCTCATCTCGCCCATCGGCAAGGGCCAGCGCAGCCTCATCGTCTCGCCGCCCAAGGCCGGTAAGACCACCATTCTCAAGACCATCGCCAACTCCATCAGCGCCAACCACCCCGAGTGCTATCTCATGGTGCTGCTGGTGGATGAGCGGCCCGAAGAAGTCACCGACTTCCGCCGGTCCGTCCGGGGACAGGTCATCAGCTCCACCTTCGACGAGCCCGCCGAGAACCACATGCGCGTCGCCGAGCTCTGTCTCGAGCAAGCCAAGCGCCTGGTTGAAGGAGGCCGTGACGTCGTTATCCTTCTCGACTCGCTCACGCGACTTTCGCGAGCGTCGAACCTCACGATCAACCCATCGGGCCGAACGCTCAGCGGCGGTCTCGACCCCTCCGCTCTCTACCGGCCGCGACGGTTCTTCGGCTCCGCCCGAAACATCGAAGAAGGCGGCTCGCTCACCGTCATCGCCTCCGCGCTGGTCGATACCGGCTCCAAGATGGACGACGCGATCTTCGAGGAGTTCAAGGGCACGGGCAACAGCGAAATCGTGCTCGACCGCGACCTCGCCGAGCGCCGAATCTGGCCCGCGATCGACGTCAAGCGATCCTCCACGCGCCACGAAGAGCTGCTTCTGCGCAAGGACGAGCTCGAAGGCGTCATCCAGCTTCACCGCATGGTCGCCAACCAAACGAACAACGTGGAAGCCACCGAGCAGCTCATCAAGCTGCTCAAGAAGACTCCCAGCAACGCGTCCTTCCTCGACCAGGTCGTGCAAAGAACGCGCGCCACGGTCTAGGCAACGTGTATAATCTCGCCTAATGCCAACGGCGGCGACTCGCATGATGATGCACATGTTCATGCACCTCGTGCGAGGTGGCGCCGTCTAACGCATCAGCAAAGGCGAAAGACAGTTTAGGAGCCACCTCGAACCACGAGGCGGCTCCTTTTCTTTTGCCGGGTCAAAGGAAAATCCCATGGAGCACAAACCGAAACCAGCCACGGTCGCCATCCACGGCGGGCAAACGCCCGACCCGTCCACCGGCGCCATTCTCGCCCCCATCGTCCAAAGCACGACCTACGTCATGGAAGGCGTCGGCGTCCATAAGGGCTTCACCTACTCGCGCGCCCACAATCCGACCGTGTCGGCGCTAGAGCGCGCCCTGGGCGAGCTGGAAGGCACGCTGCCCGCGGTCTGCTTCGGCACCGGCATGGCGGCGATCCACGGCCTGCTGTTCGCCACCGTCAAGGCGGGCGACCACGTGGTGTGCGGCGACGTCGTTTACGGCGGCACCGTGCGGCTCCTGCGCGAGTTCTTCGCCCACTACGGGGTTGAGACCACGTTCGTCGACACCTCCGACCTCGCGGCAACTGAGGCGGCGCTCAAGCCCAACACCCGGCTGGTAATCATCGAAACCCCGGCGAACCCGACGATGAAGCTCACGGATGTGGCGGCGGTCACTGCCCTCACCCGGCCCCGCGGCATCCTGCTCGCAGTCGACAACACGTTCCTCACGCCCATCGGCTTGCGCTGCTTCGATCTGGGCGCCGATATCACCGTCTACTCCACCACCAAGTACATCGAGGGGCACGATTCCACCGTGGGCGGCGCACTCCTCACCCAAGATCCGGCGTTGCGCGACCGGTTCGACTTCACCCGCAAGTCCGTCGGCTCCATCCAAAAGCCCCACGAGGCGTGGCTGACCCTCCGCGGGCTCAAAACCCTGCCCATTCGCATGAAGGCGCACAGCGAGAACGCCCACACCATCGCCGAATGGCTGGAAACGCAAGACGCGGTCCAGAAGGTGTACTTCCCCTTCCTCAGCTCGTTTGGCCAGGTCGAATTGGCGAAGCGGCAGCAGGCGTTTTCGGGCGGAATGCTGGCGTTCGAGCTGCGCGGCGGCTTTGCCGCGGGCAAGCGCATGATGGAGGCGGTCAAGCTCTGCTCCCTCGCCGAAAACCTCGGCGCGGTCGAGACGCTCATCACGCACCCGGCGTCCATGACCCACGGCGACGTGCCGCTTGCCCAGCGCGAAGCGGCGGGCATCACCGACGGGCTCATCCGGCTCTCGGTTGGGCTAGAAGACCCCGCCGACCTTATCGCAGATCTTGCCCAAGCCCTCTGTAGGGTGGAGGCAACCGTTGGCTAGGCGGCTGACGGTCCTCAAGTTCGGCGGCTCGGTTCTCGGCACGGAAAAGGATCTCCCTCGCGCGATCAGCGAGGTCTACCGCTGGGTGCGCGCCAACGACAAGGTCGTCGTGGTGGCGTCGGCGTACTACGGCACCACCGACCGGCTCGAAGCCCGCGCCAAGCAGTGGGGCGTGGACCTGAACCCGCACGCCGCCGCCGAACTCATCGCCACGGGCGAGCTCACCTCGTGCTCCGAGCTCACCATGGCGCTTTCGCGCTCCGGCCTAGCCGCCGCCTATCTCTCGCCGAGAGCCGCGAACATGCTCTCCGTGGGGCCGGTGCTGGACAGCGATCCCATCTCGCGCAAGGTAGACCTGATCGAGCGGCTTCTCGAAGATAACGACGTGGTCGTGATTCCCGGCTTCGTCGCCTGCGACGCCATCGGCGCGACCAACCTGTTGGGAAGGGGCGGAAGCGACCTTTCCGCGCTCTTCGTCGCCTATCGGCTTCGCGCCCGCCAATGCCGGCTGCTCAAAGACACCGACGGCTTGTACGAGTGGGACCCCAAGAAGCCCGGGCCGAGGCCGCGGTGCTTCGCCTCCGTCACTTGGGAGCAGGCGCTGGCGCTGGAGAAGCGCGTATTGCAGCCCAAAGCCCTCGCCTTTGCCAAAGAGCAGAACATGGCGTTCGACTTCGCGTGCATCGGCAACGAGGTCTTCACGCGCGTCGGCGCGGAGAGCACCGCGTTCCGAGACTTGGCGCAGGAACCCAAAGTCCAGCGGCTCACCCTGCTGGGCGCGGGAACCGTGGGCCGGGGCGTTTACGACCGGCTCGCGGCGTTGCCCGACCGCTACCAGCCCGTGGCGGTCGCCGTGCGAAATCCCGACAAACACCGTGACTTGGGAGACGTTCCCGTCTTCGGCAACTGGCAAGACGCCCTCGCCGTGGAGAGCGACGTGGTGGTCGAGCTCATGGGCGGGCTGGAGTCCGCCGCCGACGCCATCCGCACCGCCCTCAACACGCGGCGGCACGTGGTCACCGGAAACAAGGACGTCATCGCGGAGTACGGGCCCGAGTTGGAAGCCCTCGCCCAGGAGAACGGCGTCACGTTGGCTTACTCTGCCGCCGTTGGCGGAGCCGTTCCCATGATCGAGCGCGTTCGCCATCTTCGCCCCCAAGGCATCGCGCGCCTGCGCGGCGTGGCGAACGGAACGTGCAACTTCATCACCGACCGCGTGCTAGACGGCGAGAGCTACGACAGCGCCGTGCAAACCGCCATCGAGATCGGCTTCGCCGAAGCCGACCCCAGCGCGGACCTTTCGGGGCGCGACGCCGCCAACAAGATCGCCATCCTCGCCCGCGAGGCGTTCGGCAAGCCGTGCCGATTGCGCGATGTGGACACGTCGGGCATCGACGGCGTCGACTGGAACGAAGCCCTCGAACAGCAACGCAACGGCAAACGGCTGAGGCTCGTCGTTTCGGCGGAACTCGTCCAAGGCGAACTGTGCGCCCAGGTGAAACCCGAGTACGTCGCCGAAACCGATCCGCTCGCCCAGGCGCGCGGCGGCGGCAACGCCCTCGTGGTCACCCTCCAAGACGGCACTTCCGAAGTCGTGCGAGGCTTGGGCGCGGGCCGATATCCCACCAGCGAAGCCGTCATGGCGGACCTGCTCGACCTCTCGCGTCTCACGCAACGACTGCCCGCCGAGGAGCCGGTTCCCGCCTAGAAGCCCATGGAGTTTTTGACCCAACTTGTGCAGTTCGAGTCCGCGCCGGGCGATCCGTTCCGGCCCACCTCGACCCCCATCTACCAATCGGCGACCTTCGAGCAGGAGTTCGCCACCTCGTTCGGAGACTACGACTACTCGCGCAGCGGCAACCCCACCAGAGACGTTCTGCAGAACCAGCTCGCAAGGCTCGACGAGGGCGTGGCGGGCTTTGCCTTCGCCAGCGGAATGGCCGCCACCACGTGTATGGCGGCTCTGGTGCCGGCGGGAAGCCGCATTCTTATCGGAGCGGACATCTACGGCGGCACCTACCGCTTCATGGAGCGCATCGCGCGCCACCAAGGCGTCGAGATCGGCCACGTGGACACCACCGACCTCGAAGCCGTGAAAGAGGCGCTGACCCCCGAGACGCGGTTGCTCTTCATGGAGACGCCCACCAACCCCATGCTCCAGATCAGCGACCTCAGGGCGCTGGCGCGGCTTGCCCAAGCCAACGGAACGCTCTTGGCGGTGGACGCCACCCTCATGTCTCCATATCTGATGAAGCCCCTGTCGCTGGGAGCGGACATTGTCATGCATTCCGCCACCAAAGCCCTCAGCGGGCACGCGGACCTCATGGCGGGTGCGCTCGTCGTGCGAGACTCTGAGCTTGCCGAGCGGATCGGATTCCTCCAAAACGCGCAGGGCACGGGCTTGGGCCCGTTCGAGTGCTTCCTTTTGCTGCGCGGCATGAAGACCCTGGGCATCCGCATGGAGCAGCAGCAGCGGAACGCGAGGCATCTGGCGCAGTGGTTGCGAGAACGCAACGAGCTCGTCAAGGTCGTCTATCCGGGCTTCGACGACCATCCGGGGCACGACCTTCACGTCGCCCAAGCCGACGGTCCCGGCCCCGTCATCTCCGTGTTGGCGGGCACGCCCGAGCGTGCCGTCCGCCTTGTCGAAGGGCTTCGGCTGTTCCGCACCACGGTCAGCTTCGGAAGCCTCACCAGCACCGTCAGCCTTCCCTACAACATGAGCCACGCCAGCATTCCCGAAGCCGTCCGCAACACCAAGGCGTTCACGCCCGACCTTGTCCGCCTCTCGGTGGGCATCGAAGACGTGCGCGACCTGCAGAACGACCTCGACCGCGTGCTGGGCGAGCTGGAGGCGGCGCGATGAAGCTGGCTCTGGTCGGCGCAACCGGCGAAGTCGGCAGAACCGCGCTCAAGGTTCTCGAAGAGCGCGGCTTCCCCGCCGCCGATCTCATCTTGCTTGCCAGTCCGCGCTCGGCAGGCGTCGCCATGACCTACGCGGGCGAGAGCCTGATCGTGGAGGACGTGGCGTTGTTCGACCCCGCCCGCGCCCAAGTGGCGGTGTTTTCCGCGGGCTCCGACGTCGCCCGCGAGCAAGCCCCGCGCTTCGTGGCGGGAGGCTGCACCGTCGTCGACAACTCGTCGCAGTTCCGTTACGACGACGACAAGCTTCTCGTGGTGCCGGAGGTGAACGGCGCGCGGCTGGCGGAGCTCGATGGCCCCGACATCGTCGCCAATCCCAACTGCTCCACCATCCAAATCGTGGTCGCGCTCCAGCCCATCGCGCAGGCGGCGGGTTTGGCTCGCGTGAACGTGTGCACCTACCAAGCGGTGTCCGGCGCGGGGCGAAAGGGCATCGCCCAACTGGAAGCCGAGCAAGCGGGCGAAGAACCGGCGGTGCGGGCGTTCCAAAAGCCCATCGCCGGCAACGTGATTCCCCACATCGACCGCTTCGAGGAGAACGGTTACACCCGCGAGGAGATGAAGGTGGTGCGCGAGACGCGCAAGATCATGGGTTTGCCCGAGCTTCCCGTGAACTGCACGGCGGTCCGCGTTCCGGTGTTGAACGGCCATTCGGCGGCGGTGCACCTGGAAACCGAGCGCCCGCTCAGCGTGGAAGACGCGAAGGCGGCGCTACGCTCCGCGCCGGGCATCGTTCTGGTCGAGAGCGACGACTATCCCACTCCGAAAACCGACGCCGACGGCGTGGACGCCGTCTTTGTGGGCAGGGTCCGCGCCGACGTCTCCCATCCCCGGGGCCTATGCCTTTGGGTGGTTGCCGACAACCTGCGCAAAGGCGCCGCGACCAACGCGGTGCAGATCGCGGAGCAATGGGCGGCACTCAAACGCTGATTTCAGAATCGAATTAACGACCGGCGGCTCGTCGGTCGTTAATTTTCACGCCTCGGTTGCGAACGCGCGCCGACCGGTGGCAAGGAGCGCCGCGTCGTTCGCAAGTTATGCATGATGGCTTCATAACAACAGAGCGCTGTTGCCCTAAGGCCACGGATTGTTGGCTGATAGCCGCCCGCTGTTAGACGAAGTTGGACAAATGTCGGTCAATAAACATCAGGACCTAGACAATTTGTAGACAATGTTGACAGAGAATAGACATTTTTTCTTTTTTCGTCAGACCCCTAGATATCCACATCCTCATTGTGTACTCTAATTACGTCGCAACGATGCGACAGGAGGTCTCTCAATGAGACATTTCGTTACTATCGCGCTGGGACTCGCGATGGCTTCCAGCGCCTTGGCTAGTTTCGTAACGACTAGCCGCGTCAGTGCGCCGACTGCGGAAATTGACGGCAGTATGGGTTGCGCACTCAGCAGCAATGGCTTGAAGGTTGCCTTCTTGACGTCCAGTGCCCAGTGGAACCAGGCGGGTGACACCGCGGGGGAGAACATCATCCTTGCGACTTGGGGCGGCTCATCATGGAGTTACGCCAAAGTCAGCTACTGGAATGGGAGCCCATACCTTACGTGAGCTTCCCAAGGATCAGTCGGGATGGAAAGTACGTCGTATTCATGGGGAAAATGAGCCACTTTGAGCGGCTACACCCATTCGTGTACAACGTATCGAACTCCAACAGGCTATTGCCTGCCCTATTCGGAGTCGGTGTACAACGCGCCCGTGGGACCACCGCCAATGTCGGTAAGCAACCAGGCAATAAACGACGACCCGTATCCGCAAGCGGTCGCGTACGACGACGGCGGGCAGGTTAGGGTGCACTGGCTCTTCGAGGATGACTTTGTGACTCCTGACGAAACACCAGAGAGCCTGGATCCGAACGACACTATCCATTGCGCGAGCATCTTCGGCGAAGAAGGTATCGGTGGATGGGCCCCGAGCATCAGTGCAAACGCGCGACAGATCTCGTTCACGAGCAACGCTGCTATTGAGTACTACGGACTAGACGGCTATGTCAACCAAATCCTAGTTTCCCACTTCGACCCGGTCAATGATCCCTTTGGCTGGAACGTCATCGACGTAGCAAGCGTAGAGGATGGCAGCGGAGGAAATCCGGGTGATGGACACAGCGAACTGAGTTCGATCAGCGCAGATGGAAGCCGGATCGCTTTTGAGTCCGACGCAATGAATCTCGACCCAGACAACTGGGACCAAAACGAGAAGAAGGACATCTATGTCCGTGACTTGGACACATCTGAGACCACTGAAGCGTACTCGGAGCCGTCGCCGCCCAACTCGATGCAGTATCCGGTCGGCAATACGTGGAGACCCGTCATCTCCGGTGATGGCAACTGGGTCATCTTTGAGACGGAGTCGGGGATTCTGCTCGGATCCACATCGGTAATACCGGCCGTCGTCCTTTGCCACCTTACGAGCAGCGGCGACTTCGGCTACACCGGCTCACCGGAAATCGTGACCAAGCACTATCAGACGGGAGCAACCTTACGGGGCCATTGGCCCTGTATTGGCAACACCGCTGATGCGGTGGCGTTCTATTCAGAGGACGCGGGTCATACGTCGGAAGAAGCCAGCAACAGCACAAACATGGACGTCTTCGTCAAGTGGACGCACCAGTAGGCTCCTGACGCAAAGTGGGTTCCGGAAGCATACGCATTCGGAACCCACCCTAGTGACCGGAAGCTACTTTCCAGCTTTTTTCTGCTGTCCACCGCCCCCCATCCCCATTGCACCGTCAAGGATTGACTTGGGAGCGTCCGGGGCACCGGTGTCCATCTTCCGCATCTCCTTCGCGATCGCGGCGGGGTCCCCGCTTCCGTCCGCCTTGACTTGGCCGAGGAAGTAGAACAAGACGCCACCAGCGAGGGCAGCTGCGATCACGACGATGCCGATGGAAGCCGGAAGACTGAGTTTCTTCTTCATGGCGTTCCCTCCGAGAATTTACTTCTTGCCGCCGCCGCCAACCTGCTGGGCACCCTGAAGAATCGTGTCGGGAGCCGGTTCGCCTTCCACGTTGTTCTTCTTGATCTCGGCGTTCACGCCGGAAACGTCGCCGGTTTGGCCCTGATCCTTGCCGCAGCCGGTGACGAAGACCAGCGAAGCCGCCACGAAAATGCCGAGAGCGATTTTGAGAGTCGTTTTCATGAGTTCTCCTGTATTGCGCACAGTACCTTAAAGAGAGACGGCCGGGGCGCCGCAAAAGCGTCCCGGCCGAAGCACTTCAGATCAAGTTAGGACTAGTTGAGGTCCCAGATGTAGTCGTCCGTGTTGGAGATACGTCCCGCCCAACGGTCGCGGACGTCACAACCCTTCGTCGTGGCGCTGATCTTCATGGTCTTGGCATGGCCGTCGGCAAACGCGGTGTTCGCGTTGTCGTTGTGCCACGGCCAAGCGCCGCCGAAGACGTTCCAGGCGAGAGGCTGGCTGGGGTTCCAGGCACCGAACCACCAGTAACCCGCACAGCCCGGGCGCGGCGGTCGGAGGTCGGTTCCGTTAGTATCCGCAACACAAGGCGGGTCAAGCGCATAGTTGCCACCACCGTAGGGGGCGCCGCTCGAAGAGCGGTTCCAGACCGAGGTGATCGCGTAGAGCGCGTTGGCGGGGGCGCCAACTTGGCTGGACTTGACCGCGTGGCCCTTGAAGACCAAGGTCACATTGGGATTGGCGTCGCTCGGGCAGTTGTAGCCCCACGGGCCGAAGAACTGGACGTTGACGCCGAAGTCCGACTTGACGCCGAGATTGAGGCGGCGCTGAGCCGTGCGATACTGCGCCGGAACCGTGTTCGGGTCGGTGAGCTCGCGGGTGATGCGCTCGTCCTTGGTGGCGGGGTCGCCAGGAGAGGCAAGGATGTCCTCGTTCTTCATGTAGGGCCAAACGAGCGTCTGGACGACGTCGTCGGCGTCGGGCGGAACCGAGCTGTACGTACCGGTGGTCTCGACGAGCGGATAAACGTCGTCGGCATCGGCCATGTACTGTTGGACCGCGAGGTTCAGCTGCTTGAAGTTGCTCAAGCACGCGGCTTTCTTCGCCGCAGCCTTCGCCTGGGCGAAGACCGGGAAGAGGATAGCCGCAAGAATCGCGATGATCGCGATTACGACCAAAAGCTCAATGAGCGTAAATGCTTTGTTCTTGCGCATGATAAGTGCACCTCCGGCGGAAAACCCGGAAGGGTCCGTTTACGATACAACAGGTTTCGTCATTAAGACAACGTAAACCTGCATTTTTTTCGACGACTTCGGAACCTTAAAGGATTTCCAGTTGTTTCGCCACGTCGCAAACGGCATGCCAAATGTCGCTCACGGCGCAAAAACCCGTACATGCTTCTTTGCCGGGTACGATCCTGCGCGCATGGCACGGCTTGGATTTGTGGGCTTGGGCGTGATGGGCGGCCCCATGGCAGGGCACTTGGCGAAGTCGGGCGCGGAGGTTGCCGTTTACAACCGGACACCCGGAAAAGCCGAGCCTCTGCGCGAACTCGGAGTTCGCGTGGCTGCTTCCCTTTCCGAACTTGCCGAAGCCAGCGACGCGGTGTTCACCTGCGTGGGACGCACGGAGGACGTGCGTGAGTGCCTGGACGCCATGGTCGGTTCCGCCAAGCCCGGCACCCTGTTTGTGGACCACTCCACGATTTCTCCCATCGGCGCGCGCGCCATCCACCGCGACCTGGCCGCGCGGGGACTGCGCTTTGTGGACGCGCCCATCACGGGCGGCAGCATGGGCGCGCAAAAGGGCCAGCTCACCATTTTCTGCGGCGGCGGCGAAGCCGATGTTGCCGAGGCGATTGCGCTGGTGCAGCCTTACGCCAAGCGCGCCGAGCGCGTGGGAGGCCCCGGCGCGGGCCAAACGATGAAGCTGGCGAACCAAATCGCGGTGGGCGGCGCGCTCATCGCGCTCTGCGAATGCCTGGCGTTCGCCAAGAAGGCGGGGCTGAACGTGGCGCAGGCGAAAGAGCTGATCGGCGGCGGCGCGGCGGGCAGTTGGGCGTTCGACAACTACGGCCCCAAGGTGCTTGCCGAAGACTGGTCGCCGGGCTTCTCGATCAAAAACCAGCGCAAGGACTTCGGCTATTGCCGCGAAGCCGCCGCCGAGATCGAAGCCGCCATTCCCGCCACGGAGTTGGTCGACCGGCTGTTGAAGGTTTTGGACGACGAAGGGCACGGCGAGTGGACCACCGCCGCGTTGTACGAGGTGTTGCTCCGCCCTCTATGAGCGAGTTCGTCGTTTCGATGCGCCGGGTCACCAAACGGTTCGGCGAGTTCACCGCGCTGGACGGCGTCGACCTAAACGTTCGACCGCAGACGATCCACGCCATCGTGGGCGAGAACGGCGCGGGCAAAACCACCCTGATGCGCGTGCTGTACGGCGCGATTCGGCCCGAAGCGGGCGAAGTCTTGCTGGACGGCGCGGCGGTGCAGTTTCGCAACTCTGCCGAAGCCATCGCGAGCGGCATCGGAATGGTGAGCCAGCACTACGCCATCATCGGCGAGCTTTCTTGCCTGGACAATTTGATTCTGGGCGCGGAACCGGGCGCGGTGATCGCCCCCGAGGCGGCGAAAGCCCGCGCCACCGAGCTTGCCGACCGCATGGGCTTCACTTTCGATTGGGACGCCGAGGCTTCCACGCTCAGCCCCGGCGGCGCGCAAAAGCTTGAGATTCTGAAGCTACTGTGGCGCAACGCCCGCATCATGATCTTGGACGAGCCGACGGCGATGCTTTCGCCCGCCGACGCGGACGCCTTGTTCGAGAGCTTGGCGCGGCTGGCGAGAGAAGGCGCGACGATTCTGCTGGTCACGCACCGCTTGCCGGAGGTTCTGGAGCACTCGGCGCACGTGACCGTGCTGCGCGGCGGAAAGCTGGTGGCGGATCGGCCCGTCGAGGGCGTTTCGGCGGCGGATCTTGCCGAGATGATCGTAGGCCACGCGCTTCGGCCACCCCCCGAGCGAACCCCGCCCGGCGAAGCGCCCGACGTTCTGGCCGTAGACGGCGTGACCGTGCAAGGCGCGCGCGGCGACGACGCCGTGAAGGCGGCTTCCCTGCGCGTTCGCCAAGGCGAGATCGTGGGCATCGCGGGCGTGGACGGCAGCGGCCAACGCGAGTTGGTGCATGCGATCTGCGGCATTTCGCCGACCAAATCGGGGCGCATCGCTTTGGGCGGGGCGGACGTCACCGGCGCCTCGACGCGAGACCGCCTGGATGCCGGGCTGCGCCTCATCGCCGAAGACCGCCACGAAGAAGCGGTGGTGGAGGATTGGAGCTTGGTGGAGAACGGCTGCCTTGGCTATCAGCGGCGGCCCGAGGTGCAGAAGGGCGGCTGGATCCAGCCCGAGCCGCTGAAACAGATGGCGCAGGACTTCGCCGACCGCTTCCACACCAAGCGCGAGAGCCTGAGCGCCGCCATGGCAAGCCTTTCGGGCGGCAACCAACAACGATTTGTGGCGGCGCGAGCGATGGCGTTTGCGCCTCGCGTGATCGTGGCGTTCCAACCCGCGCGGGGCTTGGACATCGACGCCACCCGCAACGTCTACGACGGCTTGCGAGCCGCCTGCGCCGAGGGCGCGGGCGCTTTGGTGGTCAGCTTCGACCTCGACGAGCTTTTGGAGAACTGCGACCGCGTGGTCGCCATGAACGGCGGCGTGCTTTATGAGCCCAAACCGGGCGAAGAGCGGGACCGGGCGGCGATCGGCTGCCTCATGGTGGGAGCGTCGTGAAGTCGGCGGTGAAGATCGGGCTTCTGGCGGCGGCGGCGATCGCGCTCGTGGTGGGCGCGTTGTTGCTGGCGGGCGTTTCGCCCGCCGTGGCGGGCAAATCGCTTTGGCAGAGCAACTTCGGCTCAGCGAACGCGGTGGCGGGCCTGCTGCGCGAGACCACGCCTCTGCTCATCCTGGGCGCAGCGGTCTTTATCGCGCTGAAGGCGGGCCTCTTCAACATCGGCGCGGAGGGCCAGTTCCTCGCGGGCGCGATCGTGGCGGCGGCGGTGGCGCTGAAGGTGCCCGGACCGCTCGGTTTGGCCTTGGCGGTTCTGGCGGCGGTGGCGATGGGCGCGCTTTGGGCGTTGCCGGCGGCGTGGATCAAGGCCTATCGGCACGGGCACGAGGTCATCACGACGATCATGATGAACCAGATCGCCGTGTACGTCACGACCGTTCTGGTGGCGGGCCCGCTGAAGGACAAGGCGCAGGAAAGCACGACCACCGCGATGATCTCGGACTCCAGCCGCCTGCCCAGCCTGACCTTGGGCGGCGTTTCGGTCAACGTGGCGATCGTGATTTCGGTGGTGCTGGTGGTGCTGGGCGCCCGGTGGCTGGCCCGGTCGGTTTCTGGCTTTGAGCTGCGCGCCGCAGGCGCGAACCCCGTCGCCGCCCGCTTTGCGGGCGTCGCCACCGCAAGGGTGCAGTTCTCGGCGATGCTCGCCTCGGGTGCGCTCTCCGGCTTTGCGGGCTTCGTGCAGGTGGCGGCGTATGAGGGACGGTTTTACGCGGGCTTCTCGCCGGGCTACGGCTTCGACGCCCTGGGCGTCGCCCTCCTGGGTGGCGGCGGCATGTTGGGGGTGATTCCCGCCGCACTCGGCTTCGGAATGCTCAACAAGGGCTCGACGGCCCTGACCATCGAGGGCGTGCCGAAGGGCATCACGTCGGTCGTGCTCGGCTTGCTCATCGTGGTCTTTGCGGCGGTTCGCTACCGCAGGGCGGTGCGCAGTGGATAGCACGTTCTGGCTGGTTCTGGCGACCAGCACGCTCACGCTGGGCGCCCCGCTGATCCTCGCCGCCCTGGGTGGCTTCATGAGCGAGCGCTCGGGCGTGATCAACATCGCGCTCGAGGGCAAGATGCTGATGTCGTGCGCGGTGACGGGCATCGTGGGCGTCGCGACCCACAACCCCTGGCTGGGCGTTCTCGCGGGCATCGGCAGCAGCGTATTGCTGAGTTTGGGGCACTGGCTGGTGACGCAGGGCTACCAGGTGGACCACATCGTGAGCGGCATGGCGGTGAACGCCTTCGCGGTGGGCGCGACGAACTTCTTGGACAAGCGGTTTACCGACCCCGCGCACTCGGGCGAGGTGCCCCAGCTGCCCACCGCCGCCTATTACATCTTGGCGCTGGGCTTGCCTCTCTTGGTCGCGTGGGCGGTGGCGCGGACGCGCCCTGGGCTCCGCCTGCGGGCGGCGGGCAGCGACCCTGAGAAAGCTCGCGTCATGGGGCTGAACCCGCCCCGCATCCGCCTCTTCAGCCTGCTGTGGACGGGCGTTTTCTGCGGCCTCTCGGGCGCGCTCATCGTCTCGAACGCGCGGTTCTTTACGGACGGCATGACGGCGGGCCGCGGCTTCATCGCCCTCGCCGCGCTCATCATCGGCGGCTGGCGGCCGATTCCCACCATGGCGGCGTGCCTGGTGTTCGGCTTCTTGCAGGCGCTCCAGATCCAGCTTCAGGGCACCAACTTCATGGGGGTCGAGGTTCCCCGCGAGGTGTGGATGTGCCTTCCCTACGCCGCCACCATCATCGCCCTGGCGGGCTTCCTGGGCAAGATGCGCCCCCCCGCCGGGCTGGGCAAACCATGATCACCCCGCTCCTTCTGACCCAAACGAACCCCGCCGACGCGCTCTTGCGGCGCGCCGAATCCGCCTACGCCAGCCTGGTTCGCGCCGACGTCTCGATCCGGCCCAACATTAGCGTGGCGCGCTATCGCGTTGTCGTGCGCCAGCCCGAGGTCGCGCGTTTAGACGTTTGGGAGCCGGCGCGGCGCGACCTCGCGCCGACATATCGCCAGTTCTTGGTGAACGGTTCGGCGTTCACCGCTTACGACCCCGAGGTGGGCCAGTACGTCTCGCGACGTTTGAACTCAAAGTCGCTTACCGAGCGGTTCACGGAGGCGATCGGCGCGGTGGACGCGGTGGTCTCGCTGCATCTGGGCGCCGACCAAGCCCACGCCTTCTTCAAGGGGCTTCAGGGACGGGGCGCGAAGGTCGTCTCGGCAAACACCGTCCGCATCGCGGGCGGCAGCAAGGGCTCGATTACCCTAGCGATGCAACCGAACGGGATGCTGAAAACGATGCGCCTGGAGGGGGCGAGCGCTCCGATCGTCTGGACGTTCAAGTATTCGTCTCCCGCCGCCGCCCCCACGATCAGCCTGAGCAAGAGCGCGGTGAAAGTGGATGCGCTGGTCGAGCGTCACGGCTCGCCCAAGTTCGAGTCCGCCGACGCCCGCCGGGCGGTCGAGTCGGCGTTTCGGGCTTACGACCGGGTAGCGAAGCTGGGCTACGAGGTGACCGAAGACGGCGTGGCTTACCGCGCGTTCTTGAGCGGCTCGCGGCTTAGGCAGATCGGTGGCGGGTTCGATTGGGCAGCCGACGGGAAGTCGCTGACCGTGGTGGACAGCGGGAAGCGCGTGGTGTACACCGGCGCGTGCGCGGCGGGTGCGCTGGCGACCAAGCTCAGCCGCCTGGGCGCGCCACTCTTACCTTCCCTTTCGCAGATCGCCGCTCGCCAGAACCCGGCTCGACGGGCGTTCAGCCCGGATTTGACGGTTCGCGCCGTGGGCGAGCTGGTGGTGGACGGCACGCCGGTGACGGCGGTGGAAGGCTCGGCGAAGGGTGTGCGGGTGACCGCGCTGATTCGCAAAGCCGACGGCTACTTCGCGCGGCTGAGCTTGGAGAATCGGGACAGCAAGGGCCAGGTGCTGGCTTCCAGCGACCGCTCGTTCAAGATCTTGCCCGTGACGAACGCCGACCTCTCGCCCAAAGTGCCCGGCGATTTCCGACGGCAAGCCTTGCCCAAAGCAAAGGGCTGAGGCGAAACGCCTCAGCCCTTTGGGCTCGATGCAGAGTGAAAGGCTAGTTGCCGCCGCTTCGCTCTTCTCGCAGGATGATGCGGTGCAGCAAGGCGGCCGCCCGCTCCACGCCAAGGTCGGCTTCGTTGGCCTTCATGGGCATGGG